>NZ_CP007595.1:3600000-4200000 GCF_000785535.1 Arthrobacter sp. PAMC 25486 | reverse complement strand
GCGTCAACCACCATTGAACGGAATTTGACCATCTTGAACATTTTCCCGTTTCGGCCGACACGTTCCTGAAAGAACAGGGCCGGTCCGGGGCTGTCGAGCTTGACAGTGAGGGCCAGAACGAGGAATACGGGCAGGAGGACGGCCATGGCGGCCGCAGCCAGTGCCACGTCCATGACACGCTTGAAAACGTGCTTGCCACCCGAGTATTGCGGCAGTTCCACGTGCATGAGGGGAAGGCCCTCCATAGGCCTGAAGTGCACGCGGGGTCCGGCAACATTTGTCAGGCTGGAGGACAGCACCAATTCAGTGGCCATGTCTTCCAGGCGCCAGCCAAGTTCCTGGATGGCTTTGGGCCCGCCGGGCAGCGCCCCGGCCACCAAGACCGCCTCGGCTCCGGTTTTGGCAACCACGTCGGCAATGTCCGCCGCGGTGGACAGCACAGGAACCCCATACCACGGAGGCAGCAATTCCATGTTTGGCTGCAAGGTTGTCAGGGCGACCCCAGCCACTTTGTACCCGGTTGACAGGTTGTCGCGCAGCTGGCCAATGACGTATTCAACATCCTGCGGGTTTCCCAGCACAACAACTTTGGACAGTGACTTTCCGGCACTTCGCTGGCGGCTCAACCACCTGCGCCACAGCCACCGCTCGCCAACGATTAATACGATTCCGAGTGGGAGTGCCGCCGCAAAGAAGCCGCGGGATACGTCGACCTGAAAGACGAGCAGGATGATCGCCATGATGCCAAAGGTGCGCAGCGTTGCCTGGACCACCCTGCGGTACTCGGTGACGCCGGCACCAAACACACCTTTTTCCCGTGACCGGCAGTAGGCCAGGTCCAGGTTCCACAACACCACAATGGCAAGGCCAACCCACACATAGCCGATCTCCGTCAACCCCGAAGAGTCCTGAAGTGCGGGAATGCCAAATCGCAACAAGTAGGCCGCAGCCACAACGGCTATGGAGACCAGGGCATCACTGAGCCGCAGCGTGGTGGCGTACCGTGCGCTCCAGGTTGTGTTGCTGCTGCGCGCTGAGGTTAGGACGGTGTGGGCATCCCACACACTGTGTTTGGCCCGTGGGGCGCTACCTTTGTCCTTGACATTGGCAGGGCGGACAACCGGCCGGCGCAGGTGCGGGAGAATTCTCAGCTCGGTCATTTGTTTGCTCCACGAAGTGATGCTGGGAAAAGCATGATGAAAGAGGAAGGAGCCGACGACGGCTGGGGGAAAGCCTTGGTCTCAGAAGGCTTATCCGTCGCCGGCTCCGAATGTGGAGTCCAGCCATCATGGCTGGACAGGGTACCTGCTGATTGAGAGCGGGCTTGCGGGAAGAAGCCTTCTGTAGAACTGTTGCCCAATGGCATGGCCAGCGCTCCGTCATAACCGATTACGGCGGGTGAAAACTTGACCATCGTGAGACCTTCCCCTGGTGAGACCGTTGAGACCTTTGCAACACCTCTAGTCAACGGCAACACCAACAGCAAAACACGAGTGATCAGTACTGGACCTGAGAAGAAAATGAGTACTCATTTTCGTCACCGAGTACTTAGTTTGGGGTGGAAGCTACTGCCTTGCGGGGCAAGTACCCTAACCTGCGTGCCATTGCACTTTGTTCAGGGCATGGCAGTTCAGGGCATGGCAACGGAAGCGAGCGATGCTCTGGCACACTTGTGGCGCTTAGAGCGCTTCAGGCAGTTCCTCGCGGGTGGATATCCCCAGTTTGGCGTAAGCCCGGTAGAGGTGGCCCTCAACGGTGCGCAGGGACAGCGTCAACTTCTGGGCTATTTCCCTGTCCGTCAAGCCTTGTGCTGCAAGCCCCGCGATTTCCCGCTCACGCCTGGTCAGCGCACCGCCGTCGCCGGCACCGGCCATCCCGCTCACGGAGACGCCAGTGGCTGCCAGTTTCCCCAGCCCCTGGCGCGACTTCCGGGCCTGATCCTTTAGTCCAGTCCCGTTGAGCAGGGCTGCCGATTTGGCCAATGCCAGTTTGGCAAACCCCATGACTCCCGCGTGATGGAGAAATTTGCCGGCTTCATTCAAACCCTGACCATCACCGTTGTGCAGCGCAGCCGCATACAAACACATCCCACGAGCCCAGGGACCCTCCACTCCGGCAGCCACTTCTGCCGCCCGGCCGGCGAAACTCTCATCCCCCAGCTCCAGGGCCAGCACCAGGGCATTGAGTTCAACCATGGCCGATTCCGAGTCACGCGCAGCGTCAGCCTGCGCCAAGAGCTCAGCCAGCCCTCCGCCGTCGGGCAGCAATAGCTGGCGCGCGGCCGAAAGATAGGCACGCTCATGGGCCAGCACCACAAACATGCCGGTGCTGTCCACATGTTCGCGCAACAGCGAGGCAGCCAGCTCACGCTGCCCAAGGCGCGCGGCACAATAGGCAGCCATGGCCATGCAATAGCCCAGGAGCTGCTGCGGGTCGCTGCGCTGCAGGGAATCAAGACCGCCGCGCAGAACCTTGAGCGCGTCGGTGAACGCCCCGGTGCGCACCATGGCCATGCCGCGCACCACGCTGGCACCTCCCCCGAAGGTGAATACGATGGGCCCGTCCTCCATGGAAAACTGGTCCATGGCCCCCGTCGCGGCAGACCAGTAGCCGGCACACAGCATCGCGGTCAGGTGGCGCAGCATGATGCTTTCCGGCAGGAAGAAGACATCGGTTTCCTCCGAGTGTTCCAGGGCGAACGCCTCGGCCGCACGCTGCGCCCCCTGCTCCGGGAATCCCTGTGCGGTGAGCCGCTCCGAATCCATGGTCAGCGCAATGGTTCGGTTGAGCCTGTCTGCGGCGGTGGGCAGCCCCTGTTGGGCTGCGAGCAGCGCCGTCAGCTTCGTCATTTCCGCATACCGCCCGGCACGCGAGAGCCCTATCAGCTCCACCATCAAGGCGCTGCTTTGCGAGTACGCGTGGATGGTTTCCGCCTCACCGGGGTCGGCAAGGGCCATCGTCGCCCCGGCTTTCCGCAGGTCCTGCGCATCAGCCATGAGCATCGCGACGGGCATGCCCAGGGCCGACCGGGTGGAGGCCCGCAGCAACGCCCCGAAGATTAGATCGTGCACGTTGGCGGGGTTCTGCGGCAGCTCCAAGAGTGTGAAGGCACCGCGGTAGTCCCCCAGATTGTATTTGGCCCGAGCCTTGACCATCGTGGCACGGAGCTGGAAGTTTGCGCCGTGGATCTCCTGCGCCAGGTGCAGGGAGGTGGTGGATTGGAACAGCTTGCTGGCCAGGATTGCCGCACGCAACAGGGTCGCATCGCTGACCTCGATGCCCACCTCAACCGCCCACAGGACCCGGCGCAACAGCGATTCCTTGTTGCCGCCGTCGTCCGTCAGATCACCGATCAGCTGCTCATGCAGCACCCGGCTCTGGGCCACCGGGACGATCTCCCGAATGACCTGGCCGTAGATGGGGTTCGCCAACACCAGGAGATCGGACGACGGTGACTGGCGGTTGATCAAGGGCCAGTCAAGCAGTTCCTTGATGGCCTTTCCAGAAACGAGGCGCTTGAGGTCAGACTCCGCCAGCGGCTCGGCCAGAGCAACGAGGTTCAGGGCTTCTTGGCCTTCGCGCGTCAGCCCCCGCAGCACACGCGTGACCGCATCCTCCAAACCACGGCCGTGCACGTGGGGTTCAGGCTCGCCCACCCACGTTCCCGCGTCCTTGTTGAGATGGCCCTGTTCCACAGCCTCGTTGATCAGCAGGGACAGGAACAAGGGGTTGCCGGCAGCCGTGGACCAATAGTGCCAGCTGGTGGCGGGGAAGACGGGACCGGCGAGCATTAGTTCACAAAAGGTGTGGCCCTGCTCCTGGCTCAACGGATGCAGGACAAGGTTCTCCGCCATGCCCGTGGACCACAATTTCGGCAACGGATCCGGCATCCTGTGCCGTTTGGAGTGCGACGCCACGATGTTGATGGTTCCGGACATGACCAGGCTGACCAGTAGTTCCGCCGTGCCTTCATCAATGGCGTGCGCATCATCGATCACCACCAGTGGCAGGTCTCCGCTGCCGGTTTCGGCGCCGCCCAGTTCACCCTGGCGGGCATCGATGGCCGCCAGCACCTGGCGCAACACCCCCAACCTGAAGGCTTCCGTGGGCGTGTCCTGCAGATTGAGGTACGGCGTCAGCACGCCAAAAGGGATGCGTGCCAGCGATTGCGAACCGTGCACCGTCAGAACCGGCACATATTCCTTGGCGGCTTCGGCCAGTTTCGCCAAGATTGTGGACGCTCCCAGGCCGCTCTCGGACGTCAGGAAGACTGCCCTGCAATCCTCGGCACGGATGGCAGAAACAATGTCGGCCAGTTCTTCCTCCCGGCAAAACGGCAGTTCCAGCGCATTGGGTCTGCCCCTCACGAATCCCGTCACAGATTAACCCATTTTTCCAGTTCGGTGCGCGAGGTGATGCCCAGCTTTGCGAACACTTGATAGAGATGACCCTCCACGGTTCGCACGGAAACACCGATCTTGCTGGCAATGTCCCGGTTACCCATGCCCCGGATCGCCTGGCGGGCAACTTGCAGCTCCCGCGGCGTCAGCGGCACAGCCCCTGACTCTTGTTCCTTCACATCGGTCCTGTCCATGACGCGCAAGCGGTTCCTGGCTTCGCGTTGCAGCTTCTTGTCTCCGGCGGCCGTGGCAAGTTCCAGCGCAAACTCGTTGGCGTAGCGTTCCAGGTCGTTCAGTTCGAGGGCCTGGGCCTGCGCGGCTGCATCAAGTGCCAGTTGGCTGCCGTCCTTCCCGCCGGCCCGGGCGGCCTGCGCCAGTTGGACGCTGATGCCAGCCAAGGCACCTTGGCAGTTTTGGGCCACTTGTTCCAGACGGTCGTGCAGTTCGGTGGCCCCGCACATGAGCGCAGCACGCAACCCGCTGGCTGCCGGTGCCGCCCGGCCCGCGGCAACGTCCTGTTCCGCCACTGCCACAAGTGTGCCAGCCGCCGCCGGGTCGCCCAGCGAGTGGGCAGCCAAGGCCTGAAAATAGTCCGAGAGTGTCCGGCTGACCCATAGGCCGTGGGGTCCGGATGCCGTCGCCATGTCCAGGTACCGCTGCCCCTGCACCTTGTCGTCCAGGCGCGCAAAGACGCATGCCAGTGCCGAATACACCAGTTCCGAGCTGGTGTAAGTGTTCCTGACTTCGAGCTGGGCCGCGGCAATCAGCAGAATCTCGGCCGCCTGCATGTCCCGCCCGGCAAATGAATACACCACGCCCAGTGCTAGTTCCATGGCTCCGCCGCGATAGTGCAGGGAGTTGTTGGAGTAGTCGATGGCCTGTTGCAGGGCGTTTTCACAGCTGCGCCATTGCCCGCTCCAGACGAAGGCCAGGACGCTCCCGTAAAGGTGCCAGTCCTTCATCCTCAAGACCACGTCGTAGCGTGCGGCCTCTTCCTCAATCGCCTGTGAAAGTGCAATGGCGTCCAGCTCCTGACCCGTGGCGGCCAGGGCCATCGTCAGCAGGCTGGCACTGTTCAAGCGGTAGGACCTGTCGTGGGGATCTTTGCTGGCGATTTTGAGGTCGTGGAGGACCTCCAAGAACTCGCCACGGTTAACATGGACCTCAAACCGGGCCAGGTTATAGAACTTTTCGGCGCTCAGGCGCTCCTCCGCGGACGCCTGCTGGATGCGTGCCTCTGTCCGGGCGAGGATCTGGTGTATGCGGGATTTTGTACCGGGCATCCACACGAGCGCAACGGTCAGGTCCATGGCCCAGGAGGCATAGTCTTCTGCGGAGAGTGCATCCAAAACCGGGACGGCAATAATGTCAAGGACCTCGGCGGCCTTGGCATAGTTGGCCATAAGGTAGTGGGCCCGGCTGCGTTTTTGTGCCGCCTGGACAGCCAGCGGGTGGTCCACCGGAATGTGGCTGGTGCAGGCCAGGGCCAGCTGCGGGTCAAACAACTGCAGCGCCGATTGGGCTGCGGCCAAGGCCACTTCCGGCTCCATGGCCAGACCCGCCTCATTGATCCAGCTGGCAAAAATCAGCAGTTCCTGCGGGCTCAACGCCGCCGCGTCCAACGTTAGAAGATCTGAGAGTTCCTGAAAATAGCCGGCCTTCTGCGAAGACGAAAGCTGGTTGCGGACCGTCTCCCCCACATAAGGTTCGGCAAAGCTGACCGTCTTGCGGCGGTTGGCAGCGATGGCCAGGAAACCGCGCTCTTCCAGGGCAGTGACCGCATCGGCGCCCAAAACCTGGATGGCCAGGGCCAGCGAAACATTCTTCAGCAGTGAGAACTTCTCCAGATTGGTGCGCATTTGTGGTGTTTCACGGGCCAGGCGCGATTCAACAATTTCCAGCAGTGCATCATCGGTCAACTGGTCAAGACGGCCAACTTGAACCCACACGCCGTCGTTGGCGCGCAGAACCCCGCGGTTAAGGTACTCATGGGCAAGTGCCTGCAGGACCAACGGGTTTCCTGCGCTGGCGGCATAGAGTGTCGCCACCACTGATTCGGCAACCGGCCCGTCCAGTGCCTTGGCCAGAAGCTCGCGCACCTCAGCCCTGGAGAACGGTGCCAGCCGCTGCTGTGCCAGCAGGCCGTCCTTGATCATCCAGACGAGGTCTTCGGGAAAGTCCGCTGATGAACGCGCCGCAACCAGCAGTTTGGCTTTGCCGCCCAAAACAAGGTGCATCAGGACGCCCATGCTCAGGGTGTCAATGCCCGGCAGTTCATCCAGCATCAGCACAATGGGCAAGCCATGCGCATCCTGCAAGATTTGGTCAACCAACGCACCCAGAATGGCCGATGGGCTTTCACTTTGGCGGGCATTCAACCTGGCCAGTTGGACCGAAAAAATAGCATAGGGAACCTCAGTTGACTCGCCTGTACCAAAAAGTCTGACGACGTGGGAGGTTTCTTCAAGGCGACGGGCGACATTGCGCGCAAGGGTGGTCTTGCCCACGCCACGCGGGCCCAGAATGACAGCACCGTGGAGCTGCGGGTCAGCAACATACGCCTGGACTATTTCAATGTCCTCTTGACGTACAAGTGAAGACCATTGGCGCCTTTCGCCCGCACCCAGTGCCCTCCGCTGAGACCGCGACTCTTTTTGTGAAGGTCGCTGTGACGCGGCTACTCCCCACACGCTCGCCATACTCGTTCACCCTCTGGGTCACGAATTCATCCGCGTGATCTGAGCATCAATTCATACGGCCGTGACTTAGGCCGATTCTAACAGCCCCTGTGAGGCAAACCACAGACAAAGTTAAATGGGTGTCCTACCGGAATTTTGCCTGGGCCGCCAGCAGCCCATCGGTGACAAGGAGTTCCACAGCATCGGCCGCATTGTCGATGAGGAATGGCAGGGCCTTGTTCTCTGTGCTGGAGAAATCGCGCAGCACATGGCTGGCCGCGTCGGCCCGTCCCGGAGGCCGCCCGACTCCTGCCCGCACCCTGTAATAATCTTTGGTGCCCAGGGTTTTGGAGATGTCACGCAATCCATTGTGGCCGCCTTCGCCGCCACCAAGCTTGAGCTTGACGGTGTCAAAAGGGATCTCAATCTCGTCATGCACGGCGATGACATTCGCGGCGGGGAGGTTGTAGAACTTGGCGAGTGCCGCCGTCGGGCCGCCATTGAGGTTCATGAAAACTGTGGGTTTGGCCAGGATCAGCTTGTGCCCGCCCACCGCCAAACGGCCCGTAGCCACGAGCGCCTTTGCTTTGTGGGTCTTGAAAGTGGCGCCGAGGCGGGAGGCAAGTTCCTCAACCACCATGTAGCCAATATTGTGCCTGTTACGGCTGTAGCCGGGCCCGGGATTCCCGAGCCCGACTACAAGCCAAGTATCACTCATGCGTGTGATTACTCAGCAGCTGCTTCAGTTTCAGCTTCGGCGACAACAACAGGCTCGGCGAAGTGAACGATCAGCAGGTCAGCTTCGTTGACCAGCTCGACGCCGGCAGGCAGAACGAGATCTCCGGCGAGGACGTGCTGGCCAGCGGCCAGGCCCTCGATGTTGACCTCGATGCGTGCAGGCAGGTGGGTTGCGTCGGCGGAGAGGCTGACAACAACTTCTTCCTGGTTGACAACGGTGGCCGGTGCAGGCTCGCCCACGAGAACAACGGGAACGTCAACAATGACCTTCTCGCCCTTCTTCACGGTCAAGAGGTCGATGTGCTCGACGATCTGCAGAACGGGGTCGCGCTGGATGTCCTTCACCAGGGCGAGGTGCTCTTCGCCGTCGATGGTGATGGTCAGCAGTGCGTTGGCTGCGCGGATGGCGCGAACCGTTGCGCGCTCAGGCAGAACCAAGTGCAGGGGGGCTGCGCCGTGGCCGTAGATGACGGCGGGGATCTGGGCTGCACGGCGGATGCGGCGTGCCGCGCCCTTGCCGAATTCGTTGCGTGTTTCGCCGATGAGGTTCAAATCAGACATGAAAAAGCTCCTTCATACTTTGTGGTGGGCGTGGACTAAACAGGTCAACACAATCCATCAAAGATTCAGGAGCTGTGGGACCCAGTCGATCACGGACACTTTTGCAAGCGTCCCTCGCCAAGGTTTACTGGACAAGCTTAGCAGAGAGACGGGCACCGAACGGACGCCTGGCTTCCGGGCTTCGGGGTGCAGGGCAGGGTCCGAGCAGGGTCGGGTCCGAGCAGGGGCGCCGTGGCCCGCGCGCAGATGCCCCACTCGTCCTGACTTCAGCGCATGAGCACCTATACGCGGAAGCGGGCTCAAGTGATGCGTATGCGTGCGCAACCGGACGCGCCTAAAACACCAACGGCCGTGTCCCGATGAGGGGACGCGGCCGTCTGGCAGAAAAAGTTAGGGGCTACGCGTCGCCGTCGAACAAGCTCGTAACGGAGCCGTCCTCGAAGACTTCCTTGATGGCGCGGGCCAACAACGGAGCGATGGAAAGCACCGTGAGGGTCTCGAAGCGCTTCTCTTCCGGGATGGGCAGCGTGTTGGTGACAACCACTTCGCGGGCACCGCAGTTGGCGAGGCGCTCGGCAGCCGGATCCGAGAAGATGGCGTGGGTGGCGGCGATGATGACATCCTTGGCACCGGCATCCTTGAGGACCTTGACGGCGCCGGCGATGGTTCCGCCGGTGTCGATCATGTCATCGATCAGGACACAGGTGCGGCCCTTTACCTGGCCGACAACAGTCTTGGAGACGGCCTGGTTGGGCACGGTCAAATCGCGTGACTTGTGGACGAACGCGAGAGGCGCCCCACCCAAACGCTCGGCCCACTGCTCGGCCACGCGCACGCGGCCGGTGTCGGGGGAAACGACAGTGACGTCGTCGTCCCCCACGCTCTTGCGGATATGGTCAGCCAGCAGCGGGATGGCAAAAAGGTGGTCGACGGGGCCGTCGAAGAAGCCCTGGATCTGCGCCGTGTGCAGGTCAACGCTCATGATGCGGTCGGCGCCGGCCGTCTTGTACAGGTCGGCAACCAGGCGGGCTGAGATCGGCTCGCGGCCGCGTCCCTTCTTGTCCTGGCGTGAGTACGGGTAGAACGGGGCAACGACGGTGATGACGCTGGCGGAGGCGCGCTTCATGGAATCGACCATGATGAGCTGTTCCATGAGCCAGTTGTTCAACGGTGCCGGGTGGGCCTGGATGATGAAGACTTCCTTGCCACGCACGCTCTCCCCGGAACGGACGTAGATCTCACCGTTGGCAAAGTCGTAAGCCGACATTGGCAGCAGTTCCGTGCCCAAACATTGCGCCACTTCCTCGGCCAGCTCGGGGTGGGCGCGGCCGGTTGCCAGCACCAGTTTCCTGTCGACGTTACGGCTTAGTTCGCTCATGGGTTCGCTTTCTCGCAATGGTGGGGTCGGTGAGAAGTTTTAGTTGGCGCCGTTGCCGGCGGCGGTGGCCGCTTCGGCGGAGATGCTGCCGGGGCGGTGCTCGGCAGTCCAGCCCTCGGAGTTGCGCTGCGGGGCGACGCTCATGGTGAGCGCGCCGGCCGGCACATCCTTGCGGACAATGGCGCCGGCGGCGGTGAAGGCACCGTCCCCCACGGAAACCGGGGCCACGAACACGGTATTGGAGCCTGTGCGCACGCCCGATCCAATGACGGTGCGGTGCTTGTTCACGCCATCGAAGTTGGCCGTGATGTTGCCGCAGCCGATGTTGGTGTCCTCACCAATCTCAGCATCGCCGGCATAGCCAAGGTGGCTCAGTTTGGAGCCGCGCCCGATGGTGACGTTCTTTGTTTCGTAGAACGCGCCGATCTTGCCGTCCGCACCCAGCACCGTGCCGGGGCGCAGGTAGGTGAAGGGGCCAACGTGGGCGCCCGCGCCGATGATGGCACCGGAACCGTGGGTGCGGCTCACTTCGGCACCTTCGCCGATCTGCACATCGGTCAGCGTTGAATCGGGACCAACGACGGCGTCACGCGCCACAGTTGTTGTTCCGTGCAGCTGGGTGCCGGGCAGGATGGTGACGTCCTCGGCGAGTTCCACTGTGGAGTCGATCCAGGTGGTGGCGGGGTCGATGATGGACACGCCGGCGCGCATCCAGCCTTCAACGATGCGGCGGTTGTGTTCGGTGCCGAGCGCGGCAAGCTGCACGCGGTCGTTGGCGCCTTCCACCTGCCAGCGGTCGGTGGTGGAGACCGCGGCGACCCGGCCGCCGTCGTTCCTGGCCAGGGAAAGAACATCGGTGAGGTACATCTCACCCTGGTTGTTGTCTGTGGTGACACTTTGCAGCGCGGTGCGCAGGACGGCGGCGTCGAAGGCGTAGATGCCGGAGTTGATCTCACGGATTTTACGCTCGGCGTCGGTGGCGTCCTTGTGCTCACGAATGCCCAGGACGGTGCCGTCGGTGGCATCGCGGAGGATGCGCCCGTACCCGGCGGCGTCGTCCAGAACGGCTGTCAGCACGGTGACGGCGTTGGCGTCCCTGTCATGCGTGGCGACGAGCTCGGCGAGCAGTTCGGTGGTGAGCAGCGGGACATCGCCGTAGGTGACAACCACTGTGCCATCGAGCGGGGCCTGTGCGTCGAGTGTCTGCAGGGCCTGCTGGACTGCGCGGCCGGTGCCGGGGACCTCATCCTGGTCGACAATGTGCGCGGTTTCATCGAGTGCGGTGATGTGTGCAGCGACGAGATCACGCTCATGCCTGACAACAACAGCCAGCGTGGCCGGGGCGAGACCCTTGGCCGCTGCCATCGCATGGCCAACCATGGATATGCCACCAATGGTGTGCAAGATCTTGGGTGTGCGTGATTTCATCCGGGTTCCCGCGCCGGCGGCGAGAACAATCACTGCTGCCGGGTTGGTGGTGGGGATGTCTTGGGGGCTCACTAAGTGGCACTCCTACCCGGACACAAGTCCGTTTTCAAACGTACGCAATGGGAAACTATTCCATGGTACCTGCTCGGCGCAGGTGCCCGAACTTTTGCCAAATGGTTCCGCCCACAGGATTCGAACCTGTACTCCACAGCTCCAAAGGCTGGGGTGCTGCCGTTACACCAGGGCGGACCATGCGCCACTTGCTCTCGCGAGAAGCTCACGAGAATATAGTGTGCCACGGCCATGGCATATTTCGCGAGTTGAGAGCCATCGTGGCTGTGATATTTATGCCTGGCAGTGGCAAAGCTCACAGCGCAACGTGTGGCCCCACTGCGGCGTCACCGCATTTCAAACCTCATGCTTTGAGCGTATCCGTGCCAGAGCCTGGTCCACCCACCCCACCATGATCTCCGGTTGGTACATGGCGACGGCCGCAGGAATCCTCAGCCGTCACATCCCCGCCAACACATACATGGTGTCCTTGTGCAGGTCTTTCCTCCATTGTTTGGCGTCGTTGTGGTACTTATTGCTGTCGATTTCCAGGCCCAGAATCCCGTCGACCACGACATCCATGTGCCCGGCATGGATGATGAAGGCCTGGCCCTGCACGTTGTGGCCCGTCTGCGCAGGTGGTAGCGGCTGCAGGTTTCAGCAATGGACATGGACTGTGGGTCAATCCGTTCCACAATGGCGCGCCCGCCGGTGTCTTCCCGTCCAATGAAGGTCTTGCGGAGATGGTTGATGGAGCATTTTTCGTTGACGACGGCCGATTCCAAGATGGCCAGCGCTTCAACCTCGGTGCCGCAACGGACGCATTGCCGGAGAATATCCGTTAGTGTTTGACCACCCTTGACCCGGTGAACCACGCACCCGGGCACCGGCCGCCCATGGGCCACGGCAACATGCAGCTGTTTCGGCTCCTCCAATACCCACAGCCCAAGTTCAGCCGCCTTACTCAGGCAGGTACGCCTGGCTTGCTGGGCGGCCAGGAAGGCGGCCTCGGCAGAAATTTGTGGCACGGCGTATACACCTCGAGCACAGCGCTGAATCAACCCGCCCGCAACGGCCTCTCGGATCTGTCGGCTGGAAAATCCGCAGATCAGGAGGGCTTTTGACGGGCCGTCCCACCCAGGGATGCGATGACCGCTTCAATGGACTGCTTAACGGGGCTTCTGCGGGGGCTCATGGCACCATGGTTGGCCAAAAACACGGCCAGCGGCAGCCCCGGCGTCGTAATTGTGGGTGGCGGGGAGCGGGGCCCGGGCTGTGGAGGAATGATCCAGCAACTTCTGACCCAATCTGCGCTGAACTGGACTCGGGTGTGCCGCACAACAGTGCCAGGCGGCACACCCAGTGTGAGTGCTACGCAGATTGGGACGGGCAGCTCAGAACATAGCTTTGGCAGGGGACGCCACAGCCTGTGCTCATTGATATTGTCTTGCAATATTCACCTGGTCGTCATTAAATATATCCATGGCGATCCGTGGGTCTGAAAGCGCGGACAAACACGGCATCACGCACTCGGACGCTTTGTAGGCGATTCAAAACTACGTCTACCGCGTGCAGCACTTCGATGAACCGCGGGCGGGCTCCAGCACTCGCCCCGATCCCTTCATCGGCACAAGCGCAGACCGGTCAACGATGCTGGAAGTCATGGTCGTGATCACGCCACCTGCCGACATTCTGGTCTTCCATGTTATGAAAGCACGCCAGAAGCACCTAGATTTCGCCCGAGAAAGGTCAGAGGAATGACACCGAATAACAGCCTCCCGAACGATGAGCTGACGGAATCTGCCCAAGCAGATGCCATCCGACTCGCCGAGTGGGCCGAATCTGATTTCTCCATGGCCCCCGAGTCAGTGATCACCCATTCCCCCTCCCCTGGCGCCGGACAATCCCTGTTGGAAGCCGCGCTCGGATCGTCAGCGGCAGTCAAACGCGCGGTGGGAAAACCATCACTGAGCAAATCCGGCACCTCTCCGTCCAGGTCCATCAGGCTTCCCAAAGAACTTGATGCACAACTAGTAGCCCTCAGTGCCAGGGAAAACCGCAAACCCAGTGATGTTGTTCGAGCCGCCTTGGTGGAATATCTCGCCAAAGTCAGCCACTAACGCTCACACCATGGCACCACGTACACTCATGCGCATTATTCCGACACCCGGAATAATGTGCATGAGTTCGCAACATGCCGTCGCCACACGGCATATCAGGGCAAACCAGGATCAGCAAAGGCCAGGGGCTACTCGAGCACCTCGGAGGCTCCGAGCCATTCAAGTTCCAGGCCCTCGCGCTCGGTGGCGAGCTTGGCCAGCTTGGCTTGAAGCTCACCCAGCACGTCGTAGTTGCCCACGTTCTCAGTCATCTGGGCGTGGATCTTGGCGTCGGCGGCAGAGTTCTTGCCGAGCTGGCGCTCGAGGCGGTTCAGCACCTTGCGGGCGTCGCGCTTCTGCGCCTCCGTGGGTCCGGACGGCGCAGCAGCAGCGGACGGGGACGAAGCGGACGGGCCAACCCCAGCCCCGGCACGCAGCTCCAGGTACTGGTCCACGCCGCCGGGCAGACCGCGCAGCTGGCCGTCGCCGAGCAACGCCATCTGGTGGTCAGTGACGCGCTCCAGCAGGTACCTATCGTGCGAGACCACAACGAGCGTGCCAGGCCAGCCGTCCAGTACATCCTCCACGGCGGCCAGCGTGTCGGTGTCGAGATCGTTGGTGGGCTCATCGAGCATGAGCACGTTCGGCTCGCCCACCAGCAGGCGCAGCAGCTGCAGACGCCGGCGCTCACCACCGGAAAGGTCCTTCACCATGGTCCACTGCTTGTCCTTCGTGAAGCCCAGCTGCTCCACGAGCTGCCCGGCCGTCATGTCCTTGCCGCCCACGTCAAAGGAGCGCTTCTCCCGCTCAATCACCTCGATCACGCGCATGTCCAGGACGTCGTCCAGCTCCCGGACCTCCTGCGTCAGGACCGCAGTGCGCACGGTCTTGCCGGTCTTGACCTTGCCGGAGGACGGCTGGACCTCACCGTTGAGCAGGCGCAACAGCGTGGTCTTGCCCGCACCATTGACGCCGACCAGGCCGAGCCGCTCCCCCGGGGCCAGGCGCAGCGTGATGTTGTTGAAAAGTTCCTTGGCGTTCTCGCCCTCGCCATACGTCAGGGAAACGTTTTCCAAATCCAGCACATCCTTGCCCAGGCGGGCCGTGGCCATCTTGGACAGGGCCACGGTGTCGCGGGGCTCGGGGACGTCGGCGATGATCGCGTTGGCGGCCTCGATGCGGAACTTCGGCTTCGCCGTACGAGCCGGGGCGCCGCGGCGCAGCCACGCCAGCTCCTTCTTGACCAACTGAACGCGCTTGGACTCCATCACGTTCGCCGTCCGGTCACGCTCTGCGCGGGCCAAAACATAGGCGGCGTAACCGCCGTCGAACGGGTCAATGATGCCGTCATGAACTTCCCAGGTCCGGTTGCAGACCTCGTCAAGGAACCAGCGGTCGTGGGTGACCACGAGGAAGGCGCCCTCGTTGGCACGCCAGCGTTCCTGCAGGTGCTTGGCCAGCCAGGCGACACCCTCCACGTCAAGGTGGTTGGTGGGCTCATCGAGCATGATGACATCGTCATCGCCGATCAGCAGCTTGGCCAGGGCCACACGGCGCTTCTGCCCGCCGGAGAGCGCGTGGATGTTGGCGTGCCAGTCGACCTCGCCGACCAGGGCGCCCATGATTTCGCGGATCTTGGGGTTGGAGGCCCACTCGTGGTCGGCGGACTCCCCCACAATCGCGAAACCCACGGTGTGGTCGCCGTCGAGCACGTCCGACTGGTCCAGGTAGCCCACATGGACGCCGCCGCGCACGGTGACGCGGCCGGAGTCGGCGGTTTGGCGCCCTGACAGCAGGCGCATCAGCGTGGACTTGCCGTCGCCGTTGCGCCCCACAATGCCAATGCGGTCCCCCTCGTCAAGGCCGACACTGACGCCGTCAAGCACGGTTCGGGTGGCGAAGGCAATGCTTAGATTTTCCCCGCCCAGCAGATGAGCCACGTGGTACCACTTTCTAAAAGATGTTGCGAATGAATTATTGAATGATTGCTGCCCCGTGCACGGGGCCTTCCACTGCCCAGGCCTCATGCCCGGCGTCGGTCAGGGCCGCGGCAAGCTGCCGCGCATGGTCCTCGTCGGCAGCCAGAAATGCCAGCGTTGGGCCCGAGCCGGACACCAGCGATGCTAGCGCCCCCAGCTCCGTTCCCTTGGCGAGCACGGGCGTCAGCGACGGGGCCAGCGACAGCGCCGCAGCCTGCAAATCGTTATGCAGCCAGGGCGCCAGCGCCTGCGGATCCGAGGCGCGCAACGCTGTCAGCACACCGGCCTCAACCTGTACCGGCTCCTCGGCGACAATCCCGGCGTCGGCGCGCAGCGTGTCCAGCGCGCCGTATACGAGCGGCGTCGACAGGCCGAAGTCCGCCGGCACCAGGACCCAGTGCAGTGGTGTGGGGGCCAGCGCCGCTGTGAGCTCATCACCAATGCCAAGTCCGACGGCGGCACCCCCCAACAGTGCGAAGGGCACGTCTGCACCAAGTTCAGCACCCAGCTGGGAGAGCTCCTCCCGGGACAGTCCGGTGTGCCACAGCGCATCGCAGGCCACAAGCGTTGCCGCAGCGTCTGCCGAGCCACCGCCCATGCCGCCGGCGATCGGCACATGTTTGGTGATCTCAATGTGGACGCCGCTGGGGTTCTCGGCAATCTCAGCCACGAGCAGGGCCGCCTTGACGGCGAGGTTGCTTGTGTCGAGCGGTATGCCGGCAAGCGCTTGGGGCGACAGGGAACTGCCTGGGCCGATGCTGACCGTGATAGCCGTTGCGGGAGTGCCGGGACGTGCCGTAACAGCGACTTCCTCGTAACGCGACACCGCCAAATACGTGCTGGCCACGGCGTGGTAGCCGTCCGCACGCAACGGCCCGGCCTGGAAGAAGGCGTTGATCTTGCCCGGTGCCCGCACTTTCACGCAGCGCGGGGCGGACGTCCAGAGCTGATCACTGAACAAACCCTCCGCCATGCCGCTGCCGTTCCCCGTCACATGATCCATGTCAGGCCGTCAATGGAATCTTGGCTTCGGCAATCCGGGCAAAGGCTGCCACATCAATGACTTCACCGCGGGCGCTGGGATCCACCCCTGCCAGGCGCAAGTACGTCTCGGCCTGGGCTGCCCCGCCTGCCCACCCGGCCAGTGCCGCGCGGAGCGTCTTGCGGCGCTGGGCAAAGGCTGCATCGATGACGGCAAAAACTTCTTGGCGCGAGGCCCTCGTTACCGGCGGTTCGTGCCGAGTGAAGCCGACAAGCCCCGAGTTGATTTTCGGTGCCGGCCAAAACACGTTCATGCCAATGACGCCGGCCTTGCGCATCTGTGAATACCAGGCGCCCTTGACCGACGGCACGCCGTACGTCTTGGAACCGGGCCCGGCAACCATCCGATCGGCCACCTCGTCCTGGACCATGACCAGGCCGTGCTGCAGCGACGGGAAGTGTTCCAATAGGTGCAGCACTACGGGCACGGCCACGTTGTACGGCAGGTTGGCCACGAGCGCTGTGGGAACGGCCGGCAATTCCGTGACACGCATGGCATCGGAAAGTACGACGTCGATGTTGTTCACCAAGGCGGGGCGGAACGCGGCAATCGTCTCGGGGAGCTTCGCAGCCAGGACGGGGTCAATTTCAACGGCGACCACGTGCTTGGCGGCGTCGAGCAGGCCAAGTGTCAGGGAGCCGAGCCCAGGGCCGACTTCCAGCACCGTTTCGCCAGGGTCAATGTTGGCCGCTGCCACGATGCGGCGGATGGTGTTGCCGTCAATGACAAAGTTTTGTCCCAGTGTTTTGGTGGGACGCACACCGATTTCCTCCGCAAGACGGCGGATTTCGGTGGCACCCAGCAGTGGCTGGGTGGCGGGGCTCTGTTCGGGGCTAGTCACGCAACAATGGTATCCGCTAACCACCGGTCCATGTCGCTGGGCTGTTCTCCACTGGTCATTCGGTGCGCGGTGTGCGAATCCTTTGGGCACGAAACGTGGGTGTTTGTTCCGCGGACCCACCGGAGTTGCCCAAACGATGAGGGACTTGCTGCCTGCCGAGACCTGGAGCGTAGAAAGCGGCCCACGGCGGCGCATCGGGAGAGACTCGGGAGCGAGCGAACATCGGGAGGGACTCGGAACCTGCATCGACTTCTGACCTTAGTGTTGAGATGTGTGTCTACAAACGCGCATCTCAACGCCGTCAGAACTCGACGACAGCAGGTTGGAACGTGCTGCGGCGTTGGGAAAAAGACCCCAGAAGGTGCTGCGGCGTTGGTAGTCGAGGTTGGGAGTAGGGGTTGGTGGTAGGGGTTGGTGGTGGGAGCAGAAACGCCCCCGCAGCAACAATGCGGGGGCGTTTCTGGATCTCAATGCTCACTCAGTAGTGCTTAGCCGGCACAGCCCCACGGGCTCAGGCCGCGCTGGGCGTAGACACGGTTGGCGATGTCGATCTGCTGCGCCTTCGTGGCCAGGCTGGCGTTGGGGGCGTATTCGCCGCCGCCGGAACCGAGCCATGTCTGGATGTCGAACTGCAGGCCGCCGTAGTAGCCGTTGCCGGTGTTGATGGCCCAGTTGCCCGTTGATTCACACTGGGCGATGCCATCCCACATGGCCTCATTGGACATGGCGGGGGCAGCACCGGAGTTCGCAGCGGCCGCGGCGGGCTCGGGAGCCGGAGCGGGCTCGGGGGCCGGGCGGTCCTTGCCACCCACAGCAATCTTGGCCGCAACCGGGGCCTTGATGACGGCGGAGCCGGTCTCGCTGCGGCTAACTTCCACACCGTCCTCAACAACGGTGCCGAAGGTGGTTTCAAGAGTTCCGGGAACGCCTTCGCTGACGACCTTCCGCTCGTCCTTGAAGAGGTTTCCATCAACGCTCTGCACGGTCTCGAACGGCACGTCCTGCGTCTCCGTGGCGGTGCCGTTGACGACGCGGACCACGGTGATCACCATGTTCTCGACCACATCGGCTGTGACGGGGGTGGAGATCCGGTCGGTGGCTGAGAGTTTCAGGCCCTCCTGGCTCAGCACGTCAGAGACGGTTACTGCCGTGGTGGTGGCCTGGTCCTTCTTGCCGTCGGCCACCAGTGTCACCTTTTTGGGGGTGATGATGGTGATGTCGCTGGAATTGGCCAGCAGCGTGCTGGCGGGTGCTGAAATTCTGGCGTTCGCGGCGATGCCCAATTGGCTGATCAAACCGCTGATGTTGTTGGAGGTGGTGGTGACCGTGCGTGCGGCACCATCCAGGCTCACTGTGATGTCTTTGGAGGTGTTGACGGTGATGATTTCGCCGTCTTTTACCTGGGTGTCCAGGGCTGGTGAGACGTGATCTGCACCCTTGACGGTGACATCTGCACGCTTGAGGACGCTGGCCACATTGCCACCGTAGGCGCTCACGCTGCTGCTGTGACCGTCGACCACAAGGGTCAATGACTTGCTTGACGTAACAAAACTCATCAGGCCTGCAACGAGTGCCAAGAGCACGGCAACCTGGCAGGCAAGCTTCAAATAACTGAATTTGCCATCAACTGTAAGGAATGAAAACACGGGTTCCCGTAACTACTAGAGCACCCGGGCACGGAGAAGTGAGGAACAACAATGGCGCATGTTTTTGGCCGCAGAAGTACCAGGGCAAAAATACTCACATTGTTCTTACGAACGGTTGTGCAGGACCCAATTTGAACGGTGGGACTTGCAGCATTAATTCCGTTGGCCTTCCCCGACCACGGCTAATAGTTTCCCAGCGTAACCTAAACGTGACCTTGGGGACAAGGCTTTATTTGTCAAAAGTGAGCAGTGCAACATTTTCAATCGCGCCAGGAGCCGTACACTGCCTGCGTGTTGTCGGACAAAAGCTGGCACATTTCGGCCAGGTCCTTTTCCCTCACATTCGCCATGGCCGCCACCGTATAAGGCAGCATGTAGCTGGCATTTGGCTTGCCCCTGAACGGGTGGGGAGTCAGGAACGGCGCATCGGTTTCAGCCAGAATCAGGGCAGGGTCCGCCACGGCCAGTGCCTCGCGCAAATTGTTGGCGTTCTTAAACGTCACGGTGCCGGCAAAGGACATGTACCAGCCGTTGTCGTTGCAGATTTGGGCCAATTCCACATCACCGGAGAAGCAGTGGAACACCAGTCGCTGCGGCGCACCCACCTCCGCCAGGATCTCCAGCACGTCCTGGTGGGCGTCGCGGCAGTGGATCTGCAGGGCCAGGCCCCGGCTTTTCGCTATCTCCAGGTGACTGCGGAAGGAGTGGTGCTGGGCTGCCAGCCCGTCCTCACCGGTGCGGAAGTAGTCCAGCCCGGTCTCGCCAATGGCACGAATCCGCGGGTGGGCGGCCATCGCGTCAATCTCCGCCAGGGCATCCTCCAATTCACCGGCGGCAGCCAGTTCGGGGGCGTCGTTCGGGTGGATGGCCACAGCCCCCAGCACGCGGGGATCGGCATCCACCGCAGCAACGGTGAAACGGGAGGAGGGCAGGTCGCAACCGACCTGGACGGCGCCCGCCACACCAACGGCTTCTGCCGCATCCAGCGCAGCTTTCAGCTCAACCGGCGAGTCGCCAAAATCAAAGTGCGTGTGGTTGTCATACACCGGGACCGGAAGGGAAACCGGCGCCGGCGCGAAGGCACCTGGGCGAGCTCCGCCGTCGGGCTGCAGGGAATCGGGACGGTACGGGAACGGAACTTCTTGGCTGTACATGGCTTTTTACCTTACCGGTTCCGTAATTTCCCTGCGTCAATGACCCCAAACATGCGCCAGGCAGGTAGCGTAGATCACAGTAATCCACGCCCGCGTGGGCCGGTAAATTTTGCGAAAGGTGGGGCATGCACCCCCGAGAGACATTGCTGGCCGACGGTGTGCTGAAACCGCAGGCGCCGGGTTTTCGGCCGCGCTCCGCACAACCCGTGCCCGAAACCACAGGTGAGGTCATGAGCCCGGAGAGTTTTGGCGCACTCACCCAACGCATCATGGCCGTCATGAACACTGTTATTGACGGCAAGGAAGAGGCCGTGAGGCTGGCGTTGACGGTGCTGCTGGCCGGCGGGCACCTGCTGTTGGAGGATGTTCCCGGGGTGGGCAAAACCCTGCTGGCCAAGACCCTGGCACGCACCCTGGACTGTTCGGTCAACAGGATCCAGTTCACCCCAGACCTGCTGCCCAGCGACATCACCGGCGTCTCCATTTTCAACCAGTCGTCGCAGTCCTTTGAGTTCCGGCCCGGCGCCATTTTTGCCAACATCGTCATTGGCGACGAGATCAACAGGGCGTCGGCCAAGACGCAGTCGGCCCTGCTGGAATCCATGGCGGAGCACCAGGTCAGCGTCGACGGAACCACGTACACCCTGCACGCACCGTTCATGGTGGTGGCCACCCAAAACCCGATTGAGATGGCCGGCACCTACCCGCTGCCGGAGGCCCAGCGCGACCGTTTCATGGCGCGCATTTCGCTCGGCTACCCCGATGCAGATGCTGAACTGGCCATGCTGGAATCACACCAGTCCATCAACCCGCTGGACGCGGTGCGCCCCGTCGCAACGGTGGAGCAGGTGAGGGCCATGATCGACACCGTCGCCGCCATCCATGTGGCCCCGGCCGTGCGCGCCTACATTGTGGCGTTGGGGCAGGCCACCAGAAACAGCCCGGATTTGCGCCTCGGCGCCAGCCCCCGGGCGCTCCTGCAGCTCTTGCGGGCGGCCAAGGCGGCCGCAGCACTGGCCGGGCGTGGCTTTGTGCTCCCGGATGACATCCGCGAGCTGGCCGAACCCGTGTTCGCCCACAGGCTGCTGGTGGAACGCAGCGCCGCCAGCCGGGGCGCCACGGCGCCGAGCATCGTTGCGGAGCTGCTGGCCGACGTCGCGGTTCCCGGCCAGCCGGACGGGCGCGCCGGAAAGGCCGCTCGGAGCCGGTAGCAACGCCATGTTCGCCTTCCGACCCTTCCGCCCCCGGGGCTGGCTCGTGCTGGCCTGCGGTGTTATTGCCTTCCTGTTGGCCTGGCTGCTGGGCCGCCGCGACCTGCTCACGGTAGCCATGTTCTGCTTCGCCCTGCTGGCCGCCGCGTATGGCGCCCTGCACCTGTTCAAGACCGGGTTCACGCTCAAGCGCACCATCTCCCCCGCCCTCGGCCACGTTGGCAAGCCGCTCGAGGTGACCCTTGAAGTGCACGGTCGCAATCCCGGCGGGACGCAGAGCCGGCTCGTGGAGGAGCTGCCGTTCAGCTTCCGCGCCGCCCCCGTCTTCAGCCACCCCAACCCCGTCGCACCGCGGAGCCTGCGCAGCGATTACCACTACACGCTGCACCCCGCCCATCGCGGCGTGTTCACGGTTGGCCCGCTGCGGGGCAGTTTTGGCGACCCCTTTGGTGTGGCGTTCCTGCAGCGGGGAATGGACGACGGCGACCACCTCACCATTGCCCCTGCCGCCGTGGACCTGCCCGCCATTTCGCTCACCGACGGCCGGGGCAGGGACGGCACGCACAGCACACGCGAACTGGCCCAGGCCCGCCAGGACGATGTCATGACCCGCGAATACCGTTATGGCGATCCGTTGCGCCGGGTGCACTGGCCCGTCACCGCCCGGCAGGGAAAGCTCATGGTGCGGGCGGAGGAATCGGTGGCCACACCGGAGGCCGCCTTGTTCCTTGACAGGCGCCATCTGGCGTTCGGCGACCCCGGCCGGAGCATGGAACGGTTTCAGATTGCCGGGCGCAGCACGGTCGGCCTGCCCGATCTGGTGACCACACCGGCCTTTGAAACAGCCATCGTTGCCGCCGTCTCCATCGCCACCCACCTGTTGGAGCTGGACTACACCCTGCACATCCTCGACCACCGCGGCGAGCCCGCCTTCCTCAGTTCCGCCTCCGCCGTTGACCCGGCTTGCGAGGAGTTCTCCGGTCCCCACGGCATGTTCGACGTTGCCGCCGGCCTGGCCGCGCTGGAACTGGCCGGACCCGCCGACGCGACTCTGCCCGCCGCACTGGCACAAAAGCTGCATGGCGGCGAGCGCCAGGGGCCGCTGCTCGCCGTCGTCGGTTTGCTGAGCGAGGCCGAGGCGTTCCTCCTCGCCGGCAGCTCCGAAACCACGCACGCCCACGGGGCCTACGCCCTCCTGCTCTGCCAGGACCCCGCCCAGGCCGCACCGGCGCTGCTGATCCTGCGCCGCGCCGGCTGGCGTGCCACGGCCATGACACCCAACACGGCCCTGCTCGACGCCTGGATCGCCCTGGACGAATTCGCCGCAACGGGAGGGACGCTGCCGTGAGCCGTGTGCTGCACACCCCCGCTCCCCCCGGCCCCACGCACGACGGCGCAGGGCCGGCACCGCGCCGCTCGCCGCGCAGGATTTTGGGCACCCCAGTGACGGGGCCTGCCCGGTGGGTCCTGGCCGTTGCCATCTTTGCCGCCGTCATGGTCACGTCCATGGGCCTGGGCGGGGTGATCCGGGACATGCGCTGGTTGGTGCAGGCCGCCGTCGTGGTTGGCGGGACGCTGCTGGTCCCTGCCCTCATGCGGCGCCATCCGGCGCTGGGCCCCTTCGCCCCGCTCGGAGCGCTGGCGGGCTGGTTCATGGCGCTGACGTTCGTATACTTCCCCGGCACGGCGATCCTGGGCGTCTTTCCCACACTCACCACCGTGTCCCAGGCGCTGGACCTTGCCTCCCACGCCTCAACGGTCATCACCTCGAACGTGGCACCGGTGCCGTCGCACGTGTCCATGCATTTTCTGCTCAGCGCGGGGCTGGGCTTTGCCGCGCTGCTGATCGACACCCTGGCCATCACGGTGGCCATGCCCGCCGCCAGTTCGCTGGGGCTCGTGCTGATCCTGCTCCCGGGCGCCCTGACCACCAGCACCGGGATCTCCGGCTCCTCCTTTGTGGCGGCCGCGGCAGGCTTCCTGCTGATCCTGGGCTGTGCCCGCTGGTACGCGCCCGACGGCAAACTGCGCACAGACACGCCCAAAGTAGCCAGCGGGGTGCTGGGCAAGGCAGCGGCACTGGGGGCCGCCGTCGTGCTTCTGATGACACTGGCCACCCAGGCCATGCCCGGCTTCACGCAGGGGCTGTATCCGCAGGGCGCCCATCTTTACGGCACCGGCAGTGGTGGTTCGCTGGATCCGATGCTGTCCCTGGGCGATGACCTGCGCGGACAATCCAGCCGGGTGTCCCTGCGGTACCGCACCACCGCGACCGAGGCGCCGTATATGCGCCTGACCACGCTGGAGAATTTCAGCGGCAAAATCTGGGAGCCCTCGCCGCTGCCGGACGGCCTGGACTCGTCCCTGAGCGGCCTGGCCCCGGCGGCGGGTCCGTCGCCGTCCCTGCCGCGCGCCACGATCGAGACCAGGATCAGCGTTCCCGGCGTCGGCGATGAGTGGCTGCCCGCGCCGCTGTCGGTCACCTCCGTGCAGCAGCTGCCCGGCACGTGGCTCTGGAACCCCTCCACCGAAACCATCAAGTCCCAAAACAGCACCACGGCCGGGCGAAGCTACCTGGTGAGCAGCGAGATGCCCGTGCTGACGCCGCAGATCCTGGCCAATGCCACCGCGCCGCCGCGGGCAGATTTGGATCCCGTGTTTTCGCAGCTGCCCAAGGATGTGCCGGACATCGTTGCCAGCACGGCGGACTCCGTCACCGCCGCTGCACCCTCACCGTACGGCAAGGCCATGGCGATCCAGGACTACCTGCGTTCCGACGAGTTCAGCTACAGCCTCAGCACCCCCGTGGTTGAGGGGTACGACGGCTCGGGCATGGGCGTGCTAGCCGACTTCCTGGAACAAAAGAGCGGCTATTGCGTGCACTTCTCGGCCGCCATGGCCGTCATGGCGCGGGAGGTTGGCATCCCTTCACGCATTGCCGTGGGCTATACCGCAGGCAGCAAGGATTCCTCGCTCGATGAGACCGGAGCCGACGGCGTTGTGTGGCGCGGCTATGAGGTCACCGGCCGCGACGCCCATGCCTGGCCCGAACTGTACTTTGAGGGCCTGGGCTGGGTGCCCTTCGAACCAACCCCGTCCCGCGGCTTCATCCCCGACTATGCGCAGGACGATGCCGCCCCCGCACCAGCACCGGAGGCCAATCCCACCGGCGCCAACCAGGGCGCATCCACGGCCGCGACGACCGCCCCGGCCACAACAGCTGGCGCAGCTTCGGGAGCCGATCCCGGTGAAATCAACGCGGCCCGCTGGCTGGCGGGGACAGGGTGGGTGCTCCTGGCACTGTTTGTGCTGGCGATCCCGGCCGTGGTCCGCTGGTCCCTCCGACAGCGCCGGCTGGCACAGGTGCGCACACCCGGCCCGGGCGTCTTCCCTGCCGTGGTTGCGTGGCGTGAGGTCTTGGCCACGGCCGTCGACCACGGCTACGTTGTGGACCCGGCGCTGACCCCGGCCCTGCAGGCAGCGGCCATTGCCGGATTCCTGGGCACCACGTCGCCCCCCGGGCTGGAGCTCGTGCTGCACTCCTATGAACGCAGTGTCTACGGGGGCGCGCCGGCCTGGGCCCCGGCTTCAGCTTCGACTTCGGCCAGACCCGGGCGCGGGGCCGGGGCCGGTCTCGAAGCCGGGGCCGGGAATGGTTCCGGTTCCGGTTCCGGTTCCGGTTCCGGTTCCGAAGGGCTGGATGCGTCGGAAGAACTGGAGAAGCTGGCCGAATTGGAGGAACTGGCGGAGTTGGAAGAGCTGGCCGAGGCCGTGGAACACCTGGTGGCCCGTTTCCAATCATCAGCCCCACCGTGGCGGCGGCTGCGTGCAACGGTTGCTCCGGCGTCGTTGTTGCCGACATCCTCCCACAAGTCGAGCCTGTGAGAGACCCGCTGGCCAGGCCCGAACACCCTCCGCCGGGCCTGGTGAAACCCTGGTGCCCGTTCTCGATTGCGCGTCGGCGGATTCGAGACTGCAGAAAAGGCGATACAGGATTCCAAACTGCAGCTATGGCGATGATTTCGGCTAAATCATCGCCATAGCTGCAGTCTCGATCGGCGGGGCGCGTCGAAACCTGGATCTCGACAAGATCGACCAGCGGCGAGGGTGAAGCAGTTACGGGGCGGGGAAGCCGATGTACTGGGTGTACTGGTATTCCTCGATGCCCTCAAGGCTGCCCTCGCGGCCCAGGCCGGACTGCTTGACGCCGCCAAACGGCGCGGCGGCGTTGGAGATGACGCCGGCGTTCAGGCCCATCATGCCGGTTTCGATGCGGTTGGCCATGCGCAGGCCGCGGTTGTGGTCTTTCGTGAAGACGTAGGCGACCAGGCCGTATTCGGTGTCGTTGGCCAGGGCTACTGCCTCGTCCTCATTCTTGAACGTGACGATCGGGGCCACCGGGCCGAAGATCTCCTCGGCCAGGATGCGGGCACCGGGCTCCACGCCCGCCAGGACGGTGGGCTGGTAGAAGTAGCCCGCGCCTTCGGCGTGGGCGCCGCCGGTGATGGCGGTGGCACCGTCGGCCACTGCGTCGGAGACGAGCGAGTGGACCTTGTCGCGGCTCTTGGCATCGATCAGTGGGCCAACCGTGGTGTCCGGGTCGGTGCCGCGGCCCAGCGTCATGGCGGCCATCTTGGCGGCGAACTTCGTGGCGAATTCACCGGCCACGGATTCGTGCACGAGGAAGCGGTTGGCTGCTGTGCAGGCCTCACCCATGTTGCGCAGCTTGGCGGCCATGGCACCGTCGACGGCGGCGTCAAGGTCGGCGTCTTCGAAGACCAGGAACGGGGCATTGCCGCCCAGTTCCATGGAGGTGCGCAGGACGTTGGTGGAGGCGTCGGCCAGGAGACGCTTGCCCACCGGGGTGGATCCGGTGAAGGAGAGCTTGCGCAGGCGGCTGTCCTGGATCAGCGGACCGGTGACGCCGCCGGCGTCGGAGGTGGAGACGACGTTCAGCACGCCGGCGGGCAGGCCGGCCTCGATGAGGACCTGGGCGAAGAGGTGGCTGGTCAGCGGGGTCAGGTTGGCGGGCTTCAAAACCATGGTGCAGCCTGCGGCGATGGCCGGGGCGATCTTCCGGGTGGCCATGGCAAGTGGGAAGTTCCACGGGGTGATCAGCAGGCACGGGCCCACCGGCTTCTTCTGGACCAGGATCTGCTGGGTGCCTTCGGGGTTGGACGAGTAGCGCCCGAAGGAGCGTGAGGTTTCCTCGGAGAACCAGCGCAGGAACTCGGCGCCGTATTTGACCTCGCCCATGGCTTCGGCCAGCGGCTTGCCCATTTCAAGGGTCATGAGCAGGGCAAAGTCGTCGGCGCGGGCCATGACCAGGTCAAAGGCACGGCGCAGAATCTCGGCACGTTCACGGGGAGCCGTTGCGGCCCACCCGTCTTGGGCGGCCACAGCGGCGTCCAGGGCGTCGGCACCATCTTGGGCTCCGGCGTCGGCCACTTCCAGCAGCACCTTTCCGGTGGCGGGATCCTCCACGGAGAAGGTCTGCCCGGAGGCGGCCGGCCGCCACTCACCGTTGATGAGCAGCCCGGTGGGGATGCTGGCCAGCAAGGCAATTTCGCGTTCGTTGACGTCCATGGCAGCGCTCACGGTCATGATGACTCCTCATATCGGGTGCCGCAGTGCAAGGCTGGCGGCGCAGGGTGTGTTCCTGTTCACGGTAGTTCTCAGCGAACAACAGTGTCTAGCCTTGCCCGCACTGTCGTCATGGGTTTCACTGTGCACTTGTACAGCTGATGGCGGCGTGGACAATCTCGGGGCGGCTCAGGGCCGGTGCAGGAACAGCACGGCGGCCCCCCATAGGCATGATGCGCTTCGTACCGTTCCTGTGTCGAGCATGATTGTGCTCGGGCAAACTTAAGCGCAAGCGTGAGGGCAGGCATGGCGCCACTGCGCCATGCCCGTCCCGGTGCGGAGCATAAACAATCCGAACCAGGACCCTGCAAAAACTAGCTGCGGGCGGCCAGAACCGCGCTGTACAGCTCACGCTTGCTGACGTGGACGTCGTGGGCGATCACCGCCACCGCTTCCTTCAGTCGCATGCCCTGGGCGATGAGTTCGTTCACGGCTGCCACCTGGTCTTCGGGTGTGCCGGGGTCAGCGTCCGGTGCGCCACCAACGACAATGGCAATCTCACCGCGAATCTGCGTGGCCTCGGCCCATTCCAGCAGACCTGACAGCGGCTTTCGAACCACTTCCTCATACGTCTTGGTCAATTCCCGGCACACGGCGGCCGGGCGGGCGGGCCCAAACGCCGTGTGCAGCGCACGCAGCATGGCTTCGAGTCGGTGCGGCGCCTCAAAGAACACCATGGTGCGCTTTTCCACCGCCAGTTCGTGCAGCCGGGCAGCCCGCTCCCCCGACTTGCGCGGCAGGAATCCCTCAAAACAAAATCTGTCGGTGGGCAGCCCCGACAGTGCCAGCGCCGTCAGCACGGCCGACGGCCCGGGTGCCGCCGTGACTCGAACCCCTGCTTCAACGGCGCCCGCCACGAGCCGGAAACCAGGATCGGAGACGGACGGCATGCCGGCGTCGGTCACCATCAGCAGGACCTTGCCGGTCTGGACCTGGGTCAGCAACTCTGCAGTCTTAGTGGCCTCATTGTGCTCGTGGTAGCTGATGATCTGCCCGCCCACCTTGACGCCCAGGCTGGTGACGAGGCGGTGCAGCCGGCGGGTGTCCTCGGCGGCAACGATGTCGGCAGCCCCCAGCCAGGCGATGAGGCGAGCGCTGGCATCTCCCATGTTGCCAATGGGCGTGGCAGCCAAAATAATGTAGCCCTCCCCCGGCGCGGTGGCTGGGGCCAGGCTCGCATCAAGGGGTTCTTCGGCCAGGCCGTCTTCGTCGTGTGCGCTGTCCGGATCCGGGCCAAAGTCATCTTCCATGTCTCCAGCGTAGTGGGCCGCGGCTTCCCGTCCCACTTGGGTAGCATTGACACCGTGCAACCCCCAGCCATCGACACCGTCCCGGCAGCGCCCGGCCCCTCCCCCGAACCCGCCTCCGGCGCTGCCGAGCCTGCTTTCAGCGCTGCCGAGCCTGCCCCCGGCCATCCGGCGGCAACGTCCCGGCATGCCCGCCGCACGGTGCGTCAAGGCTCCCGTTGGGTGCAGGACCCGGCTCAGGCATTCACCCGCACCGCCCTGACCGCCCGCCTGGGGATTTCCAAGGCGCCCGCCAGCCTGCGCCTGTGGTTCTGGCTCGCCCCGGCCCTGACCGCACTGATCGGCGGAGCGTTGCGCTTTGTGCGCCTGGGCCAGCCGCCATCACTGATCTTCGACGAGACGTACTACGTCAAGGACGCCTACAGCTACTTGCAGAGCGGCTACGAGCGCAACTGGGCTGAGAAGGCCAACGACCTCTTCAACCAGGGCATCTTCACCAGCCTTGAAAACACCGCCGAATACGTGGTTCACCCGCCCGTGGGCAAGTGGATGATCGCCTTCGGCATGTGGCTTTTCGGCCCCGACAGCACGTTTGGCTGGCGCTTTTCCGCGGCCCTCGTGGGAACCCTGTCCATCTTCATCCTTGCCCTGATCGCCCAAAAAATGTTCCGCTCCACGCTGCTGGGGGCCACTGCCGGGCTGCTCTTCGCCGTTGACGGGCACGCCATCGTCCAGTCCCGCACCTCGCTGCTGGACATCTTCGTGATGTTCTTTGCACTGTTGGGCTTTGGCGCCCTGCTCATGGACCGTGATGATGGACGACGGCGGCTGGCGGCCAGGCTGTCATCCCTCGCCGCGGCGGATGGAAAAGTTCGCGCCAAAGCGCTGCTGTACGGGCCCTGGCTGGGGATCCGCTGGTGGCGCCTGGCCGCGGGCGTGGCCCTGGGCCTGTGCATTGGCACCAAATGGTCCGGCCTGTTCTTCCTTGCCGTCTTTGGCCTGATGAGTGTCATCTGGGACATGAATGCCCGCCGCATTGCCGGCATCAAGTACTGGGTGTTGGGAACCGTCGGCAAGGACGGCATTGCCGCGTTTATCAGCATGGTGCCCGTCGCCGCGGCCACCTACCTTGCGTCATGGACCGGTTGGTTCCGCTCCAACGACGCCTACGACAGGAACTGGGCCACAGAGAACCCGTCCACCACGTGGGGCTGGGTTCCGGACTCCTTGCGGTCCCTGTGGCACTACCATTCCACCGCCTTCAACTTCCACACGGGGTTGGCCTCGGACCACCCGTACAAGGCCAACGCCTGGTCCTGGTTTGTCATGGGCAGGCCTACCTCCTTCTATGTGGAGAACTACGAAAACGGCGACGGCGGCTGCACCGTCGACAAGTGCACGGCAGCCATCACCAGCCTGGGCAACCCGCTGATCTGGTGGGGAGGCTCCCTCGCAATCCTGGTCCTGATTGGTGTGTGGGTCGCCAGGCGCGACTGGCGGGCCGGGGCCATTCTGGCCGGTTTTGCCGCGGGCTTTGTGCCGTGGCTGTTCTACCCGGAACGCACCATCTTCTTCTTCTACGCCATCGCGTACGAACCCTTCATGATCCTTGCTATCGTCATGGTGTTGGGCATGGTGCTGGGCAAGGTCGGCGATCCGCCGTGGCGGCGCCAGCAGGGGGCCGTCATCGTGGGACTGTTCCTGGCGTCGGCCGTGGCCCTCAGCGCCTTCTTCTACCCGATTTGGGCGGCAGAGGTCATCCCCACCGAGTACTGGCGCCTGCACATGTGGCTGCCCAGCTGGATTTAAGCCAGCCCGATTTTCCTTGCGCTCCGAGCAGCACACCCCACCCATTGATTTTGCAAGCGACAGGATCTTTTCATGTCTGAGACGACCACAATACCCACAGCCCTGGCGGCCACCCCCGGCACCGGGACGGTCAAGGTGTCGGCACTGGGTGTCATCATTGATGTCGAGGGCCTCTCCGCGCCGGAGGCTGCCGAATTCAGGACAGCCTGGAGCCGGTGCCTGGCGGGCCCTGAGCACCCGGCAGCGGCAACCGTCCAGCGGATGCCGGGCGACTTTGCCCGGGCCAACGAATCACTGACGTCGCACATTACGCTGGCCGCCATTGAGCAGCAGGCGGGGCGGCGCATGATGTTCCACGCCTGCGGCCTTGCCGATCCGTTGACCGGGGCCACCATCGCCTTCATTGCACCGTCCGGCACCGGGAAGACCACCCTTGCCCGCACCCTTGGCACCGCGCGTGGGTATGTCAGCGACGAAACCATTGCCGTGGCGGCGGACCTTTCCATCACCCCGTACCCGAAACCGCTGTCGGTCAAGCAGCCGGAACCCGGAGTGCCGAAGCGCCAGGAGGGTCCGGAGCAGCACCAGCTGGGCGACACCCCAGCGGCTCCCACACTGCAGTCGATAGTTCTCCTGAGCAGGGTCCCCGGCAACGACAGGATTTCCGTGGAGGACGTGGCGCTGGCCGACGCGCTCTTGGAGCTCACCCCGCAACTTTCCGCACTGGCACGCCTCGAGCGGGGCCTGGTCCAGTTATGCGCCATGATCGAGGCCTGCGGCGGCGTGAAGCGCATCCGCTATGCCGAGGCCCGCGACATTGCCGGCGTGCTTCCCCAATTTTCAACGCACGACGGCGGGACCCCGCCTGAGTGGGCCGCGCTGGAGTGCGCCCCCTCCCCAGGATCTGCGGTGACCGGCACGGGCATCCGCCGTGCCTCGGTGCAGGATGCGGTGGAGGCCGACGGCACAGTGTTCCTGTTGGCAGAATCGCAGGTCATGGAACTGAGCCCGCTGGGCGCACTGATCTGGGAGCTGTCCGGGGACTGGATCAGCAAGGACGCGCTGCTTGAGGGAGTTGTTGCCGTCCTCGGTGCACACCCCTCCGCCGGATCCCTGCTGGAGGCAGCACTGGAAGAGCTGCTCGCCCGCGGCGTCCTCGAACTCGCTTAGCGCACGACGTCCGCGTTTTTAGGCCTGGAGTACAGCGGCTGCGTTTTTGGTCTCAGCGCACAGCGCCGATGCGTTGCAGCGGCAGCACCGTGGCGAAGGTGTGGCCGATGACATTCTCCACCGGCACTAATTTCAGGCAGTCCCCTGTCTCTGCGGTGCCGCGGCACGCGTAGACGGAATCATTTGAATTGCCGCGGTGGTCCCCCAGCACCAGCAACTTCCCCTCGGGAACTGTGACGGGGCCAAAGCATCGGGCGCTGCGCGGCGTACTTTCGCAGTTGGGGCCGGCCTCATCGAAGGGCAGGTCGCCCTGAATGTACGGCTCCTCCTGAGCCACACCGTTGACCTGCAACGCCCCGGCCGCACTGCAGCAATCAACAACGTCACCCGGGACTCCGATGACACGCTTCACCAGGAATTTCTCATGGGAGGGTCCGATGCCTGTGACGTCACCAAAATAGCGTGCCATCTCCTTCACCGGATTGCCCTTTTTCTGTCCCGCCTCATCCCAGGTCTCATCAGCGGAAAACACCACCACGTCGCCCCTGGGCGGGACCGCGCCAGCATAGGCAGTCCTGTTGACCAGGATCCTGTCGCCAATGAGCAGCGTGCCCTGCATGGACCCCGACGGCACCACGTACATCTTTACAAAGAACGTCTGGACCAGGGCAATCACCACCACCGCGGCCACGAGGTTGATCAGCACGGATCCCAGCGTACTGCGGCGAAAAGCCCGCAACCGGCCCCCGTTTCCTGACGGTGTGCCGTGCGGGTTGGTGTGCACTTGATCAGTCATGCGGGGGACGTTTCCTTTATGGAGAATATTATTTATGGGCCTGCTCCGGCGCCTGCCGAGTTTATGGAATATCACAAAAGACAGCCGTTGCTGCAAGCATTTCGTGCCCCAACGAGTATAGCCAAGACGGCTATGATCAATTCATGATTCATTTGTTGACTGTTTGCACCGGAAATATCTGCCGCTCGCCTTTTGGTGAACGAATGCTGGCGACAGAGCTTGCGGCACTGCATCCCGGTCTCTTCCAGGTCCAAAGCGCCGGCACGGAAGCCCTGGTCGGCCACGGTATGGAGGCCGAGTCTGCCCAGCTCCTGGCTTCCTTTGGCGGCTCGGACGAAGGCTTCGTCTCCCGCCAGCTGACACCTGCCATGCTGGCTGAGTCGAACCTGGTCTTGGCCATGACGGTGGCCCACCGCGACGCGGTCATCCGGATGAGCCCGCGCATGTTGAAGCGGGCCTATACCCTGATCGAGTTTGCCCGGATCCTGCGCAGCATCCGGCTGGATAAAAACACGCAGCTCCCCAGGGGCACGGCAGCTGAGGCGGTGCAGCAGCGCTGGGAGGAACTACCCGCACTGGCCGCCAGCTACAGGTCCGCCAGCAAACCCTCAGAGGCAGGCGACGACGTCGTGGACCCGTACCGCCGCAGCCCTGAAACCCACCGCCGCATGACCGAGGAACTGTTGCCTGCCGTGGAGGAAATTCTTGCGTTCGAGGCTTGGTGCTCCCAACCGGCATAAGTCCCCGCCGCACGAAGGTCCCAAGATGTGAAAGGGCCCGGCCGCCAGTTGGCAGCCGGGCCCTTCGCTGTGCAGGCACGTGTCGCAGTGCAGGCACGGCCTAGCGGCTCCGAGTCATCCTGCGTGTTGCATTGTCGGTTGACGGGCTGAGTAGCTGCTCAAACTCCGCTTCGCGGCTCTGCACATCAGCCTCGTTGGCGGCTGCCGGTTCCGCAACGGGTGGGGCTGCAGGCGCACTGTTTCTCGTCCGCTTATAGCGCGCCTTGGCACCCTTGACTGACTGGTGGTAATGGTACGACTTGCCGTAGTAGCCATAGCCGGCAGCCTGGCCGCCGGTTGTAGGAACCCTGTTCAGCACGGCACCCAAAAGGGGCGCCTGGACCTTGGCCAGTGTTGCCACGGCCTTCTCCAACTCATCAATGGTGGTCTTCCCGGCCCCCGCAACCACAAGGGCGCCGTCGGTGGAGCGGGCCAGGATGGCTGCGTCGGTGACCGGCAGCAGCGGCGGGGCATCGATCAGCACCACTGCACTCTCAGACAGGCGCTCCAGAAGACGCTTCATGGCCTGGGAGCCCAGCAGCTCACTGGGATTGGGCGGGATGCGCCCAGCGCCCAGGACGGCAAGGGCCGGGACGGGGCGGTACACCTGCAGGACATCGTCAAGCGTGGCCTGGCCACTGAGGATGTCAGTCAGCCCGCCGCCACTTGCCATGCCGAAGAATTCTGCAACAACCGGGCGCCGGAGGTCGCCGTCAATCAAGACAACACGCTGGCCGGTGGCCGCAATGGTGACCGCCAGGTTCGCTGCAATGGTTGACTTTCCCTCACCCGGAATGGAACTGGTGATGACGATGACCCGGGGCGGGTTGTCCACGTTCATGTAGTGCAGGTTGGTGCGAAGTTCCCGCAGCGCCTCCGACATGGCATAGCCCTCGGTGTTGCCATGGTCAATGACACCGCTCTCCACCACATGACGGCCGTTGCGGAGCCTGTCATCCACAGGGATGGTACCCACCACGGCGGTGCCAATGGCCTTTTCAACCATCTCCACAGAACGGATTCGCCGGTCGAGGTGGTTGCGCACAAGCGCATAGCCAACACCGATGATCAGGCCTGCAAGGGCACCGACGATCAGCGTCATCTTCTTGTTCGGGGATACTGGCGACTGCGGCAGCGGCGCATCACCGAGTGGCACGATCTTGATGATCGAATCGACCGGCGGAGCAGCGGGATCAAGTGGGTTGGGAGCAGATTCCAAAATCCCGACCTGTTCGGCCAGGGCAACCACCCAGGCGTTGGCCAGTTGCTGCGCCTCCAGCGCACTTTCAGCCGATGCGGCAATCTTGATTTGGGCGGTGTCCTTGGCCGCCGTGACCGAGATCTGCTTCAGCAACACGTCCGGCGCGATATTCAGGCCCAAAGTGTTGATGACAGATTCCGCCACGGGACGTGAACCGGCAAAGCTGGCATAGCTGGTGGCCTTGGATTTCGCCAAGTTGTCACCGGCCAGCGCCGAGCCCATGTTGTCCCCGCCCGGGATGGAAACGTAGCCGATCGAATTTGCGGCATAGATCGGTTTCTGAAGAAACAGCCAGCCCGCGCTGCACAGAATGCCGATGAGCGCAAGGGCAATAACCCCCAGCCCATGCTGCCTAAAAACCCGTACATAGTCCCTTACATCGAGGGATTTTTCCGCGTTTCCTAATTGCTCGTCTTCCAAGACCATCCAAACTGTCAGTAATTGAATATAGAAATATTCTAACAGAGGGGATCATTGCTTATTTTTTTCGAACACATATATTAGCTGAATGTTTGCGAGGCGACAGTCTGTGCCATTGGCGGTGCTAAGCGGCGCGGCGTCCCGAACGTTTGGCTGACGCCGGCTCTGCCGCCGAAGCCGATGCGGAGGCTGCCACCTCGGCCGCCTTGGGCCGGCGACGGTCCTTGGTGGGCCAGGTAAAGGCCAGTGTCAGCGAGGAAACTATGAGCACAAACGCACCGATGAAGATGCCTGCATCCATCCAGAACTGGCTGGGGAAGAGGCGGATCAAGGTGTCGTCGGTGTAGAACGTCCAGGTGCCGTCGGCGAAGAAAATCTTGTGGAATTCGGTGAAGAATTTTTCCCAGCCAGTCACGGCAAAAACACCCAGGGCAATGATCAGCGCCAATGTGGCGATGGATCCGGCGAACAGTCCACGCCGGATGCCACCCCGTGTGCGGGGTGCCAGGTAGATCATGCCTATGAGCATGACGATGGCCAGCACAAGCCCCGCCAGGAAGGCCAAGACGATGACGGACTTGACGTCCGCCATGTGCCCCACCTCGCGGGCCAGGAACAACGGGTTGCCCAGCTTGTCGACCAGATCCCCCAAGTAGCGTGGCGGGGCAAAATTCAGCAGATAGTCAATCGTGTAGGAACCGTAGGTGATTCTGTCGTCAGTGCTAAAGCCGAAGGAGTCGGCGGGGAAGCCCGGACGGTGGTACTCAACCCACAGGAAAACGGAGGAGGTGACCAGCCGAATGGCCAAGACAAGCAAGACTATTGGATAAAATACTGCGATTAGCACCTGGAACACCCGGGTCAGCACCGGTTTGGTGTTGGCGGCTTTTGCCATGGCGGCCTGGCGCTTGGCAACGTCTTCGGCCGGCGGACGCATCGTAATCATGGAGGTGGGGTTCGCCTCAACATACACAGGCTCCGTCACAGGCGTCTTCCCGATCGCAGCCGTGGGTGCCGTGCCAGCGGCAGCCGGAGTGGGTGCGGTGGGAGCAGGATTGGCGGGCTCCGCTGTGGTGCGTGCGGTGGTTTTGGCGCGTGCGGTCGGGGCCGCAGGGGTGGCTGCCACAACGGGAGTTGTGACTGCCGCGGCCAACTCTTCGTCGCTGGGAAGCAGCGGCAGCCGGCCCGCGGGGCGCATGGGCTCGGTGGAGGAGGCGCCGTCGAGCTTGATCTTGCGCGCGGGAACGCTCGCTGTGCCGGCAGTGCCGGCAGTGGCGGACGCGGCATCGCTGCCGGGCACGACGACGGCACCCACCTCCGTGACAGGCTCACGTTCGGGGGTCTTGGCAGCGTCCTGGGGCATTGAATTCTCACTCACAATTCGCAACGATACCGCCAGCAGCCCCTGCAGGGAGGCTGCCACCCCGGGCCGATGCCAAACTGTCACCAGATCCACAGGATCCGTTTAGCTGTTGTCCCGGGGCTGTTCCTGGATGGGCCCCGGGATGGGACGTTTGGGACCAAAGCCGTTGCTGGGCGATTCACGCCGGATGCCCCGCAACACCCACGGCATCAGATATGCGCGGGCCCACTCAATGTCACCCGCGCGTGCCCGCCGCCAGCTCCGCTCCGGCAGCGGCTTGGGCGTCAGCGGCAGCAGCGAATGTGGAACGCTGAGCGTTTGCAGCACCATCGCCGCCACCGCATGGTGGCCCAGGGCTGAAGGGTGCAGCCGGTCAGGGCCCCACATGCGGGAATCGTGCAGCTCCGTCATGGCCCACAAATCGGCGATGATCGCGTCGTGGTGTTCGGCGATGCTGCGCATGTTTTCATTGAAGATGGCAATCTTGGTGCGAAATTGGCCCATGATCGTCGACCGCCCGGAGTCGGGTCCGGCGAAGATCACCACGGTGACGCCCTGCAGCCGCAGCCGCACCACCGCCTCCTCAAGCAGGGCTGCCAGCTTGTCAGGGTCGGCGCCCGGGCGCAGCAGATCGTTGCCACCGGCCTGCATCGAGACGAGGTCGGGCTTCAAGGCCAGGGCCGGCCCTAGCTGGGTTTCCACCACTTCGTGGATCGTCTGTCCCCGCACGGCCAGATTCGCGTACGAGAATTCAGGAACGCCGATGCTCATCTCCTCCGCCGCCCTGTCGGCCCAGCCGCGATACCCGCCCGGGTTGCGGGGTTCGGGATCATCCAGGCCTTCGGTGAAGGAGTCTCCCAACGCCACGAAACGCCGCCACGGATGCGGGGGCAGGATGAGGGCCGGCAGGGAAAGTCCCGACGAACCGCTGGCTGTCAGGGAAAGTCCCGACGAACCGCTGGCCGGCAACTCAAGCTTTGGGCTGGGGTCGGCGCCGTCATGTTCCATAAGCCCATCGTGCACCCATCACACGATTCTTGTAAGGGGCAGGAGCGACGTCCCATTTGGGACAGCAGCGGCCTCCCCATTTGGGACAGGGGCGTCCGCCCCATTTGGGAAAGGAGCAATTTGAGATCCCGCGGCTGGGCCGGTTATCCCTGCCAGCCGTGTTGGCGGAGTGCCTGCTTGAACATTTCAGCCACGTGGGTGTCGCCTCTGCGCATGTCGGCGCTGTAGACCTTGACCTGCAGCCAGCCGCGGGTGGCACTGCGTTCGTCCCGGTTCCTGTCATACAACTGTTTCTGTGTGGTCTTGTGGATTTCGCCTTCGTACTGGCCGCTGGTCTTGTACTCCTCGCACGCCACATCGGGCCAGACCGTCGGGTCGCCCGCGATGGCGTAGTTCGTGGTGAATTCGGGCAGCCCGGCGCGGTGGAGCAGGAGGCGAAGTTGTGTTTCCGGTGGGGAATCCACACCCACGCGCATCAGTCCCACGGCAGCCGTGGCCAGGGTGAGTCCCCGCACGTGGTGCTTGCTCTGGATATAGCGTCGCAGGGTCGCTGCCGGCACGATCGCGATCTTGGGCGGCTCGAACGGGCGATCGTGTTCACAAATGAGGTAATCCGCCACTGCCACCAACTGGTCAAGTGTCAGGAGCGAGGCCAGGTCAAGAAATGTGCGGGCGTGCGTGGTGACCGGAACACCGCCAACGAGCATGATTTCTGCATCTTCCAGGGTCGTGGCGTGGCCGACCACGTTTTTGCGCCGCGGTTGTGCAGCGCCTGCCGGCCGGGTCAGATGGATGGTCTTGATGTCATCGTCAAACCACGGCAGCGGCATCCCATGGAGTTGGGCCGCGGTAATGTGCGAGGCACAACTTTCACTGCATAACACGGTGTAGGGACGGACCCGATCGAGCAAACTTTGCTGTTGTCCGCGTGGCACCCGAACCTCCCTGCTGGGTGTGCTTAAGCTCGAACCACGCAGATGACTGCGCGTGGCACCGGCGGCGCGTCCTTCCACCAAAGTAAAGGACCGCCGGGCCAGAAACTTGAACGTGCGTGGGCGGGTGACCATGAATCAAGTCTGACTCAATCTTGCGCGAAGCGTTCAGGGTTATCCACAGGCCCGAAGCTGCCACCAGGTGCATCGGTGATTCGAAACTGCAGATCAGGCGATGCGCCGATGATTCCCGGGATCCAAACTGCAGATCAGGCGATAAATTCGGTGGAATCGTCGCCAGATCTGCAGTTTCAAATTCCGCGAGGCCAAGAAACCGCCAGATCTGCTGTCTCGATGTGCCGGGCGCCGGAACCCGTGCGAAGAGATCGCATCAGCGGCTGTTTCCACGTCAGAATCGCACCGGCCCGGCCGGAACCGGCGCCGGCACGGACGGAGGAGGGGCCAGGTTTCGTGGACGATCCGTCACCGGAGGGACCAGGTTTCGCGGACGATCCGTCAGCGGAAGGGCCAGGTTACACGGACGATCCGAAAGCAGAGGCACGCAGTCGTCAATGTCAGCCAAAGACACCCCGGCGGGCGCCTCAGGCCGAGCGGACGGAGGCTCCGGCGTCGTCCTCGTCAAGATCGCCGATCTCACCGGCCAGAACAGCCCGGCGACCAAGGATCAACGTGTACGCCCAGTAGGCCGCCAAGACGAGGGAGCCAATGGTGATCTTCGCCCAGACGGGCAGCGGGCTGGGCGTGACGAAGGCTTCGACGAGGCCCGACACAAAAAGTACGAGCACGAGCCCGGCGGCCACGGTGATCAGGGACCGGCCTTCGAGGGCGAGCGAGTCGAGCCGGCTGCGCGGGCCGGGGCTGACCCACGCCCAGAAGATGCGCAGCCCTGCCGCGGCGGCGATGAAGATGGCGGTCAGTTCCATGAGGCCATGCGGGAGGATGTAGCTGAAGAAGATGTCGCCGCGGTCGTAGGCGAACATGACCCCGGCCGTCATGCCCACGTTCTGGGCGTTGAGGAAGATTTGGTACGGGATGAACACGCCGGTGACACCGAAGGCCACGCACTGGGCGGCGATCCAGGCGTTGTTGGTCCACACGGCACCGGCAAAGGAGGCGGCCGGGTTTTCCGAGTAGTAGTCAACGAAGTCGTGGTCCACGAGCTGGCGCAGGCGGGCGTCGCTGCCCATCGTGGCGAGCACGTCGGGGTTTCCGGCGGCCCACACGGCGAACAGGGTGCCGATCAGCACAAACACGGCCCCCACGATGACCGTGAGCCAGCGCAGCCGGTAAAACGCTGCCGGCAGCGAGACGGCGAAGAAGCGGGCAATGTCAACGAAAATATTGGATTTGGCGCCGGTGAACCGGGTGCGGGCGTTGGCCAGGGTGGCCGACAGGGACGCCGAGAGCGGGCTTTCCCCGTCCACCGAGCGAATCAGCGACAGCTGGGCTGAGACACGCTGGTACAGCTCGAGCAGTTCATCGGCTTCATTTCCGGTGAGGCGCCGTTTCCGGGCCAGCACTGCCAGCCGTGCCCATTGTGGGGCGTGCACTGAGGTAAAGGCGTCCATGTCCATCACCACCAGCCTATAGCCCCGGAGCCGTGGTGCGTGGCTAGACTGAATGCATGTCCGCCATCATCACCGGTGAAGCCGTTGTCCTCGAGCTCCGGCCCGCCTCCTTTGCCGCCCGCTCCCTCGGCACGGCGATCGACGTGCTGGCCACGGTGCTCGTGGCCGTGGGGCTGCTGTTCCTCCTGGGCGCCACTCCACTGTCCCTTGACTCCGCCGCCGTGAAGGCCGTGCTGATCTCCGCGCTGGTGGTGCTGCTGGTGGTGGTGCCCATCACGGTCGAGACGCTGAGCCGGGGCAAGTCACTGGGCAAGCTCGTCATGGGCTTGCGCATTGTGAGGGACGACGGCGGGTCCATCCGTTTTCGCCACGCCCTGGTCCGCGCACTGCTGGCTGTGCTTGAAATTTACATGCTGCTAGGTTCGCTGGCCTGCCTGGTTTCGCTGTTCAACGGCAAATCGAAGCGGCTCGGGGACATGATGGCCGGCACCTATGCGATTCGCGACCGGGCCCCGAAGATCGCCCCGCTGCAGGTTTTCGTGGCGCCTGCGCTTGCCCCGTGGGCGGCCCTGGCCGACATTGGCCGGCTGCCCGACAGCCTGGCCCGGCGCATCTCCATGCTGTTGCGCCAGGGCCAGGCCATGGCACCGGCCTCACGACACGCCCTGGGTGTGGAACTGGCGAATGAGGCCAGTCACTATGTGGCGCCACTGCCGCCGGCCGGCACGGATCCGGCAGTGTTCTTATCCTCGCTGATCGCCGAGCGCCGCGAACGCGAACTGGCCCGCCTATCCCACGCGCAGGAACAGGCCGAAAAGCTGCGGGCCCGGCTTGAGCACCACGGCGTGCACGCCAAATAGGTGCTGCCGCATCGGGGTAACGCCCCGGCGGCGCCGGGACTCCAGTAACGCCGCTCCGGCAACGCAGAGCGGCCCGGAATCCATGTTGGAATTCCGGGCCGTTCTGTCAATGCCTGGTGGGTTCGACGCGGAGTGCGGTGGGCTCGACCCAGGGTGCGGAGCGGGCTCTACCTGGGGCGGGCTCTACCTGGGGCGGGCTGCCGGAACTACCGCGAGGCGTATTGCTCGAACGGAATGTTCCAGTCGCCAAATCCGTCGGTGGGGGCGATGGTTTCATTCGGGGTGCCCACGGTGTGGACGATGTCGCCCGGGCCCATGTTCGCAAACACCCAGCTGGCAGCGTCCGGCCCCAGGCCGATGCAACCGTGGGACAGGTTCCTAACGCCCAGGTAGGGCATGGCCGACGTTGTTGCCTGGTGGATGAAGATGCCGCTGTTGGAGAGCCGGACGGCGTACTCCACATCGACCGAGCCGTAATCGCCCGGATCGCCGGGCTTCAGGCCAATGCTGGCGGCCTTGAACGTGGCGAAGCGCTGCTTGTCGGCCGTGAGCACCATGTAGCCCGAGGCCGACGGGAAGTCGGCGTCGCCCAGCGTCGCCGGGTAGGTCTGCACCACCTGGTCGTTGACCAGGATGCTCACGCTGTGGGCTGCCGCGTCGGCTTCCATGACCACCTTGTTGCCGATGTTCACGTTGTAATTCTTGTTGAAGTTGCCGATCATGCCGTTGCCGAAGTCCAGGCCGAAAAGTTGCATGTCAACGTTGAGAACCGAGTTGGCGGGCCAGTAGTCGGCGGCACGGTAGCGCAGCAGGGTGTCCGAGTACCAGCGGAACGCGCCCACCTGGCCCGTGCTGGAGGTGACCTTGATGGCGTTCTCCACGGCCTCCTTGTTCAGCACCGGCTCGCTGAAGGACCACTGCAGCGGCTGGGCCACGCCAACCTGGGCGTCCGCGTTGGGGTACAGGACGGCGTTGGCCTCGTGTGAGGGCGGCACGGTGGTGAAGGTGCTGACCTGGTCGGTCTTCGTGCCGGCGGCGTCAACGGCCGTGACGTTGAAGGTGTAGGACATGGCAAACTTCAGTGGGGCATTGGCGACCCACTTTTTGTCGCTGACCGACAGCTCGCCGTCGGTCACAACGCCGCTTTCGGTTTCCGACAGGATGGCCGAGACCACGGTGCCGTTGCTGACCTCGGCCACGACCTCGTTCACGGGATTCACAAAGTCGGCGCCGCTCTCCGGGATCACCGCGATGGTGGCCAGAGGGGCTGGAGGCGTGGTGGGGGCGGGAGCAGCCGTGGTTTGTTCCGTGGCGGGCTTGGTGCCGGCTTGAGTGGTGGGCGAGCAGGCCACAACGCTGGCTGCAATTCCTAAAGCGACCAGGGAAACCATGACGTTCCGCCATCCCTTGCGGGTGCTACTGGTCTCTTTTACCTCAGCCATGCATACTCCCCATTCGGTGGATAAACTCCACAATGCTCAACAGTGACGCATATTACGCCAAATAGCCATTTTACGTCATGTTTGATGGCCATTGATCCTCCGCCAGCAACGGCAGCGTCACGTTTGCATAACCAATGGGTGTCCGGCGGAAGTGCTATCGCTGTGCGTACTGGGCGAAGGGGATGTTCCAGTCGCCAAAGCCGTCCGTGGGCGCGATGGTCTCGTTGGGGCTGCCCACCACGTGGACCAGATCGCCGGTGGTCATGTTGTTGAACACCCAGCCGGCACCCTCAGCAGACATGCCGATGCAACCATGCGACAGGTTGACCCGGCCCAGGTACGGGGCGGCACTGTCCGTCGCCTGGTGAATGAACTCACCGCTGGGTGTGAGGCGGGTGGCGAACTCGACATCAACCTCTCCGTAGTTGGCAGGGTCGCCCGGTTTGAGTCCGATGGTGGAGGCGACAAAGTGGGCGTAGCGCTGCTTGTCTGAGAGCACCACCAGATAGCCGGACGCTGAGGGGAAGCGCTCGTCCCCCATGGTGACGGGGTATTGCTTCACCAAGACGCCATTGACATAGATGCTGGCCTGCAGATTGGCGGCGTCCGCCACCATTTCCACGCGGTTGCCAATCTGGACAACGTTGGTCTTGTTGAAATTGCCGATCTGCCCGTTGCCCAGTTCAACACCAAAAAGCTTCATTTCGACGGTCAGTTTTGTGTTTGCCACCCAGAAATCCTCCGCACGGTATCTCAGCAACGTGTCCGAATACCAGCGGAAGGCGCCCTTCTGGCCGGAGGAGGCCGTGACGGAAATGGCCTGCTCCACGGCTTCCTTGTTGGTCACAGGTTCGCTGAAGGTGAATTGCAGCGGCTGCGCCACGCCAACCGTGGAGCCAGCGGCCGGGAACATGGCCAGATCTGCCTCGTTCGACGCCGGCACCGTGCTGAAAGTGCTGACGGTGGTGGAACGGTTCCCATCTTCATCCAGCGTGGTGACGTCGAAGGTGTAGTCGGTGTCAAACTTCAATGGCGCGCTGCTGACCCATTTGCGCCCGCTGACGAACAGCTCACCGTCAGTGTTTTCTCCTGTGGCAGTCTCCTTCAGCACCGCACTGTAGAGCGTGCCGTTGTCAGCTTGGGCCGTGACCTCGGCTGCGGGGTTGACGAAGGTGGCACCAGTCTTGGGTGCTACGGCCAGGGTGACGGGTTTCGCCGCGGGCGTGGTTGGCACCGCCGATGGCGATGTCGTGGGCGACTGGCCAGCTTCGGAATGCGTCAGTGGCAGCCAAGAGTTTGCCGTTGCCGCGCCGACACCGCCGGTGGCAATTGCCACAGTAATCGCTGCGAACAAGGCGATCTTCAAGCCCCGTCGAGGCTTCCTGGACTGATCCGGCTGAGGCATTAAGTTCTCCGATAGGTGCACGGCTCCACAAGGTCGGCACGTGCATTAATCTGCGCTAACGATCAAATACTACGCCTGCGCCACGGGCAATAAGGACTCAGCCAGCACAGGCGCAGGCCCCAAATGCCTGGTGCAAGGCAAGCTGAAGCCGGGAAGAATCGGGGCCTGTTTTGGCAAGCCCACGATGGTGCTCTTGATGTCCTGCCCAATTTCCGCCAACCTCCTGCCCCGGAAGTTCTCAGCCGCGCAGATACTCCAGCTGCGCCTGAACGGACAGCTCTGCAGCCCCCAGCACATTGGCCGGAACGTCGGCGTAAACCACCGCAACAACGTCTGCGGCGATTGGTTCAAAACCATTCTTCTTTCGCAGCTCATCGACGGCGGCACGTACTTGGGCCAGCCTCTCCCTCCGGTGCGCCTGGTACCCCAAAACCGCGGCTGAGAGGTCCGGCAGCACGGGACCGTGCCCGGGCAGGACGACCATCGACCCCGTCAGGGAGCCAAGCTGCCTCAGCCTCTCCAGCGATGCCAAGTAGTCCCCCAGCTTGCCATCGGGATGGTCCAGCATCGTTGTCCCCCGGCCCAAGACCGTGTCGCCGGTCAAGACCAAGCCGTGCCCGCCGTCGTTATTCAATACGAAGCACAGGGAGTCGCTGGTGTGTCCCGGGGTGGCGAGCACCTCGATGGTGAGGCCGCCCGCCTGGATGAGCTCGCCGTCGAACAGGGCCGTTCCGCCGTGGCAAAACTCCGGCAGGGCGGCGCGCACCGGGGCGCCCGTCAACTCGTGCAGCCGGGCGCTGCCGTCCGTGTGGTCGCCATGGTGGTGGGTGATCAGGATCAATTCAACGGCGCCCGCGCCGGCCAGCTCGGCGAGATGGCCCTCAAGGAGCGGGCCCGGGTCAACCACCACGACGCCGGCGGCATCGGGAGCAGCCAGGACATAGGAATTTGTCCCGTCTAAGGTCATGGGGCCGGGATTTTCCGACCGCCTGCGCCGCGCCAGTGCACCAATGCTTTCCCACGTCGTGTCAATCTCTGACTCCCTTGTCACGTTTTGTCCTTTGCCGTCGTCTCAGTAGCGGTAGTGGTTGGGCTTGTACGGCCCGGCCGGATCCAGGTCGAGGTACGCGGCCTGCTCTGCGGTGAGTTCGGTCAGTTCCACGCCAAGTGCGGCCAGGTGCAGCCGCGCCACCTTCTCGTCGAGAATCTTGGGCAGCACGTACACGTCCTTGCCATACTCCCCCGTGCCCACCTTGGTGAAGATCTCAATCTGCGCGATGACCTGGTTGGTAAACGAGTTGGACATGACGAACGAGGGGTGGCCAGTGGCGTTGCCCAGGTTCAGCAGGCGACCCTCGGAGAGCACGATGATGGAGCGCTCGGCTGCGGTGCCCTGCTCGAAGACCCACTCGTGAACCTGCGCCTTGATCTCCACCTTGGCAACGCCGTCGACCCTGGCCAGTCCGGCCATGTCGATCTCATTGTCAAAGTGGCCGACATTGCCCACGATCGCCTTATTTTTCATCTTCAGCATGTCGGCGGCCGTGATGATGGACCTGCCGCCGGTGGCGGTGATGAAGATGTCGCCCTGTCCCAGCACCGATTCGAGCCTGGCCACCTGGTAGCCGTCCATGGCCGCCTGGAGCGCGCAGATGGGGTCGATTTCGGTGACGATGACGCGGGCGCCCTGGCCGCGCAGCGCCTCGGCCGAGCCCTTGCCAACATCGCCGTAACCGCAGACGACGGCGACCTTCCCGCCAATGAGCACGTCCGTGGCACGCATCAGGCCGTCGGGCAGGGAGTGGCGGATGCCGTATTTGTTGTCGAACTTGGACTTCGTGACGGAGTCGTTGACGTTGATGGCGGGGAAGTGCAGCTTGCCCTCGGTTGCCAGCTGGTACAGGCGGTGCACGCCGGTGGTGGTTTCCTCCGTGACGCCGTGGATGTGGGCACCGATGCGGGTCCACCTGTTTTTGTCTTGTGTGAGGGATTCGCGCAGGACCGCCAGGAAGACGGCGCCTTCGGCGGAATCCTTGTCAGTGGTGTCCGGGACTTTTCCGGCGGCCTCAAACTCGCCACCCTTGTGGACCAGCATGGTGGCGTCTCCGCCGTCGTCCAGGATCATGTTGGCTCCCTTGGACGGGTCCTCAGCGGCGCCGGGCCAGGTGAAGATCTGCTGGGCCGTCCACCAATATTCCTCAAGCGTCTCGCCCTTCCAGGCAAAGACCGGGACACCAGCGGGGCGCTCCGGGGTTCCCGCGCCCACAACAACTGCCGCGGCGGCCTCGTCCTGGGTGGAGAAAATGTTGCAGGAGGCCCAGCGAACCTCGGCGCCCAGCACCGTCAGCGTCTCGATGAGCACCGCCGTCTGGACTGTCATATGCAGGGAACCGGCAATGCGGGCTCCCTTGAGCGGCTGGCTGTCCCGGTATTCCGCGCGCAGGCTCATGAGGCCGGGCATTTCAAACTCGGCCAGGCGGATTTGGTGCCGACCTGCCGCGGCCAGGCCGATGTCGGCCACCTTGTAATCGGCAGGGGTGGGGGTCGCTGCTGACAGGGGGCTCATGACACGTCCTTATTTAAGTGGGTGTTAAGAGGAAGGCTATGCCGTGATCTGCTCGGGGCGCAACAGGAGCGCGATGCCTTCGTCAATCGTGTAGCGCAGGGGCACGCCTTCTGGGCCGTTGCCGGTGCTGACCAGCTCCGGCCCTTCCTGGACCAGCGCGGATCCGGTGACGGGGCAGCGCAGGATTGCCATCAATTTTTCGTTAATGTTCGCCATGATCTTCCAATTCCCTATTCTTAGAATTCCCGCAGGGTGTCCAGCCAATGCACCAGCAGTGCAGGGGTTAAAGTCTAGTCGCGCAAAATGCGCAGGTGGCCGCGCCGCCCAGGTGTGGGGACACCCATGGGTGCGCTTGCCGGGGGTTCCAGGGTGCCGCGGAATTCGCGCCTGGCGGCGGGAGCTCCGGCGTCGGCCGGCTCACCATTGGCAGCCTCACGCACAGCGTCGGCCAACGCCAAAAGGTCGTCGGGGCCGGGTGCCGGCGGCTTGTTGGAGCGGGCCAGGTGGATGACCTCCCAGCCCAGCGGTGCCGTCAGCCGGGCCGAGTGCTTGGCGCACAAGTCGTAACAATGTGGTTCGGCGAAGGTGGCCAGCGGGCCCAAAACGGCCGTTGAATCGGCGTATACGTACGTCAAAGTTGCCACTGCCGCATCACGGCAGGCTGATCTTGTGCATTGACGAAGGGTTCCCACGGTTCCCAAGACTACCCTTACGGCGGCAATATTTCCCCTTGGCGCCTCCCCGGCCTACAGTGAATTGACGGACTTCAAGGAGTTTTGATCCAGTTCAAGGAGTTCTGATGCAGTTCAAGGCCAGCAGCGGCGAGCATTCGCTGTCGATCTCGCTCGACCCGGTCCAATTGGCGGGCGACCCGGATCCGCTAGTGGGCGATCCGAACCCGGCAGGGGCCGTTCCGGGTGCCAGTGGCGTGCCCCGCTCCTTTGAAACGAGGCGCCGGGACAGGCATGGCAGGGGGCTGCGCGGGCCGCTGGTGCCGTACGGCCTGCCAGCTTCACGCACGCGCAGCGAAAAGTTTGAGGACCTGGTGGTTGACTCCGCTGAGCGGCTGCGCGAGCTGTGGCCCTCGGCGCTGGCGGACGTGGGCTACCTGGTGGAGGAGATTCCGCAGGAGCTTGAGGCGCTGCTGGCCTCCGGCCGTGCGGCCCCACTGGGGAAGTACTCGCGCGGGACGCCCGCTACGGCAGACACCCCGGAACAGCCACCCCTCATCGCGATCTACCGCCACCCCGTGGAGTCGTTGTGCGACACCCCGGGCCAGGTCCGGGAGCTCGTCCACGAGGTCATGATCGAGCAGGTGGCGGGGTTGTTGAACATCGATCCCGACACGGTTGACCCGCTGTTTGGGCACTTTCGCGGCCACTGAGTTTCAGTGCGTCAGTACCCCGTGACGATGGTCATGGAGTGGCTTCCTGCCGTGGTGCCGGGGATGGGGAGCACGGCGACGTCGGCCGAGTCCTTGCTGCCCAGAAGTTGTGAACCGAATGTGGGCGCCCCGGCCACCGAAACCAGTACCGCCGCCGTCTTGTCGCCGAGAAGGGCCCTGGGATCGATGCTCGAGGTGGACCCTTGATTGAGTTCAATGTCCTTGGCCGCACCCAGTTCACCGTTGCCGGCAATCGGCACCAGCCGCACGGTGGCAGAACCCTCGGGGGCGGTGAACACCAGAGTTGAGCTCGCGTCCTGCGTGAGCGACAGCAGGTGGGAGCCGCCCAGTCGTGCGGTTGAGGGTGCAAACGCCACATCCACGGCGTCACCGGGCTTGGTGGAGTTGACCATGCGCACTGTGGCGGTCACCGATTCATCGGAGGAAACGCTGAAGGAGTAGTTGCCCTCGGGCAGCCCTGTCAGTGCCATGGAGCTGGCCGTGCCGGCAGCAGCCGTGAACACCCCGCCGTCGGGCAAGGCCACCTGGCCTTTGGGTCCGTAGGCCTTGACCTCCACGACGGCATCCCGGGCGCCCGGCACGGTGATGACCATGGCCGTGCTGGCATCGGCGTAGCCGTCCTGCGCAGAAATCTTGGCCGCAACGTCGGGTGCCTGTACGCGCACTCCGGGGATCGACAGTGTCGTGGCGGGTGCCTGCACCGGCGCCAGGTAGTCAATGCCGCCGGGGGTCAGTCCGCGCAAAATGGATTGCTGGATGACGGCACTGACCGCCCCGCCGACGCTCTTGACGTGTACGCTCAACAGTTCCTGGTCCGGGGCCAACCCTGCCAGGACTACCTGTTTGACGGCGCCCGGAGCCACAGCGAGTCCCTTGCCGCCGGCTGTCTGAACGGGTCCCTGGCCCGAGTACAAGTCAAGCGACACTGTGGCGGGACTGGCTGAGGAGTTGGCCAAGGACAGGACTGCTGTGCGCCCAATGGAGGTGCTGGCACCGGACAGCCACAGCTCATTGGACGGCGTCTGGCAGGTGGCGGCAGCCAAGCCGCTGAGGTCCCCGTCATCGGCGGCAACAACCACCGAGGCTGACCCTTGCGGAACTTCTTCGCCCTGGGGTGCGATGCGCAGCGCCGAGGGCGCCCCGGCATCTTGGCCGCGCAGCACCTTGGCACGCATCTTCGGCTCGCCTGTCACCGTCGCCGGGGTGGCCTCCGTTGCCGCACTGGCTTCTGAGACCGTGAACAGCGGTGAGAGACTGCCATCAAGGGATTGCACAGCCGCAGCCGGGAGGTCCCCCTTCGCACTGCTGAGGACCACGGCGTCGAGCCTGGCCTTGGTGCTGGAGGAGCTGGCCGAGAACTCCGGATCAGCACCTTCTGCCGATCCCGCCAGCAGCTGTGTGGGCCCCTGGCAATTGGCCATGGCATCCCCCACCGGCAGCAGGTGCGGGACGAGTTCGGTCTGTGCCGTGGCGTTCGCTCCCGGAAACAGGGTTCCGGCGCCCACGGCGGCAGCGGCCAGCGCCAACGTTGCGGTTCCGGCCACTACGGCAGGCCAACGACGGCGGACCCTGGCTTTTTCCCGTCGGGCACCCTTGGCCCGCCTCGCCTTGCCCTTGCCAGGCGTGGCTTCGGCTGCGGCAGGCTTGGCTGGGGCGGGCATGGCATCGCTCACGTCAGCCTTGGCTGCGGCGGGCATGGCCGACGCCTTGGCCGGTTTCGCTTCGACGTCAGCCTTGGCTGCGGCGGGCATGGCCGACGCCTTGGCCGGTTTCGCTTCGGCGTCAGCCTTGGCTGCGGCTGGCTTGGCATCGCTCATGTCAGCCTTGGCCGGCGCTCCGGCTGCGGCGGCGGGGCCAGCTGTTTGGGCTGCGTGTTTCTGCCCCGCGTGGTCCTGCGCAGTGTCGATGTCATTCGTGACTGCGTCGTTGCCAGTGAAGTCAGGCTTGTCGCTATTGTCCGGCTTGTCGTTCATGTCAGGCACCTCTACCAACCCTTTGCAATGATGCTTCATCCCGATACGCCCCGGTGCGGCCACGACGTGCCCGCACCGGCAGGGCCAGCAGGAGCGTCAGGCCAAACAGCACCAGTTGCACGAGCCCCAGGACGAGGTTCATCGGATGAACGTAACGAATTTCCAGCTTCCCCGCAGCGGCTGGCAGCTCGAAGGCCTGCGCCCAGCCAGCGTTGCTGGCCTTCAAAGGCTGCCCGTCAAACCATGCCTGCCAGCCGGCGTCGGAGCGCTCGGCAAGCACCACCTTCCGGGGTCCCTCCCCTGCCGCGATGTCCGCGGCGACGGACTGCCCGTCGGAGGGGACGGGTGCCACAACGGCACCGGCAGCATCGAGCAGCCGGACCCTGTTGACAACATCACTGCTGTTCTCGTCGGCATAGTCGGGCTTGACCCGCCATAGCCAGCCGGACTCTGTTGGCCCCACGGTGTCAAGGCCTGGAACGGCCTCAAGCTCGCTGGCCAGCAGCTCGGCTGCGGTGTCGCCGGGGCGCAGCACCACAAAGCCCACACCGAGTTCAACAAGTCCGGGCCGCGGGTCAATGCCTGATTTGGACAGGATGGTGGCCACACTGTCCGTCAGGACTTCGGTGGCGGTATCGGCGGGCACCAGCTGCTCTGCTCCGGGCAGTCCGGAGATGCGCGCCGCCGTCGCAATGGCTGACATGGCATCGAGCGTTGTGCCCGAGCCCTGCATCAGCGAGGCGTGCACACTGCCGTCGGACAGTACTGTCATGACGATGGTGCGGCTCGCTTCGGGGCCCGTGCCGCGGTCTGCCGCTGTGGCGGGAATGGCCCCCGCCACAGCAGCCTGCGGCAAGAAAGCGCCCGTCAACGTTTGCGTAGCGGTCTGGCCGGAGAATTGTTGGGCGCTCCACAGGCCTAGGCTCGCGATGGGTGCGGCAACCATGAGCACCGAGAGTACGGTGGCCGTGGTCCGGGCGGTCCTGTGCCCGCCGGTGTCGCGTGCTGGTTCCCAGGCACGGCCGAGGACGGCATCCAGGCCCAGCAGCGCAGCGCCCAGCAGGGCAAAAATGGTGAGTGAGACGGCAGGGCCATTGAACGGCGTGACCAGGGTGACGCCGTCGAACGCCACAGCAATGAACTTGCTGGCATAGGCGCCGGCCAGGCCGAGCAGCGCCACAAGCCACAGGGTGCGCGCCATGGCTGCACGGCGCAGGGGAAGCACCAATGCCAGCATCGCGGCCAAAACCACGGGTGCACCGATGAGGAACACGGCCAGCCAGCCCATCCAGGACATGGCGGCAAAACTGCCCAGGCCCAGCAGTCCCGCCGCAGGGTCAACATTTTCGGGGAAGCCCAAAAGCTGCTGCCACACTGGCCCAGGCGCGGACGGCAACGGCATGCCGGGATCGGCCAGCAGCGCCCGCGGGTTCTCCCAGGCGGACCAGATCAGCGGAGCAAAGAGGGCTGCGGGTGGCACGATCGCCCACCACACGGTTTTCCCGCGCCGTCCCATGAACAGGGCGGTCAGCAGGATGCCGACCACAGCGACGGGGAACAGGCTGGGTGCGGCTGCCGTGACAATGGCCAGCGCCAAACCTGCGGCTCCGGCAGCGGTCCATGACGGGTTGCCGCCAACGCCGGGACGGCCCATTTTAGTGATGGTCACGGTGTCGGAACCGGCCATGGCTCCCGGAATGAGAACGGACTGGGGCTGGGGTGCGGCCGCACCGCCCACGGCGCGGATCACTCCGAGCATGACGATGGGGATCAGGATGTGGGCCAGGATGGCACCAACCCGGCCTTGGCCCATGCCGACCAACAGCACGGGAGTGCCTGCCCAGAGCAGGCCGGCAACAATGCGGGGCCAGCGCTTCAGGGTCAGTGCTCCGGCGCCGAGCCATGCGGTGAAGGCTGAGAGTGGCAGTGCCAGCAGCACCATCCACAGCACCGCCACCGAGCCATTGCCGCCCAAGGAAGCCAGCAGCGCAAGCACAAAATTAAAGGGGTTGCCGCGGCCGGGCAGCCCGGAACCGAGCGAAATCCACCAGTTGGTGGCGTGCTGCCAGATCGTTTCCAACTGTTCGGATACGGGCAGCAGGGCACCGCCGGTCAGGGCGGGGGCGCCGAGGAAACGAGACAGGGCAAGGAGCGAGAGGATGGCCAGCAGCACTGTCAGGGCGAGGGCGCTGACAATGGGTGCTGTTTTGACGGCGGCCAGTGGCGTCACCGATTGCTGGTGGGTTTCACCCGTTGGTTCCAGGATGGAGGGCGTGTTGCTGATGTCTAGCGGGGCATCATCATCGGCACCCAACGTTTCACGCAGCATTTTCAGGTGCGCCTTGGCCGCCCGGTTGTCCACCAACAGGCCGCGGTGGCTTGATCTTGGCTTGCTGCGCTGGGCCGCAAGAGCCCTGCGGCTGCGGAACAAGGTGACGGGGCGCAGCAAGCCGGCACACGTGGCGGCAAACATGCGCACAGCGTGCCCCGGCGCCTTCAGCACAAATCCGGCCACAAGCCAGTACAGTGCGGCCAGGAACGTGCCGATGGCCACGAACGGCAGGGACCAGGCGGAGGCGTGCTTGAGTCGCATGAAGATACCGGCCTTGCGGGCGGCCACAGCGCTGCCCATGCCCTCGGGCCGGTGCACCACGTGGTACATGTGGGCGTCCGGAACAACAAGGACACGGTCCCCTGCCAACCGCACACGGGCGCAAAAGTCCAGGTCGTCTCCGGTGCCTGGAAGGGCAGGATCGAGGCCGCCAAGCTTTTCAAAGACGTCACGGCGCACCAACATGCCTGCCGTGTTGACGGCAAACATGTCGGCATGGTCGTCGTACTGGCCCTGGTCTTGTTCGTCAAGGCCCACCAGCGTGAAACGGTCAAACCACTTGTTGGCCCACAGCCCTACGTCGACGAGCCGGCGGTGGTTGTCCCAGTCCAGCTGCTTGCAGCCGACAACTGTTGCAGTGGTGGCCCGTTCGGTTGCTTCCAGCAGCAGCGCCAAGGCGTTGGGTGCCGGTTCTGCGTCGTCCTGGAGCAGCCAGATCCATTCGTTGCTGGCGGTCTTCGGCGCGTCAAGGACGGCTACGCCGCCGGTGCCGGCGCGGGATGACACACTTGCACCGGTCTGAACCCGTGCCTGGTGTTCCAGGGCTGCGTCAACAGCAGCACCGTAGCCTTTGCGCCCGCCGAGGGACAGCACGTTTCGTTCGCCCAGTTCCTTGCGCAGTAACTCCCCAGAGTTATCTGTAGATCCCGTGTCAACGGCCAACACGTGATCGGCCGGTCGAGTTTGTGCAGCCAGTGCGGATAAAACTGTAGGGAGGTAGGCACCGCCGTTGTGGGCAACCAGAACGGCCGTGACTTTTACTGCATCAAGAATTAGACCGCTCGTTTCCGCAGCCGCCGACGCTCACGCTCCGACAGGCCACCCCAGATTCCAAACCGCTCATCGTTGGCAAGAGCGTATTCAAGGCATTTCGCCTTGACGTTGCAGGCGCCACAAACTTTTTTGGCATCCCGGGTGGAGCCGCCCTTTTCAGGGAAGAACGCTTCCGGGTCAGTCTGCGCGCACAAAGCATCAGTCTGCCAGCCTAGTTCACCTTCGTCGCTGAAGTCCTCAAGACCGGGCCGAAATCCTATCCACACCGCATCATCACCGGTGTCGGGAAGAACCGCTGGGATGGTCGCGGGATGGGTCACTGCGGGATCGTCCACCTCGTGGGAGGTAAGGAATGCGGTGGCAGCATCTTCCAGTGCCGTCTGGTTGGACTGCTCGTGAAATGCGGCCGCGTCCGGGTCTGCCGGATCCACATACCAATCGGTGGGCACCCCACGCGAACGGTAGGTGTCGGCGGCCTGTGCTGCCAATGAATCATTGTAAAGATTTGTCACACTCAGCTGAGCTTGCCCCATAATCGTCCTCCTGAATGTTGCCGCCGACACTTCTGCCCGGTTCCCCGGTTCCCGCGATGTGCGGTTTTTAGTGCTAGTGAAAGCGGTTCGTGGGTCTAATTACATCCATGTAAGTCTCATACGTCAAGCGGCGGAGATCATAACCAGTACTCGCCATGTTGTTCCTGCACGCCACGCCCAGCAATTTCATATCAATACATCCGCATGTTCACGCCGGTCGATGGTGAATATCACGTGAACTCCCGGTGATCCGGGGCTTTCTGTGCACATTATTTCAAGTTGCCACCACCGCCATGTAACGCAGATCACGTAACATTTAGTCTTTTGTCCAAACGATGGACGTTGGCTCGCTGCTGTGGGCGGTCCCGCCATGGAAAGATGGCAGTCATGGACCTCCTTCCCAAGACCCCCACCGCACTGCTTGAAGCCTTCCGCACCCTGCACCCCACCTCACCCAGGCTGTCCTGGTACGGCCCCGAGGGTGAACGCGTGGAGTTCTCCGGCCGCGTATTGGAGAACTGGGTGGCCAAGAGCGCCAACTACCTCGTTGACGAGCTCGACGCCGAACCCGGCACCATCGTGGCCGTTGACCTTCCGCTGCACTGGCGTTCCCTGGTGTGGCTCCTGGCCAGCTGGGCGGTTGGGGCCACCGCCGTGACGGGAGGGGAAGCCGCCGCTGCTGACGTGGCTGTCGACATTGTTGCCACCACCGATCCGGTCGCCGCACACGAATTGCACGGCGGCACGAAGCCCGGCCCGCTCGTAGTGGCTGTTGCGCTGCCGGCGCTGGCGATGCGTTGGCTTGGCGAACTGCCCCCGCGCACACTGGACTACTGCGGCGATGTGCGCTCCCACGCCGACGTGTTCTTTGCCGATGACACCCCCGCTACGGCCGACACCGCCTGGCGCCATGAAGAGTCGGCGCTCAGCTATGGGCAGCTGCTGGCACCGGCTGCCGGCGTTTCCGCCCAAGCACCCCAGCGGTTGCTGCTGCAGGCGCGGGACGGGTGGGCCGCCGTCGTCCCTGCAGCCCTTGAGGCCTGGGCGGCAGGCGGCTCAGTGGTCCTGCTGGGTGCCGGAGTGGAAGCCACCGACGCGTTGCGCAGCAGTGAAAACGTGACCGCCGGGTAGGCGCCGTACCGACGGGCAGGCACAAGGCAGGGGCTGGCGAACCGCCGGCTGGCGTTGCGGCCTAGTGGCCGGTGTCGGTGGGCCGGACCGGTGCATCGGGTGCAAGAAGTTTTTGATCCCCCGCAAATTCTGGATCGGCATCCAGCTGGTCGGTAAACACCCAGAACCTGTAGGCAAAGAAGCGGAAGATGGTGCCCAACACCAGGCCCACCACGGAGCCGGCAATGATGTCCGCCCTGGCAGATTCAAAGCCCAGCACCCAGTGGGAGATGTACACACAGGCGGACGCAATGCCCAAGCCGATCCCGTTCATGATGATGAACAGTGTCACCTCGCACAGCACATTGGCCTGGCGCCGGTGGCGGAACGTCCAGTAGCGGTTGGCCACCCAGGAGAAAACGGTGGCAACGGCGGCGGCGATGATCTTGGCGCGAGTGGGATGGTCTCCCATGGTGCCGGACAGCAGCCACGCGAATATGCTGGTGTCGATGACAAACGCAATGCCACCCACCACGCCGAATTTGGCGACTTCACGCCAAAAAAGGCCCATCAGTCCCTTGATGCGGTGTACGAGCGTTTGAATCATGATCCTCCGTCAGGCTCAGGGCTAAACGGTCGAATCACGCTGGCGCCTCCCGTAAATTCTAATCCCAGAATCCGCCCAATCAATCACCCCTGGGCGCCATGGGGCTGGGAATTACCCCACCCCTGCCTGTGAATCTCCCCTAATAACATCTGTTTGGCGGCCCCGGGCGGGGCAAAAGACAAGAACCCGGAAGTCTTTCGGTACGCTGGGGACTGTGACTTTTCCTGTAATCGGTGTGGTGGGCGGCGGGCAACTGGCCCGCATGATGGCCCCCGCAGCCGTAGCCCTTGGTTTTGAATTGCGTGTCCTGGCTGAATCGCCCGAGGTATGTGCCGTGCCCGTTGTGGCCCACGCCCCTGTCGGCGACTACAAGGACCTGGACACTTTGCGTGCCTTTGCCCGCGACGTGGACGTGCTCACCTTTGACCACGAACACGTTCCCAACGAGCACCTGCAGACACTCATCGCCGAAGGCGTCAACGTCCAGCCGCGCCCCGACGCACTGGTCAACGCCCAGGACAAGCTCGTCATGCGCGCAGCCATTGAGCGTCTCGGCCTGCCCAACCCTGCCTGGGCCGCCGTCGGGTCCGCCGCCGAGATCACCGCGTTCGGCGACACCCACGGCTGGCCCGTGGTGCTGAAGATGCCGCGCGGCGGCTACGACGGCAAGGGTGTGAAGGTGCTGCGTTCCGCCACCGACGCCGCCGCTGCCGCCGACTGGTTTGCGGCCATGAACCCGCTGCTTGTGGAGGAGATGGTTGATTTCTCCCGCGAACTTTCGGCCCTAATCGCCCGCACCCCCTCCGGGGAATCCCGCGCCTGGCCGGTGGCCGAATCCATCCAGGTCGACGGCGTCTGCGATGAAGTCATCGCCCCAGCCCCGCTGATTCCCGCCGACGTTGCCGCCACCGCGCAGGCCGCTGCACTGCGCATCGCCAACGAACTCGGCGTCACCGGCGTCATGGCCGCCGAGCTCTTCGAGACGCCCGGCCGGGCCCCCGGCTTCCTCATCAACGAGCTGGCCATGCGCCCGCACAACACGGGCCACTGGACCATGGACGGCGCCGTCACCGGCCAGTTTGAGCAGCACCTGCGCGCTGTGCTTGACCTGCCGCTCGGCGCCACCGACGCCCTGGGCGAGATTGTGGTGATGAAGAATTTCCTGGGCGGGGCCAACCAGGACCTGTTCAGCGCCTACCCCGCAGCCCTCACCGCCGAGCCCACCGTGAAGGTGCACAGCTACGGCAAGTCGGTGCGCCCCGGCCGGAAGATCGGCCATGTCAACGTGATTGCTTCCAAGCACGACGACGTCACCGCCGCCCGCGCCCGCGCCACCACCGTGGCAAACATCATCCGAGACGGAGCATAAATCCATGAGCGATTTCCCCACCCCCCTTGTTGGCATCGTCATGGGCTCAGACTCAGACTGGCCCGTCATGGAAGCGGCCGCGGCGGCACTGTCCGAATTTGGTATTCCGTTCGAGACCGACGTCGTCTCCGCCCACCGCATGCCCACCGAAATGATCGCCTACGGGCAAACCGCGGCAGCCCGCGGGATTCGCGTCATCATCGCCGGTGCCGGCGGCGCCGCACACCTGCCGGGCATGCTGGCTTCCGTGACGACGCTGCCCGTGGTTGGCGTCCCCGTTCCGTTGAAGACGCTCGACGGCATGGACTCGCTGCTCTCCATTGTCCAGATGCCTGCCGGTGTCCCCGTGGCGACGGTTTCCATTGGCGGGGCCCGCAATGCCGGCCTGCTGGCTGTGCGCATGCTGGCCTCCGGAACTGATGCCCTGGCCGGCTCCCTGTCCGACAAGCTTGCTGTCTTCGCCCAGGAACTCAACGACCAGGCCTCCGCCAAGGGTGCTGCGCTGCGCGCCGCCGCGGGGGCAAAATACCCGCTGGCTGTTCCGCGGCCGGCATCCTCCCCGTCGTCTGGAGTGTGAGTACGAGAGCATGAGTTTCAGCAGCCCCAAGGCCACCAGCGTCTCAAACCGTCCGCCGGCGTTGACCAACCCGTTCCGGTACCCGGAATCGGCGTCGGCACCCGTGCGTTCTAAACGTGCCTGGTTCCTGTTGCTGCTGACGCTGGTGTTGCCTGGTTCGGCCCAAATCCTGGCCGGCAACAAGCGCGTTGGCCGACTCGCCCTGCGCATTACTTTCGCGGTCTGGGTATTGGTGATTGCCGCCGTCGTACTGGCAGTGGTGAACCGTGAAGCGCTGCTGAACCTGTTCACGAATCCGTGGACGTCGCTGCCCATCATTGTGGCCATGGCCGCGGCCGCGGTGGGCTGGGCCATCATGTTCCTGAACACGCTGAAGATCATCCGGCCCTCACTGCTGGCGCCGGGCATGCGCGGGCTCGTGGGCGGTGCGCTAGTGGTGCTCATGGTGGCCACGAGCGGTTCACTGGGCTACGGCGCCCTCCTGATCAATTCCGGGCGTAACGCCATTTCCAGTATTTTTCAGGCTGGCCCGGACATGGATCCCGTAGACGGACGCTACAACTTCCTGGTGATGGGCGGCGACGCCGGGGAGGACCGCAGCGGACGGCGGCCCGACTCCATCATCGTGGTCAGTGTTGATGCAAAATCCGGTGAGGCTGCCACCATCAGCATCCCGCGCAACCTGCAAAATGCGCAGTTCTCGACGGGTTCGCCGCTGTGGGGCGTGTATCCGGAAGGGTACAACTGTGGCGACGACTGCATCATCAACTCGCTGTACACGGACGTGACCAACAACCACGCCGACCTGTATCCGAACGAGCAGGATCCGGGCGCCTCCGCCATGATGGATGCCGCCGGCGGTGTGCTGGGGCTGGAGATCCAAGGCTATGTGCTCATTGACATGGCCGGCTTCGCCACACTCATTGACGCCTTGGGCGGGGTCAAGGTCAATGTGGGCGGCTGGGTGCCCATCAGCGGCAACGACGTCGGCAACGGCCTGCACCTGCCTCCCACGGGCTGGATTTCCCCAGGTGTGCAGACCTTGAACGGCTATCACGCACTGTGGTTTGCCCGCTCCCGAGAATGGGCCACCGACTACGCCCGCAGCGAGCGCCAGCAGTGCATCCAGTCCGCCATCCTGGCCCAGATGGACCCCGCCACCGTGCTGACCAAGTTCAACGCGATTGCCGCGGCCGGCTCCAAGCTCATGGAGTCAGACCTGCCGGCCGGGCAATTGGGCAGCTTCGCCTCCCTGGCACTGAAGGCCAAGTCCCACGACCTGGCCCGGCTGACCATCGGCCCGCCGGACTTCTCACAGGACATGCCCACGTACCCCGACTTTGAGGTCATCCACCAGCGTGTGCAGGAACTGCTGAACCCGGCGGCACCCGCACCGGCACCGGCGCCCGAGTCCGAGTCCGTTCCCGGTGAAACTCAGCCGGACGCGCCAGCACCCGAGGTGACCGAGGCCCCGGAGGTTCCGGCAGCGCCGTCGCCGGACCTTACGGCGGAGTATCTGCAACAATTGGCCATCAACGGGGACGATGCGACGTTGGGTCTCTTGCTGGCCAACAACGGCACGTGCTCACCGGGCTAACCGGTCCGGTCGGTGGCCCCAACCAGGATCTGCCCCAGCCCGGGGTTGCCCCCGTCCAGGGTTGCCCCCAACCAATAAATGGGGGGGGTGCCCGCCCTTTCATTTCACCAGCAGTTTGTCTTGGACCAGAAGGAACGATTCCAATGTTTGCACTGACCAACGTCACCCGCGACTACGCCTGGGGCTCTCCCACCGCCATCGCCACGCTGCTGGGGACCCCGCCCAGCGGCCGTCCCGAAGCTGAATTGTGGATGGGTGCGCACCCGGATTCGCCCTCTGTCGCCGGCACCCCCGAAGGTCCTGTGGCACTGGACCGGCTGATTGCCGAGCACCCCGACACCACACTGGGCGAAGAAGTGCATGCCGCCTTTGGTGCAAGGCTGCCGTTTCTGGCCAAGCTGCTCGCCGCCGAGACGGCCCTGTCCCTGCAGGTCCACCCCACCCGGGAGCGTGCCAGGGAACGTTTCGCCGAGGAGGAGGCTGCCGGGGTACCCCGCAGTGCGGCGAACCGCAATTACAAGGACGAGAACCACAAGCCGGAGATGATCCTGGCCCTGACACCGTTCGAGGCACTGTGCGGGTTCCGCCCATGCGCGGAAGCCGCGGAGCTGTTCCGCACCGTGGGCTCGGCCATTGCCGCCACGGGGGCACCCGTGCCGAAGCTGCTGGGCCGTGTTGAAATGACACTCAATTCACGCATGGCGGCCCCCATGGTGGTCCGCAAGGCCTTTGAAACATTGATTGGCGGCGGCACCGAAACCACCGAACTGGTGGAACTGGCCGCGCCTGCGTTGGTGGCCTCCGCCGCGGCAGGCGCCGAGCTCTCCCCCGCCCTGCTGAGCGTGATTGAACTGGCCAGGCAGTACCCCGGCGACTCGGGCGTCCTGGTGTCGCTGCTGCTCAACCGTGTCTCGTTGGCACCCGGCGATGCCATCTACCTGCCCGCCGGAAACATCCACGCCTATTTGAACGGGCTGGGCCTGGAGGTCATGGCGTCCTCGGACAACGTGATGCGCGGTGGGCTGACCGGCAAGCACGTGGACGTGCCCGAGCTGCTGGAAACAGTCGACTTCGCCCCGAGCGACGTCCCCGTGGTCCCCACCAGAACCACCGCTTTGGGCCAGCAGGTGTGGGAGCCGCCCTTCGCCGAGTTCGCCCTGCAAAGGGTGGAAATCGGCGCGTCCGACGACCCTGTTCCGCTCGTTCAAAACGGGCCGATGATTGTGCTTGCCATCTCCGGATCGGTGCTGCTGGATTCACCCCGCGGCGACCTGCAGCTGGGCCGGGGCGGTTCCGTCTTTGTCCCGGCCGTGGAAAACCCCGTCATGGTCCACCCGCATGCCGACGCGGCCGAGGAAACCTCCGTACTGTTCGCCATCACCTGTGGGGCATTTAACTCGTGAACACCATCTTGCAAACACCCGTCTGGGCCCGCTTCCAACGGCGCCTGGGCAAAACCGTCCACGAAAGGTCCGGCCCCGGCTGGAGTTTTCTGGCCGTGGAGGAAAAAACACCCCTGGGCATGTACCTTTACGCGCCGTACGGACCGTGTGCCGACAATGTCGCTGCATTGGACGGCGCCCTGGCTGCCCTGACCGAGCTGGCGAAGGCCAAGAAGGCGCACTATGTGCGGGTGGAACCGGTGGCCGCAGGCTTGGGATCGGATGCCGCACGCACCCTCGCCGCCAGGGGCCTGGTGAAAGCCCCCACGGATGTCCAGCCGCACCTGAGTTGGAAGGTTGACCTGTCCCAGGATGAGGGCGAGCTGCTCAAGGGGATGCGCAGCACCAGCCGGAACCTGTACCGGAACATCCACAAAAAGGGTGTCACCTTCGATATTTCCACCGATCCGGCGGAGCTGCCGATCCTGTTGGGCTTCCTGGAAAAAGTCTCCGGCCGTGCAGAATTCACCGCCCAGTCCAGCAACTACCTGACGCGGGCGGCTGAGGTGCTCATGCCGGAAGGTGCGGCGAAGCTGTTCATCGCCCGCCTCGACGGGGCGCCCATCGCAGCAGCGTTGTCCTATGACACCGCCGATACCCGCGTCTACGCACATGCGGCCGCCGACGACGCACACCGCAAACTCAACGCCGGGATCCCGCTCTTGGTGACGATGATGCTGGATGCCAAGGCGGACGGCATCACCGAGTTCGACATGTGGGGTGTCAGCCCCGAAGACGAACCCGACCACGCCTGGGCAGGTTTCTCCCGTTTCAAGCGTTCCTTTGGCGGGGCAGAAGTGGAGTATCCGGGCACCTGGGACCTGCCGGTGAACACACTCATGTACAACACCTATGGGGCCAGCCGCAAGGCGCGGACGCTCCTGCGCGGTGCCCTGAAAACTGCACGCACCACGGTTGGAAGCCTTCGGGGCAAGCTAGGCAGGGGCTAGTTTCTGATCGGTCGCCTGGTCCCGCTGCAGGGCCCGCCGCTAGAACGGGGCCAGGTTGCACGGCGCGGCACCTCGCTCGCCGGCACGGGCCTGCCAACAGCGGACCTTCTGATCGAGACTGCAGATATGGCGATGATTTAGCTGAAATCATCGCCATATCTGCGGTTTGGAACCCCACCAGCACTCAAACCGGGTCCGGTATCGCCATATCTGCTATTTGGAACCCGGCCAGGGGGTCAGCTGCCCGGGGCGGCTCCGTCCGGCGGTCAGCGGCGGGCGTAGGTTTCCCACTTGGCGGCCTGGTGCTCGCCCTCAACGAAGCGGATGGTGCCTGACTTGGAGCGCATCACGATCGACTGGGTCAGCACCCGGCCCTTGTCGTAGCGCACACCCTTGAGCAGGTCGCCGTCGGTGATGCCGGTGGCGGCGAAGTAGCAGTTGTCGCTCGTGACCAAATCGTTGGTGGAGAGGACCCGGTCGAGGTCGTGTCCGGCGTCGATCGCTTTCTGCTTTTCGTCATCGTCGGTGGGCCAGAGCCGGCCCTGGATGACGCCTCCGAGGGTCTTGATGGCGCAGGCTGCCACGATTCCCTCGGGTGTGCCGCCGATGCCCATCAGCGCGTCTACGCCGGTGCCGGTGCGGACGGCCGCAATGGCGCCGGCCACGTCGCCGTCGAGGATGATCTTGGTGCGGGCGCCGGCCTCGCGGATTTCCGCGATGAGAGGCTGGTGGCGGTCACGATCCAGCACCATGACGGTCAGCTGGTTGATTTTCACGCCCTTGGCCTTGGCGATCAGGTGCAGGTTCTGCTTCACCGGCAGGCGCAGGTCCACCATGTCGGCCGCCTCGGGGCCGGTCACCAGTTTTTCCATGTAGAACACGGCGGAGGGGTCGAACATGGTGCCGCGTTCGGCCACGGCCAGCACGGCAATCGCGTTGTTGATGCCCATGGCGGTCAGGCGGGTGCCATCGATGGGGTCCACGGCGACGTCGCATTCGGGGCCGGAGCCGTCGCCCACAACTTCGCCGTTGAACAGCATGGGGGCTTCATCCTTTTCGCCCTCACCAATGACCACGACACCGTTGAAGTGCACTGTTGACAAGAGGGAGCGCATGGCATCCACGGCTGCGCCGTCGGCCAGGTTTTTCTCGCCGAAGCCCACCCAGTGCCCGCCGGCAATGGCGGCAGCTTCGGTGACACGCACCAGTTCAAGGGCCAGGTTGCGGTCTGGTTCGTCATCACCCACGGCCAGGGACCGGGACAATTGCGAATAATCAAGTTGTGCTTTTTCAGCCACGTATAAACCCCATTGTTCAGGTAGGTACAGTTTCTATGTGCGCAGCGGTGCGCACCACTGACGTTATTACCTACTTGGACAATCATAGGCGAGAGCACCGCCGAATACGGCGTGAGCTGCGCCACCAGCAGGGGCCGGGGTAATTTTGCCGCCGGCAAATCTGGGAAGATGGTCAGGTGAGCGACTCTAACCCCACCCCTGCCGTGAAGCCCGTTATTGCTGCCGGCGCCGCCAAGCGGGCCAACGCCTCCGTGATGGGCATGTTGCTGGCCATGCTCTCAACCGTGGCCATTGTGCTGACAGTTGTATGGCTCAACCCGGAGCCCAAGGCGGACACCTACCGTACGAACATCGATGTGGCCACGGTGGCAGGACATGCCGCCGACACGGCAGGGTTCCACCCCGTTGCCCCGGAGCTGCCCGAGGGCTGGTCGGCGAACTACGCGCGGTGGAATCCCCCGGGCGCCGATGGTGTGGCGTATTGGGACGTCGGTTATGTGACAGCCAATGACACATTCATTGCCCTGCGAGAATCCATTACGGCCAACCCCACATGGGTTGCCGTCCAGGCCCAGCAGGCCCCGGTCACGGGCACCCGCACCATCGACGGCCATGATTGGGAACTGCGTGATGCGCCCAAGGGTGAGCGCAGCCTGGTGCTGACCAGCGGAGAAACGACTATCGTTCTGACAGGCGCAGCCGACTTTACGGACTTTGACATTCTGGCCGGCGGGTCAAGCGCCCTGCTCGGTGAAAACAGCACCCCAACAGCAAAGGACAGCAAATAATGAGCGGCGGAGAAGACGGCAACATCAACGCAATTTCGGCTCATCCCCATACCCCGGCGGAGGCCTGGGCCACACTGATGGCCGGCAACACCCGGTTTGTGGAAGGCACTTCCAACCACCCCAACCAGGATGCCGCGCGCCGTGCGTCCCTGCTGTCCACCCAGCACCCCTTTGTCATGATCTTTGGCTGCTCGGACTCGCGCCTGGCCGCCGAAATCATCTTTGACCTTGGACTGGGCGACGCCTTCGTGGTCCGCACCGCCGGCCACGTTGTTGACAACACGGCGCTCGGCTCGCTGGAGTACGGCGTGGAATACCTCGACGTGCCGCTGATTGTGGTCCTGGGCCATGACAGCTGCGGGGCCGTCACGGCCACCAAGTCCGCCGTCGCCACCGGCAAAATGCCCGCCGGATTCGTCCGCGACCTCGTCGAGCGCATCACCCCCTCGGTGCTGGCCTCACTGCGCAAGGATTCGGACAGCTCCGTCAACGACATGGTGGAGGAGCACGTGAAGCAGACGGCCGCCCGCCTCGTGGAAAACTCCCCCATCATCGCCAACGCCGTCGCCCGTCAGCGCACCGCCGTGGTGGGCCTGACCTACCGCCTTAACGACGGCACCGCAGACCTCGTATACAGCAACGGCCACATCGGGGCCTGAGCAGCTCAAACTTTGGCAAGCCCGACGGCGGAACTTGAGTCCCGCCGTCGGGCTTGCCTTGTTTATGGCCGGGAGGGCTAAAACCGGGCCGCCGGTTTTCGGTCCCGGGCGCGGCGGCGATATGGTGGAAGCATGACTGATACTGCCGCGGGCACCGCACAAGAATTCCGTATTGAACATGACACGATGGGCGAGGTCCGGGTTCCGGTCAACGCCTTGTACAGCGCCCAGACCCAGCGCGCCGTCGAGAACTTCCCGATTTCGGGCATGACACTGGAGTCGGCCCACATTGGCGCACTGGCGCGCATCAAGAAGGCTGCCGCCACCACCAACGCCGAATTGGGTGTGCTCGACGCCGAGTTGGCCCGCGCCATCGAGGGTGCAGCCGATCTCGTGGCTTCCGGCCGGTTCGACGGCGACTTCCCCATCGACGTGTTCCAGACCGGTTCCGGAACCTCCTCGAACATGAACATGAACGAGGTCCTGGCAACCCTGGCCAACCGCGCGCTCGTTGCTGCCGGCTCGGAGAAGGTGGTCCACCCGAACGACCACGTCAACGCCTCGCAGTCCTCCAACGACGTGTTCCCCACCTCGGTCCACGTGGCAGCCACCTCCGCCCTGATCAATGACCTGATCCCGGCACTGGCCTACCTGGCCGAGTCGCTGGAGCGCAAGGAAGCCGAGTTCGCCACCGTGGTGAAGTCCGGGCGCACCCACTTGATGGATGCCACCCCCGTCACGCTCGGCCAGGAATTTGGTGGCTACGCTGCGCAGATCCGCTACGGCATCGAGCGCGTCGAATCTTCCATTGCCCGCGTGGCAGAGGTCCCCCTGGGCGGCACCGCCGTCGGCACCGGCATCAACACCCCGGCCGGCTTCCCGCAGCGCGTCATCGCCCTGCTCGCCCAGGACACCGGCCTGCCGCTGACCGAAGCCCGCAACCACTTCGAGGCCCAGGCCAACCGCGACGGCCTCATCGAAGCCTCCGGCCAGCTGCGCACCATCGCGTACTCGATCATGAAGATCAACAACGACCTGCGCTGGTTGGGCTCCGGCCCCAACACCGGCCTGGGCGAGATCAACATCCCCGACCTGCAGCCCGGCTCCTCGATCATGCCCGGCAAGGTCAACCCGGTCATCGCCGAGGCAGCCATCATGGTGGCCGCCCAGGTCATCGGCAACGACACCACGATCGCACTGTCCTCCACGAACGGCGCGTTCGAGCTGAACGTGGGCATCCCGGTCATGGCCTCGAACCTGCTGCAGTCCATCCGCCTGCTCACCAACACGAGCCGCGTCATGGCCGACAAGATGATCGACGGCCTCACCGCCAACGTCGAGCGCGCCCGCTTCCTGGCCGAGGCCTCACCGTCGATCGTGACGCCGCTGAACAAGTACATCGGCTACGAAAACGGCTCCAAGATCGCCAAGCACGCCATCGCCGAGGGCCTGACCATCCGTGAAGCCGTGCTGGCCCTGGGCTTCGTGGACCGCGGCGAAATCACGTTGGAGCAGCTGGATTCCGGGCTCGACGTGCTCGCGATGACCCGCGCCCCGAAATAACCTGCGGCCGCGTCCGGATAAGAGCGCTGCCGAGGGTCCCGCTGCGAGCTTGCGAGCAGTGAGCGGCAGCGAACCGTGAGCTAAGGCGACTTTCGAGGGTTGAAAGTCGCCTAGTGCGTATCCGGTTAGCTCAGGTTGACTGGATGTCCATCCGAAGTTGCGCCAACCATGGACGTTTCAGGAGCGCCAGAATGGGTTCTGCGACGAATAAGACTGATTCGAGCTCGCTTGACGGCTGCCGCTGACCCAACCTGAGCAAACCGGATACGCATTAGTCGCCTTATCTCACGCCTCGCGGAGCTTCTGCCACAGTACGACGGCGGGAGGACACCTTTTTTGACAAAAAGGCGGCCTCCCGCCGTCGTACTTTAAGGTCGCGGGGGTAGTTGTTACCAATCGCCCACGGTCTACCGGGTGCGAAGGGTAACAACTACCCCCGCGCTTGCCGTTGTAGGTGCGAATGGTAACAACTACCCCCGCACCGGCTTGTGCAGCACCACAGCGCGTGTGAGGAAGACCACCTCCACATAATTTTGCACTCCGGCAGAAATAGTGCAAACTTTTACTTTGTGACTGATAGTGCAAACTCCTGCCGGGCCAAAGGCCTGCGTGCCCGCAAGCGCGAGGCGACCCGTTCCGCCATTACTGCCGCGGCGCGGCTTTTTACTGCGCAAAAGGGCCTGAACGGCTTCACCATCGAGCAATTGTGTGAAGAAGTTGGGGTGTCCCGGCGGACGTTCTTCAACTACTTCCCGTCCAAGGAAGACGCCATCATCGGCCATCTGCTGGACGAGTTCCCGGCAGATGCCACCGCCGACTTCCTGGCCGGCGGGGGCCCGGACGTGGACCGCGGCCCACTGGGGCTCAGCGTTACACTCCTGGCGGACCTGCACACCCTGACCTGCGCCATGGTTGAGGAACTGAATTTCACCCGGGAACATTTTCATGAGTTGCTCGCGGCCATGAAGAAGGAACCGGCGCTCATGATGAAGGTCATGGGCAGCGCCCATACTCGCGAGCTGGAATTTTCCGAGCTGATTGCCCTGCGTGAGGCGCTCCCCCCTGATGATCCCGTGGCGGGCATGGCGGCCGCGCTGTTCGGCATGTGCTCCCAGCGCGCCAGCAAGGTGTTCTTCTCGGAGGAAAATACCGCCCCGTATGGGGATCTGCTGGCTGCCAATCTTCTCTCGGCCCAAAAACTTTTCAACTTTTCACACTTAACCTTTGAAGGGACTCCATGAGCACCGCACTCAAGGCAGGCGAACCGCTCCTGCTGACCCAGAAGAGAATCTGGATCATCTTCTCCGCCTTGATTGCGGGAATGATGCTCTCGAGCCTCGACCAGACCATCGTCTCCACCGCCATGCCCACCATCGTGGGAAAGCTTGGCGGAGTGGAGCACCAGACCTGGATCACCACCGCCTACCTGCTGGCCGTCACCATTGTGATGCCGGTGTACGGCAAGTTCGGTGACATCCTGGGCCGACGGAACCTGTTCCTGGCCGCCATTGCCATCTTCACGCTCGCCTCCATCGGCTGCGCCTTCGCCACCGACTTCTGGGGCTTCGTGATCTTCCGTGCCATCCAGGGCCTGGGCGGCGGCGGTTTAATGATCCTCTCGCAGGCCATCATCGCCGACATTGTTCCCGCCAATGAGCGCGGCAAGTACATGGGCCCCCTGGGCGCCATCTTCGGCCTCTCCGCCGTTGCCGGCCCCCTCCTGGGCGGCTACTTCGTTGACCACCTGACGTGGGAATGGGCCTTCTACATCAACATCCCGATCGGCATCATCGCCTTCGTGATCGCCTACTTCACCCTCACCCTGCCTTCGAAGAAGGTGGAGCAGAAGATTGACGTCATGGGCGTGGTCTTCCTGTCCGTCGCCACCACGTGTTTGATCTTCTTCACCGACTTTGGCGGCAAGACCGACGGCTGGACTTCCCTGACCACCTGGGCGTGGGGTGCCGGTTTGCTCGCGTCCGTCGCACTGTTCATCTTCACCGAGGCCCGCGCCGAAGACCCCATCATCCCGCTCTCACTGTTCAAGAACCCGATCTTCCTGAACTCCACAGCCATTGGCTTTGTGCTGGGCATGGGCATGTTCGCCGCCCTGGCGTTCGTGCCCACGTTCTTGCAGATGTCCTCCGGCACGTCCGCCGCAGAATCCGGGCTGCTCATGCTGCCCATGATGGTGGGCCTGATGGGCACGTCCATCTGGTCCGGTATCCGCATGACGAAGACCGGCAAGTACAAGGCGTTCCCCATCGCGGGTTCGGTGCTGACCATCATCGCCATGCTCTGGATGACCACCCTGTCCGCCGACACCCCGATCTGGGTCATTTGCGCGCAACTGTTCGTCTTCGGCGCCGGCCTGGGCCTGATCATGCAGATCGTGGTCATCGTGGTGCAGAACTCCGTTCCAGCCAACCAGTTGGGTACGGCCACGAGCACGAACAACTACTTCCGCGAGGTCGGCTCGGCCCTGGGCGTGGCAGTGTTTGGTGCCATGTTCACCACCCGCCTGGCCAACTCCCTGACCGAGGTCTTCACGGCTTCCGGCGCCAGCCCCGAGCAGGCCGGCAGTGCCATGGCGTCCCTCGACCCGCAGGCCATGGCGAAACTGCCCCCGGCCGTCAAGGACGGCATCATCAACGCCTACGCCGATTCCCTGGCACCGGTGTTCTGGTACCTGATCCCGTTCATGGTGCTCGCCCTGGTGCTGGCCATCTTCATGAAGGTCATCCCGCTCTCGGACACCGCCGGAATGGTGGCCCGCGGTGAGGCCGTCGGCGGCGAGGAAGCCCTCCGCCTCGAGGCCGAGCGTACAGCCGGCAAGGCGGGAACTTCTGCGGAAGCCGCTTCCGGGACCGCCACCGAATCTTCCGCCCAGGGCACGGACACGCTCCTGCTGCCCAAGGATGCGGCCGAGGAAACCCCGGACACACCGTAAGATTGCGCCGAAAAGGCGCGTGCCGCCGTCGTACTGCTCCACGTACGACGGCGGCACGCGCCTTTTGTGCTTAACCCGCCATCCACGGTGGTTTCGGATGGCGGTTGCGGTTGAGGCCGGTGCTGGGCGAACCGCCGAATGCGCACCCGCTGTCCCGTGTGTTTGACTCGTCAGTGGGCCACACGGCCCGGATAAGGGGGCCCATGGACTACGACAACCTGGAACTCGTGGTGGGTGCGGTACTTGTACTGGTGCCCATCGTGGCCGTTTCAGCAATCGGCATGTGGTGCCTGAGGCAAGCACAGCGGCGCATGCCGTGGTTCTTTTTTCTGGCGCCGCTGGGCTCGATTATTTACGCCTGGCTGGCGGGCGGGCTCGCCGTGAAAGTGTTCCCGCCACCCTATGACGAGTATTTCGCCTCCGGGAGCGGCCTGGACCTGCGGGGCATGATCATCATCCTCGGAGCCATGCTGGGCGGCGGTGCCGGGGTAGTGACGGCAGCGGTGATTTGCGCGGGGAACCTTATCCTCAGCCTGGTGCAGCAGCGCAGGGAGGCCAGGACACGGCTTCCGGGCCGCATCCCCGGCGTGCACTGACCCTGGCTCAGCGTTGGAAGTGGGGTTCGCCGTCAAACGTGAGGGCGCGGTGGATGCAGTCGAGGTGGCCGGGGCGCAGGGGCGGCAGCTCGTCGATGGCGAACCAGCCGACGGCGAGGGATTCGTCGTCGTTCACGCGGGCGGTGCCGCTAACCCGCCTGGCAATGAATTCGATGTTCAGGAAGTCGCAGACGTCGCCGTTGGGGAACGTCACCGGGCCCACGGCGGCGACGCCCAGCAGGTGCTCAATCCGTGCGACGACGGCCGTCTCCTCGAAGATTTCGCGCAGCATGCCGGGGCCGGGCTCCTCCCCCGGGTCCAGGATGCCGGTGATGAGCGCCCAGCCGCCGGTGTCGGAGCGTTCGCCGAGCAGGACCCGGCCGGCGTCGTCGAACACCACAGCGCGCACGCCCGGGAGCCAGAGCGGGTCGTGGCCGATCTTTTCGCGCAGCTTGAGAATGAAGTCCGGTGATCCCATGGTTTCAGCTTATCGGGCCGCGGAACCACGGACCGCTGCTGTTTCCCAACACCACGAAGTAGCCCGCAGTAGACCCCAACCGCTCCCCCAACTCGTCCCTCGATGGGGCCCTCGCGGTCGTGGCCCGGCGACAATATGCGTTTTGACGCTATCGTCGCCGTCTACTGCGGGCTAGTTTGGGTGTTGCCGTGTCTAGCCGAAGGGGATGACGCCGATGCCGATGGCCACGGCCAGCATGACCAGCGAGACCACCAGTGCCCGCCACAGCACCTTCTTGTGGTGGTCGCCCAGGTCAACGCGGGAGAGCGAGACGAGCAGCAGGATGGCGGGCACCAGCGGGCTTTGCATGTGGACCGGCTGGCCGGCGATGGAGGCGCGGGCCATGGCGGCCGGGTCAATGCCAAAGTGTGCTGCCGTTTCACTGAGCACCGGCAGCACGCCGAAGTAGAACGCGTCGTTGCTCATGAAGAACGTCATGGGGATGCTCAGCAGGCCGGTAATGACGGCCATGTAGGGGCCCATGGAGGTGGGGATGACGCTGACCAGCCAGGCGGCCATGGCGTCCACCATGCCGGTGCCACTGAGCACGCCGGTGAGCACGGCGGCGGCCATCACCATGGACACGACGGCGACGATGCTGCCGGCGTGCGAAACCAGCGCCTTGGCCTGGTCCTTGACCTTGGGAAAGTTGACCACGAGGGCGATGGCCGAACCGATCATGAACACATACGGCAGGGGCAGGACATCCATGACCAGCACCACCATGAGCGTCACGGTCAGGACCAGGTTGAACCAAAAGAGTTTGGGCCGCAGGGTGTCCCTATTCGGGTCCAGCTGCGAATCGGCGAGCGAGGCGTTGACGCTCTCCGCATCATCGTTGGCCACGGCCAGGACTTGCTGATCGAAACGTTCCTGTGCGGCGGAGCGGGGCTTCACCTCCAGCAGCAGGGCAGCGGATCCCGCGGGTGATCCCGCGCCGGCCGCACCGGACCCGCCCGCGGCCTGGCCCGCAGCAGCCCTGCCGGCCCGCGCCTTGGTGCCGGTGCCGCCCGAGGGGGTGCCGCCGTCGTGCTTGGCAGTGGCATCTGCAGCGGAGGGGGCATCCCCGGCCCACAGGCGCCCGGCCAGCGCCAGGCGGCGGCGTTCGCGGATGCCCAGGTGCCAGGCGAAGAAGAAGATGACAATCATGCCGGCAATCAGTGACGGGATCATGGGGACGAAGACTTCGCTGGGCGAGACCTTCAGTGCGGCGGCGGCGCGGGCGGTGGGGCCGCCCCACGGCAGGATGTTCATGGTGCCGTTGGCCAGGCCGGCCACGCAGGTCAGCACCACCGGGCTCAGGCCCAGGCGCAGGTAGATGGGCAGCATGGCCGCCGTGGTCAGGATGAAGGTGGTGGATCCGTCGCCGTCGAGTGAGACGACGGCGGCCAGCACCGCGGTGCCGACAACCACCTTGGCGGGGTCGTTGCCCAGGGTGCGCAGGATCAGTTTCACGAGCGGGTCGAAGAGGCCGACGTCGATCATCATGCCGAAGAAGACGATCGCGAACATGAGCAGGGCTGCCGTTGAAGTCAGGGACTTCATGGAGTCCATGACCATGTCGCCAATGCCAAGGCCGGCCCCGGCGAACAGTCCGAAGATGGTGGGGACAACTATGAGCGCCACCACGGGCGTCAGTTTCTTTGTCATGATGAGCGCCATGAACACCGCTATCATGGCGAATCCGAGGATTACCAACATGTGAACTCCTTTGTACAGAGGCCGCATATGTGACCCGCTTCAATGACCGTATAGTGAGCTGGATCACTGCTGGGGTTAAGTCCACTTGACCCAACTAGTGCCCATTGAATAGCTTTAGCCCATATAACCCATCCATTTTGGGGTGGGCACACGAGACTCGGCACGACGGCCGGGCACAGAGGAGTCCTTCGTTGAAGCAGGCACGTTCCGGCCCCAGGCTGCGTTTCTCCACACGCGTGCTGCTGGTGCAACTGGCCGTGGTGTTCGCGGTAGTGCTCCTCACGGCCGGGACGTTTGCCGCCCTCACTTATCAGTGGCTCGGCGAGCAGGCCGAGGCGCGGGCACTCTCCGTGGCACGCACCGTGGCCTCCTCGGAGGACGTGCGACGCGAAACTGCCGTCCTGGCCGCCGGGCCGGAATCGGCCCTGACGCCCGCCAACCTGGCCGGCGGTACGCTGCAGCAAGATGCGGAGTCGGCCCGGGAGCGCACCGGCGCCCTGTTCGTCGTGGTCACTGACGACGCCGGCCTGCGGCTTGCGCATCCCAACCCGGCCCTGTTGGGGCAAAAGGTGTCTACGGACCCCTCGGTTGCCTTGGGCGGGGGCGAGGACACCTCCCAGGAGCACGGCACCTTGGGCCGTTCGGCCCGGGCCAAGGTGCCGGTGTACGCGCCGGGCGCGGGTTCGGGTACGGGCGCGGGTACGGGCGTGGGCGTGGTCGGGGAAGTGAGCGTGGGCTTTTCCACTGACGACATCGTTGCCGGGATGCTGCGCAATGTTGTGCCTGTTGCCCTGATTGCTGGGTTGTCACTGGCGCTGGGGGCACTGGCATCAGCGCTGATCGGGGCGCGGCTGCGGCGGCTCACACTCGGGCTGGAACCGGAGGAGATTGCCGGGCTGGCGCAGGACCAGGAGGCCGTGCTGCGCGGTGTTGATGAAGGCGTGATCGGGGTGGCGGAGAGTGGCACCATCACCGTTTTCAATGAAGGGGCCCGCCGTCTGCTGGCCCCCGGATCCACTGGCGAATACGGTGGCCTGCCCCTGGCGGAAAGCGGCCTGCCCGCATTTCTCGCCGCCGCAGCGCAGACGGCAGAAGGGGAATACGGCCCGTCCGAGCATGTGCTGGGCGATCGGGTGGTGATTGTCACGGCCCGTCCCGTGCGGCTCGACGGCGGTGTGCACGGACTGGGCAGGGTCATCATGGTCAGGGACCGGACCGAGGTGCAGGCACTCACCCGCCAGCTCGACGCCGTCAACGCGCTCGGCACGGCCCTGCGGGCGCAGCGGCACGAATTCGCCAACCGGCTCCACACCGTGGCGGGCCTGCTGGACCTTGACCGGGGTGCCGAGGCCCGCAGCTACCTTGCTGAGATCATGGACAACGGACCGCTCCAATACCCAACCCGGGACCTGGGCCTTCTCTCCGACCCGTATCTGGAGGCCTTTGTCGGCGCCAAGAGCATAGAGGCGCATGAACGCGGCGTCGACGTGCGGCTCGGTGCCCACACCTTGATCCGGGGACACATCACTGACCCGCAGGACGTCACAGCGGTGCTGGGCAACCTCATGGACAACGCCATCAGGGCGGCGGTGGCGGCGGGTACGTCCCCGCACAAATGGGTGGAAGTGGAGCTCCTGGATGAACACACGGCCGCGGGCGGAACGCTGCACGTGGTGGTGGCCGATTCCGGCGACGGGCTGCCGGAAACTGCAGGGAGCCCCGGAGGGTCCGGCACTTCCGGGATCCCCGCCGCCCACCTCCGGGAACTGATTTTCACGGCCGGCTATTCAACGGCCGCCGCCGAGCCGCCGGAGGCCGCCGCCGTGGCCGGCCACGGGGTCGGCCTGGCGCTCATCCGGCATTTGGCCCGCCGCCGCGGCGGTGAGGTGTGGGTTGCCGATGCGGGCCGGCCCCAGTCCCACGGCGCAGTGTTTTGCGCCCGACTGCCTGGCGTTGTTGCACTTTCGCACCCTTTCAAGGAGAAACCATGACCGATGATTTCAGTGTCCTCATCATTGAGGACGACTTTCATGTGGGACGCCTGCATGCCGGCTATGTTGACGCGGTGCCGGGTTTCCGGGCGCTGCCGCCGGCTCCCACGGCCGCCCAGGGGCACAAGGCCATCCACGCGGAACGCCCAGATCTGGTCCTGCTCGACGTGTACCTCCCCGATGCCTCCGGCCTGGACCTACTGCGGAGCATCGACGTGGATGCGATGATGCTCAGTGCCGCCTCCGATCCTGCGACCATCCGGACGGCGTTGCGCCGCGGAGCGTTGGCGTACCTGATCAAGCCGTTCTCCGCCGGCCTGTTGGAATCGCGGCTGCGCGGCTACGCCCGGTACCGGCGCCTGCTGTCCGAAACCGGCTCCGTTGGCCAGGACCGGCTTGAAACTGCCTGGCAGGCCCTGCACCCCACCAACCCTGCAGCCGGTCCCAGCGCCGTGTCCGCCACGGAAACTGCGGTTTTGGCGGCCTTGGGCACCCGCGGTGATCAGTCGACCGCGGATGTCGCGGCCGCCGTCGGAATTTCCCGGACCACCGCCCAGCGGTATCTTTCCGGCCTGGCCGACGACGGGGCTGTCGCCATCTCCCTGCGCTACGGCAGCACCGGCCGGCCCGAGCACCGTTATAGCGTGGCCCCGCGGTAGCATTACCGGGCGCGTCCCCGGCCGGGGCCATCTGCCGGGCCATCCCCTCAAGCCGGGAGCAACAGCATGACTGCCAGCGTCCCGGCCAGCATGGACGGTCCGAATGGGATGGCTGATTTGGCGGTGGCGCGGCGGCTGATGATGAGCACCACGCCCCACAGCCCGCCCACCACGAATCCGGCGGCCATGCCGAACACCACATGCTGCCAGCCAAGGAAACCCAGGAACAAGCCCAGCACGCCGGCCAGCTTCACATCCCCGAAGCCCATACCTGCCGGATACACCGCCCACAAAGCCCAGTACAGGGCGGCCATGACCAGTGCACCGCCGGCAGCCACGGCAGCGTATTTGGGCGAACCGGCCGTGAGCGACGCGGCCAGCAGCAGCGCCCCGGCAATGGGGTACGCCGGCAGGACGTAGCGGTTGGGCAGGGTGTGGGTGCGGATGTCGATGACGCTCAGGGACACGGAGAGCCACAGCAGGTAGAAGCACGCCACCACGGCAAGCAGCAGTGCTGGAATGCTGCTCTCCCAGAACTCCATCAGTCGCGTGACCATAGCGCGATGCTACCAGCGCCCGGGCACTATTTCGCGGCCCCGGGACTAAGCTGTGGATATGAGCGCATCCCCCTACACCGCCGACACTTTCCGGCACATCGCCCGTTCCTCACCGTGGCGCTGGCAGACGGTTCGCTTTGAGCTGCACCGGAAGTTTCCCACCGCGTACGACGGCGGTCCCGGCCGTTCGTGGGTGCCGGCGGCTGGCGCCGTGGCCGGCCCCGGCAACGCCGCACGGGCGGGTGCCGGGGCGGCATCGCTTGCGGAGGAAGCCGACCCCACGTTGTCCCTGAATTGTTGGGTGCGCCGTCCCGGTGCCCTGCGTGTGGAGACCCTTGACGGGAAGCTGCTGGCCAGCACCACCAAGATCAACGAGTCGCGGGATTCACTGTTTATCAGCGGCAACCGCAAGCCGTGGTTGTTGCCGCCGTCGCTGGTCAACCCGGTGAAGGACGCCGACGGTTTCGTGGTGCGACGCCCCGAGGCACTCTATGGCGAACCGGCCTACGGTTCCGGGAGGGCTGCCGCCTCGCTTGATCCGGTAGAGCTGGCCGGTGACCGCCCCGTTCCGCTGGAAGCACCGTTTGCCAACGTCGCCGAGATTGAGGACATCGCTGTGGTGTCCCACCATGGGCGGACCGCGGTGGAGGCTGTGCTGACACCCAATTCCAGCTATCACCCGCTGTTTCCCGACGCGCCCTTGTTGTTTCAGGGCCGCACGGCGGTGCGCATCGACCTTGAGACGGGAATCTGCGTGGCGTCCCAGTCCCTGGATGGCGACACCGCCGGCGCGGGGCACTGGATGGTGCTGCTGGGCGTCGACGAGTACATGCTCGACGACCTCTTTGAGGAAGTGAGCATGGGCCTGACAGATGTGCGGGCCCACATCCCGTGGGATCTGGGCCCCAACGCCTGAGCTCACTTCCTGCCACACCCTCTGTGTGGCAGGAGCGTGGCAGGCTAGATTTCGGCCCGTTCCAGCATCTCAGTGACCAGCGCGGCGATCGGCGAACGCTCCGACCGGGTCAGCGTCACGTGGCCAAAGAGGGGGTGCCCCTTGAGCGTTTCCACCACGGCCGCCACCCCGTCGTGCCTGCCAACACGGAGGTTGTCGCGCTGGGCAACGTCGTGGGTCAGCACAATCTTCGAACGCTGGCCGATCCGGCTCATGACCGTCAGCAGGACATTCTTCTCGAGGGACTGGGCCTCGTCCACAATGACAAAGGAATCATGCAGGGAGCGCCCCCGGATGTGTGTCAGCGGCAGGACTTCAAGCATGCCGCGCTCCATAATTTCATCCATGAGCGTCTCGGAAACCACCGAGCCAAGGGTGTCAAAGACGGCCTGCGCCCACGGGTTCATCTTCTCGCTTTCGGATCCCGGCAGGTAGCCCAGCTCCTGCCCGCCCACGGCGTACAGCGGCCGGAACACCACCACCTTGCGGTGCTCGTTGCGTTCCAGCACGGCCTCCAGCCCTGCGCACAGGGCCAGCGCGCTCTTGCCGGTGCCGGCCCTGCCTCCCAGTGAGACGATGCCGACTTCCGGGTCAGAGAGCAGGTCGAGGGCAAGGCGTTGTTCAGCCGAGCGGCCGTGCAGGCCAAACACCTCCCTGTCCCCGCGCACCAGCCGCACCTGCTGGTCTGCGCCCACCCTGCCCAGTGCTGAGCCCCTGTTGCTGCTGATGATCAGCGAGGTGTTGACGGGCAGCACCGCAGCGTCCGGAATCGGCACGGGCTCGTGGTTGTACAGGGCGGTGATCTCAGCCTCCGTGGCATCCACTTCCGCCACGCCCGTCCACCCGGAATCCGGCACGAGCTCGTTCCGGTACTCCTGTGCCACCAGCCCCAGCGCGGAAGCCTTGACCCGCATGGGCACGTCCTTGGACACGACGGTCACCTCGTGACCGTCCCGGGCCAGGTTCTTCGCCACGGCAAGAATGCGCGAGTCGTTGTCCATGCCGCGCATGCCCGCCGGAAGCACCTCAAGCGAAACGTGGTTGAGCTCCACACGCAAAGTACCGCCGTCGTGCCCCAGGGGAACAGGCGAGGCCAGCCCACCATGCTCGCGACTCAAATCATCCAGCAGGCGCAGGGCGACGCGGGCAAAATAGCCCAGCTCGGGATCGTGGCGCTTGGCCTCCAACTCCGAGACGACAACGATGGGCAGAACCACATGGTGTTCGGCAAAGCGGGTGATGGCGCGCGGGTCAGAGAGCAAAACGGAGGTGTCAAGGACGTAAGTGCGCAATTTCGCGCCTGCTTGCTGATTGGGGGCTTGCTGGTTGGGGGAATGCTGCTCGGTGTGCAATGTTTCAACCACGTCGGCTCCAGCCCTTCCGGCCGCTGGGAACAACCGGAACTCTTCTCGGTACGTCGGGCGGAGTTGCCCTCCGTTATGCCCAAACTACGCCGGTTTTCGGGGCTGCGTGGGCGCCACGCCACAACCGTCTGTGAACGTTGGATGAACGTGATGCGACGCTACAAGATGACGCGGGTGGAGCCCAGGCGGCGCGGACTTCTGCGCAGCCAGCCGTTGAAGACCACCGACAGCACCAGCACTCCCACAGCGATCCACAGTGCGTTCAGGTTCAGCGCAAGGTAGGCCAGCCCGCCAATGATCGAGCCCGTGGTGAGCGAGAGCCACAGCAGCAGGTACCGCCGCCACAGCCGTTTTTCTCCGCCGGTCAGCGCATTGGCAATGTGCTGGCCCATCTTCACCAGCGTGCCGGTCATGTACGTCAGGCCGATGCTGACCTCGCCGTCGCGCTCAAAAATGACGTTCTCGGCCCCCATCGCCACCGCCATCATGGCCGGGGCCAGCCAGCTTCCCACACCCAAATCAAAGAGTACGACGGCGGACGCGAGTGCCAGCGTCACGTACAGTAATACCGCCATCCGTTTGCGGGACGGGACGAGCCGTCGCAGGATCGCGGCGCTGACAACGCCGAAAAAGAACGCTGCGACCAGGCCAAACGCGAGGGCGAAGCCCATCCAGTTCCCCTCGGCCAGGGCCGTGCCGCCGCGGGTGGAGTTCCCGCTCATGAAGGAGACAAAGTAGCCGCCCAAGTGGATGAAGCCTACGGCATCAACGAATCCGGCCGCGCTGGAGAGCACACAGGCAAGGATCATCTCGGAGCGGAGGTGGCTTTGCAATGCGGCGTGGGCCTAGCTACCGAAGCGGCGGCTGCGCCCGGCGTAGTCGCGCAGGGCCCGGAGGAAGTCGATTTTTCGGAAGGCCGGCCAGAGGGCCTCACAAAAGTAAAACTCACTGTAGGCGCTTTGCCACATCAAGAATCCCGAGAGGCGCTGTTCCCCGGAGGTGCGGATTACCAGGTCCGGATCTGGCTGGCCGCGCGTGTACAGGAACTTGGAGATGTCATCGACGGTAAGGCTGTCGGCAACGTCTGCCATGGTGCGCCCCGCGGAGTCCGCGTCATGCAGGAGTTCGCGGACGGCGTCGACAATTTCACGCCGGCCGCCATAGCCGATCGCCATGTTGACGTGGATGCGCTCCTTGGCCGGGACGCGGGCTGTCAGCGATGACAGCCGTGCAGCCAGATAGTCCGGGAGCAGCTCCGGGGCGCCCATGGCGTGGACGCTGATGTCTGTGTCGGCGTCGAGCAAATCAAGGGTGTTGGCGATGATGCCCATGAGCTCGTCAAGTTCTTCGGCCGAGCGGCTCATGTTGTCGGTGGAGAGCATGTACAACGTGACAACCTTGATGCCCAAGTCCTGGCACCAGCCCAGAAACTCCAAGATTTTGTCGGCCCCGGCCTGGTGTCCCTGGCTTGTGGGGGCGTTGAACTGTTTGGCCCAGCGTCGGTTGCCGTCAACCATGACCCCGATGTGGGCGGGGACGCTGGACAGGTCAAGGGATCTGGCCAGGCGGCGTTCATAGAAGTTGTACAACAGCTTTGGCATCCGCACGGAGGCGGTGGACAACCGCATATAAGTGCACCGGACCTTTGCGAATAATGGCCCTGCGGCCGTACGAATGTTGCTAGCTCAAGAGTACCCGCACGGGCAGGGAATTCTTATCAGGCTGATCCCGGCACCTTGCTACCTGAAAGTAACTTATTTACGGTTGCGCTAGGCTTTCACCATGACCAGCCCCCTTGAACTCAAGCCGACATGGCGCGGCTGGCTGCACGCAGGCACAGCACCCCTGGTGCTCATTGCGGGCACCCTCCTGGTGGCATTTGCCCCCAGTACGGGTGCCAAAGTCAGCTGCGCCATCTACGCCATTACCGGTGTCTTGCTTTTTGGCACAAGTGCGCTTTATCACCGTGGGAACTGGTCACCCACTGCCAAGGCCACGCTCAAGCGCCTGGACCACAGCAACATCATGATGGTCATTGCCGGCTCTTACACGCCGCTCTCCTACCTGATGCTTCCCCGGCCCACGGCTACCTTGCTGCTGTGGATGATCTGGTCCGGCGCCATCGCCGGGGTCATCTTCCGCGTGGTGTGGGTGGGCGCCCCACGCTGGCTGTACGTGCCGATCTACGTCCTGTTGGGCATCACGGCGTTGTTCTTCCTGCCGCAGTTCTGGGCGGCCGGCGCTCTCCCCACCGTCCTGATCTGTCTGGGCGGCGCCTTGTACATTGCCGGAGCCGTCATCTACGGAATCAAGAAGCCCAACTTCAGCCACCGCCACTTTGGCTTCCACGAGATGTTCCATGCACTGACCGTGGCCGCCTTCGCCACGCACTTCCTGGCGATCGTGCTCGTCGTCTTCGGCTGACTGACTGGCTAACTATTGGGCTGGACCGCTGGCTGTCTGGCTGCCTGGCTGTCCAGCTGTCTGGCTGTCTGGCTGTCTGGCTGTCTGGCTGTCTGGCTGTCCAAACTTTGGGCCTGCGGACGGGTTGCTGTCAACCGTGCGCCACTCATGGAGCGGCGCACGGTTGAGGCCAAACCGTGCGCCGGTGCAAATCAGTTGCGGCGACTCGGGCCCTGAGACTGTCCCGCTCCGGGTGTCTTCATCGAGCGCTGCCTGGAGCCTTACGGTGCAGCTATTTTAGGCCTGCAAGCTGCGGCTCCAGAGAGCTTTGGTGGGCAGAGGAACACAACAGAAGCCCAACGTTCACGTAACACTTGGGCAGGCGGCACAGCCGCCGTGGTCTCATCAGATGCCCCAAACCACTCCTCCCGCAGCACCTCAATTCAAAATCTACGAGGGCGCTGCGCCGTCCGAAGTTTGGGCTGATGTGAGAACTGTTTTCACTGCTGCGTTCTCTGCTGCCCCCTACTTAGAGGATCCGGCCGAGCTGGACACCATTGCCAGTTGGGGCCCTGAACAACTGGCGCAGCGGGGCGGAAGGCTTGTGGTTGCCTACATGGCCGGAGTGGTGGCGGGTATCGCCCTGTCCCATGGAATTGTTGACGACCAGCCATGGCAAAAGATTCTGTGGGAAACAACTGGGCCCGGCCGTGACGTCCGAGCCATGTCCACTCCGCCGGAAAATCTGGTGGTCATTCAAGAACTTGCTGTGTCGGCGGAGCATCGCGGCCGAGGCATCGCCAAGGAATGCATGCGCAGGCTGCTGGCCGACCGCCCTGAAACGCACGCGGTCTTGGGCGTCTACGGCCAAGCCGACGCAGCTTACGCAATGTACCGCAAGTGGGACTTCCAAGAACTCGGCACGGTGGAACCACGTGACGGCTCAACCACCGTGCGCGTATTGGGATCGCCGTTGCCTTGGCCGGCCCGCAGAGGAAACCACCGAACGCCCTGACAGCAGCGATAGCTCGCCACCAGGCGCTGTCACACGCCTGGTGGCGTCCGCCAAAACGCACCGGGATCTGCAGGAGCGTCCGCCAAAATACCCCGTTATCTGCAGGAGCGTCCTGAAAAATACCCCGTTATCTGCAGGAGCGTCTTGAAAAACACGCCGTTATCTGCAGGAGCGTTTGAAGGTTGGGGTTTGAACGCGGAGTTTGACGCAGGGGCTAGAAGCGGATGGCGTCGATGACCTTGACACGGATGGCCACGAGCGCCGGAATGGCGCCCGCGAGGGCACCCACCAGCACGGCCGCGCCGAGGCCGAGCAGCGCGGCCTCCACAGGGAATGCCGGGTAGATGTCCAGCCCCGGCGCCACCTTGGATTCCACCCAGGGGTTCTTCACGACGGCCACGGCCAGCATGACGCCGAGCGCACCCGCAACCGTGGTGGCGACGACGGACTCCATCATGACGCCGGTGAAGATGCGTCCCGAGGTGGCACCAAAACTGCGTCTGATGCCGATCTCACGCACCCTGTACTTCACCGTGACCATGGAGATGTTCAACAGCCCCACCGCACCCAGCAGCAGGATCAGGGCCGCAATGCCGCCCACCATTAGCTGGATCATGGCGAACGGGTCGCCGTAGGCCGCGTAGTCGCTGCGGTAAACACTGACGGACGATTCGGGCAGCTGTTGGGCAAGGTCGGTATTGAGCACCTGCATCAGCTCATCCGCGGTCCCGGCGGGAACCCAAATCCGCAGTTCTTGGCCCATGCCGCCACCCCAAGGATCGTCGCTGATGCCGACGGCTGCCGCCGACTCGGTCAGCATGTACGCCCGCGCCATCTCTTCGGGGTACCGGTTGGGCATAACCCCGATCATGACCGCGGTGGTCCTGTTGGCACCCAAAACGGTGAGCTGCGGGTTGGTGGTGAGGTCGGGCCGTCCCGCGGCCGCATAAAATGCTTCATTGACGACGACGGCGGGAGCCAGCCGGTCGGCGTCGTCCGCTGCAAACCAGCCGCCTTGGGAGACGTCGACCCGGGTGATGTCACCGTAGGACGGGTCCACCACCGCCAACTCAACGGTCTGAACTCCGTCGGGGAACTGGAAGCGCCCCTGCGCCTGTTTGTACTGAGAGGCGTGGGTGAAGCCAAACCGTTCGATGGTGGCGTCGAGGATTTTGGAGGTCTCGGCCTGGTCCACGGCCTGACTGCCGTCGCCGCCGGGGTAGATGGACACGGACAGGGTGGCCTCGCGTCCGCCGTTGCGCTCGGAGTCCAGGCGCATGCCTTCCCGGGCAAGATTCCCCACGCCCACCACCGTGGTCAGGACGGCCACCGAAAGGGCGACGCCCACGAGGGCCAGCAGCACACGGGTCTTGTGGATGCGCAGCTCTGACCACGCCTCCACCATGGTGGAGATGAACGCCGTCATGCGCCCACCCCCGCCAGCATCGGATCGGCCAGGGCGCCGTCGGTGGCCGTGAGCACACCCGCGTCCAGCCGGTAGCGGGTGCGGGCACGCGCTGCAACATTGTGGTCGTGCGTGATGGTCACCAGGGCCGCGCCGGATTCAGTGGCAATGGTGTCCAGCAGGTCCATGACGGCCTGCCCGGTTTCCACGTCCAGGGCACCGGTGGGCTCATCGGCGAGGATCAGCCGCGGCCGCCGCACGAGGGCGCGGGCAATGGCCACGCGCTGCTGCTCGCCGCCGGAGAGCATGTGCGGCTGCGTGGCGGCGCGGGCGGCAAGTCCCACCCGGTCAAGCATGTCCATGGCGATCGTGTTGCGGCGCCAAAACTCCTTCCCGCTGCCGTACATGAGCGGTGTCATGACGTTTTCCAGGGCGGTGCGGCCCGGGAGGAGGTTGAATTGCTGGAACACGAAGCCGATGCTGGCCCCGCGCAGCTTGGCGCGCGCGTTGTTACGCAGCTTCGTCACGGGTGTTCCCTCAAAGTGCATGGTTCCGGTGCTGGGGGAATCCAGCAGGCCCAGGATGTTCAACAGCGTTGACTTGCCGCAGCCGGAGCGGCCCACGATTGCTGTGTGGTCGCCCACCCGGATCTGCAGGTCGATGCCGCGCAGGATGTGCAGTTCCTCATCATCGGGCAGGAGAACTGTCCGGGTGACGTTGTTCAGGTCAACCAGGGGTGGGTTTGCGCCGTCGGAGTCGTGGGTCCGCTGTGCGGCTGCCGCGCCCTCCCTGTCTTCAGGAAATATGCCAGTCATGGCTATCCGCCCATCATGCCGAAGCCGGCCATCTGCCCGTCAGGCAGCACGGCATCCACGCCAGGGACGAATTCGAGCACCGGTTCACCTTCGGCCAGGCCCTCGACAATCTCAACCTGCTCGCCGTCGTTCAGGCCAAGGACCACCTTGCGTTCCTCGGACGTTCCGCTGCCATCGGCCGCGGGGATCCACACGAGGCCGTTCTGGACGCTGCCCTTCACGGCCGTCAGCGGCAGGGTCAGCACATTCTGCGACTCCCCCGCGACCAGTGTGATCGTGGCACCGAGTCCTGGAAAGACGGTTACATCCGCTGGCACGGCGCAGCTGACCTGGCCGGATCCTTCGCCCTGCGCCACCGGAGCCACGGCGCCCATGCCGGGATCGGAATTCCGCCCGCTGTCGGCGGTTGTTTCCTTGTTGCTGAGCTGTACGTTTTGGCAGGCGAACGGTGCCGGGCCGTTCGTGACGGTTCCCGTGGCCGTGGCGGGCTTGCCCAGCAGGCGGAACTGCTGCGCCGTGGTCAGGGATCCCGTGATGGAAAAGCTGCCCGGGGCGACGGTTCCGGCGTTCTCGCCGACGCTGACTTCCTGATCCAGCAGCACCGTCAAGGTGCCGAGTGTGCCGGCGGCCGGGGCGAGTACATCGGTGTAGCTGTAGACCGGGGCAGGGGGTGCGGACTGCGCGGTCGGTGCATCCTTGCCGTCTTCGGAGTCAGGCTCCGGCACAAAGGCCGTGGGTTCAGGGGCAACTTCGGCGCGGACCTGGAACAGCCTGTCACCGGAGGCAACCTGGGCGCCCTCTTCCACGAAGAAGTACACTACTTTCCCGGCTGCCGTCGACCGGACCGGCACGGCGGCGTCGCTCTGTACGGCCCCGGTCAGCTCCACCGTGTTCGTCACGGTGCCGCGGGCGGTTTCAATGACGGGCACCTGGATGCTGGCTCCGGGAACCATATGTTCGCCCTGGTCTTTCAGCCCGTCAAAGAAGGCCAGTTTGACCAGTGCTGCGGCGATGATGCTGAAGAGCAACAACCACAAAATTGGAAAAACAATTCGGCGCAAAACTCGCATGCTTGATTCCTTCCGGATTTTCCCCACAAGTCCCCGGACGGAGAAGTGCATCTGATCAATCTAGTCGATAAACACCGTCGCGGAGGGTAAGCAGCAACACAATTAGCGCAACAATTGCCGCAACTCCGTCACGGTCGCCACGGGGCGGGCGCACACCATGTTCCGGCAGACGTAGGCCAACGGCTCCGTTCCGGCCTCGAAACGTTCGGCCAGCAACCGTCCTTCAAGCAGCGTCACGGGCGCAGCGCCGAGCCCGTCCCACACCGCCACAACCAGGCCGGGTTTCGACGCGGCCCACGCCTGACGCACCAGGACGTCCCGCTCCGCACCAGCTGGCCCAACAATGGCAATCTCCAGGGGACCTGCAGCCAGTGCCAGCGCAGCACCGAGCAGCCCGCCGGCCGAGCGCGGCGCCCGCCGGGCAAGCTCCGGAACACTCGCCAGCATGGCCGCCGCCATGGCCCGGTGCCGCCCGGAACCCGTGTAGGCCGACCACGAGATGAAGGCCTCCGCCAGCATGGCCACCCCGCTTGCCGTTGCATTGTCGAAAGGATCGGCGGTGCGCGAACCAGGCACGGCCCCGTCCGAACCATCCGTGACTCCCCGGTTCAGGACCACGCCGTCGGCGATGAACTCCTGCTCGATGGCCCGGACAAGTTCCCCGGCAAACTCAAACCAGCGGGCATCCCCCGTGGCCGCATACAGACTCAAATAGCCGTTGGCACTGGCAGCATAATCCTCCAGCAGGCCCTTGATGCCGCGTGTCTGCCCGGCGTGGGACACCCGGTGCAGCAGCTGCCCGTCCCAATGCACCGACCGCAAATACTCACCCAGTTCGACGGCGGCCGCCAGCCACTCCGGCTCCTGGCGCACCATGGCGGCTTCGGCAAGCGCGGCCATGAGCATGGCGTTCCAGGCCGCCACGACCTTCTCGTCCCGGGCGGGCATGATTCTGCGGGCCCGCATGGCCAGCAGGGCCGGCTTGATGCGCGCCCACTGGGCTTGTTCTGCCGCGGAAAGTTCCCGGCCCGGATGCAACGGACTGGCCTGCCCCGCACCGATCCCCATGAATCCGGCCACCTGGGCCGCGAGTTCCCGGTCAGCGGCTTCCAGCTCGGCAACCGTCCACTGGTAGCTGGCACCCTCATGGTGCACGCCGTCAATGACGGTGTCGGCATCCAGCGACGACGCAAACGCCCCGCCCGGCAACCGCATCTCCGCCATGAGCCAGCCGATGGTCGCAGCCACGGCGTCCGCTGCCTCGGCGGCACCCAGCGGCGCGGGACCGCCGGTGGAGGTGCCGCCGTCGGGCATGTCCTGGGAGGTCTCACCGGCCAGCCGGATCCAGTGCACCAGCACGCGCAACAGCCCGGCGTTGTCATACAGCATTTTCTCGTAGTGCGGCTCGGACCAGTCCGCCGTGACCGAGTAGCGGGCAAATCCGCCACCCAACCGGTCAAACAGGGCCGATCGCACCATGGCGCCCAGCGTCCGGCCGGCCAAACCGCGCGCCTCTGACGACGGGACGGCGGCGGCGTGCCGCAGCAGGAACTCGAGCCCGGGCGTGGGCGGAAACTTCGGAGCCTGCCCCAACCCGCCATGCACGGGATCCTCGGCCCGCAGCATGGCGGCAACAGCCAGCCGGGCCGCCTCCGTCCAGCTGTTTTCCGGCCCTGCCTGAAGTTCGACGGCGGATGGTGCCTGCACTGTTTGGGCCGCCGTTGTGCGCACCTGCCACAGCGGCTGTGCCAGCGTCTCGGCGAGGGAAGCGGCTGTTTGGAGCACCTGATCCCGTCGCTCACGCCAGGCCTCGGTGACAGCCTCAAGCACCTGCCGGAATGAGGGGCGGCCGGTGCCGGGGCGGGGCGGAAAATATGTGCCGGCGTAAAACGCGTTCCCGTCGGGTGTCAGGAAAACGGTCATGGGCCAGCCGCCCTCGCCGCTCAGGGCCTGGGTGGCCGCCATGTAGGCGTCGTCCACGTCGGGGCGTTCCTCACGGTCCACCTTGATGGAGACAAAGTGCTCGTTCAGGTATGCGGCAATGGCGGGATCCTGGAAGGACTCCCCCGCCATGACATGACACCAATGGCACGCAGCGTAGCCCACGGAAAGAAAAATGGGAACATCGCGTGCCATGGCGTCGGCAAAGGCCGCCCCGTCATAGGGCTGCCAATCGACAGGGTTTGTTGCATGCTGGCGGAGGTAGGCACTGGGCTCACCCGCCAGCCTGTTCATGCCCTGGGCTGCTTGGGACCCTGCGCGGAGCCGTCCGACTCCGTGTCCACAGCGGTGGCTGTCGGGTCAGCGGTAGTCTGGGGACCGGCGTCGTGCAGGTAGCTGGCTTCCCTCATGGCTTGCTCGCTCATCATGGGAATGCCCATGTGCTCGGCATTGGGGCCATGTGAACCGCCGGCCTGGCCCTCCTCAATCTGGGCCCGGTAGCGGACGCGGCGGATGCGCTTGACCATGTCACGGATGAGGAAAACCATGACCAGCACAATGCCGAAGGTCACGACAAAGCCCAGCAGGCCGGGCGTGATCTGGTCCTCGGTCAGGCCGGGGCGCAGGCCAGGCTGGGTAGGAATGGCGGGGTCGGTGGCGGCCAGCAAAATCAGTTTGAGCACAATTCGTCTTTCGTTTTCATCCCCCGCAGCTCGGTGCTTGCGGGAAAACGTCCACTATCTATCGTAGGCCAGCGAACAGGTCGTTCTCGGGTCCGGTGGTGGGCACCCGGGATTCAATCAGCGAATAGTCCTCCCACGGCCACACTTTCCGTTGCATGGCCGGGCTCACGGCGAAGAAGAAGCCGTTGGGATCAACCTGGGTGGCATGCGCGCGCAGGGCGTCGTCGCGGGTCTCAAAGTAGTCCCCGCAGTCAATCTGTGTGGTGGTGGGGTGCTTGCTCGTGGGCGGGGTGTGTCCCTCCGGGTCAGCCTCGAGCCAGGCGGCCAGGCGTTCCGCGTAGGGCGAGGCCAGGCCGGCATCCTGCAGGGCGTAGTGCAGGGCCCGGAAACGCTGCGGGTTGAACGCCAGATCGTAGTACAACTTGGACGGCTCCCATGCCTCGCCGGTGCCGGGGTACTGCTCCGGGTCGCCGGCCGCGTTGAAGGCCTCGACGGAAACCTTGTGCGACATGATGTGGTCGGGATGCGGGTAGCCGCCGTTTTCGTCATAAGAGACGATCACGTGCGGCCGGAAGCGCCGGACCAGGCGGACCAGCGGTGCGGCGGCCACGTCCAGGGGCTTGGCGGCGAAGCAGTTGGCCGGCAGGGCCGGGAGGGGGTCGCCTTCGGGCAGGCCCGAGTCGGTGAATCCGAGCCATTGGTGCTTGATGCCCAGAATCTTGGCCGCCTTGGCCATTTCCAGCCGTCGTGCACCGCCCATGTCACGGGCGGAATGCGGGTCCCCGATGAGGGCCGGGTTCTGGATGTCCCCGCGTTCGCCGCCGGTGCAGGTGGCAACCATCACCTCAACGCCGGAGGCAACGTAGGAGGCCATCATGGCAGCACCCTTGCTTGCCTCATCGTCCGGGTGGGCATGAACCGCCAAAAGACGCAACGGCTGCGCTTCCGAGTGCTCGTTGATGTTCACGTCAGGGTACCTTCGATTCTGGTGAAGCTGGCTGTCAAGGAAACTGCGGAGGAAAAACAGGGGCCCAATCAAGGCTAAACTTGTCACTAGTCCAGCGCCTCGTTCACTGGGGCGGCCAGACCGCGGATGTCCGCGGAACAGATACAAGTGGATGCAGTGACAACTTCTGATTCTCCAGCAGCTCCCAGCCTAGCCAATCGATACGGCACACCCAAGCGGAGCGTGTCCAAAAGAACGCAAAAAATTCTGCTGCTCGTTGCCGCGGTGTTGTCAGTGTCCTGGGTGCTGTGGTCGGTGATGGGTGGGAACACGGGTGTCAGCCAGAAACTGCTGAGCTACAACGTGGTGGACGGCACCATGACAACCGTGGACCTGGCCGTCACCAAGTCCCCCGACGCCACCGCCAAATGCGCCCTGAAGGCCATGAACGACAGCTACGCCGTGGTGGGTTGGAACGTCATCACCATAGGCCCCAACGGCGAGGATGCGGGCTCCGAAAATGGTCGCACCACCACCGTCCGTGGCGAACTCCGAACGGACGCCCTGGCCGTGACGGGCGTGGTTGAAAATTGCTGGATCGTGAACCCCGCGTAACACTCAACGTGTCCATTCTTGGGTTTATCCGCCTTATTGACTAAACTAGAGCCTATTACCATCTGCCCCGCTTGGTCAGTCTTTGAATTTTCAGCATGTGGATTGTGTACTTTATGCAAGTGCACCGTCTGGATCATTCATTGGACCGCCTGCTGCGGGGCCTTTGCTTTTGTACATTCAAGGAGAACTACGTGCCTACCACTAACAGTGCGCCTTCTGCATGGCTGACGCAGGAAGCCTTTGACCGCCTGCAGGTCGAGCTGACCCAGCTTTCCGGTCCCGGCCGTGCCGACATTGTCAGCAAGATCGAACAGGCCCGCCAAGAAGGCGACCTTAAGGAGAACGGCGGCTACCACGCAGCCAAGGATGAGCAGGGCAAGATCGAGGCCCGCATCCGTCAGCTCAGCGAAATGCTGCGCAGCGCCCGCGTGGGCGAGGCGCCTGCCGACGATGGCGTTGTGGAGCAGGGCATGGTCATTGTTGCCACGATCGCGGGCGACAAAACCACCTTCCTGCTCGGCAGCCGCGAAGTTGGCGCAGGCGAGCTGGAAGTATACAGCGAACGCTCCGCACTCGGCGAAGCCATCATGGGACGCAAGGTTGGCGACAAGCTCAGCTACCTGGCCCCGAACGGCCGCGACATCGCCGTGGAGATCATCTCCGCCAAGCCCTACCAAGGCTAACTAAGCAGGGCCCACACATCCGAGGCCCGCTGCGAGCTTGTGGGCAGTGGCAGGGTGTGGGGAGCTGACCCGCAGAAAACGGCGAAAATACACGGTTTTGACGTGATTTTCGCCGTTTTCTGCGGGTTAGTTGTTTAAGTTCGACGGCGGGGCGCGCCTTCCAGCGCACCTCCGCCTTCGTTGGTGGTGCACCACGCAGTGGGAGCCGCTGGGTGGGCCCGCAGCTCCGAGGGCCCCGGTGGCTGGGGACTAGTGGACCACGATCGGCTGGAAGCCTTCGGCCCGCAGCGCCGTCAGTACCAGTTCGCAGTGCTCATGGCCCTTGGTTTCCAGGTTCACGGTGATCGAGACGTCGCCCATGGAGATGGAACCGCCCACACGCGTGTGGTCCACACCGGTGACGTTGGCATCGTTCTCGGCAATGATCCGGGAAATGGTGGCGAGCGAGCCGGGACGGTCGTTGAGCATGATGCGCACGGTCATGAAACGCCCGGCCGCTGCCAGGCCTCGCTGGATGACCTTGAGCATCAGCATGGGATCAATGTTGCCGCCCGAGAGGATGACCGCAGTGGTGCCCGGGTTTTCAATCTTGCCTTCCATGAGCGCGGCAACACCCACGGCACCGGCCGGCTCCACCACCATTTTGGAACGCTCGAGCAGGAAAATCAAGGCGCGGGCCAAGGAGTCTTCGCTGACCGTGATGACATCGTCCACGAGTTCGCGGATGATGGAGAACGGCAACTGTCCGGGACGGCCCACGGCAATGCCGTCGGCCATGGTCGATACCTTTTTCAGCGGCACCAAGGCGTCGGCAGCCAGTGAGGGCGGGTAGGCTGCGGCGTTTTCGGCCTGCACGCCAATGACCCGAATTTCGCGGCCAAGCTCCTTGGCACGCGCCTTCACGGCCACCGCAACACCGGCCAACAGCCCGCCACCACCAACACCCATGATGATGGTGTCTACGTTGGGCACCTGGTCCAGGATTTCCAGGCCAATGGTGCCCTGCCCGGCAACAACGTCGACATTGTTGAACGGGTGCACAAATACGGCGCCGGTTTCGTTGGCATAGCGCTCCGCCTCGGCCAGCGACTCGTCCACGTTGTAGCCGTGCAGCACCACCTCGGCGCCGTGCCCGCGCGTGGCAGCAAGCTTGGGCAGGGCCACACCCACGGGCATGTAGATCCGCGCCTTGATGCCCAGCGCCTTGGCCGCAACGGCCACACCTTGGGCATGGTTGCCTGCCGAGGCCGCCACCACGCCGCGTGCGCGCTCCTCCGGGGACAGCCTGGCCATCCTCACATAGGCGCCGCGCACCTTGAACGAGCCCGCGCGCTGCAGGTTCTCGCACTTGAAAAACACGTCCGAGCCGGTCATGCGCCCCAACGCCCGTGAACTCTCAATCGGGGTAACCGCAATAATCTCCTCCAACAGCTCCCTGGCCTTTTCAATGTCGGCAAGGGTTACGGGGAGATCGCTGGTTGCGTTCACGGTACTTTTCTCTTTCTCTATCAAACGTGGGTCTGGGCGCTGTCCGCCCAATGGTGGCGGCAGAATTTAGTTGCCTGGCTGTTGATGTTCGACGCCGGAACCCGGCTGGGCATCCCCGCCGGCTTGGGTGGCACCCGGGCCGGCGACGGCAGCGTCGGTGGCGGCAGCACCGCCGTCGGGCACCACCTGTGGCAGGCCGTAGATATCCGGCAGCTCCGGATCATTTTCCCAGCCGCGGGAGGCGACATAACGGATGAAGGAGTTGGCCACGGCGAGCATGGGGACGGCGAACAGGGCACCGAGGATGCCGGCAATGCCGGAGCCGGCGGCCACGGCCAGGATCACGGCGACGGGGTGGAGGGAGACCGCCCGGCCCATGATGAAGGGCTGCAGGGCGTGGCTTTCAAGCTGCTGGACCAGCAGCACGATGCCGAGCATGACCAGTGCGTTGACCCAGCCGTTGGCCACGAGTGCCAGCAGCACGGCCACGGCGCCGGTGACCAGGGCACCCACCACGGGAATGAACGAGCCCACAAAGACCAGGACGCCGAGGGGAAGCGCCAGCGGCACCTGGATGATGGCCGCACCAACACCGATACCCACGGCATCAACGGCGGCAACGAGAATCTGGACGCGTGCGTAGTTGCCCAGGGACGTCCAACCCTTGCGGGCGGCACCGTCGACGGCGGGACGGGCGCGGCGCGGGAAGAACTTGACCAGGAAAGCCCAGATATCCTGGCCTTCGAGGAGGAAGAACAGCAGGATGAACAGGGTCAGCAGCAGCCCCACCGTGAAATGGCCGAGGCCGGTGCCCACACCCAATGCGCCGGAAAGGATGGTGCCGGTGTTGTTCTGCAGTGCGGCCAGGGCCTCGTCGAGGTACTTGGTCATTTGATCGTTGCTGAGCCCCAACGGCCCGCTGGTCAGCCAGTCCTGGATCTGGATCAGGCCCTTGACGGCTTGCTGGCTCAGGTCGCTGAAGCCAACCACCAGCTGCCTGCCCACCAAGACCAGGGCACCCACCACCAGGACAATGAGACCCACCTCGGCGATGGCAACACTGAGGCCCTGCGGCACGCCCCACTGCTTGAGTTTCTTGACTATCGGACGCAGCAGGGTCGCCAGGATGGTGGCGATCATGATGGGGATGAGCAGTATGGTGATCTTGCTCAGAAGCCAGATCACCATGGCGGCAACGAGGAGCACAATGGCCACCCGCCACGACCACGCTCCTGCCACACGCATGCCGTTGGGCACCGCGGAAGATTCGTCTAGGATACTGCGCTCTTGGCGCTGCTGGTCGGACGTCATAAACCAATAATTCCCCATGTGGCAAAAATACGTTAAACGGTGTCCATTTCCGCGCGGCGGATCGGCCCGAAAGTGTACCTACAACGTGGCTTGGATGCCCCAATTCATGGTGAAGGAGGCTCCGGACTCCAGCCAGCGCAGCCCGTCGCCGGAGTTGAAGGCATTCGCCGGTCCCGTCATGGGTTCCATGGCGACCGCCAGGGAACGGCCCGGGAACGTGTCCGTGATGTAGACGTGGACATAGCTGACGCTGTCGTCGTGCCACAGGCTGACGCTGCGCCCGTCGGGTGCCGACAACGTGTGCTGCCCCTCGCCGTCGTGCATCAACAGGTCAGTGAAGGCGGTGTCCATGAGCGAGTCGGGGACGGGCTTGCCGGCGCGCAGGTCAAAGCGGCCGTCGACGGGGACGGTGGCTGTGGGGATCATCCGCTCATCGGCTTGCAGGGCGCTGGCGCCGTTGAGCTGGATGCGCAGGTCTTCCGGCGCCACGTCCCCGAGGGTGAAGTAGGGGTGCGCGCCGAGGACGAAGGGGGCGCGGGCGGCGGAGTCGTTGATGAGTGTCTGGGCCACGCGCAGGTGCCCTTCGGTATCCAGCTCGTAGCGGACCTGGTGGCGCATGAGGAAGGGGTAGCCGTGCTGCGGATGGATGACAGCCTCCAGCAACACCCGCGCTTCGCCCTGCTCCAGCACGTGGTAGCCGGTGTTGCGCAACAGCCCGTGGATGGCGTTGTTGAGTGGAACTTCGGTGATGTCCAGCTGTTGGGGTTCGCCCTCAAGGTGCCAGAGCCCGCCATCCACGCGGTTGGCGAACGGGGCGAGGGTGATGCCGGCAGCACCCGGGGCAACCTGGCCCTCCGGGTAGGACTCAACCAGCGCAACACCGTCCCGTTCATACTGGCGCAGTCCCGCGGCAAGCGAGGTGACGATCGCGTGCGCACTGCCGCGCTGCAAGGTGAACTGTTGTCCGGTGGCCGCGGAGTGCCCCGCGGGGGCGTCAGGAGTGGTCATGGGCAATACAGTACCGCTTAACAAAGGCGCACGTGGCGGGTGTTTCGGTGGATTGCTTGCAAAGCCCCGAACAGAAAAGTAAGATTTTGTTTGAATCTGTTAATTTTTCATTGGTCCAAGGGTTAGGAGTCCGTGCATGCTGGCACCGGAACGTCAGGCACGCATTCTCAAGGAACTGCAGCTTCATGAGGCGGTGCGCGTGGCAGAGATCGCCATAGTCCTCAACGTCAGTGAGATGACCGTGCGCAGGGACATTGAAGCCCTGGACAACAACGGCTTGCTGCACAAGATCCATGGCGGCGCCATGCGGCTCGCCCGGCTCAGCGCCCTTGAACCGGGCTTCCTGCTCAATGCCGACAAACAGCTTGAGGGCAAGGCGGCCATCGCCGCCCACGCGCTCACACTGATCCATCCCGGCATGACCCTTGCGCTCACGGGCGGCACCACCACATACCAGCTAGCCGCCCTGCTGGCCACGGACCTGGACCGCCTGCACCACCTGACGGTGGTCACCAACTCGCTGAAGGCTGCCGAGCTGCTGTACCGCCAGCAGGGCGACAGCGGGTTGAAGGTCATCGTCACCGGTGGTGAGCGCACACCCTCGGAGGCACTTGTCGGCCCGGTGGCGCGCATGGTCCTGAACCACCTGAACACCGATGTGTGCTTCATGGGTGTTCACGGGATCGACGCCGAGCGAGGCCTGAGCAGTCCGAACCTGCTTGAGGCGGAGACCAATGCGGCGTTCATCGAGGCCAGCTCACGCCTGATTGTCCTTGCCGACAGCACCAAGTTCCATGTTCGCTCGTTGGCGTCCATCGCCTCGCTGGACGCGGTGGACACCATCATCACCGACGCGTCGGTCAATGCCGCCACGAGCGAACTTTTCACCTCCCGCATCCCCCACTTCATCGCTGCGCCCACCGCAACCACCCCCGCGGCAACGGCCGCCCCCATCAGGAAGACCTCATGACACGCGCAACCTCAACACGCCTGGCCGATGGCCGCGAACTTATTTATTTTGACGACGGCGGGACGGCCAAGGCCCATTCCACCGTGGACACCCGTCCCCTGGATACCCGTTCGGAGGAGCATACCGGCGAGCTGCGCTTCGATGCGCTGACGGGCGACTGGGTGGCCATTGCCGCGCACCGACAGACCCGTACCTACCTGCCGCCGGCAGACCAGTGCCCGCTGTGCCCCACCACAGGGAACAACCGCTCCGAAATCCCCGCAGCGGACTACGATGTGGCAGTTTTTGAAAACCGTTTCCCGTCTTTGGGCCCCGCCGTGGGTGCCATTCCGGAGTCACCGGTGTGGGGCACCAAGGGCCGCGCGTTTGGCCGCTGCGAAGTGGTTGCCTTCACCCCCGAGCACATGGGCTCCTTCGGCGGGCTGTCCACCGAACGTGCACGCACCGTCATCGACGCCTGGGCGCACCGCACCGAGGCGCTCAGCGCCCTGCCCGGCGTCAAGCAGGTGTTCCCCTTTGAGAACCGCGGCCAGGACATCGGCGTCACCCTGCACCACCCGCACGGACAGATTTACGCGTACTCCTATGTGCCCCCGCGCAGCCAGGTCATGGCGAGTGCGGCCCGCAAGTTCTACGACCAGCACAACGGCGAAGCAACGCTATTGGGCGACATCGTCGCGAATGAGTCGGCATCCGGTGAGCGCATGGTCGCCCAGGGCAAGCACTTCAGTGCGTATGTCCCTTTCGCAGCACACATGCCGCTGGAAATTCATCTCACACCGCACCGCCACGTGCCGGACTTTGCCGCGCTGAACGATGAGGAGCGTGATGAGCTGGCTGTGATGTACCTGGACCTTCTGCGCGCCGTGGACAACATCTATGACACGCCCACGCCATACATTGCCGCTTGGCATCAGGCCCCGCTGGATCCCTTCCTGCGCCCGGCCGGCCGCTTCCATCTGGAGCTCACCTCACCACGCAGGGCAGCCGACAAACTGAAGTTCCTGGCCGGTTCCGAGGCCGCCATGGGCGCCTTCATCAACGACACCACCCCCGAGCAGACCGCGGCCATGCTGCGCGGCACGCCCTCTACTCCGAAAGCAGGTCTGGCGTGAGCGCCTCCATCGATGCAGCCCAGGTGGCTGCCGACTTTGAAAGCACCTTTGGTGCAGCGCCCGACGGCGTCTGGGCGGCACCCGGGCGGGTAAACCTCATCGGTGAGCACACCGACTACAACGAGGGCTTTGTGCTGCCGTTCGCCATCGACCGCGCCGCAGCGGTGGCCATCCGCCTGCGCGATGACTCCACGGCTCGGCTGGTCTCCAGCTACGGCAACCAGGGCGTTGTCACCGTCGATGTGGACACCCTGTCCCACGACACCATGAACGGCTGGACGGCCTATCCGCTGGGCGTTGTGTGGGTCATGCGCCAGATGGGCGTCACCATCGGTGGCTTTGACCTGTACCTGCATTCAACGGTCCCCACCGGTGCGGGCTTATCTTCCTCCGCCGCCATCGAGTGTGCCGTGGCCACTGCCTTCAACGAGTTGGAGTCAGCCGGGCTAAGCCTGAACGAGCTGGTCCTGGTGGGCCAGCGCGCGGAGAACGAGGTGGTTGGCGCCCCCACGGGCATCCTTGACCAGTCGGCCTCCCTGCTGTCCACCGACGGCCACGCCGTGTTCCTGGACTGCCGCACGCAGAAGTCCACACTGGTGCCGCTGGATCTGGCGGCCGCCGGGCTGCTGATCCTCGTCGTCGACACGAAGGTCACGCACGCGCACGCCACCGGCGGTTATGCCGCCCGCCGCGCCTCATGCGAGCTGGGAGCCCAAGTGTTGGGCGTTGCGGCGCTGCGCGACCTTGCCGCGGCCGACCTTCACGAGGCTGCCGGTCTGCTCGATGAGGAGACGTTCCGCCGCGTGCGCCACATCGTGACCGAGAACCAGCGCGTCCTTGACACTGTGGCTGTGTTGGACGACGCCGGACCCGTCGCCATTGGCGAACTCCTCACCGCAAGCCATGCCTCCATGCGCGACGACTTTGAGATTTCCTGCCCCGAGCTGGATCTCGCCGTCGACACCGCGTTGGCGCAGGGCGCCCTGGGTGCCCGCATGACGGGCGGCGGCTTTGGCGGATCGGCCATTGCGCTCATCCCGGTGGCCGATGCGGCTGCGGTGGGTGCCGCCGTCGAGCAGGCCTTCGCCGCGGCAGGATTCACGGCACCGGACATCTTCGCCGTCTCCCCCGCCCCGGGAGCCCGCAGGATCTCCTAACCTTCCGCCGAGATGTGCGATCGCGCCCTCCCGCCCCTGCCGAGATGTGCGATCGCGCCCTCCCACCCCTGCCGAGATGTGCGATCGCGCCCTCCCACCCCTGCCGAGATGTGCGATGACGCCCTCCATCACCGGTGGAGGGACCGGAAGGCCACGTGGATCCCGCCTTCGCAAAATTGTTGATGCACCACGAAAGGGTCCCCCTACGCTCGACCAGCAATGGTCGAGCGTAGGGGGACCCTTTCGTGGTGCTGTGGCTACGCGCCCAGGTGGTCCGAGTGGGCCTGGCGGGCTGCTGTGATCTGCGCCAGGATCTCTTCGGAATCCTTGTGCTTGTCGCGGTACTTCGGTTCCATGGCCGAGATGGTCTTTTCCTCAACCATGAGCATGCCGTAGACGCGCTCACGCTCGCCCTTGTCTGCCGTGTAGTCCAGGTCAAGGTAGTTCTGGGCATGGCGGCGGGCGTTGTTCAGCACCGTCTGGGCCTTGCCCGATTTGCTGACAAGGGAGGCGACGATGGTCAGCGTCAAAACTCCGATGATCACGATCAACGAAAGTGAGGTGCTGATCTCGAAGACCGGGACGGGCTCGCCACCATTGACGAACGGCAGGTTGTTCTCATGCAGGGCATGCAGGACCAGCTTGACGCCGATGAAGGCCAGGATGGCGGCCAGGCCGTAGGCCAGGTAGATCAAGCGGTCAAGGAGGCCGTCCAACAGGAAGTACAGCTGGCGCAGGCCCATCAGGGAGAACGCGGTTGCCGTGAACACGATGTATACGTTCTGGGTCAGGCCAAAGATGGCCGGGATGGAGTCCAGCGCGAACAGCAGGTCGGTGCCGCCAATGGCGACCATGACCAGCAACATCGGGGTGAGGACCTTCTTGCCGTCGATCTTTGTGACAAGCTTGTCGCCGTCGTAGTGCTCTGAGGTGTTGAACAGCTTCTTGGCGAGCTTGATGATGAAGTTGTCCGCGTCGTCGCCCTCGCTGTCTTCTTCCTTGAGCAGGTTCCCTGCGGTGATGAGCAGGATGATGCCGAAGATGTAGAACATCCAGGACCAGGTGTTGATCAGTGCGGCGCCGGCGAAAATGAACGCGGTGCGGGCGATCAGTGCAAAGACGATGCCGAAGAGCAGCACCTTCTGCTGGTCCTCGCGGGGCACCTTGAAGCTGGCCATGATGACAAGGAAGACGAAGAGGTTGTCAACGCTCAGGGCCTTCTCGGTGATGTAGCCGGCGAAGTACTCCCCGCCCATCGTGGCACCGCCCAAGACCCAGACCACGATGCCGAAGACGAGAGCCAGGCCCACATAGATGGAGGACCAAATTGCTGCTTCCTTCAGCGTGGGGATGTGCGCCTTCCGGATGTGGAAGAAGTAATCAAAGGCCAGGAGGCCCAAAATGACCACAATGGTAATGCCCCAAATCAGAGGGGAGACGTTCATGAGCTGCTTTCGTTAGGTGCGAACAAGGTTTGGTGCGGTAAATATGAACAACGCCCGGTCCCAAACGGGGCCGGGCGTTGTGCCGTAGCTTATTTAATCGTTGCCGCGCAAAATCGCGAGCAGGCGCAGGATCTCCACATACAGCCACACCAGGGTCACCGTCAGTCCAAAGGCTGCAGTCCAGGAGTACTTCGTGGGCAGGCCTCGCTGCACGCCCTGTTCGATCGAGGTGAAGTCCACAATGAGCGAGAACGCGGCCAGGCCGATGGCCAGCAGGCCAATGACGAAGCCAAACGGGATGCTGGTGCCCGGGATTTCCATGCCGCGCATGCCCCACGGGTTGCTCGTAGCGCCGAACATCATCATGCCAAAGTTGATCAGCGAGAACAGCGCATAACCGCCGAGGGCGATCATGAAGAAGCGGGTCATCTTGGGGGTGGCCCGGACCTTGGCGTTGCGGAACAACACCAAGGTGACAAGGAAGACGCTCAGCGTGCCCAGGACTGCCTGGATCACAATGCCCGGGTACATGCCCTCGAGTAAACCGGACAGCCCGCCAAGGAACATGCCCTCAAAGAGTGCATAACCAAGGATCAGTGCGGGCGAGGGCTCCTTCTTGAAGGAGTTCACCAGGCCCAGCACCAAGCCAATGATCACGCCCGGCCACATCAGAACGGGGAACATCCAGCCCAGGGCGGCACCAACCAGCACCAGCGCCAAGGTGAAGACGGTCTTCATGATGACGTCGTCGTACGTCATGCGCCCTGTCTGTGACGCGCCGGCTGCCGGCTTGTTGTACAGGTCCTGCAGTTGCTTGGCCGAGAACTGGGCCTGTGCGGACATGGTGTCGGCGCCAGCATTGACATAGCCACGCTGGTTCGCAGGCGTGTCCTTGAAATTCTTGTTGTTGGCAAATACCGGGTTTCCACCAAGTGCCATGATGCTGCTTCCTCCAAAATAGGGGGTAATTCGGTTATGTAACTCTACCAAGTACGACGACCGCAACAGCCGAAATGTTCCCAGAAGTCAACATTGTCAGCTATTTCCCAGCAAACGTTCACTCAATGTTCGCTTCACTCCCGGAAACGGCCCGATCCGCTGGACGCGGCTGGCTGGAATTGCGGGGTAGTTATTGCGATATGTACCCGATAAGGACATCCGGGCCGCCGTAATCACGATTTTGGTACCCCCGGTGGGACTCGAACCCACACTGTGTCGATTTTAAGTCGATTTTCTCTGCCATTGGAATACGGGGGCGTGGCCGTGGATCAACTTCGGCTCATGTAAACACTACTGGATGCTGCGGCTTGTGAAGAAACCGGGCTCAGAGTGCGTTGAAAGGCTCCGAGTACTTGAAGCGACCGTGAGTTCCAGGCGCATACGCGTCAAGCGCCAACGCCATGAAGTGCGATCCCCACGAAGGATCCGGGGAGATGATGCCCAAGGAATCGGCCGGTACAAACCCGAACCGCGGGTAATAGTCGGTGCTGCCCAGTAGAACCAGTATTGACTCCCCCATGGTATTTGCGGCGGCGATGCTCGCTTTCATCAAGGCGGACCCAACGCCCTGGTTCTGATATGCCGGCAAGACGGCAATCGGCCCGAGACCAAGGGACGGCGTCTCGCCAATCCAACCGCGCGTGGTGATGACATGCCCAAGGATCTCGTCCCTGTCCCCTTCCGCCACCAGGGAAAGTTGCGGCAGGTATTCCCTCGAGGCGAAGAGTTCCCGTAACAGTTTCGCCTCAACAGGTTCCGGAAAGGCTGCCTCCACGGCCGCCAATATTTCGGGGCGGTCCTCGGCACGCTCACGACGAATGATCATGGGTCCAGTTTAGTCGCCTTCGCCCTCTCGGAACCGGTCCCGATCCCCGCGAGATGTGAGATGACGCCCTGTCGGAGCGGGCGTGATCTCACATCTCGGCGGACGGGAGCGGGCGTGATCTCACATCTCGGCGGACGGGAGCGGGCGTGATCTCACATCTCGGCGGACGGGAGCGGGCGTGATCTCACATCTCGGCGGGCCGGCGGGCCGGGGGAACAACGTACGACGGCGGCCCTCCCCAAAGGGGGGAGGGCCGCCGTCGCGCTTGGGTCAGGAAAGAAAGCTACTTCGCAGCAGCGTCTTCCTTGGCGCCATTCTTTTCTTCAGTCTTGGCTTCCGCGGCGGGCGCCGGGGCTGCAGCAGCAGGCTTCGACTTCGGGGTGGCAGCGGCAACGAACGTGGTGCGCGGTGCCTGCAGGTTCTCCAGCTGGGCCAGGTCGCGGCCGGCCAGCATGGTGACGAACCAGTCCATGATGACGCGGAACTTGCGCTCCACGGTGGGCATGGCCAGGCCGTGGTAGCCGCGGTGTGCCAGCCACGCCAGGGGGCCCTTGAGCTGGATGCCCATGATCTTGGCAACACCCTGCCACTCACCGAATCCGGCAACAGCACCAAGGTTCTTGTGCTTGTAGCCCTTCAACGGCTTGTTGAAACGGCTGGCCCACAGGTTCTTGGCGAGGCGCTTGGCCTGGCGAAGTGCGTGCTGGGCGTTGGGGACGCAGGTGCCGTCCGGCAGGCCGCCGGTGACATCCGGGACAGCCGCAACGTCGCCGGCAGCCCAGGCGTTCGGGATGACGCCGAATTCGCCGTTGACCTGCAGGTTCACGTTGACCGAGACGCGGCCGCGGGGTTCGATCGGGAAGTCGGTGGAGCGGACCATGGGGTTGGCCATGACGCCGGCGGTCCAGATCAGGGTGTCTGCATCAAATTCCTGGGCTACGGACTTGTCCGGCAGGTTGATGAGCTTGAGGTTGCTCTCCTCGGCGTTGTCCAGCGAGGTGTTCAGCAGGACTTCAACGCCGCGGCTGCGAAGGTGCTCGACAACCCAGACGGCCTGCTTCTCGGTGACCTCGGGCATGATGCGGCCCATGGCTTCTACCAGTACGAAGCGCAGTTCGGACTGCTCGACGCGGTTGTTGAGCTTGACGGCTGCGCGGGCCATGTCCTCGAGCTCGGCAATGGTCTCGATGCCGGCAAAACCGCCGCCGACGACGACGAAAGTCAAGGCGCGCTTGCGCACCGCGGGGTCGGTCTCGGTGGAGGCCTGCTCGATGAGAGAAAGAACCTGGTTGCGCAGCGCAACGGCTTCTTCAATGGTCTTCAGGCCGATGCCTGATTCGGCCAGGCCCTTGATCGGGAAGGTGCGCGTGATGGCACCTGCGGCCACGACGACGTCGTGGTAGGTCAGCTCGAATGGCTCGCCGCCGTCGGCCGGGGCCACAACGGCCTTGCGGTTCTCGTGGTCAATTGCCGTGACGGAACCCTGGATGAGCTCGGTCTGCTTCAGGTGCTTGCGGTGCGAAACAACAGCGTGGCGTGCTTCGATGTTGCCGCCTGCAACCTCGGGCAGGAACGGCTGGTAAGTCATGTAGGGCAGGGGATCAACAAGGGTGACGATGCCACCGGACTTTGCGATCTTCTTCTGCAGGTTAAAGGCCGTGTACAGGCCGACGTAACCGCCGCCAACTACAAGGACGCGCGGTCGTGCTGAAAAGGTGGGAGTGATTGCCATAACTCCATACTACATCGTTTGTGAAAACATTCACTAGCCGATTACACGACGGCGTAACGCAACTTTTCGAAGCGCGCGCCACCATAGTTTGGGAACAGCAGGTGCCGCGCGGGCTCGCCAGGGACGCGCTGGCCCGGGGCACGCCTGGCGCCGAACTAGTGCTTGTGGCCGGGCTTCGTTGCGCGGTGCTCGCGCCTGCCCGGACCAGCGGCAGCGGGCAGCGTTTCCTTGGCAGGTCCGTCGGTGTGCGCCTCGTCGGTGGCAGCGGAACCGCCCGCCCCGTCAGACCCGCTACTGGCACCAGGGCCGTCAGCACTGTCGGAGATGTCGGAACTGCCGTCGGCCTCGCTGGCACCGGCGATCTTGCGCCGCGCCACCAAGAGGTGTGTCGTTCCGCCGGCAGCAATCAGCCCAAGTAATCCCAAGGAGCTGAGCACGAGCGTCTGCGGCAGGGCATTTGAACCCTGATCGGACGGGATGGGGCTGGGAGCTGCGCGGTCAATCAAGGAGGGCGCGGGCTGAGGCACAACGGCGCCGGCCTCGCCGTCTTCTGGCGGTGGCGACTCTTCGCCGCGGCGGTGGACCCTGATCCATTCGGCGATGCTGCCCAGCGGGTTGGCATCAACCACCGGCACGTCGGCATTGACTGCAGCATCTGCATCAAGAATTCCGTAGCCGTATATGGCATTGGGAACACCGTCGCCTGCCGGTTTCGCGGTGGAGATGATCCTGTTGATGACCTGGGCTGCGCTCATATCCGGGTATTTGGAGCGGATCAAGGCCGCAACGCCGGAAACGATGGGGGCCGCGCCGCTGGTGCCGCTCCATTGGGCGTAGCCGCCGCCGGGCAGTCCCCCGGCCAGGTCCTCGGCCGGTGCGCTGACGCCGATGCTGATCCCCTGGGACGATGAATCAACACTGGCCGAACCGTCGCGGTCCAGTCCGCCCACGGCCAAAACGCCCGGGATGGTGGCGGGGGCGCCAACTTGTTCGCTGCCTGACTTCCGGTTGCCGGCAGCAGCAACGATAACAACGTCCTTGGCTTCGGCGTAGGCAAAGGCGTCGTCCCAGCTCTGCGGCCACGCGGTGGAGGTGCTGCCCAGGGACATGTTGATGACCTTGGCGCCGTTGTCCACGGCCCACTTCACGGCGGCGGGAATCTGGTCGTCAATGTTTTTCCCTGCTGGGTTCTCGCTGCCCAACCACACCGAAACGCTGAGCAGTTCGGCCTTGGGTGCCACACCGATGACCCCATCCGGGCCCGCCCCGATGCCCGGTTTCTCCGACTCGGTCGGGGTGGCGCTGGCCTTCGCCGACGCGCTTGCGGAAGGCTTGGCGGTGGCGGTTTTGTGGCCGCGGCCGGCCAGCATGGTTGCCACCAGGGTGCCGTGCTCTGGTTCGGCTCCGATCCCCTTGGTGCCCCCGGGAGCACCGGCGCCGGAGATGTCGCTTCCGCCCACCACCGCGCCCTTCAGGTCCGGGTGCGACTTGTCGATGCCGCTGTCGATGATGGCAATTTTGACGCCTTCACCCTGGGAAGTTTCCCACGCTTTTTCAATCCCCGACTGGTCCAGCCAGTACTGCCGGTTCCTGATGTCATCGGCCGATGCTGCCGATGCCCCGACCAGCACGACCGACGCTGTGAGGGCAAGGGTCAGGAACGCGGCGGCGATGGATCGCAACCGTGGGGCAAACTCCATTAAGGCTCGATTCGGTGAGAGGGTCGGGTCAGCGATGTGCAGCACCCAGGGCAATTCCATCAAGAATATCGTGTTCACTGGTGGTTGCCGATTCCAGCCGTCCGCCGCCCAGTTGCACCAGCCGCCGCAGGACGGTCCGCCAGATCAGCGCACCCGCACCAATGACGTCGACGCGCCCGGGGTGCATGAAGCCAAGTTCGGCCCGTTTGGCGCGCGTCATGCGAAGCAATGATGTGGCCGCAGCGTCAATCTTTTCCAGAGGTACGACGGCGGCATGAATCACCTCGCTCTGATAGCTCGCCAACCCGAGGGCGTGGGCTGTGATGGTGGTGATGGACCCTGCCACGCCCACGATGCGCTCGACCTCGCCCAGCGGCAGGACGGCCAGGACTTCGTCCAGTTTCGCCCCGATGGCGACTTCTGCGGCGCTGATTTGGTCCTCCGTGGGCGGGTCACTTTGCAGGTAACGCTCGGTAAATCGGACGCAGCCCATGTTGGTGCTCAGTGCGCCGCTGACCCCGGAAGCGGTGCCCATGACAAATTCCGTGCTGCCGCCACCCAGGTCAACGACCAGGACCTTATGGTCTTCGTGCAAGGGCAAAACACTGACGGCACCGGCAAACGAGAGTGCCGCCTCCTCGTCGCCGCTGACAACTTCCGGCCCAATGCCGAGCCGCGACTGGATGCCGGCTACAAAGACGTCCCGGTTGCGGGCGTCACGGGTCGCGCTGGTGGCAACAAACCGCACCCGTTCGACGTCGGAGGCCTGGATCAGTTGCGCGTATTCGTCAACAGCGGCAAAGGTGCGTTCCAGTGCAGCCTCGCCCAGGACTCCGCTCACATCAACGCCTTCACCCAACCGGACGACACGCATGAGGCGGTGCACGTCCACAAGGTGGGTCCCGCCGTCGTCTGTGGTGGAAACGTCGGCAATGAGGAGGCGGATGGAATTGGTTCCACAGTCGATGGCTGCAACGCGCATATGGCTTAGTTCTCCTGCTGGTTCAGGTGCTTGACGTGGCGGCTGAGATCCTTGTTGGGCACGGGGGCCCCGTTGTCCCAGGCGCCCTCGCAATGGCAGGTTTCGGCGGTCCACCATGGCGCAACGGCGGCCAGCGCTTCGTCGCCGAGCGGGTTGACGCCGGGGCCTGCGGCCAGGGCATGGCCGATGAGTACATGCAGGCACTTGACGCGTGTGGGCATGCCGCCGGCAGAAATTCCGGCGATTTCCGGAACGGGGCCTGTGCCGGCACGCTCGCCAATGGCCTCACGGGCGTGGATGTAGCTCTCATGTGCTTTTTGGTAGGCGGCCGCGAGCTCGCTGTCGGTGCCGAGACGTTCGGTCATCTCGTTCATCATTCCGGCGGCTTCCAGGCGCGAGGCTGCTGCGGTGAGAATGGGGTGCGTCAGGTAATACGTGGTGGGAAAGGGGATGCCGTTGCTGAGCCGGGGTGCCGTGGCGGCCACGAGCGGATTGCCACAGATGCAGCGTGCCGGAATTTCGACGACGTCGCGCACCGGGCGGTTGAGCTGGCGGCTGAGTGTGTCCAGGTCGAGCTGGGTGGGGACGCGCCCGTCTGAGGTGGAGCTTGGCGTTACGGGCACGGAAGGCCTTTCATGAAACATTTTTATTGGTTGTTCAACCAGTCATTTTAGCGTGGATCGCGTGGCGGGGCGGCCAGCCTAGGGCGCCGGGGCTGGTTCCGGGGCTGGTTCTGCGTCCGGGTCCGGCACAGCTTCGGGGGCCGGCGCCGGTTCCGCTCCGGGTTCCGCTCCGGGTTCCGCTCCAGGTTCTGCTGGTGCCTCCGGTGTCTCCGCCCCGGGTGCCGCCCCGGGTGCCGGCTCGGCGGCAGGCGGCACAGGCGTCACTGCCGGGGCTTGGACCTGGGCTGATTTTTGCACGGCGTCCCAGAGGTTGTCCACCCAATGCGACTCTGAAATTTCCGTGGCATTCTTGGCGCTTGTGGCCAGGCTCGCGGCGGCTTGCGCCTCTTCCACCGAGTTTTCCAGGCCGTCAACACCGACGGCACCGTAAACCCAATAGCCGGTCTCGCCCGGCATGAGCATACTGACCCTGTCGCGAGCCTGTTTCTTGATGTAGGCCGGGTCGTCCCAGCGGGCCAGCTCAGTCTCGTGAAGGCCTTGCTGGGTTTCCTGGATGGCGATGTCCGCCTGCAACTGCGAAATTTCCGCACGTTGCTGCAGGAAGGTGTGCACATTGGGTGCCAGGAGGAGAGTAAAAACACCCAGTGTCAGGCCAAGCACCAACAACCGGCCGGAAAATGAGCGTGCCGGCACCGGACTGTTCCCGGCGGCTTGGACGACGCCTTCCTGGTGGCTGCGGCCATTGGGCCCGGAGGCCGGTTTGCGGACACGCTTTTCCCCGGAGGATCCGCCTGCCTTGGCCCCAGCTGTGGCGGGTGTACCGCCGGAGCCAGGTTCCGGCGTCGTGCTTGGGACAACTGGTTCATCGCCCGCTTTGCCCGCGGCGCTGCCGATTCCTGCGCTGAATCGCGCCTTGGGCACTGAGGGCCGTCGCGTGGCCATGCTACTCCTAAGATCCTGCTGCAAAAAAGAGACCCGTAGAAACGGCAAAGCCGCGGCAAGCCGCCAAGGTCTGTGATTAACCTTAGCCAGCTGCCGCGGCCTTTGCTGCTATTTAGCCCTTGAAACGCGGGAAGGCGCTGCGGCCTGCGTAGCGTGCGGCGTCGTCGAGCTCTTCTTCGATGCGCAGCAGCTGGTTGTACTTGGCAACACGCTCGGAGCGGGCCGGGGCACCGGTCTTGATCTGGCCTGCGTTGGTGGCAACGCAGATGTCAGCAATGGTGGTGTCCTCGGTTTCGCCGGAGCGGTGCGAGGTGATGGTGGTGAAACCGGCGCGCTGGGCCATGGACACGGCGTCCAGGGTCTCGGTCAGGGTGCCGATCTGGTTGACCTTGACCAGCAGTGAGTTGGCGGTCTGGGTTTCGACACCGCGGGCCAGGCGCTCGGGGTTGGTGACGAAGAGGTCATCGCCCACGATCTGCACCTTGTCGCCGATGGCGTCGGTCAGGGTCTTCCAGCCTTCCCAGTCATCTTCATCCAGGGGGTCCTCGATGGAGACCAACGGGTAGTCGGCAACGAGTTCGGCGTAGTAGGCGCTCATCTCGGCGGCAGTCAGTGACTTGCCTTCGAACTGGTAGGTGCCGTCCTTGAAGAACTCGGAGGAGGCAACGTCCAGGGCCAGGGCGATGTCCTTGCCTGCTACGAATCCTGCGCGCTCAATGGCGACCAGGATCAGGTCAAGAGCTGCACGGTTGGAGGGCAGGTTCGGTGCGAAGCCGCCTTCGTCGCCGAGGCCGGTGGAGAGGCCCTTTTCCTGCAGGACGGACTTGAGGTTGTGGTAAACCTCGACGCCCCAGCGCAGGCCTTCGGAGAAGGTCGCAGCACCGTGCGGGACAACCATGAATTCCTGGATGTCAACGTCGGAGTCGGCGTGTGAGCCGCCGTTGAGGATGTTCATCAGCGGCACGGGCAGAACGTGCGCGTTGGGTCCGCCCAGGTAACGGTACAGCGGCAGGCCGGCAGATTCTGCGGCGGCGCTGGCCACGGCCAGGGAAACGCCCAGGATGGCGTTGGCGCCCAGCTTGGCCTTGTTGGGGGTGCCGTCCAGTTCCAACATCATGGCATCGATCAGGCGCTGGTCGGTTGCATCGACGCCTTCAAGTTCAGGTGCGATAACTTCCAGAACAGCCTCGACTGCCTGCAAAACACCCTTGCCCTGGTAACGGTTCTTGTCGCCGTCACGGAGCTCCACTGCCTCGAAGGCACCGGTGGATGCGCCGGAGGGAACGCCTGCGCGGCCCATGGCGCCATCGGTCAGGAGAACTTCAACCTCAACGGTCGGGTTTCCACGGGAATCCAAGATTTCGCGTGCATGAATGGCTTCAATAAGTGCCATGTATTGCTCCTAATAGTCAGCTTTGTAGTGTAAATGTCGACCACGCTGTCGCCCCAATCCTATCCGACGGCGTGACGGGGCACTCATTACTACGCTCAGAGCGCGATTATGGCGGGTGCTGCGGCGTTTTTGCGGCTTGGCCCGACCACTGAGGTACCGGGGATTGACCTACGCGTCGGACGCTCCTTCACTAAAGTACGACGGCGGGAGGTCACCTTTCCGGGGATGGTGCGGAGCCGCCGTCGTCCACCAAGGATGCTCCCTTCCGGGGTGTTTCGACCTGACACAGAGGGCCCCCTCACCTTCCGGGGCGCATCAACCAACGCTCCCGCGTCCGATTTCGCTTCTGCGCCACCGACCGGGCCGGTGTGGCGCCCGCCGACAAGCTGCGCGACGTCGCGCCCCCGGAGGAAGTTTTCGACCTCCACCTTTGACACTAAAGAACATAGCGATATATCGTTAAGTATCGCGACATTCTAAACGCGAGAGTGACACAGTCAGCGGGCAGCCTCCAGTGCTGCTCCACCCGGGCCGGACGCGCCAACCAGATTAGGTTCCGCCTCTGCCGCCCACCAACACAACTTCACGAAGACTTCCCAGCGAAGCATCAGCATGAACAGGTACTACTCCTCATGAAAAACTTTACTTTTCCCCAAGAATCCAATGACTTTGACCGCCGCGGGCAGCGCAATCCACGAGCCCGACACCACCACGAACCCAACTCCCCCACAGGCGAGGGCGACTTTCCGGACCGTCACCGCGGCGGGCGTGATCGCGGCTTTGGCGAAGAAGGCCCCCGGGGCGGTGGCCGGACCGGTGGCCGCGGCTTTGGTCCAGGCGGCAGACGCGGCCCCGGCGGTCCAGGGTTTGGCCCCGGCTTTGGCCCCGGCGGTCCCGGGTTTGGCCCGGGCGGCGGTTTCGGCCCTGGCGGTCGCGGTGGACGGGTCCGCAAGGGCAATGTCCGCAGCGCCCTCCTATCCCTGTTGAGCCAGCACAGCTACAACGGCTACGGCATGATCCGGGCCATCGCCATCCACACCGACGGCGCCTGGCGCCCCAGCCCCGGCTCGGTCTACCCTGCACTCGCCGCCCTGCAGGCCGAGGGCCTGATCGAATCCTCCGAGGAGGGCAGGCGCACCGAATTCTCGCTCACCGAGGCCGGCAAGGCCTATGTTGCGCAGAACTCCGACGAAATGGCGCAAGTGTGGGCCGACGTCAACGAGGAGGCCGGCGCGGGAACCGAGCTGCGTGCAGGCATGCACAAACTCGGCGGCGCCGTTCAGCAGATCGCCATGGCGGGCACGGAGGAGCAGATCAAAAGTGCCACCGAGGCCCTGGACACCGCTCGCCGCACCATTTACCAGCTGCTGGCCGACTAGCGTCCCTGTTGGCTAGCGTCCCTGAAAATCGCGAACAGCCTGGCGAAGTGCCCGTTCGGCATCCAGTCCGCACTCATGCGCACCACGGACGACGTCGAACAGCAGCTTCCCGAGCTCGTCCTCCGTCGTGATCGTCCCGGGCTCGATGGTCCCGGCAATGTTCCCCGCGAGGGCAGGCACCCCAATGCCTGCCCTCGCGGCACGTTCCACCGACTTTTGCGCCATGGCCAGTGCCGGCAGCGACGCAGGAATCCCGGCAAAAGGGCTCTCGGCGACCGGCACGGCGGCACCCGTCGCCGCCCGTTCGTCCGCCTTGACGCGTTCCCACACGGCTTCGATTTCGGCGATCGTGGCGGGGAAGGAGCTCTGCAGGGTGCCGTCGGGATGGAAGACGTGGGGGCTGCGGCGGATCATTTTCTCGCTGAGCCCGCGAACCACATCGGCAAGGTCGAAGCTGCCGGACTCCTCCGCAAGGCGGGCGTGCAAAACCACCTGCAGCAGGATGTCGCCGAGTTCGTTGGCGATGTCACCACCGTGGCCGCTCTCGATGGCCTCAATGAGTTCGTACGACTCCTCCAGGAGATAGGTGGTGAGGGAGTCGTGGGTTAGCGCCGCAGTCCACGGGCAGTGTTCGCGGAGCGCGGCAATGACGGCAACAAGGCGGGCCACTTCCACTTCGGTGGAGGCGGCCCGCCTTGTTGCAGCCGGTGTTGGATTAGTTGCCAAGCTCGGATTCGTCCAGATCTGATGCGTCGAATGCCTCAAACTCGTCGTCGTCCTCGAACTCGTCCATGTCTTCCATGACGTCTTCGTAGTGCTCAATGATGAAGTCTGCCAACTGTTCGCGCGCCTCGATGGGCAGGAACGATGCGTGCACGGCGTTCAGCGTCAGTTCCAGCACGGTGTCGAGCCCGTAGCCGAACGTTTCCACGAGCAGGCCAAATTCACCTGTCAGGGTCACTCCGCTCATGAGCCGGTTGTCCGTGTTGACGGTGACGTTGAAGCCCAGCTGGTGCAGCAGGTCGATCGGGTGCTCGCCGATCGTGGTGCCAAACGCGGCGATCGCACCGGTCTGCAGGTTGGAGGACGGGCACAGCTCGAGCGGGATCTGGCGGTCACGCACCCACTGTGCCAAATCACCCAAGGTGAGGGTTCCGACGTCGTTCCCGTCAATTTCCTCCACATCAAGGTGGATGTCTTCGGCGATGCGCACGCCGTGGCCCAGGCGCAGGGCGCGGCCGTGGACCAGCGCATCCTGGATGCTTTCGAGCCCGGCACCCTCGCCGGCGTGGACGGTGGCGGGGAAGTTGTTCTCGGCCAGGTAGGTGAAGGCTTCCTTGAAGCGGGAGGGCAGGAAGCCGTTCTCGGCACCGGCAATGTCGAAGCCGACCACGCCGTTGTCGCGGTGGCGCACGGCGAGTTGGGCGATTTCTGAGCCGCGGTCGGCATGGCGCATGGCCGTGACGATCTGGCCGACCTCGATGTAACCGCCGGCCTCGTCGACCAGGTCCATGCCTTCCTCGAGGCCTTCCTGAACCGCCTCAACAACGTCGTCGAGTGAGAGCCCCTTGCTCAGGTGCTGCTCGGGCGCCCAGCGGACTTCGCCGTACACCACACCGTCTTCGGCGAGGTCTTCCACGAATTCCCGGGCCACCCGCACCAGGGCGTCGTGCGTCTGCATGACGGCGATCGTGTGGTCAAAGGTTTCAAGGTAGCGTTCCAGCGAACCCGAATCGGCCGATTCCAGGAACCAGGCGCGCAGCGCGTCAGGCTCGGTGGCCGGGAGCGTGTGGCCCGCCTCAGCGGCCAGCTCGATGATGGTTTCCGGGCGCAAACCGCCGTCCAGATGATCGTGCAGGGATACCTTTGGCAGCGATTTGAGGTCCACAACGGGGATGGACGGGGCTGCATGCTCTGAAGTTGGGTTAGTCACAATCCCACTCTAGGGATGTGTTTCATGCTGCGCTAGTTTGTGGGCCCGGTGGTGTCCCGCCGCGTGCCCGGAAACGCCGGCAGTGAGCGGCACCGGATGCTGGCCGTTGCGGTGAATTTCCCCCGGTTCTGCGGGGATTTCAGTGGAATGTTCGACGTCGGCCACGGCCTTGGGTGCCTCCCCCGCGTTCGCCACGGGCGCACCGGTTGTGCCCCCTGAGGCGAGTGGCCCGCCGCCGTCGGGGGATCCCTCCGGGTCGGTGCCGGTGTTGCGGACAAGGTCCGCCTGGACCTGTGCGGCATGGGTTGCCGCCATGAGCCCGGGTTCGGGGCGGGGTGCGATGCGCCCGCTCTTTTCCAGGAAGTGGTGCAAATACTTCATGGCATGGTCCACGATGAAGCCAATGAGGATGGCGAAGGTGATGGCGATGCCCACGCCCAGCAAGGGATTGTCGTGGACCCAGCGTCCGGCAAAGGTGCCCACAGCCACCGAGTAGCCTGCCCAGGTGACCACGGCTATGCCGTCGAGGAGGACAAAGCGGCGCCACGGGAAATAGGTGGCCCCGGCCGTGAAGTTCACTGCGATGCGGCCAACCGGGATGTACCTGGCGGTAAAGATCAGCATGGCCCCGCGTTTTTCCAGTTCCTTGCCGGCCCAGGCGAAGGCCCTGGCACCGCGCGGCCGCCGCATCCAGCGGAACCGTGTGGTGCCCAGTTTTCTGCCCATCAGGTATGCGATGTTGTCCCCGATGATGGCGCCCACCGAGGCGCCGAGGATTAACAGCCAAATGTTGGGTTCCCCACTGCGGGCGGCGATGGAGGCCAGGGCCACGATGGCGGTTTCACTGGGCAGGAAGAGGAAGAACCCGTCGATGAGGCAAAAGAGGCTCACCAGGGGAATGACCCACCATTGGCCGGCGGAATGTTCGATCAGAAAATTCAACTGGTCGATGATGTGCAAAAAGTCCACCCTGGGCGTTTCCTCTCAGATGGTGGTTGTCTATCATCAGTTTCCCACGTTGCCCAGTCATCGGACATCCATCCAAAGGACTAGATTTCCTTCCCGGTTCCTCCCCCCCTTCTGCCCACTTCTGCCGAGATGTGCGATCACGCCCAGCCACTTCTGCCGAGATGTGCGATCACGCCCTGCCGCCCCTGAAATAGCCTGGCCTGTGGATAACTCCCGACGTCCATCCGACATTTCAGCCAGACTTGAACCATGACAAATGCCCAGCCCTTGCCCGAAGGAATTCGGGGCCGTTCCTTCACACTGAACGAGTCTGATTCGTGCCATGTCACACGAAAGCGCACCAGATCCAGCGGCTACCACTCCCCCAGTCGTGGCATTCGCGTTCCTTGGGACATTGAACAGGATCACATCAGCCAGGTCCGCCCGATCTTGAACCTGACACAAGATGGGATCGCCAGCCACAGCACGGCCGCCCATATTTGGGGAATACCGCTGCCTCCCTGGCTTGCCGGTCGTTTCGACGTGCATATATCCCGGGACGCTTCCAAGAACCCGCCATCAAGGATCGGAACAGTTGGTCACCATGCCCGCTTCAAACCCGGAGAAATAGTCCAGGTTCTGGGCTTGTTCGTCACTTCCCCACTTCGCACCTGGCTGGATTTGGCGTCCATACTGGACCTTGATGATCTCGTGGCCGCGGGAGACTTTCTGGTGTGTGAGCACGATCGAATATTCGGCCCCAAACGCGTGGCGCTGGTCAAGATCGAAAAACTCAGGGAAGCCGTAAAGCATGAATCTGGCCGGCGCGGCATCGTCAAGGCGCGAGAGGCTGCGGACCTGATCAGGGTCGGCTCCGATTCACCACCTGAAACCAGGATCCGGCTCTCCTTGGAAAGAGCCGGCCTGCCGGAGATGACGCTCAACTTCGTTGTCGAGGATGAGAACGAAAACGATTGCTCCTGGCCGGATCTGGCAGTCCCGGAGTGGAAGATTGCCATCGAGTACGACGGCGAACACCATCTGGACCCGCATCAACAGGACATCGACGAGGCCCGCGACCAGCTGATGAAGGAACTTGGTTGGCTGCAGCTGAGAATCACCAAGGACATGTTGGACCGCGACGGTGACAAGGCCGTCGTCGCGCTGGTCAAAGAAGCGCTTCGACTCCAAGGATGGACAGGACGCTTGGAACCTCGGTGAAGGGCGAAGACGGAGGGCGCGAACTCCTATCTCGACGGAATGAAGGGGGCGTTATCGCACACCTCGACGGAAGGCGGAGGGCGCGAACTCATATCTCGGCGGAAAAGAGGGCGGCTAGGCGATGCGCTCGATGATCAGTTGGTTCGCCGGGCGGGAGCCTTCGGGGGCAATGGTCACGGCGTCGGCAAGTACTTCCCTGGCACCGGCAAACTTCTCCGGGGTGTCGGACAGCAGTGTCATGAGCGGCTCCCCCGCACGAACCAGCGCACCGGGTTTGGCATGCATCCGCACCCCCGCGCCGGCCTGGACGATGTCCTCCTTGCGGGCCCGCCCGGCACCGAGCCTCCAGGCCGCGACCCCCACGGCCATGGCATCCAGGCCAACCAGCACGCCGTCGGCCGGTGCGTAAATGACGTCAGATTCCCGGGCCACCGGCAGCGGCGCATCGGGGTCGCCGCCTTGGGCTGCGATCATGCGCCGCCACACATCCATGGCCCGCCCATCGCGCAGCGCTGCGGCCGGATCGGCCCCGCGAATGCCTGCCGCGTCCAGCATCTCCTGCGCCAGTGTCACAGTCAGCTCCACCACGTCCGGAGGGCCGCCGCCGGCCAGCACCTCTACCGACTCCTCCACTTCAATGGCGTTGCCGGCAGTCAGGCCCAGCGGCGTTGACATGTCGGTCAGCAGCGCCACCGTGTTGACTCCAGCATCCTGCCCCAGCGCCACCATGGTCTGCGCCAGCTCGCGCGCCCGCTCCACCGTTTTCATGAACGCTCCCGAGCCCACCTTCACATCAAGCACCAGGGCGCCCGTGCCCTCCGCGATCTTCTTGCTCATGATGGATGAGGCGATCAGCGGAATCGACTCAACCGTCCCCGTCACGTCGCGCAGGGCGTACAGCTTCTTGTCAGCGGGTGCCAAGTTTCCTCCCGCGGCACAGACGACGGCGCCCACCTCACCGAGTTGCCGCAGCATGGCCTCGTGGGTGACATCGGCTCGCCACCCGGGGATCGCTTCCAGCTTATCCAGGGTGCCCCCGGTGTGGCCCAGTCCCCTGCCGGACAGTTGTGGCACGGCTGCGCCAAATACGGCCACGAGGGGTGCCAGCGGCAGCGTGATCTTGTCCCCCACGCCGCCGGTTGAGTGCTTGTCGGTGGTTGGCATCGGAGCACCAGCAGAGTTGCGCAGGCCACTGAAGTCAAGGGTTTCGCCCGAGGCGACCATGGCCGCCGTCCACTGCGAAATCTCTGCCCGGTCCATGCCGTTGAGCAGGATGGCCATGTTCAGTGCCGCCATTTGTTCTTCGGCAATGTCGCCGCGGGTGTAGGCCGCGACGGTCCAGGCAATGTGGTCGGCACTGAGCCGGCCGCCGTCGCGCTTGATGCCGATGATGTCCACCGCGGCATAGGGTCCCTGGGCGTTCATGGCTGCTCCTTCGGGTTCTCGGTGTACTTCGGGCTGTTAGCGTCCTGTAGGTTGTTGGGTCCAAAGGCGTCGGGCAGGATCGCATCCATGGTCTTGGCTCCCGAGGAAGTCATGACAAGGGTGGCCGCCGTGCTGAATTCAAACAGCAGCTGCCGGCAGCGCCCGCACGGCATCAGGATGGCCCCGCTGCCGTCAACGCAGTAGAACTCGGTGATCAGCCCGCCACCGTTCATGCGGGCCGCGCCCACCAGGGTGCATTCCGCGCACAGCGTCAGCCCGTAGCTGGCATTTTCCACATTGCAGCCGGAGACGATGCTGCCGTCCTCAAGCCTGGCAGCGGCTCCTACAGGAAAATTGGAATACGGCGCGTACGCCTTGGTGAGTGCCACGGTGGCGGCTTGGCGCAGTGGTTCCCATCCGCCGTCGGGCGTCTCTTTGCTCAAAGTCACTCCTTAATATAGGGCTCACCGTCGGCGGCGGGCGCGAGTGCCCGGCCGACGAAGCCGGACACGGCCAGGATGGTCAGTGCGTAGGGCAGCATGGCCAGGAATTGGCCGTCGATGGGTGTGCCTGCGAGCGAGAGGATGCTTTGCAGGTTTCCAGCCACGCCGAACAGCAGTGCTGCCAGGGCTGCGCCGATGGGGTTCCAGCGGCCGAAGATCAGTGCGGCGAGGGCGATGAACCCCAGGCCGCCTGTCATGTCCTTGCTGAAACTGCTGACGGCAACGAGGGTGAAGTAGGCGCCGCCCACTCCGGCGACGGCGCCGCCGGCCAGCACGTTCAGCACGCGGGTGCGGTTGACGTTGATGCCCACGGTGTCGGCGGCCTTGGGGTGCTCACCCACGGCCCGCACGCGTAAACCCCAGCGGGTGCGGAACAGACCGAACCAGATGGCGGCAACCAGGATCAGCATGAAGTAGCCAATGATGGACTGGCGAAAAAGCGTGGGACCGATGATGGGGATCTCGGACAGCAGCGGGATGGGCAGGTTGGGCAGGTGGGCGGGCTGGTTGTAGATCGTGACGCCGTCGACCTTGGTCTTCATGATCTTCTCAAAGAGGAAGCCGGTCAGGCCGGACACCAGCACGTTCAGCACCACGCCGACAATGATCTGGTTCACCACATATTTGATGCTGAACACGGCCAGCAGCAGGGACACCAGGACACCGGCGGCGGCCGCAGCAAACAGGCCCGCGAACGCGTTGCCGGTGATGGAGGAAACCAGTGCGGCCGTGAAGGCACCCGCAAGCAGCTGGCCCTCAATGGCAATGTTGACCACACCGGCCCGTTCGGACAGCACACCTGACAGGGACCCAAAGACCAACGGGGTGGTGATGAGCATGGCACCGGTAAACAACCCCACCAGCGTGATGTTTTGCGTGGTGGTGCCGCCGATGATCCACACCATTAAGCCCACCACAAACACCACGGTGAACGTCATGATGACCCATTTGGCGATCCGTCCGGTGTCCTTGGTCTGACGCCAGGCGAAATAGGCGAGCGCCCCGCAGACCAGCGAGACGATCACGCCCACCGCCTTGGCCGGCACCACCAGGTTGGGCACCTGCCATGCGTCGGTATCCTGGGAGATGCGGAAAGTGGCGGTGCCGCTGGGGCCCAGGACAATGAAGACGACGACGGCGAACAGCGCCAGCACGCCGAGCAGGATCGGCATTTTCCAGCTGCGAATGGCGACGGCGTCAACCGTCTTGGTCGGTTCGCTTTTGGCGGTGATGCTCATGCTGCCACCCCTTCACGGCTAACTGCCTTGATCCGGAACATTGAGCGCACCAGCGGCGGGGCTGCAATGAACAGCACTATCAGTGACTGCACCACAGCGACGATGTCGATGGAGACATCGGCATTGACAGCCATGGACGTGCCGCCAGCCTTGAACGCACCGAACAGGAGTGCTGCAAAGAAGGTGCCCCACGGTGTGGAACGTCCCAGCAGGGCCACGGTAATGGCGTCGAAGCCGATGCTGCCGGCAATGTCGGCGTCCAGTGTTTTCTCCGTTCCGGCGAGCTGGGTGACGCCTGCCAAACCTGCCAATGCACCGGAGATGAGCATGACCGTGGTGTAGCCGCGGGACACCAGCATGCCTGCCGTCCGGGCGGCTCGCGGGTTGGCTCCAATGGCACGGTATTCAAATCCCAGTGTTGAGCGGTTCAGCAGCCAGGCCACCCCGATCACGGCCAGCACGGCCACAATCAGCCCGGCGTGCACACGGTAGTTGGGTCCCAGCAGCAGCGGGAACATGGCGGTTTCGTGCATGCGCGGGCTGATGGGGTTGCTGCTGTTCGGATCCTTCAGCTGGTTTTTCAGCAGGTACAGGACCAGGGAGACGGCGATGTAGTTGAGCATGATCGTCACGATCACCTCGTGTGCACCGGTCTTCGCCTTCAGGAAACCGGCAATGCCGCCCCAGAGCGCGCCACCGATGGCACCGGCCAGGATGACGGCCAGCAGGTGGATGCCCGGGGGCAGTTCAATCATGAAACCCACGACGCCGGCAAAGGTGGCACCTAGGAGGATCTGGCCCTTGGCACCGATGTTGAACAGGCCCACCCGGAAGGCCAGAGTGACGGCCAGGCCGGAAAGGATGAGCGGTGTGGCGAAGGTCAGGGTTTCAAAGATGCCCAGGCGTCCCTGCCACGTGCGGGAGTTGGGGTCGTAGGTTGCCCCACGCCACAGGGCTCCGTACGCTTCGGAAATCGATGCCCAAATGGCCTTGAACGTTGCACTGGGATCGCCAAAGAAGTATCCGAAGGCTGTGGTCACGCGGGGGTCGGTCGCTGCAATGAGGATGCCGCCGATCACGAGCGCCACCACCACCGCGAGAACGGAGATCATGGCGTTGCCGCTCATGATTTCGCGCACCAGCTGGCTGCCCGGCTGTTCCTTTTCCGGACTGCCCTGCTTGTGGGGCTTGCCCGGTGTTGTCGGCGGCATTGCTGCTGCCGGCGTGTGCTCCGGTTCAGCCCCGCCAGCCTTGTTCGTGTCCGGCCCGCTCATGGCTGCACCCCTTCCCCACCGTTTGTGGTGCCGGAGTTCTCTTGTCGATCAGTTGTCTGTGCGTCCATTTGTTCCTGTGCTTCTGCTGCGGGGAGCCCGGCCATCATCAATCCCAACAGTGCCCGGCTGGATTTGCCCGGCACGATGCCCATCAGCTTCCCTGCAAAAAGCACGGCGATCCGGTCGGCGAGTTCCAGCACCTCGTCCAGTTCTGTCGAGACAATCAACACGGGGGTTCCGGCGTCGCGTTCGGCCACAATGCGTTTGTGCAGGAACTCGATGGAACCCACGTCCACTCCGCGAGTGGGCTGGGATGCAATGAACAGTTTCAGGGGCCGGGACAGTTCCCGTGCCAGCACCACTTTTTGCTGGTTTCCGCCGGACAGCGTGTCGGCCGGGTCCTGGGCGGACTGTGCCCTTACATCGAATTCGGCAACTTTTTCCACCGCGTTCTTGGCGATGACAGCCCTGTTCATGGTGCCGCCGCGGGAGTACGGGGCGTGCTTGTACAGGTCAAGGACCAGGTTTTCCGCGATGGAAAACTCGCCCACCAAACCGTCGTCCTGCCGATCCTCGGGAACAAAGCCAACGCCGGAATCCAGGATTTGGCGCACACTCCTGCCCACCAGTTCCTTCCCGTTCAGGACGATGGAGCCGAGCACGTGTTTGTGCAGGCCAAGGACTGCCTCGGTCAGTTCCGTCTGGCCGTTGCCCTGGACACCCGCGACAGCCAATATCTCACCTTGGGCAACACCCAAGGTGAGATCATCGAGAAGTCTCTGGCCGGCGTCGTTCATCACGGTCAGGTTGGTGACCTTAAAGGTGACCTCGCCGGGAGTGGCATCCGCTTTGTCAAGGGTCAGGTTCACGGCGCGGCCCACCATCATGGCGGCCAGCTCCGTGGTGGGGGTGGACGGCGGCGCGGATCCCACCACCTTGCCGCGGCGGATGACGGTGATGGTGTCGGAGACAGCCTTGACCTCACGCAGTTTGTGGGAAATGAACACGATGGAGGTGCCGCCGTCGCGCAGTTGCCCCATGATGTTCATGAACTCATCGGTTTCCTGGGGGGTGAGCACGGCTGTGGGCTCGTCCAGGATCAGGATTTTAGAGTTGCGGACCAGTGCCTTGATGATTTCCACACGCTGTTGGACCCCCACGGAAAGATCCTGAACGAGTGCGTCAGGGTCAACCTCGAAGCCGAACCGGGCGGAAATCTCGCGGATCCTCTTCCGGGTCTGCGCCAGGTTCAGGACCCCACCAAAAGTGGTTGACTCTGCACCCAACGCAACGTTTTCGGCAACGGTGAACACCGGCACGAGCATGAAGTGCTGGTGCACCATGCCAATTCCGGCGGCCATGGCATCGGCCGGGCCGGAAAATTTCATCGGCACATCGTCGATGAGGATTTCACCAGCAGTGGGTTCATACAGGCCGTACAGCACATTCATCAGGGTGGATTTGCCGGCCCCGTTTTCGCCCAGCAGACTGTGGATCTCCCCCGATTCCACCACCAGGTCGATGTGGTCGTTCGCCACCAGGGAACCAAAGCTCTTGGTGATGCCCCGAAGTTCTAGTTTCAACGTATTAACCCGTCTGAGATTATGTGGAACACGTTTGGCAGACGCGGGTGTTGAGGGCCGCACGCTGCGACCCTCAACACCGTTGTCCTGTTGCTACTTGGGGCTGGCCGGGGAATCAGCCTTGATCGACCCGTCGATGATGCCCTTCTTGATCTCCTCAAGCTGGGTCTTGGTGTCTGCGCTGACAGCCGAGTCCAAATCGTGGAACGGGGCAAGTGCCACGCCACCGTTGTCCAGGGTGCCAATGTACGGCGTCGGGTCGAACTTGCCGTCCAGATCTTCCTTGATGACTGTTTCCACGGCCTCGCCCATCGTCTTGATGACCGAGGTAAGCAGGATGTCCTTGTAGGTGGGGGCTGTCAGGAAGCCGTCCGAGTCAACCCATACGAGCTTGACGTCCTTGCCGTCCTTGTTGGCTGCCAGGATGGCATCGCCGGAACCCTTGCCCAGCGGACCGGCAACGGGCATGACCACGTCAGCACCTTCCGAGATCAGGTTGTTCGTGACCTTGGTGCCTTCCTGGATGATTTCAAAGGTGTTGGCGAAGGAGCCCTGCTGGGTCTCCTTATTCCAGCCAATGAGCTGGACGTCCTTGCCCTGCTTCTCGTTGAAGTACTTCACCCCGTCAGCAAAGCCGTCCATGAAGATCGTGACAGTGGGGATGTTGAGCCCACCGAATGTTCCCACCTTGCCGGTCTTCGACACGGAAGCCGCAACATAACCGGCCATGAACGCTGCCTGGGCGGTGTCGTAAACCACCGGCTTGACGTTGGGTGCATCGATGGTGTTGTCATCGATGATTGCGTAGTGCAGGTCCAGGTTATCCGCAGCCGCTTCCTTCGTGGCATCGGCCAGCAGGAAGCCGACGGTGACGGTGAGGTTGCAACCGGCGCTGGCCATCTGCGCCAGGTTGGGCACGTAGTCTCCCGAGTCCTTTGACTGGGCTTCCTTGATTTTGATGCCCAGATCGGCTTCAGCCTTTTTCAAGCCGTCGTAGGAGGACTGGTTGAACGACTGGTCGTCAAAGCCGCCGGAGTCGGAGACGATGCAACCCAAGAAACTGGCAGCCGCCGGATTTTCTGTTCCGGTTTCTCCACCGCCGCTGCCGCCGGGCGCAGGTGGTGCCTCGCCGCAGCCAGTGAGCAGCAGTGCCGCGGCACTGACTGCAATGGTTCCCACCAGGGCTCCGCGCTTGACGGTCTTGGCGGTGTTGAGAAGCAAATTTTTCAAGGTTCCTCCATCGATGTCTAGCCGCAAGGGAGGACTGGTGGACAACGCAGGCGCCATTCCCTCCCGCCAGCCGAAACACCACTGTTCCAACTTGTGAAGCGAACGCGATTGCCTTGACGCACCCCAGCATTGCGGCGCTATGGACACCACACTAGTGTCACTGCACGTCAGCGACCATAGCGCCGCGGCCCGCGGCCGCGCATTGTTGGGGAACCGTTACAGTTTGGACGGAGGGCAGGCTTGCTTTCTCCGTTTCGCGGAGGCATGCGCAAGGTGGCAGCTGCCGTGGGTGCCGCCGCACCTGCTGGTTACTGCCCTGCCGGGGTCCGCAGGGTGCGCAGGGCTGCCGCGCACAGCACCTTGATGCCAACGGCGAGGGCCCGCTCATCAACGATGTAGTCACCGCGGTGCAGGTCATATTCCTCGCCGCCGGGAACGTGGGTGCCCAGGCGCATCAAAGACCCCGGGATGCCTTGGAGGAACCATGCAAAATCCTCCCCGCCCATGGACTGCGGGGCCAGGACCACGGAGTCTTCGCCAAGTTCGGCACGGGCGGCTGCCTCAATGAGCGCGGTTTCGTGTTCGGAGTTGACCACCGGAGGCACGCCGCGGGTGTGTTCCAGGTGAACGTCGACGCCGAAAGGTGCGGCAATTTGTTGCACCACGTCGTCGAGCAATTCCCCGGCCGAGTGCCAGGCTTCGCGGTCAAGGCAGCGCATGGTGCCGCTCATGACGCCCTGGCCGGGGATGGCGTTGGGCGCTGAGCCGGCATGGATCTGCCCCCACACCACGGAGACGCCGCTGCGCACATCGACGCGGCGTGAGAGGACCGCCGGGACGCTGATGGCGATTTGGGCGAGTGCAAAGACAAGGTCTTCTGTCAGGTGCGGGCGGGAGCTGTGCCCGCCGCGTCCGGAGAGTTCAATCTTGATGGTGTCGGAGGCGCTGGTGATGGGCCCAATGCGGGTGCCGATCTTGCCAACTTCCACGCGCGGGTCGCAGTGCAGGGCCATGATGCGCGGCACGCCGTCGAGCGCGCCCTGGTCGATGCAGGACAAGGCGCCGCCGGGCAGGGTTTCCTCGGCCGGCTGGAAGATGATGCGGATGCGACCGCCCAGCGGCGTCACCGCATCCATTTTCGCCAACACCAGGGCGATCCCCAGCATGGCTGCGGTGTGGAAGTCGTGGCCGCAACCGTGCGTCACCCCGTGGTTGCGGGAGGCGAAGGGCAGCCCCGTTTCCTCCACAATTGGCAGGGCGTCGATGTCCCCGCGCAGGGCAGTGGTGATGGGGCCCTCGCCGATGTCGACAATGACCCCGGTGCCGTCCAGGCGTCGCGGCGACAGCCCGGCCGCAACGAGCCGGTCGTAGATTTTCTCCGAGGTCCGGAACTCCTGGAAGGACAGTTCCGGGTGGGCATGCAGGTCGCGACGGAACTCGAGGACCTCATTTATCAAGGGCTCAAGCCACGGGCCTACCAGCTCGGTCGGTTCTGTTTCCAGCGAGTAATTGCGCACAGTCCAAACTCTATCCATGACAGTGCCCGCTGGCGGCATTGGCGGCGCTGCGTTACTTTCTGCATCTTCCGCCCGGAGTACGACGGCTGGAAGCTCACCTTTGGCGAGCCCCCTCCCGCCGAGATGTCAGATCACGCCCCTTCCCTTCGCCGAGATGTCAGATCACGCCCCTTCCCAACACGGATGCGTCGTTGCCGGAGGGCGCGAACTCACACCTCGGCAGAAGTGGAGGGTGGAGGTAGGAAGCAGTGGGTTACAGGACGTCGGTGTCGCCCTGGGCCTTGAGCCCGTCGACGGCCTTCTTGACCAGCTGCGAGTGGGCGCGCGTGGTGACCAGCAGGGCATCGGGGGTGTCCACGACCACCACGTCCTGGATGCCGATCAAGGCAATGACCCGCTTCGTGTCGGTGACCACGATCCCGGTGCTGTCTTCGGTGAACACGCGGGCGCCCTCGCCAATGACCTTGACGTTCTTGTTTTCCAAGGCACTGCTCAACCGTGCAATGGCGGCAAAATCGCCCACATCGTCCCAGCTGAAGTCGGCCGGAATGACGGCCACGTCGCCGGCGTCGGCGGCAGGCTCCGCCACCGCATAGTCGATGGCAATCTTGGGTAGGGTGGGCCAGATGCGGTTCTTCACGGCAATCCGGTCGGGAGTGTCCCAGGCAAGGGCAATCTCCATGAGCCCTTCATAGAGGTCAGGCTCATTGGCCTTGAGGTGCTGGAGCATGAGTTCCACCGGAGCCACGAACATGCCCGCGTTCCAGTTGTATTCACCGCTGGCTAGGTACTGTTCGGCGATTTCCTCGCTGGGCTTTTCCACGAACTCTTCAACCGTGTGGGCGCTGGGAGCCCCGGCAACAGTCAACGGCGTCCCGGTGCGGATATAGCCAAACCCGGTGGAGGCGTGGGTGGGCTTGATCCCGATGGTCACGATCTTGCCCGTGGCGGCCGTGTAGATGGCCTCGCGGACGGCGGCCTGGAACTTGTCGTCGGGGCTGATCACCTGATCGGCGGCGAAGGATCCCATGATGGTGTCGGGGTCGCGGACAAACAGAATGGCTGCTGCCAGCCCGATGGCGGCCCCGGAATCCTTGGGCTCGGTCTCCAACACCAGGTTCTCATCGGCAATCTCCGGCAGTTGGCGGCAAACGGCCACCCGGTGCGCGTCCCCGGTAACCAGCAGGACCTTCTTGCCGCTGAGCGGTTCCAGCCTGTCATAGGTGGCGCGGATCAAGGTGCTGCCGCTGCCGGTGAGGTCGTGCAGGAACTTCGGTGCCGCGGCTCTGGACAAGGGCCACAGCCTGGTTCCGACACCCCCGGCGGGGATCACTGCGTAAAACCTGTCCAGCGGGTCCGGCGTGCCTGGCTGGGACTGAGGCAAATTGTGCGTATTCATCACCTCAACCATAGGTGATGGGCACCCCAGAAGGGCCCATCAGGGCCGCTTTGAAGCCAAACTTCCACCCGCAGGCGTAGGCCGGGCACACCGCCGTCGTACCTTCACTGGCGTGGGAAAACGCGTATACACCAGGAAATTGTGACACGTCTGTGATTTGTCGCATAGAGCAAGGAGTGCCTAAGTTGAATATGCTGTTAGCTAAGCCTAAATTTAGGCACAAGTATGAGTGCTTACGCCGTGTGCGTTTCCCCGCGTGGAACCACGCCAGCGCAACGGTGACGCAGGGAAGGTTTAATCAGTGCCGACAAAACCAGCTGGCACTCTGTACCGCGGCCGAGAAGGCATGTGGTCCTGGGTGGGACATCGGATTACCGGTGTAGTGATTTTTATATTCTTGTTGGTGCACGTTCTCGACACCTCATTGGTGAGGGTTTCCCCTGAGGCGTACACAGCAGTCATTGGGGCATACAAAAACCCCATCATGGGTTTGGGTGAAGCAGGCCTCGTCGCAGCAATCGTGTTCCACGCCTTCAACGGCTTGCGCATCATTGCGATCGACTTCTGGAAGAAGGGTCCCAAATTCCAGCGCCAGATGCTGTGGGGCGTTCTTGCACTGTGGGCCGTGACGATGATTCCGTTCCTGATCCGTCACCTCACCATTGTCTTCTCCAATTTCTTCGGAGGGAACTAGCATGAGTACCAACTCCATCGCGTCACCGCGCTCCAACAGTGCGCAGTCTCCCAAGTACAAGCGGAACAAGTCCTCGCACTCGAGCTTTGAGATGTTTGCCTGGCTGTTCATGCGCCTCTCCGGCGTGGTGCTGATCGTCCTGATCTTCGGGCACCTGTTCGTGAACCTGATGGTTGGCGACGGCATCCACGCCATTGACTTTGGCTTTGTTGCCGGCAAGTGGTCCGATCCGTTCTGGCAGATCTGGGACCTGGCCATGCTGTGGCTGGCGATGCTGCACGGCACCAACGGTGTCCGCACCATCATCAACGACTACGCCGAGCGTGACGGCACCCGCATGACCCTAAAGACAATTCTTTACATTGCCACCACCGTCATCATCGTTTTGGGCACCCTGGTCATCTTCACCTTTGACCCGTGCCCTCCCGGAGCCGTCATTGACCTCCCGTCCTTCTGCCCCGTTCCGTAACTTTTAGTGGCGGGCACCCGGTTTTTTAAGGCCGGGCGGCAAGAAGTGAACACCAGCATTTAGTGCAGTACAGAGAGAAAGAGCATCCAGTATGCAGGTCCACAAATACGACGTAGTAATCGTCGGGGCCGGTGGCGCAGGAATGCGTGCCGCCATTGAATCCGGTCAGCGCGCCCACACGGCCGTCCTGACCAAGCTCTACCCCACACGCTCCCACACGGGCGCGGCACAGGGCGGCATGTGTGCAGCCCTGGCCAACGTGGAAGAGGACAACTGGGAATGGCACACCTTTGACACTGTCAAGGGCGGGGACTACCTGGTGGACCAGGACGCTGCGGAGATCATGGCGAAGGAAGCCATCGACGCGGTCATCGACCTTGAAAAGATGGGTCTGCCGTTCAACCGCACACCCGAAGGCCGCATTGACCAGCGCCGCTTCGGCGGCCACACCCGCGACCACGGCAAGGCTCCCGTCCGCCGCGCCTGCTACGCAGCAGACCGCACCGGCCACATGATTTTGCAGACCCTGTACCAAAACTGCGTCAAGCACAACGTTGAGTTCTACAACGAGTACTACGTTTTGGACCTGCTCACTGTTGAAGAGGAAGCCACCCGCGAGGATGGCACCATCTACCTGCAGAAGAAGACTGCCGGCGTCGTTTCCTACGACCTGGCCACGGGCGAACTGCACATCTTCCAGGCCAAGTCCGTCATCCTGGCCACAGGAGGCGCGGGCAAGGTCTTCAAGACCACCTCCAACGCCCACACCCTGACCGGCGACGGCATGGGCATCGCGTTCCGCAAGGGCATCCCCCTGGAGGACATGGAGTTCTTCCAGTTCCACCCGACAGGCCTGGCCGGTCTGGGAATCCTGCTCTCCGAGGCAGCCCGTGGTGAGGGTGCCATCCTGCGCAACTCCGAGGGTGAGCGCTTCATGGAGCGCTATGCCCCCACCATCAAGGACCTGGCACCGCGTGACATCGTGGCCCGCTCCATGGCCAACGAGGTTCGTGAAGGACGCGGTTGCGGCCCGAACAAGGACTACGTCCTGTTGGATCTGACCCACCTGGAGCCGGCACACATTGACGCCAAGCTTCCGGACATCACGGAGTTCGCCCGCACCTATCTGGGTGTGGAGCCGTACACGGAGCCAGTCCCGGTCTTCCCCACGGCGCACTACGCCATGGGCGGTGTTCCCACGAACATCACCACCGAGGTTCTCCAGGACAACGACACCATCATCCCCGGCCTCTACGCCGCCGGTGAGGTTGCCTGTGTCTCCGTTCACGGTTCAAACCGTTTGGGCACCAACTCGCTGCTGGACATCAACGTGTTCGGCAAGCGTGCAGGCGTTGCCGCTGCCGAGTACGCCCTCACGGCTGACTTTGTTGACCTGCCGGAGGACCCGGAAGCCGGCACCGTGGCGCTGCTGGATCACGTCCGCACGTCCGACGGCGGCGAGAAGGTTGCGCTGATCCGCAAGGACCTGCAGGACACCATGGACGCCAACATGCAGGTGTTCCGCACCAAGGACTCCCTGAACAAGGTCCTGGGCGACATTGCCGGTTTCGAGGAGCGCTACACCCGCATCACCGTCCAGGACAAGGGCAAGCGTTTCAACCTTGACCTCCTGGAAGCTGTTGAGCTGGGCTTCCTGCTGGAATTGGCCAAGGTCATGACAGTTGCAGCCCTGCACCGTGAAGAATCCCGTGGCGGACACTACCGCGAGGACTTCCCGGACCGCAACGATGAGAAGTTCATGAAACACTCCATGGCCTACCTCGATTCCGGTATTACGGCAGAGAGCTCGGATGAGCACATTGCCGGCATCCGCTTGGAGACCAAGCCTGTTGTTGTTACCCGTTACCAGCCAATGGTGAGGAAGTACTAATGAGCACCGTAGAAGCTGAACTGCCCGAGCCGGCATCGAAGATTGAGCTGCCCGCACACCTTGGTGGCGGCGGTGAAATCCCCACTTTCGACGTCACCTTGCGTGTTCGCCGCTACGACCCCGAGTTCTCGGAAGAGTCCAAGTGGGAAGACTTCACCATGACCATGTACGGCACCGACCGCGTGTTGGATGCCTTGCACAAGGTCAAGTGGGAGCAGGACGGTTCGCTGTCCTTCCGCCGTTCCTGTGCGCACGGCGTATGCGGTTCCGATGCCATGCGCATCAACGGCCGCAACCGCCTGGCCTGCAAGACCCTGCTGAAGGACCTGGACACGTCCAAGCCGATCACGGTTGAGCCCATCAAGGGCCTGCCCGTGGAGAAGGACTTGATCGTGGACATGGAACCGTTCTTCCAGTCCTTCCGCGAGGTCATGCCGTTCCTGATCAACCGCGACCACTCCCCCACCAAGGAGCGCCTCCAGTCCGCCGAAGAGCGCGAGCGTTTTGACGACACCACCAAGTGCATCCTGTGCGCCGCGTGCACGTCATCCTGTCCCGTGTTCTGGACCGACGGCCAGTACTTCGGCCCGGCAGCCATTGTGAATGCACACCGCTTCATCTTTGACTCCCGCGACGACGCCGGCGACATGCGCCTGGAGATCCTCAACGACAAGGAAGGCGTGTGGCGTTGCCGCACCACCTTCAACTGCACCGAAGCATGCCCCCGCGGCATCCAGGTCACGCAGGCAATCGCCGAGGTCAAGCAGGCAATTCTGGCCCGCCAGATCTAGGCTTCGCTTTCAGTCAGCAGCAAAAGCGCCGCTCCCTTGTGGGGCGGCGCTTTTGCGTTGGATGCGGAATCCCTCCCTTCCTCCAAATCGAGTACGCAGTTATTAGACTGGAAAGCGCTTTCTTCCGTTATTTTGGTCCACTAAGTGCGTACTCGATTCCGGTTTGTGGAGTACGACGGCGGTTGGCGGGCTTGGGCTCCCCGGCCCGCCAGCCGCCGTCGTGCTTCAAACTGTGCAGCGGCAGTTAACCGCCCACCGACTCCAGCGCATCCAAGGCCTCGCCGATGTCGTCGCGAGAGTTGATGTTGAGTTTCTGGTAGATCTTGGCAGTATGCGTTTCGGTGGTGCGTTTGGAGATGACCAGCTTTTTGGTGATCTGGTTGTTGGTGTATCCGAGAGCCAAGAGCCCGGCGAGCTGCTGTTCACGCGGGGTGAGGCTTTGCAGCGGGGCGGCGGGCACAAAGAGCCCGCGGCGGGCGAGCAGCCGGGCCGCTTCGCCCCGGCTCGGCAACCCGCCTGCCGCCAGGTGCTCACAGCTTGCCAGCAGCGGGGCGGCGATGGGAGCATCGACGGCCGCCGCCAGCGATCGTGCACGTTGCAGTTGCGCGGGGGTAAGCCCCTCAGTGGTGCAGCAGGCAAGAAGGTGCAGGGCCCGCAACTCCATCAGGGCAAAGTCAAAGCTGCGGGCCAGCTCGACAAGCGCCAGCGCCTCGGCGCCTTCGCCGCCGGTGGGAGCATACATGGAGGCGAGGAGCAGGGCATAGCGCGAGGGCAGTTCCAGCAGCCGGCTCTCCCCCGTGGTTCGGTTGAGCAGCTGCTGGCGCACCTCTGCGGAGGCCGCATGGTTGCCGTTGGCGGCATGGGCCAGGGCCAGCGTTGCGAGCAGCAACCCCTCGGATCCTGTTCCGGAGAAGTCCTCAAGCTCCGCGCATGCCAGCGTCAGGTTTTCGGCCGCTGCCGGCCATTCGCCGTTCATGGAGGCCAGCAGCCCGCGGCCAAAAGCCACCAGGGTCTTGCGCATCTGGACGTGCCCGGGATTTCGTGCGATGGCGGTGTTCATGAGTCCGTAGATGAACGAGGCCTCACGGGTGTTCCCCGTGATCATGTCGGACAGGCACCAGGCCGCCACAATCTCACCTGTCGCGAGCGGATACTTGTTCATTGCTCGCACGGCGTGGGTCAGCTGCGCCCTGGCCAGGGAGCGTGCGCGCTTGGAGTCGCCGCGCTGCCCCATGGTGATGACGTTGGTTGATGCCAGCGGAAGAAAATGCGGAGTGGACCGGGTGGCATTGTATGTGTCCTGTTGCACGTTATACGACTCCGACATTCTGCCCCCGTAACTGAGGTAGATGCCGCGGGAGGCGGACAGCCGGTGGCGCGCCTGCTGGGTCGGCAGCTGTGACCCTGCGATGAGGTTTTCCGCCCAGTCGAGTATCTCCAGGGCGTCTTCCCAGCGGCCTTCCTGCAGCACGTACGCGTCCGAGAGGACCGTCGCCAGATCGGCGGCGAGCTCATTGCGTGGCCCCCCGTCGGGGAGGTTCTCCACTGTTTCCCGGGCGCGGCCGGAGTCGGCGGATACGGCCAGTGGGTTGTTACTGAAGCGGTGGGCTTCCATGCGGTTGATCAGTGCGTCGGCCCGGAGCAGTGACGGAGCATCCGGGTGGCGCAGGATCATCGTGGCAATGCGGATGCGGAAGGCATAGTCGGTGAGCGACCTACCGTACCCAAATGCGTCGGTGAGCAGCCGTAGGGGCACATCCTCCCCCGCCGCCAACGCCCAGGCGACAACGGTGAGCAGCTCAGACGTTTCACCTGTCCAGGCAACTCTGGAGGATTCCGTCTGGTCTGACAGAGCCTGGATTGAGGCCGGATCCCGGGTCGGGGTCTGGATCCGGGTAAACCGGGCGATGGCCGACGCGTACAGGGCCCGGTAGTGGCATCTGGTCTGGGCAGAATTGAGCAGCCCTGCCATCGCTTCACCAAAAATGGGGTGTGCCAGAGACACAACTGTGCCGGTGTGCAGTCCAGTGGTGGCGAGCCTGACGAGCCCGGCGTCGGCTAGCAGCCCGATGGCCTCGAGCGAGACTTCCCGGCCGAGCAGGTCCAAGGACACCGGCGCACACAGCGCCACGATCTCAAAGGCTGCCCGTTGTTTTACCGTCAGCTGTTCAATTTCAACCCTGAGGAGGTCGACAAGGGAGGTGCCTCCCGGCAGCTGGCCAGTCCACACCCACAGGCCCTGCCTCGACTCCAGCTGTTGGGAGGCTTCCAGCACTCGAAGAAGCTCGTGGAGGAACATGGCGTTGCCGCCAGTCATCGCATGCAGACGCTCGATGGTTTCCGCGGCAAAGGGTTGGGCGGGCAGGATGACTGCCGCGAACTCGCCAATCTCAGCAAGCGAAAGCTCGGGCACGTCGATGCGCCGGAGCGTGCCATCCCGCCAGGCCCGCACGAGCATTCCGGAAGGGCCGGGGGCGCTGCGGCAGGTGAGCACCACCCGAACATCCGTGCGCGAGATGAGGTATTCAAGAACTGCCTCACTCATCGGATCCAGCAGTGGAACATCGTCAATGTGGATGATCAGGCGGCCCGGTTTTACGGCGGCTCTGCCCGGCCTGCCGGCAGCGTGGTTGAGGCACTGCCCGATGATGAACTCGCCAATGCGGTCCGGGCGCTGATCGCTGGCCAGATTGCTCTCGGAGAGCACCGAATCGAACACAGCCAACGGAGTGCGCTGCGTCGCTTCGGTGGCCGTGAAATGCACAACCTGCAGCCCCGGGTACAGTCCACAATGCGTCTCGATCGAATGGACCGCCAACGAGGTTTTGCCCACGCCCCCGGCGCCCACGAGCAGCAGGTTGGAGCCCGGCCGCCCAAGGTTGGACACAACGTGTTCCACCAGCTCGTTGCGGCCCAGGAATTCACGCTGCCGCAGTGCCGTGTGCCGCAAGTTCATTCGAGACATGTGCGATCGTTCCATCCGGGCCCCAGACCCTGCAGAATGCATTCGGTTATCGACGTTAATTGTAGGTCAGAAATACGAACGGGTGCACATGGTTGGGTGGACCCACGACGGCGGGAGGCCGGCTGCCCTGCCCAACGGCAGGTCCCGCCCGGTCAGGCCTCAGCGCGTCAGGCCTTGGCTGCCCGACTCTTGGAACGCCGGGGGCGGTCGGCGGCCAGGACCGCCGCTATAGCGGCCGACATCAGGTACACCTGGCTGAGCAGGAAGAACCAGACAAAGAGACCCAGGATCACGGCGAAAGGAGCCAGCAGTTTGTTGCTCGTGCCACCATTAAGCAGCATCGCGCTGAAGAATCGCAGCACGGTGGCACCGGCACCGGAGAACAAGGCGGCCAGAATCAACACACGCCGTCGCATGCGCACCCGTGAGGCGATGCTGAACATGATCATGGCGACTGCCACGTCGAGGATGAACATCAAGGCGATGGAACCAAATTGTGCTGTTGCACCAGTGAGGAAACTTCCCCATCCCAGCACCTCTCCGAGATGGCCCATGGCGGCTGTGCTGAGCAGGCCGAGCACGCTGGTCAGCACCAGTGCCACTGCCAGCACCAGCAAGGTGACGCCGTCGCGGACCTTGGACAGGACAGGGTTTGTCCTGTCGCGTGCCAGGCCCAGCAGGGAGCGGATGCCCTCACGCAGGCCGTTGATCCACCCCATCGCTGTGACGAGCAGTGCGGCCAGGGAGACGAACAGGGTCAGTCCGAAGCCCCCCGTGCCGAGCAGTTGTTCGGGAGTTGCCAGGCCGCCATCGCCGGTGTTGATCAACCCGGGCGTGCTTTCGGCGACGAGATCAACCACGGCATCGCGCAGCACCTCGTTGTCGGCGGCGATCATGCCGAAAATGGAGAAACCGGCCACCAGCATGGCACCGACCGAGAAGAACATCAGGTAGGCGTTGCCTGCGGCCAGCAGCGGGCCGCGGCGGCGGGTGTACAGATTCCACACCCGCAGCGGAAACGTTTGTGCGGCCCTGGCGTTGAGCCACGGAAACAGTGTAGTGAGCTGTCGCCACGGGTTGCCGCTGGCACGGGCAGCCACAAAGTCTCCCCGTTTTGAAGCAGCCCAGTCGGCCAGCGCCGTGCGGTCGAGAGGACTCGGCGGCGCCTGCAAGGGCGCTGCCATGGGCTTTTTGGCGACCACCCCCGGGGCAACAAATCCCGGAAAATGGGCGGCCTCCAGCCCGTCTCTAACCTCTTCTCGCTCCCCCAAGAGCCAGCTCCTCCCGCAGTGCCCAGCCACCGGCAATAAAGTTGTACAGGCCAATACTGGCGACCTCAAAATCGGCCGAAAAATCCGCCATGTCGGCCTTCGCACGGGCCATGTTCGGTGCGTCCAGGTCATGGGCGATCGTCAGGTGCGGGTGGAAGTCAAACGCCAACAAGTGCTCCAGCGGACCCTCCAACAACTGCTCGTGGAGCTGTACACAATCGTGCGCGCCGTCCGCTACATTCAAGAACACAACTGGCGAAATCGGCTCAAACGTGCCCGTCCCCCGCAGCGAAATCACAAACGGCTCCCCGGCAGCAGCGACCTTCCGGACGTGCTCGGCAGCATCGTTCCAGGCCTCCTTGGCCCGCCCCGACACCAACGTGATGTGGGGAGGCACGACGGCGGAACCTGGCCCCGCGTACTCGGCCCGCCGCTCGCTGAGCTGCTCCGCCAGCGCAGGGGGCAGGGAAATAATGACGCCAAGACTGTCAGCGTGCGGGGTGGGCGATGCCCCGCTTTGACCAATGCCTGGCACGGCTAGTCGACCGGTCCCAGGGGCGGCAGGAAGCCCACCTTTTCGTACACGTCGGCCAGCGTTGCGGAGGCGATCTCCCGCGCCTTGGCAGCCCCATGCGCCAGTAGCGAGTCAAGCTCCGCCGGATCGTCGAGCAGTTCCAGCGTGCGTTTGCGGATGGGTTCCAGCCGTTCCACAACAGCCTCGGCCACATCCACTTTCAGGTGCCCGTACATCTTGCCATCGTACTGCGCCACGAGTGCGTCAACGGGCTGGTCCGTCAGGGTGGAGAGGATTTCCAGCAGGTTTGTCACACCGGGCTTGGCTGCACGGTCGTGGGCAACGACTGTGTCGTCATCCGTGACGGCTGACTTGATGCGCTTGGCCGTCACCTTGGGGTCGTCGAGGAGGTTGATCAGGCCGTTGGGGCCCGACGCCGACTTGGACATTTTCGCCGTCGGATTTTGCAGGTCGTAAATCCTGGCGCCTTCCTTCTGGATGAAGGCTTCCGGGACCACGAAGGTGTCGCCAAACCTAAAGTTGAAGCGCTTGGCCAGGTCGCGGGCCAGCTCGACGTGCTGGCGTTGGTCATCGCCCACGGGCACGCCCTGGGGGCGGTAGAGCAGGATGTCGGCGGCCATCAGCACCGGGTAGGTGAACAGCCCAACACTGGCAACGTCCTGCCCACCTTTCGCTGATTTATCCTTGAACTGGGTCATGCGGGAGGCCTCGCCAAAGCCGGTGATGCAGTTCAGCACCCAGGCCAGCTGGGCGTGCTCCGGTACGTGGGACTGGACAAACAGCGTTGACTTTTCAATGTCGATGCCGCCGGCAATGTACTGTGCCGCAGTCTTGCGGGTGCGTTCGCGCAGTTCCGCCGGGTCCTGCTCCACGGTGATGGCGTGCATGTCCGGGATGAAGAACAGCGTCTGGTAGTCATCTTGGGTCTTCACCCAGTTGACCAGCGCGCCCAGGTAGTTGCCCAGGTGCAGGCTGTCTCCGGAAGGCTGCATTCCGGAGAGGACGCGGGGGCGTTGTGTAATCTCACTCATGATGGTTGAAAAGTCCTTTAGAACTTGTAGTCGACAACAAGTGGTGCATGGTCTGAGAAGCGGGCTTCGTAGGATTCAGCCCGGTCCACCACGCAGGTCTGGGCCTTGGCCAACAGGCCGGGGGTGGCGGCGTGGTAGTCGATGCGCCAGCCGGTGTCGTTGGTGAAGGCCTGGCCGCGGTTGGACCACCAGGTGTAGGGGCCGTCGACGTCGCCGGCGAGTTCGCGGGCAACATCCTTGAAGCCGATTTCATCACCGAAGAACCGGTCAAAGTACGCGCGCTCCTCGGGCAGGAACCCGGAGCGCTTCACATTGCCCTTCCAGTTCTTGATGTCAAAGGTCTTGTGGCCCACGTTCAGGTCACCCACCACAAGTGCGTGGTCGCTGCCTGCTGCCAGTTGCGGCAGGCGCCCGATCATGGTGTCCAGGAAGCGGAACTTGTCCTCCTGTTTGATGGTGCCGACCTCGCCGGAATGGACGTAGGCGCTGACCACGGTGAGGGTCTGGTCCGTGCCGTCGGATCCCGTGACCACGTAGTCGGCCTCCACCCAGCGGCCGGTGGTGGCGAAGTAATCATCGCCAATGCCGAGGCGGGTGGCCACCGGTTCCAGGCGGTCCTTGCGGGTGGCGATCAGCACCCCGGCACGCCCCTTGGCCTCAGCCTCGGCGTGCAGCAGGTGCCAGTCCTCGCCGAGGAAGCCCTCCACGATCGCATCTGGTGCGCGCACTTCCTGCAGGCACAAGATGTCCACATCGCGCGCTGCAAGCCACGGGCCCATGCCGTTCTTGTAGGCGGCACGAATGCCATTGACGTTGACGCTTGCGATCCTCAACTGACCGTTTTCAATACCGTTGCTCACTTGTTCAACCTTACCCGCAGGGCCTGATGATTTTGATGCACGACGCCGTTGCCCAGGTGGTGCCGGATCGTCCGCCCGCGCGGGGCGCATGGATGGTGACGGGCGTTAGTCGATGATGGTGCCGCTGACGGGCTCGTCGCCGTCGCCCGCGGTGGCCGTTTTGGCTTCCTGGGCGTTCTCGGCCTGGCGTTCGGCGTTCTTTTTGGCCATCGCCGCGTCCATTTTGGCTTCCTGGGCTTCCCAGTTCGGGTTGATCATGCCGCGGCCGTTCGTGGCCGTAATGTCAATCGTATCCAGCGCCCGGGCCACCATCTCGGCGTCCTTGCCGAGGTATTCGTTGACTACGCCCACCTGGACGCTGATGATCTTGAACGAGTGGTCCAGTTTCATCTCGCGCGCCTTCTCGGCCGTGCGCGAGCCGGAATCCTGCGAGACCAGGCGGGTGCCGCCGTCGGACGGGGCACTGGCACTGTTGTGCTGCGCCATCTGCGCCTGGGCGAGGGCCACCTGGCGGGCGCCGAATGCCGCGGCCTTGTGCACGCCGATGTAGACGAAGGTGGAGAGCACCAGCCAGCCGAGCGCGATCGCCGCGATGATCCACCCCAGCACCGTGCTGTTGTTGGCCGCGAAAACGAGGGCTACAAGGAATACAGCTGCCAGCACAATGGTGCCAACGCCAGTGAACTTGCCGGGTTTGGACATTTTGCCGGTTTGAGGAGAAGTCATGATCCCATTCTCTCAAATCCCGACGCCGTCCGTGCCCGGCTTCCACCAGCGGCGAACGTGGGCGCTGCCACCCGTGCCGCCGCACTGTTTTGATGCATGTGACGCGTGCCGCTGTGTAGCACGACGCCGGGCCCCTCCAGCCGCGGTTTTCCCGCCCTTGGCACCGTCCCCGGCTCTTGCGCTGCGCCCCAGTTGAGACTGCAGCTGATGCGATCCATCACCCGACATGCCGCGCGGGCCCACGAGCTCGCAATTTCGGCCCTGGAACTCGAATTGTGGGGTCGAAATCGTCGATTCCAGGGGCGGTTGCAACCTGACCGGCGCATCAGTGCTTATTGCCGCGCCAATCCGCATCGAGAATGCACCCAACCCGCGGTCCAACCTTCCCTGGAACCCGCCCATTCCGTGAAAGTGCCCCCAACCTGCGAGGAGGGTGCAACTTTGGCGGCATGTCGCGGGTCCGGTCCCTGCTCGGCAAAATCGGGTTGCCAACGCTGTCGAGTTGCTCCCTTCTCGACACGTTGATCGGGCGTAGCCAATCCGATCAACACATTTACCTGACAACCCGACGTCCATAGGCCCGTTCGGCCGCAAGGATGGGCATTTCGGGACTATTTAAAGGGGTTCCAGGGAGCGTCGGGGGCCAGGGCGGACAGCCCGCCGCGCAGCAGGAGGAAGCCGACAATGCCAAGCACCCACAGCAATGTTTCGCTGGCAAACGCACCCAACTTGGAGCTGAGCCGGCGCAACAGGGCGTCCAACTTCTGCCCCGCGAGCAGGCGCAAGCCCACAAGCACCAGGGCAGGCAGCAGCATGACCAGGCAGTACACGGCCAGGACCCCAATCTCACCCGGCAGCGCCAGCGCCGAGTTGGACAGCACGCCGATCGCCACCACATACGGAAGCATCGTGGGCAGCTCCAACAGCCCGGCAATCAACGCCAGTCCCACAATGCCGCCCGGACTCCGCAACGCCGTCGACAGCCGCTGCTGCCATTTGATCTCCACCGCCGGAGTTTCCGGAACGGATGCAGCACCCGTTGGGGGGTCCGATGCCACGGCCGGGGTGTCGGCCGGGGACATCGCAGAACCCGCCGACGCCCGGTCTGCCCCTGCTGCCACCGTCTTTTTCGCGGGATCCTTGCCGCCCGGCTTCGCCATCAGTGCATACGCCAGCATGCCGCCGCCTGCCAGCACCATGGCCCACTGAACGGCCGGGATCGCTGCCATCGAGCCGCCGCCCATTCCACTGATGGCCCAGTCGGCACCGCTGAGCATGACGATTCCGACCAGCAGGTAAAAGAACGCCAGGACACCCAGGTACAGCAGAATCCGCGGCACCATGCGGCGGGCATCGGGGCGCAGCAGCAGCCACAACGGGATGAGGAGGGTGCCGATGCTGGTGCTGTCGATGAGTGCCAGAACGGCCAGTTGGGCATAAATTGCGATCGTCATGGGTCCAGCCTGCCAACGCCGGACCCGGGCGGCGTCGGCCATTGGACGCACCCGGAGGTCATACCTTCGTCGCATCTGCCCGCGTTTCGTTTGCCCGCACCTGCCACCCCACGGAAGACTGGGGACATGGACCAATCCGCAGCACCCGCCGGCCCGGCACTCAGCCGCCCTGCGCCCTTGTTCCGGCGACTCGGCAGTAGTTTCATGCGCCTCAATGTGCGGCGCATGGCGAAAATCAAGGTCGAGGACATGGCACTGGCCGGCGGCTATTTCGCGCTCTTTTGGCTCCTCGACGCCGTCAATCTGACAGCCTTCGGCAGCCTCAAGGTGGAGCAGCTGGCAGCAGCCTGGCCGGCCATTGCGGTGCTGGGCTGCATGGGCGTCCTGTTCCGCCGCACCGCACCTACGGCCATGGCTTGGATGTGCGGCACGGCGGCGGTGGGACTGCTCCTGGCCGGGCACGCCGGAGCGTTCCTGCTGATCTTTGAGTTCTTCTTCTCACTGGTCCTCTTCGGCACCACCAAAGCCGCCTCGCTCGCGTCCAGGGCATCGTGGGCCCTGACGGTGCTGTTGGTGATTGCCGCCTTTGCCGCGTCCAAAAATGCCGGCATCGCGGTGGCTGCGGGCGTCCTTGCCGTCGTCACGCTGCTGACCCCCGTGGAATGGGCGGGGAACCTGCGCAAGGCCAACCAGCTGGCGGAGAGCGAATCCGCCCGCGCAGATGCCGTCCATGACGCAGCGCAGCAGCGGATTCTGGCCGAGCGCAATGCCCATGACCTTGCCCTCGAGCACGAACGACAGCACATGGCACGCGAACTCCACGACGTCATTTCCGCCCGGCTCTCGGCCATCGCGCTGCAGTCCGGGGCCGCCCTCCATGCCGCCAGGACCGCCTCGTCTGATACCCCAGGCACCGTGCTGCTGCGCCAGATCCGTGCCGAAAGCGTTTCGGGCCTGGACGAGCTGAACACCATGATCCGGCTGCTGCACTCCGGCGCATCCTCCGAGGCACCGGGGCGGATCGCCGAACTGGCACCGCTGATCGAGGCCCACCGTGAGGCAGGCGGGGACGTGCGCTTCAGCAATTCTCTGCACGACGGCGGCCATCACCTGCCGCTGCCCGTCCAGACCACGGCGTACCGCATAGCGTCCGAGTCCCTGGCCAACGCGGCCAAGCATGCACCCGGGAAACCGGTGGTCATCTCACTTGCCGCGGTTCCGTCCGGCACACCAGCCGGAGCACCAGCAGACCCACCAAGCGGCACGCCAGCAGGGACGAATGGGAATGCCGGCCATGACCTTTTGTTGACGGTCAGCAGTGCCCTGCCCGCAGGCACTGCCGGGTCATCCACCGGAACGGGCACAGGCATTCCCAGCATGCATTTCCGTGCGGCACACGCAGGCGGAACACTCACGGCTGCACCGGACGGCACAGACTGGAAGGTGGCCCTGCGACTGCCGCTCTCCGTCCCCGCAGCACCCGCGGCACCCGCGAACACCGAACACCCCACCGAAGGACACACGGCATGACCGAGCACCCCGCCTTGGCTCCGGCCCCGGCCCCCGTTCCGGCACGGCAACCCATCACGGTCCTGATTGTCGATGACCATGCCGCCATCAGGCTCGGCATGCGCATGGTGGTGGACACCTCAGCCGACATGGAGGTGGTGGGCGAGGCTGGTGACGGTGGCGCCGCCGTCACCATGGCACGTGCGCTGCGGCCCGACGTCGTGCTTATGGATTTGCGCATGCCGGTCATGGACGGCATCGAGGCCACCAGGATCATTGTCGGGGAGGGCCACTCGACCGTGCTGGTGCTGACAACGTTTGACCAGGACTCCCAGCTTTTTGGTGCGCTGCGGGCCGGCGCTGCCGGATTTCTGCTCAAAACGGCGGAGCCGGAGGCCATCACGGCGGCGCTGCGGCGGGTCCATGACGGCGACCAGGTCATTGCCCCGGAGGTGACCGCCCGGATTGTGGCCGCGGCTCTCTCCGCCCAAACGGTCCCGGCGGCCACTCCGGCCGACCCGCCCGGCTGGGAACTTCTCACGGAACGCGAACGCGAGGTTTTTGCCGCCCTGGGCGAGGGCCTGACGAACTACGTGATCGGGCGCCGGCTGGGGATTTCCGAGGCCACGGTCAAGACGCACGTCTCCCGGGTGCTCTCGAAGCTGGGGTTGGCAAACCGGGTGCAGGCGGCGCTGTTGCAGAAATAGCCCGGCGCGTCCCCCACACCCCTGCATTTTCGGCCCGCGCAGCACCACCAGGCGCTGGTGGTATTCGGTCTCGTCAACCTCGCCACGGGCGTAGCGCTCCCGCAGCACGGACTCGGCGCCCAGGTTCTGGTGCCATTCACGGCTGCGGCGCCACCGGCGCGGGTCCAGGAAAATGAACAGGCCAATCACCACGATCCAAAACAGCGGGATAAGCAGGAACCACGGGCGGGACCATCCGTGGCCCCAGCCGCGGCGACCATGGTCTGGGGCGGCCAGCCTGAGCTCGGGCAATAACCTTTCAGGGTATTCCCGGCGCCCTCATTGCCGCGGCTCCCGAACAGGCGCATCATGGGGGAAGGCCTCAAAGGAGCGTGGAGATCATGTCAAGCATCCAACACACCTGCAGCATCGCGCCGCCAGACCTGCTGGGATGGCTGGCCGTGGAGGGTAATCCCGCGCAGCGTGAGGCCGCGGTGCGGGCCTTGGCCACCTCCGCGGCCATCCGTTCCCAACGTGCCGTGATGGGCCACCTGGGCCGGCGGCTGAACCTGCATGCCGGGGCGTTGATGGGCGGGGCTGCCGAGACGGGCGAGCGGCTGAGCGTCTACGACAACCAAAAGCAGGGCAGGCCGTTCCTGCCCGGGGTCCTGGTGCGCGGTTGGCAGAAGCCGCCGGTGCAGGACGAGGCGGTCAACCAGGCCTATGACGGCAGCAACGCCACCTACGAGTTCTACCGGGACATCTACGGCCGCAACTCCCTGGACAACGCAGGGATGGAGCTGGTCTCCACCGTCCACTATGGCGTTGCCTTCGACAACGCCTTCTGGGACGGCACCCAAATGGTCTATGGCGACGGCAGCGGACGAATCTTCCAAGTGGGCGGACTGACACGCTCCGTGGATGTGATCGCCCATGAGCTGACTCACGGCATCACCGAGTTCACCGCGGGACTGGAGTACAGCAAGCAGTCGGGGGCGCTGAACGAATCGTTCTCCGACGTCTTCGGCTCGCTGGTCAAACAGTACAGCCTGAACCAGACGGCGGCCGAGGCCAGCTGGCTGGTGGGCGAGGGGATCCTGGTCCCCGGGCTCGGCAAGGCGCTGCGCTCCATGCTCCACCCCGGCACGGCCCACTCCGGCGACACGCAGCCCGCGGACATGGCGCACTACGTGGAACTGCCCGATGACAACGACCCCCGCAACGACAACGGCGGCGTGCACATCAACTCGGGCATCCCCAACCGGGCCTTCGCCCTCGCGGCGATCGCATTGGGCGGCCATGCTTGGGAGAAGGCGGGGCGGATCTGGTACCAGGTCCTGACCACCCTGCTGCGTCCGACCACCCAATTTGATGCGGCCGCCCATGCCACGGTCGACGTGGCCGGGACGCTGTTTGGTGCCGCCGAACAGGAAGCCGTCCACAACGCGTGGAAGACGGTGGGGGTGCTCTCATGAAGCTGACAATTATTCGCGGCGGGGGCATTGCCGGGATCGTCGCCCGGACCGAGCTGGATGCCCAGGCCCTGCCGGAACCGGCCGCGAAGGCGTTTGCACAGGAGGTCGCCCGCGCGAATCTGGACTCACTGCCCGCTCCGGCCGACGCCCGCAGGTGGCCTGACGCTCAGCTCTACGAAATCTCCGTGGAGAGCACCGAGCACTCCTTCAAGGTTCGGTGCACGGATGACAGCATGCCGGAGAACGTCCGGCTGCTCGTGGCATGGGTGGACAGCCGGCCCGAACGCATTGACTCCATCGAATAGCCGCATCCCCGGGCAAGCTGTCCTCCCGGCAACAAGCCATTCACATGTCAGCGCCGGCACGAAGCAGGATTGGCGGCAGAGCGCAGGATCGACCAACCCAGCCAACGCAAAAGGAGGCCGACGACGGAACCCAAGTTCCGTCGTCGGCCTCCCCATGCCCTCCCAACACTCGCAAGCTCGCGTCGGGGCCCTCGGGCGCGTGCGCCCATCTAAAGGGCTAGGCGCGCTCGGCGGCCTCGACCACGTTGGCCAGCAGCATGGCGCGGGTCATGGGACCAACACCGCCAGGGTTCGGGGAAATCCAGCTCGCCACCGCGGCGGCCGCCGGCTCCACGTCACCGGTGACAACGGCCTTGCCATTGCCGTCATCCACGCGGCTCACGCCAACATCCAGGACAATGGCGCCGGGCTTCAGGTCGGCGGCCTTGATCATGTGCGGCACGCCGGCTGCGGCAACCACCACGTCGGCCTCGCGCAGCTCAGCCGCAAGATCGAGCGTGCCGGTGTGCGCCAGCACCACGGTGGCGTTGATGTCGCGGCGGGTCAGCAGCAGGCCCATGGGCCGGCCGATCGTGACGCCGCGGCCAACCACCACTACGCGCTTGCCGTTCAGTGAAATGCCGTGGCGTTCCAGCAGCACAATGCAGCCCTTGGGCGTGCACGGCAGCGGGGAGACCATGGGCCGGTTCACGTTGGCGACCAGGCGCCCCAGGTTCATGGGGTGCAGGCCGTCGGCGTCCTTGGCCGGGTCGATGGCTTCCAGCACCACGTCCTGGTCAATGTGCTTCGGCAGGGGAAGCTGGACGATGTAGCCGGTGCAGGTCGGGTCCTCATTGAGCGCGCGGACGGCGGCCAGGACTTCATCCTGGGTGGCCGTCTCGGGCAGGTCGATGCGGATGGACTTGATGCCAACTTCGGCGCAGTCCTTGTGCTTTCCACCCACGTACCACTGGGAGCCCGGATCCGAGCCAACCAGGATGGTGCCCAGGCCCGGGGTGACGCCGCGTGCGGCAAGTGCCGCAACGCGTTGCGTCAACTCGGCTTTGATGGCAGCGGCTGTGGCCTTGCCATCAAGGATTTGAGCAGTCATGCTTTTTACCATTCTTCCTGGCCGGGGTACAGCGGGAAGTCCGCGGTGAGTGCCTTGACGCGGGCGCCCAGGGCGGCAATGTCGGCACCGCCCTTCAGGGCTGCTGCGATGATCTCGCCAACCTCGGTGAACTCCTTGGCGCCGAAGCCGCGGGTGGCCAGTGCCGGGGTGCCGATGCGCAGGCCGGAGGTGACCATCGGGGGGCGGGGGTCGAACGGGACGGCGTTGCGGTTCACGGTGATGCCGACGCTGTGCAGGAGGTCCTCGGCCTGCTGGCCATCCAGGACGGAGTTGCGCAGGTCAACGAGCACCAGGTGCACATCGGTGCCGCCGGTCAGCACGGACACGCCGGCTGCGGCAACGTCGGGTGCGTTCAGGCGCTCGGCGATGATCGCAGCACCTTCCAGGACGCGCTGCTGGCGCTCCTTGAATTCCTCACCTGCGGCAACCTTGAAGGCCACTGCCTTGGCGGCGATGACGTGCATGAGCGGGCCGCCCTGCTGTCCCGGGAACACGGCGGAGTTGAGCTTCTTGGCCCACTCGGCCTTGGCCAGGATTACGCCGGAGCGCGGGCCGGAGAGGGTCTTGTGCACGGTGGAGGTGACCACGTCGGAGTACGGCACCGGGTTCGGGTGCAGGCCTGCTGCTACGAGTCCGGCGAAGTGGGCCATGTCGGTCCAGAGCAGCGCGCCAACCTCGTCGGCGATGGAGCGGAAGGCTGCGAAGTCCAGCTGGCGCGGGTACGCGGACCAGCCGGCGATGAGGACCTGGGGCTTCTCGGCGATGGCCTGCTCGCGCAGCTTGTCCATGTCGATGCGGAAGGTGTCTTCCTCAACCTGGTAGGCGGCAACATCGTAGAGCTTGCCGGAGAAGTTCAGCTTCATGCCGTGGGTCAGGTGTCCGCCATGGGCCAGGGACAGGCCCATGATCTTCTCGCCGGGCTTGATCATTGCTGCGAGCGCAGCAGCGTTGGCCTGGGCGCCGGAGTGCGGCTGGACGTTGGCGTACTCGGCGCCGAAAAGGTCCTTCACGCGCTGGATGGCCAGGTTCTCGGCCACGTCAACGGCCTCGCAGCCGCCATAGTAGCGGCGGCCCGGGTAGCCCTCGGCGTACTTGTTGGTCAGGACGGAGCCCTGGGCCTGGAGTACTGCGCGGGGGGCGAAGTTTTCGGAGGCGATCATTTCCAGCGTGTCGCGCTGGCGGGCAAGCTCGTCTTTGAGGACGGCCGCGATTTCCGGGTCAAGCTCGGAGAGCGGGGCGTTGGTGACGGACTGGGTGGGGGAAAAAGACACTACAGACTCCTGAGTGGACAGCACGAAAAAACTCTTCTTGAAAAGGTTATCGCCAAACCCCTAGGTATTGGCTTACGTGACCTTGCGTCCCAGGCGTACGATCGCAAAGTCTTCGCTCGTGCTGCTCCCCGGTGGTGTCCCACCTCATCGCCAGTCGCAACTCCTTAATAGTAATACAGGGCCGCAATTCGACGGTAACGTTGGATGGGTGACTGACTTGATTTCCCCCACTGATTCCTCCCCCGCTGCTACGCACGGTTATGTGCTGACACTGTCCTGCGCCGACCAGCCCGGAATTGTCCATGCCGTCTCCGGTTCCCTGTTGGAGGCCGGCTGCAACATCACCGACTCCCAGCAATACGGCAACCCCGACACCGGCACGTTCTTCATGCGGGTCGCCGTTGAAACCGCGACGTCGTTTTCCAGGCTCCGCGAGCACCTCGAGCTGGTTGCCGCGAAGTTTGCGCTGCAGTGGACGCTGCACCGCGCGGGTGCCCCGATCCGGACCCTGATCATGGCGTCCAAGGCGGCACACTGCCTGAACGACCTGCTGTTCCTGCAGCGCTCCGGCACCCTGCCCGTGGAAATCCCGGCCATCGTCTCCAACCACATGGATCTGAAGCCGCTCGCCGATTTCTACGGCATCCCCTTCCACTACATCCCCGTCACCGCCGAGACGAAGGCCGACGCGGAGGCTGCGCTGCGGGAATTGGTGGCGGAGCTCGACGTCGAACTCGTTGTCCTGGCCCGCTACATGCAGGTCCTCTCCGATGACCTCTGCAACCACCTCACCGGCCGCGCCATCAACATCCACCACTCGTTCCTGCCGTCCTTTAAGGGGGCGCGGCCGTACCACCAGGCGCATGCCCGCGGCGTGAAGATCATTGGCGCCACGGCCCACTACGTCACTGCGGCGCTGGATGAGGGCCCCATCATCGAGCAGGAAGTCATCCGCGTTGACCACGGCCACTCGGTGGAGCAGTTCGTCTCCATGGGCCGCGCCGTCGAAGCCCGCACCCTCGCCCAGGCCGTGCAGTGGCACGCCGAGCACCGGGTCCTGTTGGACGGCCACCGGACGGTCGTCTTCGACTAACCCCTCCTCTCTCCGTTTTTGAGATCGAGTTTGCACTTGTTGGACTGGAAAGCGCTTTCAGTTGACGATTTCGTCTAACAACTGCAAACTCGATTTCCTGAGAGAGTGCGGCTCGACGGCGGGATGTCGCCTTGCGCTGCTCAGGCGTGGACGAGCCCAATGCCGGCGAGTGCGATGCCAGCAACGAGAACGGTCGAGGCTGCAGCGAGGATAAACGGGCGGGCTCCGAGGCCTATGAGGTTGCGGATCTTGACCCCGCATCCCAAAGCAAACATCGCGGCGGACAACAGGCCGGTTTGCGCCAGGCCGCCACCTTGGACCAGAACCTCCGGCAGATCCAGGGTGGAACGAAGGGCCACCATTGCCAGAAAGCCGATGATAAACACAGGAACAATGGGGGGACGCTTTTCCCCAGCCTTCCCCCGCCCGGAGTGTCGCTGACGCACGCTCAGGATGGCCACGACGGGTGCGAGCAGTAATATACGTGCCAGCTTGACCACGACTGCCACGCCTAGCGCCCCGCCACCTATGATGCCTCCGGCCGCGACAACCTGGGCAATCTCGTGGATGGAGCCACCGGCCCACAGCCCGCTGAGTTCCGGGCCCAGGCCCAGCAGGCGTCCCGCAAATGGAATGGCAGGGATCATCAAGGTGCCGAAGACGACCACCAGTGCCACGGCTGTGACCACATCTTCTTCGTCAGAGTCGGTCACTCCCTCGACGCCGGCTACCGCGGCGGCCCCGCAAATGGAAAAGCCGCAGGCAATGAGCAGGACCTGGGACCGGCGCATCTTCAAGAGGCGTCCCATCAAAAGGGTGCCAACGATTCCCCCGGCAACGATGCACACGATGACCGCCAGCATGGGCGCCCCCAGCGCAATGATGTCTGAAAAGACCAGCTGCAAGCCAAGGAAAACAATCCCCAGGCGCAGCAGTTTTTTGGCGGCCAGGTTGATGCCTGGTGCCGTGGTGGCGGGCAGACGGACCATGTTGGTCAACGCGATGCCCAGTGCGATCGCAATGATCAGCGGGCTGAGGCCGGCAAGGACACTGTTGACGATCATGGCAACCGCCACGGCCGCAGCACACAAAAGCAGCCCAGGGGCGTATTTCTTGAGGGCGAGGGTGCCGTGCCGGGTTGTTGTGGGAGGTTCCTGCTGGGTTTGAGTTGACATCTTTCCATGCTGACAGTGGGCAGGGCTGCTCGATACCCATTACTTTCACACCAGGATATATAGTTTCGATATGACTGACGCCTGGCCCAACCTGAACGTGCTGGAACTGTTCGTTGCCGTAGCGGATGAGGGCAGTGTCGGCGCGGGGGCGCGAAAAGTGGGCATGGCGCAGCCGAATGCCAGCAGGTCCCTCGCCGAGCTGGAGGCCGGGTTGGAGGCGGCCTTGCTTGAACGCAGTCCCCGCGGCTCCACCCCAACCAGCACCGGTTGGGCGCTGGCGAACCAAGCCCGCGAACTCCTCGAAGCTGCGCAGCGCTTCAACGACTGGCGCAGGCATAGCGGCGGCAGCAACACGCTGGAACTGCGTGTGGGTGCCAGCATGACCATTGCGGAAACGCTGTTGCCTGCGTGGTTGGCCGAGGCGAGGCGCCGTCTGCCGCAGTTGCGCGCCGAGGTTCAGGTGCTGAATTCAACACAGGTCCTCCACGAGGTGCAGAAAGGAACTCTCCAACTGGGATTCGTTGAGACCCCGCATGTTCCAGTGCGGCTCAATGCCATGGTGGTCCAGGAGGACGAACTGTTGTTGGTGGTGTCCCCTCACCACGAATGGGCCGGCCGCTCAGGCAAGATCAGCTTGCGGGAACTGGCGGAAACCCCTTTGGTGGTCAGGGAACCCGGCTCGGGCACGCGTGAGGCACTGCAGGAAGTACTGGCGGGGTTCGCCGCTGCCGAGCCGGTGCAGGCCTTGGGCAGCAACGCGGCCGTTCGAGTTGCTGTGGCGTCGGGTGCGGGCCCTGCCATGCTCAGCCGGCTTGCCCTCCAGGCGCAGCTAGCCAGCGGCGAGCTGTTGCGCGTCCCTTTTGAGGGACAGGGCATCAGCCGGCCTTTGACTGCCGTCTGGTCGGGACCCCAAAGGTTGGCAGGGACCGCATCCGTTTTGGTCGCGGTGGCGGCCGCCAATGGGCAGCCGGGATCCGGGAGGCCAAGGATGAAGATCGACGGCGGGCCTCACCCATGTCTGCCTGTTCGCTAGGCTGGGGGAATGCAAACTCACATCCTGGGGAAGACTAACCGCACCGTGTCCGCCGTCGGGCTTGGCACCTGGCAGCTGGGCGCGGATTGGGGCGATGTCAGCGAGGCCGATGCACTCTCGGTACTCACGGCCGCAACGGATGCCGGCGTCACGTTCTTTGACACGGCGGATGTCTATGGCGATGGTCGCAGCGAGCAGGTGATCGGGCGCTTCCTGAAGGAGCGCGGGCCGGACCACGGCATCACCGTCGCCACCAAGATGGGCCGGCGCCTGGAGCAGCTCCAGGAAAACTACGTCATGGAGAACTTCCGGGCCTGGACCGACCGCTCCCGGAAAAACCTCGGTGTGGACACCCTCGATTTGGTCCAGCTGCACTGCCCGCCCACTGCGGTCGTGACCTCGGATAAGGTTTATGACGCGCTGGACACGCTTGTTGCGGAGGGCTCCATCGCCAACTACGGCCTCAGCGTCGAAACCTGCGCGCAGGCGCTGGCCGCGATCGCCCGCCCCAACGTGGCAACCATCCAGATCATCCTCAACGCGTTCCGCCTCAAGCCGCTGGAGGAAGTGCTGCCTGCGGCGCGTGCGGCAGGGGTCGGCATCATCGCCCGCGTCCCCCTCGCCAGCGGCCTGCTCTCCGGCAAGTACACCGCCGCCACCACCTTCGCGGAGAACGACCACCGCAATTTCAACCGGGACGGCAGCCACTTCGACGTGGGCGAAACATTCTCCGGCGTGAACTATGCGGTGGGGCTGGAGGCCGCGGATAAATTCTCGGCACTCGCCGCCGAAGCCGGTGGCACCACTGCGCAGGCTGCCCTGGCCTGGGTGGCGCAACTCGACGGCGTCTCCAGCGTCATCCCCGGAGCCCGGTCCACCGACCAGGCCGCGACCAACGCAGCCGCCGGTGCCATGCCGCCGCTCAGCGCCCGGTTCAACGACGGCGTCCAGGACATTTACGACTCCCTGCTGCGCGCCGACATCCACCCCCGCTGGTAGACCCCCGGAAATCTCCAGCCCCACCCCATCCGCCCCAAGATTGGATCAACCATGAATCAATTCATCACCCTTGACGGCAACACACCCGATGTCCACGAAAGTGCTTTTGTGGCCCACACCGCCGTCATCATCGGCGCCGCATCGCTGGGCGCGGACTCCAGCGCCTTTTATGGCGTTGTGATGCGCGGGGACACCAACTCCATCACCGTCGGTCAGGGCAGCAACCTCCAGGACAACGTGGTCCTGCACGCCGACCCCGGCTTCCCCACCAGCGTGGGCAACGGCGTGAGCGTTGGCCACGGCGCCATCGTCCACGGCTGCACCGTGGAGGACGACTGCCTGATCGGCATGAGCGCCACCATCATGAACGGGGCCGTCATTGGCGCCGGCTCCTTGGTGGCGGGAGGCGCCGTGGTTTTGGAAGGCGCCATCATCCCGCCCGGTTCGCTGGTTGCCGGGGTGCCCGCCAAGGTGCGCCGAGAATTGACCCCCGAGGAATTGGAACACGTGAAGGACAACGCCCGGCACTACGCCGTTCTGGCCCGCAAGCACAAGGCGGTCCAGGCCTAGCGCGACGGAACCAGCTTCCCAAGGCACCCTGGAGGCCAAAGTCCCCGTCCGCCGTCGTTAGTAATTACGACGGCGGACGGGGCTTTCGCGCATCCCCGCCTTTCACACTCCGGAAATTTTGGTGCATTGTGTAACAAATTCGACAAATTATGAACATTGCGAGGGCCCAATCGATACACAAAGCACCCCCGCCGCACCGTGGCGTCGTGGCTTTGAGTATTTTTTGTCCTTTTTTGAGTTTTGCGTTAAGTAAAGAATGTTGCAGAAGCTCAAAATTGCGTTCATAGTTTGACTACAAGGCCAAAGGTGATGCACGCTACTATGCATGAGTAAACCCACCGCCCAGCCTGCCAGCAACAGCTCCAGGCCGGGCTCGCAGTCTGCCCTGCGCCAGCGCAATGAACAGCTCATCATTGCCACGCTGCGCGAGCAAGGCTCCCTGTCCCAGGCCAACCTGGCGCGGGCCACCGGACTATCCACAGCAACGATCTCCAACATCGTGAAGGCACTGTGCATCGACGGACTGGCCGCGACAGCACCCACCACCAGCTCCGGGCGCCGCGCATTGGCCGTGTCCCTACTGGAAACCCCGGAGGTCGTGGCCGGAATCGATTTTGGCCGAAGCCATGTGCGACTGGTGCTGGCCAGTCCCGCCTTCAAAGTCAAGGCCGAAAAGTTTGCCCACCTGCCCGTGGGCCACCTGGCCGGGGAGAGCATCGCAACGGCCGCAGCCATGCTCGAGGACCTGCTGGTGGAATCAGGGATCAGCCGCAACCAGGTCGCCGGCGCGGGCGTGGGTGTCCCCGGACCCATCGACCACCGCACCGGCACTGTTATTCGGGGTGCCATCCTGCCCGAATGGGTGGGTGTGAACATCGTGGCTCAACTGGAAGCTGCATTGACCCTGCCGGTTTTTGCTGACAATGACGCCAACCTGGGAGCGCTGGCGCAAATCACGTGGGGTGAACACCGCGCAGCCAAGGACCTGATGTTCCTCAAGATCGGCAGCGGCATTGGTGCCGGGCTAATACTCAACGGCGCCCCGTACTACGGGCACACGGGAATAACGGGCGAGATCGGCCACTCCACGATCTTTGACCAGGGACTCGTGTGCCGCTGCGGCAACCGCGGCTGCCTTGAAACGGTGGCCTCGACAGCCATCATGATCGAACTTCTCAGCCGTGGCGAAGCAGCCCCGCTGACGGTTTCGGACATCATCGGCCGCGCCAAGGCCGGAGATGCGGCCACCCTGCGGGTTATCGACGATGCGGGCATGGCTGTAGGTAAGGCTGTGGCCAACGTCGCCAACATGATCAACCCCGAAATGATCGTGGTTGGCGGACCGCTGGCACCCCTGGGGGAAACGCTGCTGGCTCCCATTCGTCGCGGCCTGGTGCGTCACGCCGTGCCTGCCGTCGGCGAGGGGACGGCAGTTCTCATGTCATCACTGGGCGACCGGGCAGAAGCTCTGGGCGCCATCTCACTGGCCCTGACCCACGGCCGCCACTGGCGTCAGTAGGCAGCACCGTTGCGGGCGGATGCGGATGATATTTTGCACCGTTATCAATCCGTTGCGTTAAATAGTTGACTGCAAATAGTGATGCAGGTAACTTTTGGGGAGCGGGTGTTTCATTTACACGCTCGGATCATCATTTTCGAACAATAATTCACGGAGGATTAACATGCGACGTCGTCTATCGTTGCTTGCCGGAGTTGCAGCGCTGGGTCTGACCCTGGCAGGCTGTGGCGGGGGCGGGGACACACCCACAGACAACGGCAATGCTGCTGATGCAACCGGGAAGGTCGGCGTCTTCACCTGGTGGGCTGACGGTTCCGAGAAGGTCGGCCTGGATGCACTCGTCAAGGTGTTTGGCACGGACTACCCGAACCTCACCTTTGACAACCTTGCCGTCGCCGGTGGCGCTGGTTCACAGGCCAAGAGCGTTCTGGCCGCACAGTTGAAGGCTGGCACCCCGCCGGATTCCTTCCAGGCCCACGCAGGCGCCGAGCTCCAGGACTACATCGATGCAGACCAGCTCGAAGACCTTAGCAGCTTCTACACGGATAACGACCTGACGTCACAGTTCCCCAAGGACCTCGTTGACCGTTTGACAGTTGACGGCAAGATCTACTCCGTACCCTCCAACATCCACCGCGCCAACGTGGTCTGGGCCAACGTTGAGGTCCTGAAGAAGGCCGGCGTTGATCCGGAAAAGCCGGCTGCCGACCTCGATGCCTGGTTCGCTGACATGGACAAGATCAAGGCCTCAGGCACCATCCCGTTGGCAGTTGCCGGCTCCTGGACCCAGGTCCAGCTGTTCGAAAACATCCTGCTCTCCAGCTTGGGCACTGATGGCTACAACGGCCTCTGGGATGGCAAGACCGACTGGAAGAGCGCCGAGGTCACCACGGCCATCAAGGCCTACGAAAAGGCTCTCTCCTACACCAACACCGACCGCGATTCCCTGAGCGACTGGGCTCCGGCCACGCAGCTCGTCCAGGACGGCGGAGCAGCTTACAACGTCATGGGCGACTGGGCTGAGGCCAAGTTCGCACAGGACGGCGACAAACCCGGCGTTGACTACGTTTACTTCCCCACACCGGGCACCGCAGGCGTCTTTGACTTCCTGGCTGACTCGTTCACCCTGCCCAAGGGTGCTCCGAATCCCGCTGGCTCCAAGGCATGGCTGACCACCATCGGCTCGGCCGAGGGCCAGACCGCCTTCAACAAGGCCAAGGGTTCCATCCCGGCCAATACCACCGCCAAGACCGATGACTTCTCTGAATACCAGAAGAGCGCAATCAAGGACTTTGGCCAGGACAAGATCGTTTCCTCCCTCGCCCACGGTGCAGCAGTGCCCGTTGCCTGGTTGAACGACCTGAGCACGGCCGTCAGCAAGTTCGGCGGCGACAAGAACATTGAGGGACTGCAGAACTCCGCAGCATCCATCGCGGCGAAGTTCGCCAAGTAACAACCGCATTCACGTTGGGGGCGGCCGCGACAATCATGTCGCACCGCCCCCAACCCATGCGGTACCGATTTTCTTCGGGAGGAGGCAAACTATGTTAAAGCGCGCAAAAACATGGGGCCCCGGCGTATTGCTGCTGGCCCCCACGATCATCCTGGTTGGCGTATTCGTCTACTGGCTCATTATTGAAAACTTCCGTGTCAGCCTGACCAATCAGCACACGGCCAAGCCCAGCAACAAATATGTTGGCTTTGAGAATTACACTAATCTGTTGGCAGACCCCAACTTTCAGCACTCGCTGTGGAACCTGCTGATCCTGACCATCGTCTTCCTCGGTGGCACACTGATCTTCGGCTTCCTGTGGGCCTGGATTCTGGAACAGCCGGCCAAGGGCGAAGGTTTCTTCCGCTCCGTGTACCTGTTTCCCATGTCAGTTTCCTTCATCGCCTCCGGTGTTGTGTGGCGCTGGCTGCTCTCCAGCCTCCAAACCTCCCAGCCTGGCGGTGAACGCACCACCGGCCTGAACCGCCTGCTGGACAGCGTGGGCCTCGGCGCGCTGCAAAACGACTGGTGGTCCAATCCCACGTGGGGCATTGCCGCCATCGCCGTTCCTGCCATCTGGCAGCTCTCCGGTTATGTCATGGCCCTGTTCCTCGCCGGCTTCCGCGGCATCCCGGACGAGCTGCGCGAAGCGGCCCGCATCGATGGTTGCACCGAATGGAAGCTGTACCGGCACGTGATCTTCCCGCAGCTGAGCCCCGTCATGCTCTCAGCTGTCATCATCATCGGCCACATGTCCCTGAAGCTCTTCGACTTGATCCGCGCTATCGTTCCGGACGCCAACACCTATGACGTGCAGGTTCCGGCCACCATGATGTGGGTCAAGTACATTGGCAGCGACTACGCCGATGCCGCCGCGATCGGCACCATCCTGCTGGTTCTCGTGGCCCTGGTCGTCATCCCCTACCTCTGGTACACCTCACGAGCGGAGAAGCGCTAATGACTACCGCAACGGCGAATAACAAGAACCGCGCCCGTTCTGCGCTGGACATGAAGTCCGATTCCAAGCGCACCACCAAGCGCCGCATTAACCGGACGCTGAAGTACGCGCTGCTGATCTTCTTCGTCATCATTGTGCTGCTCCCGGCCTACGTCCTGTTCATTACCAGCTTCAAGGGAACCGCCGACGCCGACCCCTCGCGCGCCTGGTACCTCCCCCAGGTGTGGGAAACAGGCGGCTGGGTCAAGGCCTGGACCACCCTCGCCCCCTCCCTTGGCCGAACGGTTTTGCTGGTGGTGCCCTCGGCAATCGTGTCCGCTTTCCTAGGCTCCATCAACGGTTATGTGCTCTCCAAATGGAAGTTCCCCGGCGCCAACATCGTCTTCACCCTGATCCTGTTCGGCATGTTCATCCCGTACCAAGCCGTCATGATCCCGTTGACGCAGCTGGTCAGCAACCTCGGCGTGCCCCAGGGCGTGCCGTCACTGATGCTGCTGCATATTGTGTACGGCCTGCCGATCTGTACGCTGATCTTCCGCAACTACTATGCCACCGTCCCCGATGAGCTCATCGAGGCCGCACGCATGGACGGCGCCGGAATCCTGCGCACCTACGGCTCGGTCATCCTGCCGGTATCCATGCCCGGCTTCGTCGTGGTGCTGATCTGGCAGTTCACCTCAGCCTGGAACGACTACCTCTTTGCCGCGTTCTTCTCCTCCGGCCGCAACGGCCCGGTGACGATCGCTCTGTCCTTCCTCGCCGGCGGCCAGCTCACCGACTACGCCGCCTCCATGGCCGGTGCGCTGATCGCCTCCGTCCCCACACTCATTGTCTACATCCTGTTGGGCAAGTACTTTGTGGGCGGCCTGATGAGCGGTTCCGTCAAGGGCTAACCCCACGGAACCAGCCTCCCAAGGCGCGCTGGAAGCCGAAGTCCCCGTTCGCCGTCGTTAGTAATTACGACGGCGAACGGGGCTTTTCGCGTCTCCCCCACCACCCAGCGGCCTGCTTCAGACGCTCCGTCACCTTTCGGGCTGTTTCCACGAACGCTCCGCGGCCAGGTGCGTCAGGAGCGTTTTCCGGCCCGTGAGGTGATGGCCAGCAGGGCCACGATCGTGATTCCCCGGCCAGCTGCACGAGAACCCTGCCCCAGGCCATCATGGCGTTAAAGGCCGGTGCTGCTGCGGTGCCACCTGTTTATCATGGCTCGCCGGCTTTCCGGCGCACGATTTCGGTGATCCAGATCGGCGCAAAAGGGGAGGTGCAGTTCGGCGGGGTTGGGTAGTCCTTGAGTACTTCCAGGCGTTCACCGATTCCGATGGCGCGGGCGCGCAAGTCCGGGTTCTCAATGCCGATCTGGGCCAGGGCGTTGTTCATGGCCCACTGCAGTCGTTCCGGGGCGTCCTTCATCTGTGCCTCGATCAGGTCCAGCAGTCCGGGCAGGTCCAGGCCCGCAGGCTTTTTTAGGACGCGTTCACTGGTCAGCGCCCAACCGGCGGCAGCCACCACCGGGTCCGGGTCGGTGAACCAGGCCTGGCGCAGCTCTTCGGCGTGCACACTCTTTTTCACCACATAGTTCACAAACCAGTCGTTGACCTTGGGGATGTGCGCCTGGCGTAGCATGGTGTCCAGCTCCGGTGCGGTGAAGGCCTTGGGCCGGCAAATCAGCAGCGCCAGCAGCCGCGCGGCAGTGTCACCGGTGGCCCACAGTTCAAGGGACAGCTCTTGCTGGGTCTTCAGCCGCTTGGCAATGGCACGTAGTTTGCCCAGGTTCACCCCATGGTCGTCGCCGTTCCGCTCATTCACGGCCCGCGCCCTCGGGTCTTCCAGTGCTGCCAGCTCCGCCATCAGCCCGGCCACCGTCTCAGTCGCTTCCGCCACCTAAACACACCCCTTCATCGCTTGTGGGAGCAAGCCTACCCGCACGCTCTGACACGTTGATGCGTGCTTCTACGGGAAATGACACCGATCGCGCTTTCTGATCCGGGATGGCGGGCTCCGAAAGCGGGATCGGTGTCATAAACCACCAGTCAAGGTGGAACCGCGTCCGAACTACAGGTCGGTTCGGGTGTCGTTCCAGTAGCTAACGCCCATCTGACGGCGGGCGTCGTCAAACAATTCCATGATGGCCAGCGAATCGTCCAGCGGCATGGTGGCGCTCTCGGTGAGCCCGGCTTGGATGCAACGGGTGACTTCGCGCAGCTGGTACGTGTAGCCCTTGCCGGGGTGTTCGAAGGTTTCCACCCGCTCATCGTCCCATCCCACGCTGATCCGCAGCGCCTGCGGGTTGTTGACCGAACCAATCGTCTCGATGTAGCCCTTGCTGCCTGCCACCGACGCCACCCGGGGCCCGTGCGAACCGAGGTAGCTGATGAGTTGGGCTTGCGCACCTGACGGGTAGCTGAGTGTCAAGGCGTTCTGGGCGTCCACGCCCAGGGCCGTCAGCTCGGCCGTGGCGTGGACGGAAGCGGGTGCACCCAATGTGCCCCACGCCCACAGCAGGGGGTACACGCTGATGTCTAGGAGTGCGCCGCCGCCGTCGGCCGGGGCCCAGATCCGGGCGGTGTCATCGATGGGTGCGGGGAAACCAAGATCGGCATGAACCCATTTGACCTCGCCAATCTCACCGGATGCCACAATTTCCAGGGCCCGCTGGAACCCCGGCACAAACCGCGCCCACACGGCTTCCATGAGGAACAGCTGTTTCTCCCGGGCCAAGGCAATCAGCACCCGGGCCTCCGCGGCCGTGATGGTCAGCGCCTTCTCGCACAGGACGTGTTTGCCGTTTTCCAGTGCGGCCTTGGCAATGTCATAGTGCTGGGCGTGTGGCGTGGCGATGTATACAACGTCAACGTCCGGGTCCCGCACGAGCTGCAAGTACCCGGCATCTGCCGTGCCGTCCTCTCCGCCGTCGTAATAGTAGGAGGCGAAGCCAAAGTCGGTGGCAAATCCGGCTGCGCTGCCGACTCCGCGGGAACTGACCGCCTGCAGGACAGCGTCCTCCAGGAGTGCCAGATCCGCAGTGACTGTGCGGGCAATGCTGCCGGTGGCAACCACGCCCCAGCGCAGGGCCGTGCCCGTGGCAGAAAGCGTTTCAGGGTTGACGGTGGTGTACCAGTCGGGCCGGCCGACGAATCGTTGGATGCTCATTCCGCAATTCTGCCAGTTGCGTGACGCCGACGCGGAACATGACAGGCGCGGGGCGGTCACTCGGGATCGAACGTCGGCGGAAACACCCCAAACGGTGAGGGAGGCAGCAAACGATGAGGGAGGCAGCAAACGGGGAGGGCACCTTTCGCACGAAAGGTGCCCTCCCCGCCGTCGAGCTTCGAAAGGGAGCGGGCGTGAACCCACACCTCGGCAGAATCGAGCGGGCGTGAACCCACACCTCGGCAGAATCGAGCGGGCGTGAACTCACACCTCGGCAGAAGGGTGGGAAGGGTTACCCGACGCCGAGGTAGGCCTCCTTGATGGCCGGGTTAGCAAGCAGTTCCTTGCCCGTGCCGCTGTGCGTGATGGCGCCCGTCTCCAGGACGAACGCGCGATGGGCCCGCGCGAGGGCCTGGTTGGCGTTCTGCTCCACGAGCAGCACCGTGGTGCCTTGGCCGTTGATCTCGGTGACGATCTTGAAGATCTGCCGGATGAACTGCGGTGCCAGCCCCATCGAGGGCTCATCCAGCAGCAGCAGCTTGGGCCGGGACATCAGCGCCCGGCCAATGGCCAGCATCTGCTGCTCGCCGCCGCTCATGGTGCCGCCAAACTGCTTCTCACGTTCCTTCAGCCTGGGAAACAAGGTGAAGACGCGGTCCATGTCCTCCCCCACGCCGCTGCGGTCCTTGCGTCCGAAGGTGCCCATGTCCAGGTTTTCCAGCACCGTCATGGCCGGGAAAATGCCGCGTCCTTCCGGCGCCTGGGAGATGCCCTGGACCACCCGGACATGGGCCTTCATCTTGGTGATGTCCTCCCCCATGAACTTGATGGTGCCGTGGGTGGGGTTCAGCAGCCCTGAAATGGTTTTCATGGTGGTGGTCTTGCCGGCACCGTTGGCCCCGATCAGGGACACAATTTCGCCTTCCTCCACCGTGAAGGACATGTCACGGATGGCCTGGATCCGTCCGTAGTGGACTGAAATGTTCTCAAGCTCAAGCAAAGTCATCTTCGGGCTCCCCGAGGTAGGCGGAAATTACGCGCGGGTCTTCACGGATGTCGTGGGGTTTGCCATCGGCAATCTTCTTGCCGAACTCCAACACCACAATCCTGTCCGTGACGCCCATGACCAGTTTCATGTCGTGCTCAATCAGCAGCACGGTGTAGCCGTCATCCCGGATGGTCCGGATGAGCGCCATGAGCTCTTCCTTTTCGGCCGGGTTGAAGCCGGCAGCCGGTTCGTCCAAGCACAGCACCTTGGGGTCGGTGGCCAGCGCCCGGGCGATTTCCAGGCGGCGCTGGCTGCCGTAGGACAGGTGCTTCGAAAGGGTCGCCGCATGGTCGGCGATACCCACAAACTCCAAGAGCGCCATGCCCCGCTCAATGGCGTTTTTCTCCTCGCGGATGTGGCGGGGCAGGCGCAGCAATGCGCCCACAACGCTGGTCTTGTGCCGGGCGTCCAAACCGACAACCACGTTTTCCAGTGCAGTCATCTCCCCAAAGAGGCGAATGTTTTGGAAGGTGCGGGCCAACCCGGCACGGGTGATCTTGTGCTGCTTCATGCCGTTGAGCAGCCGCCCCTCCAGCAGCACCTGTCCGCTGGTGGGCTTGTACACGCCGGTCATGGCGTTGAAACAGGTGGTTTTCCCGGCCCCGTTGGGGCCGATCAAGCCCAGGATTTCCCCGCGCTTGATGGTGAAGCTGACGTCATCCAGGGCCACGAGACCGCCGAACTTCATGGTCAGGTTCTTCACCTCCACGAGGTCATCGCCAACCTCAACGGAAAAATCCCGTTCCGGGGAAACGATCTCCGCCACTTCAAGGTCGATGCCGCCTGCTGCCAGCGCCTCGGCATCCATGGAAGCCTGTGGATCTAGTGCTTCACTCATGATGGTGCCCCCTCAGCGTTCGGTTTCGGCGCCGGCAGCGATGCCGCGCCCGGGCCGCCAGTCTTGTCCGACGGCGTCGAATGGTTGGCGTACTTCCGCCTGACGTCTGCATAAGCCTTGGTTCCGTAGGCCAGCAGGCGCTGCTTGGCGGGCACCAGCCCTTGAGCCCGGTAGATCATGATGAGCACCAGGGCAATGCCAAAGATCAGGAACTTGTACTCGGCAATGGCCGTGAACCGGAGCGGGATGTAGGCCACCAGCGCGCCACCCAGGATGGCGCCCACCTTGTTGCCCGAGCCGCCCAGAACAACTGCCGCAACAAACAAAATGGAAGTGACGACGTCGAACTTTTGGTTGTTCACGAAGCCAACCTGGCCGCCCATGAGCGCCCCGGCCAACCCGCCAACACCGGCACCCAGGGCAAAGGCCCACACCTTGTACTTGAACGTTGGCACGCCCATGGTTTCGGCGGCGTCCTCGTCCTCGCGGATGGCAATCCAGGCACGGCCCACGCGGCTGCGCTCCATGTTGCCCACCAGGAAGAGCATGACTATCAGGATGGACAGCGTCAGCCAATACCAGGGAGTGCCGTTGGAGTTGGCGAAGATGGGGATGCCGTCGGCGCCAACTCCCGGCGGGTGGCCCACGTTTTGGAAACCCGGCTGGCCCTTCATGGCGGGGATGAGGGTGGCCAGGATGCGCACAATTTCGCCGAAGCCCAGTGTCACGATGGCCAGGTAGTCACCGCGCAGGCGCAGGGTGGGCAAGCCCAGCAGCACGCCCACAAACATCGACACCGCAATGGCCACCGGGAGGGTCCACAGGTACGGGATTTTGATGAAGGCCGAGTCCGGGCTGGTCAACATGGCTGCCGTGTAGGAGCCGACGGCGAAGAAGGCAATGTAGCCCAGGTCGAGCAGTCCGGCGTAGCCGATCACAATGTTCAGGCCGACGGCGACCAGGGCATAGATGGCCATGAGCTGGCAGGCCAGCGGCCAGTCATTGCCAGGTTCGGTGGTGATCAGGGGAATGTTCATGACGGGCAGCAGGAACGCCACGATCACGATCGGGATGAGAACCAGCCATTGTTTTTGGCGCGGCATTTCCCGCCACCTGTCGCTCCATCCGCGAAAGAAGCGGTGCGGACGCGGTACGGCGGCGCTGGAGCCCGGGGGCACTCCCGTGGCGTCGACGTTGTCTGTGCCCTGCTCGGATTTGGCGGTCCGCAGGGGCTTGGGTCCGTCTGACATGCTCATGCCTTGCTCCTTCCAAGGGAGGTGCCCAGAATTCCTTGGGGACGGAACAACAGCACCAGCACCAGCACCAGGAACGCCACGACGTCGGTCCACTGGGAGTTGCCCAACAGGATCTGGCCGTAATTGCCGATCAGGCCCAGCAGCAGCCCGCCGAGGAGTGCGCCGCGGACGTTGCCGATGCCGCCCAGGACAGCGGCAGCAAAGGCCTTGATGCCGAGAATGAAGCCGCCGTTGTACACAACGCCGGATGGGATTTTCATGGTGTAGAACAGTGCCGCCGCACCGGCAAGGATGCCGCCGATGATGAAGGTGGTGATGATGATCTTTTCCTTGTTCACGCCCATCAGGGTGGCCGTGTCGGGATCCTGGGCCACGGCGCGGATGCCGCGGCCGGTGCGGGACTTGCTAATGAAGCGTTCGGTGATGACCATCATGATGACGGCGGCCGTGACGATCAGCAGCTGATCGTTGTAGATGTAGGTGCCAAACAGCTCGAAGATCGGCTTGGTTTGGAACATTGTCAGCGCCTGTTCCGGAACCGCGCCGCGCCACACGTAGATCAGGTACTGGATGGTGAAGGAGGCGCCAATGGCCGTGATGAGGAAAACCAGCCGGGGTGCGTTGCGTTTTCTCAGCGGTTTGTAGGCCAGCCGCTCCAGCACAAATGCCGTCAGCGCAGACGCCAGAATACCGGCGATCAGTGCCAGGAGCAGGTTCAGCACGATCGCGCCGACGCCGAGGTTGGGGGCCGAGGGGCCGAAGCCCAGGAATGAGAGCGTAAACCAGACTCCGTAGCAGCCCATGATGAAGACTTCGGAGTGGGCAAAGTTGATGAGGTTCAAAACGCCGTAAACCAGTGTGTAGCCGAGTGCCACGAGGGCGTAGATGGATCCGAAGGTCAGTCCGTCAAAAGTGGCGGACCAGAAGTTCTGCCCCAGGGATGCAAAGTCCAGCGTTATCCAGTCGCTGGCCGGCGGGGCGGCCAAAAGCATGGTTGGAATCATGGGAGGAATCCATTTCCTTGGACGGCGTCCGGCAGGTCATGCCAGCGGCCGGCGCAAGTTGAAAGGCGGGCTGATGGGTGCGTGCACGGCAATGCTGTGGGGCGCAAGTCCACCCCACAGCATTGCCGCCATGTGGGTTACTCCCCAATGGCACCGATGGGAACAATCTTGCCGTTCTCCACCTTGTAGCCGTAGACCGTGGGGGCCTGCAGCTCGCCCTTGTCGTCCCACTTGTAGTGCTTGCTCAGTCCGTCTGCATCGTAGGTCTTGACCCACTCCAGCAGCGACGCACGGTCCTGGTGTCCGGCGCCGATACCGGCAAGCAGAACGGTGGTTGCGTCGTAACCCTCAATGGAGTAAGTTCCGGGATCAATTCCGGTCAGTGCCTTGTAGTCCTTGGCAAAGGTGGGGATCAGTTCGCCAGGGATGCAGGGGCAGGTGAAGAAGGCGTTCTTGGAAGCGTCGCCGGCCTGCTTGATGAACTGGTCATCCTTGAGCCCGTCCGGGCCGATGAACGAACCGGTGTAGCCCTTGTTCACCAGCTGCTGGTTGAAGGGGGCACCTTCAGCGTAGTAGCCGGAGTAGAAGACGGCGTCGGCCTTGGAGTTCATGATCTTGGAGATCGTTGCCGAGAAGTCCTTCTGTCCCTGGGTGACCTTGTCAGTGCCCACCAGGGCGTCCCCAAGGCCGTCCGAAGTAGTCTTGCCCAAGCCGATGCCGTATTCGGAATCATCCTGGACCAGGTAGACCTTCTTGGCCTTCAGCGTCCCGGTAATGAACTTGGCGGCTGCCGGTCCCTGGACGGCGTCATTGCCCAGACCGCGGAAGAACGTGCTCCAGCCATTCTCGGTCAGGCCCGGGTTGGTTGCTGCGGGGGTGATGTGCACCATTTTGACCTGTTCAAAGATGTTGCCCGTGGCCTTGGATTCGCCGGAGAACGGCAGGCCCACAACACCGATGATGCCTTCTTCCTTGGTGGCCTGGGTGACCGGACCGGTGGCCTTGTTGGGGTCGCCTTCCGTGTCGAACTTCTTGAACGCAACCTGACATTCGGGGTTCGCCTCGTTGTGTTCATTGATGGCCAGCTGCACACCGTTGAAAATGTTGATGCCGAGCTGGGCGTTGGCACCGGTTTGCGCGCCGATGTACGCCAGTGTTGTGGTGGGCGGACAGACCGCCTTGCCATCCCCTGCGGGGAGAACCGCATCCTTGGGAGTCTCAATGGAAGTCAGGGCCGGAATGTTGATGGCAGACTCCCCGCCACCGGTGGTTGATCCCCCACCCTCGGGGGCCGCCGTATTCGCACAACCTCCCAAAAGCATCCCAAAAGTCGCGGCCGCAGCCAGCGTGGTCATAACTTTCTTGCGGTTCATGGATCTACCTTTCACAGTAACCGTAGGACCGCGGGGCGCCGTTGCTCCGCGTGATCCTCGGCTTCACATGATTCCGACCCTACTCCTCCACATGTGATCCAGAACACAGATATTGCGTAAAGATCTGGTAACGGATGCTTATCTTGCTTTGCGAAGCGTACGACGGCGTGTTCCCGGCAAGATCTTCGCCTCGCCTTGGGCGGGCCCTCCCAAGGTGAGGCGCCCCGGAAGCCGGGGACCCGCCGTCGTCCATTAACGCAAAAGCCGGCGTTGGCGCTTTAGGCTGGCGGTACACCACCAGCCGAAAGCGCAAACACCGGCTTTTCTTGAGGGCGTGGGCCCACAAGCGGGACTAGCTGAGAGTGTCGATGGCCTTGTTCAGCAGGGCCGACGGGCGCATAATGGCTGCGACCTTCGCTGCATCGGGGCGGTAGTAGCCGCCCAGGTCAACGGGTGAGCCCTGCACATCGGCGAGTTCGGCGATGATCGCGTCCTCGTTGGTGGTCAGGTCCGCTGCGACAGCCTTGAACGCTGCGGCCAGGTCCGCGTCAACGGTCTGCGCGGCCAGTTCCTGGGCCCAGAACTTGGCCAGGTGGAAGTGGCTGCCGCGGTTGTCGATCTCGCCAACCTTGCGCTTCGGGGACTTGTTCTCCAGCAGGAACGTGCCAGTGGCGCGGTCCAGGGTGTCGGCCAGGATCTGCGCGCGGGCGTTGCCCTCGGTCACGGCAAGGTGCTCGAAGCTGACAGCAATCGCCAGGAACTCGCCGAGCGAATCCCAGCGCAGGTGGTTTTCCTTGATTAGCTGCTGCACGTGCTTGGGTGCGGAGCCGCCGGCGCCGGTCTCAAAGAGCCCGCCGCCTGCGATCAGCGGCACTACGGAGAGCATCTTGGCGCTGGTGCCCAGTTCCAGGATCGGGAACAGGTCGGTCAGGTAGTCGCGGAGCACATTGCCGGTGACGGAGATGGTGTCCTCGCCGCGGCGGATGCGCTCCAGGGTGAACTTGGTGGCGTCCTCGGGCGACATGATGCGGATGTCCAGGCCCTCGGTGTCGTGGTCCTTGAGGTATTCGTTGACCTTCGTGATGATGTTGGCGTCGTGCGCGCGGGTCGGATCCAGCCAGAAGATGGCGGGGGTCGCTGAGGCGCGGGCGCGGGTGACGGCCAGCTTGACCCAGTCGCGGACCGGGATGTCCTTGACCTGGCAGGCACGCCAGATGTCCCCGGCTGCGACGTCGTGCTCGATCAGCACGGTGCCTGCGGCGTTGACGATCTGGACGGTGCCGGCTTCGGACAGCTCGAAGGTCTTGTCGTGGCTGCCGTATTCTTCGGCCGCCTGTGCCATCAAACCGACGTTGGGAACGGTGCCCATGGTGGTCGGATCAAAGGCGCCGTGCGCGCGGCAGTCCTCAATGGTTGCCTGGTACACGCCGGCGTAGCTGCTGTCGGGCAAAACTGCCAGGGTGTCGTGCTCCTGGTCGTCGGCACCCCACATATGGCCCGAGGTGCGGATCATGGCGGGCATGGACGCGTCAACGATCACGTCGGAGGGGACGTGGAGGTTGGTGATGCCCTTGCTGGAATCGACCATGGCCAGTGCCGGACCGTCTTCGTAGCCCTTCTTGATGGCTGCTTCAACTCCTGCACGCACATCGGCGGGCAGTTCGCCCAGGCCGTTGATGATGGAGGCCAGGCCGTTGGCCGGGCTCAGGCCGGCTGCTGCCAGTGCGTCGCCGTAGTTGGCGAACAGTTCCGGGAAGTAGGCCTTGACGACGTGGCCGAAGATGATGGGGTCCGAGACCTTCATCATGGTGGCCTTCAGGTGGGCCGAGAGCAGGATGCCCTCTTCCTTGGCACGGGCCACCTGGGCTGCCAGGAACGTATCCAACGCAGCGGCGCGCATGACGGTGCCGTCAACGATTTCATCGGCCAGCACGGCGAAGGAGTCCTTCAGCACGGTGGTGGTGCCATCGGCGGCAACGAACTGGATCTTGATCTTGTCATCGGCTGCGATGACAACTGACTTCTCGTTGTGGCGGAAGTCGCCCTCGCTCATGGTGGCGACGTTGGTCTTGGAGTCTACACTCCAGGCACCCATGCTGTGCGGGTTGGCCTTGGCGTAGTTCTTGACCGACAAGGGTGCGCGGCGGTCGGAGTTACCTTCGCGCAGGACCGGGTTCACGGCACTGCCCTTGATCTTGTCGTAGCGGGCGCGAACGTCCTTTTCCTCATCCGTGGAGGGGTCGTCCGGGTAGTCCGGAAGCGCGAATCCCTGGCCCTGAAGTTCGGCAATGGCCGCCTTCAGCTGCGGGATGGAGGCGCTGATGTTCGGCAACTTGATGATGTTTGCATCCGGGCTCTTGGCCAGGGCGCCCAATTCGGCAAGGGCGTCGTCGATGCGCTGGTCTTCGGTGAGGTAGTCGCCGAATACTGCGATGATGCGGGCTGAGACTGAAATGTCCCGGGTTTCCACGTCCACGCCGGCGGTGGAGGCGAAGGCCTCAACAATCGGAAGGAGTGAGTACGTGGCCAACATGGGCGCTTCGTCTGTCAGGGTGTAAATGATTTTGGCCATGGGTGGGCACTCTCCTGCGAAAATTCAGTGGTAAACGAACGAATCTGGTGAGATTACTTTCCCTCCCTAACTTACCCGAGAGCGCGCGTTTGCCCGCTATCGGGCGCATTAGGTGACGCTGTCCTTAGTGAACTTAGCCTCACTTAGTGTGCGGGGAATCCCATTCCGCAATAGCGTGGTAGCCATGGAACTTAAAGGAAAACTCGCAGACGCCATCAACGAACAAATTACGCTGGAGATTCAGGCCGCGGTGGTTTACCGCCAGCTGGCCATAGAAATGGATGTCCAGGACCTGCCCGGAATCTCAGGCTGGTTCCTAGCCCAGTCAGCCGAAGAGCTGGTGCACGCGCAGAAGTTCACGGACCATATGACCGACCGCAACGCGGCCCCCAAGATTGGTGCCATCACGGCTCCCAACGTAACCATCAACACGGTGCTTGAGGCGTTCGAGGCCTCCCTGGCGCACGAACAAAAGGTCTCCGAATCCATCCGCAACCTCTACCGCCTGGCCATGACGGAGGGTGACATTGACTCGATCCCGCTGCTGAACTGGTTCGTTGAAGAGCAGCTGGAAGAAGAGGCCTCAGTGGGCGAAATTATTGGCCGGGTGAAACTCATCGGCGCCGACGGCAACGGCCTCCTGCGCCTGGACGCCGAGCTCGGTGCCCGCAAGGAAGGCGCCAACTAGCCGCCCTGCGCAACGCTCCCTCCGTTTTCAGGAACGCTCCCTCAAGGTGAAGGAGCGTTCTTGATTTTTGCCCCGGATCTGAAGGAGCGTTCCTGATTTTTGCCCCGGATCTGAGCGAGCGTTTGTAAGGATACGACTTTGTAAGGGTACGACGGCGGGAGGTCACCTTTCGTGTCAAAGGGGCGGATTCTAGGAGTCGTTGCAACACGACTGGTGGTTAGGCTGTCAATAGTACGTCGCGTAGGCGCTCGGCTGGTGTATTCCAGTCGAGCGTTTTGCGTGGGCGGGCGTTGAGTTCCTGGGCGACGTGTTCGAGGTCTTCGGGACTGTAGACGGACAGGTCGGTGCCTTTGGGGAAGTATTGACGCAGGAGACCGTTGGTGTTTTCGTTGGATCCGCGTTGCCAGGGGCTGTGGGGGTCGCAGAAGTAGACGTCCATGCCGGTGGCGATGCTGAAGGCCTTGTGCTTGGCCATTTCCACGCCTTGGTCCCAGGTCAGGGACCCGCGCAGGTGGGCTGGCAGGGTGCTCATGGTCTGGATGAGCCCGTCACGGACGGATTCGGCGCCGTGGTCCCCGGGCAGGTGTACCAGCATGACGTAGCGGGTACTGCGCTCGACCAGGGTCGCGATCGCTGACTGGTTGTGGGCGCCGGTGATCAAGTCCCCTTCCCAATGTCCGGGCACGGCACGGTCCTCAACCTCTGCCGGGCGCTCGGAAATGTTGATCATCGGGTCCCGGAACCTCGATGTGCGTTGTTCCGGGTTTTTACGGGTTATTCGGCGGGTCCGCCCGCTTCTAAGTGCCGCGGATACCTCACGACGAAGCTCGCCGCGGGGTTGGAAGTAAAGGGCTTGATAGATCGTTTCGTGGCACACGCGCATGTCCTGGTCGTCGGGGAAGGTCAGAACAAGCTTGTGCGATATTTGCTCCGGTGACCAGCGCTGGCGCAGGCCTTCTTTAATGAAGGACTTCAGCCGCGGGCTTTGCGAGATTTTTGATGGTTTAGGTCGTGGTCGCCGAACCACGGATTTACGGTGTGCATCATAGGGTCGATAGCCACTGATCGGACTGCTGTTGCGCTTGATCTCCCTGCTGATCGAGGAGGGGCTTTTCTGTAAGGCGGTGGCTATTGTTCGGTGTGATGCCCCTGTGGAGAGCATGTCGTAAATGACCTCCCGATCGGCCAAGCACAGATACCGGCTGTCAATGACGCGGTCAAGTTGCTGCAACGTCGCTCGAGGGCGGCCGGAGGCGTTAGTGCGAGAAGTCATTTCCTTGTTATAGTCCACAGCCCGGCCATTGGGATAAACACGGCCGTTTTTTGTTCTGTGGATCCCGGCATCCCACTCCTGCGCGGTGGTGGAGTGAATGCCCAACCGTACGGTTGCTTCATAGCGTGTGAGCCCCTCGGAGCGAAGCCGCAGGAAATCCTCCCGGCTGGGCTGTTCGGACCGCTTACGAGCCAGTCCTGCCCGCCGCACCCACTGATAACAGGTATTCCGATTCAGACCCAGAACCTTGGCCGCTTCAGTCACACTGCCAACCGTCGCGAGCAGATCGAAGAACTCTTGCTGCTGCTCCGGGGAAGTCTTTACCTGCCGAACTGACGTTCCTGCAGCCTTCCTTGCCTGATAGGCCCACTGATCACAAGTGCCCCTATTCAAGACCAGCTTCGCCGCAGCCAAGCCGACGCTACCGGTATCTGCGAGCAGATCGAAGAACTCTTGCTTCTGCGCCGGCGAATACTTAGGCCCTCCCGATGGCTTCTGATTCCCACGGGCTTCTTTCGGTAAAACGTACTTTTCCGTTAAAGACGACACGGTCGTTGCAACTCCCAAAATAATTAGGTGTTGCAACGACCGCTAGAACTCGCCAGGTGACCTCCCGCCGTCGTACTTTGGGAAAAGCTACCGCTTCCGGATCTCAACGACGATCCCGGCCAGCAACGCCAGAAACGCCAGCGTCACGGCCCCGATGATCAGGGTGGCGAGCACGCCGGGTTCCAGCAGCCAGTCCAGCACGTTAGTGGAAGAAGTGGCGCGCACCGGTGAAGTACATGGTGATGCCTGCTTCGTTGGCGGCCGCGATCACTTCTTCATCGCGGACCGAGCCACCGGGCTGGACGACGGCGCGGACACCGGCGTCGAGCAGGATCGCCAGGCCGTCGGCGAACGGGAAGAACGCGTCCGAGGAGGCCACGGCGCCGATGGAGCGCTGAACCGAGGCGCCGGTTGTACCTGAGGCGCCGCCGGCTGCGTCGACGTCGGATTCCACGGTGACGCCGAGCGAGTTGGCGCGTTCAACGGCCAGCTTGCAGGAGTCCACGCGGTTGACCTGGCCCATGCCGATGCCCACTGCGGCGCCGTTGTTGGCGAGCAGGATGGCGTTGGACTTGGCGGCACGGACGGCGGTCCAGGCGAACTTCAGGTCCGCGAGGGTTGCGGCGTCGGCCGGGGCGCCTGCTGCAAGGGTCCAGTTCTCGGTGTTGTCGCCGTCGGCGTCCACCCTGTCGGACATCTGCACGAGCATGCCGCCGGAGACCTGGCGGACCTCTGCCGGGTAGCGGCCGTAGCCCTCTGGCAGGGCGAGCAGGCGGATGTTCTTCTTGGCCGAGAGGATTTCCACGGCTTCGGGCTCGAAGTCCGGGGCAATGACAACTTCGGTGAAGATGCCGGCCACGGTGCGGGCCATGCCTGCGGTGACGGTGCGGTTCGCCGCGATGACCCCGCCAAATGCGGAGAGCGGGTCGCAGGCGTGCGCCTTGGCGTGGGCGTCGGCGATGGGGTCGGCGGCGTCCGGGGAGGCCACGGCCACGCCGCACGGGTTGGCGTGCTTGATGACGGCCACGGCCGGCTCGTCGAAGTCGAACGCTGCGCGCAAGGCGGCGTCGGCGTCTACAAAGTTGTTGTAGCTCATGGCCTTGCCGTGGAGCTGGTCAGCCTGGGCGATGCCCGAAGGCGCACCCTTGTCCACGTACAGCGCCGCCTGCTGGTGCGGGTTCTCCCCGTAGCGGAGCACCTCGGAGCGTTCGAGGGAGTAGCCGGCATAGGACGGCCAGTCGATGACGCCGTCGCCGTCCTCGTCCAGGAACTGGGCGGAGGTCCAGGCTGCCACGGAGTTGTCGTAGGCGGCGGTGTGCGCGAAGGCTGCTGCGGCGAGGCGCTGGCGGGCCAGGAGCGTGAAGCCGCCGGCCTGTGCTGCGGCGATGACGTCGACGTAGCGGGCGGGGTCAACCACAACGGCAACCGACGGGTGGTTCTTGGCTGCGGCGCGGACCATGGAGGGCCCGCCAATGTCGATCTGCTCAACAACGGCGTCCTGGCCGGCACCGGAGTTCACGGTGTCAACGAACGGGTACAGGTTGACCACGACGAGGTCGAACGGCTGAACGTTCATGTCTTCAAGCTGGCGGACGTGGTCCGGGAGGCGGCGGTCGGCAAGGATGCCGGCGTGGACCAACGGGTGGAGGGTCTTTACGCGCCCGTCAAGGGCTTCGGGGAACCCTGTCACCTCGGACACTTCGGTCACGGGGACACCGGCGGCGGCAATCTTGGCTGCTGTTGAACCGGTGGAAACTATGGCAACGCCAGCGGCGTGCAGGCCGATGGCCAGCTCTTCCAGCCCGGTCTTGTCGTAGACCGAGATCAATGCCCGGCGGATGGGAACACGGTTATGCGGAACGCTGGTCACAGAAATTCTCCGTAGGGTGGCTCGATGATGGCGACACATAAAGTTTAGGCCACATCCGCGCCGGTAGGATCTCAAGCATGACTTCCAGTGAGCTGCACCACGCGCTTTCCCCAGGATCCACCCCGTCGGCCGGGTTTTCCGCCGAACTTCCGGACGATCTTCCCCGCCTGATCAACTCGGTCATCCTCCCCGGATTTGTTGGCACAACCGTGCCACAGTGGTTGGGGGTTGCGCTGAAAAACGGGCTGGCCGGCGTCGTCTATTTTGGCCACAACATTGACCCGGACGCGCCGGAGCAGGTGGCTGCCCTCTCCGCCGCCATCCGGGCCGCGAACCCGATCGCCGTCATTGGCGTCGATGAAGAGGGCGGCAACGTCACCCGCCTGCAGTCCCGCGACGGTTCAACGATTCCCGGCGCCGCAGCCCTAGGCGCGCTGGGCGAGCTGCACACCACCGAGGCCGCCGGCCGCGCGATTGGCCGCCTGTGCCGCGACGCGGGCATCAACTTGACCATCGCACCGGTGGCCGATGTGAACACGAACCCGCTCAACCCCGTCATCGGGGTGCGCGCATTTGGCGCCGACACCGCACTTGTGAGCGCGCATGCCGCCGCCGCCGTCCGCGGCATCCAGAGCCTGCGCGTAGCCGCCTGCGCCAAGCACTTCCCGGGGCACGGCGACACCGTGGCCGATTCCCACATGGACACCGCCCGCGTTGAGCTTTCCATGGCGGCGATGGCCGAGTCCCACCTGCCCCCGTTCCAGGCCGCCACGGACGCCGGCGTCGCCGCCATGATGAGCGCGCACATCATCATCCCCGAGCTGGGCGAGGCCCCCGCCACCCTGAACCCGGCTGCGGGCGCGCTGCTACGCGGGATGGGATTCGACGGCGTCCTGATCACCGATGCGCTGGACATGGCTGCCGTGCGGGCCACGGTTGGCCCAGGCGAGGGCGGCGTGCTGGCGTTGCTGGCCGGCAACGACCTCCTCTGTGTGGGCAACCCGCTGAACGCCTACACCACGGGCCGCGACGACGAGTCCTGCTACACCGAGGTCTACGACGCCCTGTTCGAGGCCGCCACCTCCGGCCGCCTCCCTGTTGAGATTTTGCGCCGCGCCGCCGCCCGGGTGCAGGCGCTGGCTCAATGGTCGGCCGGTTCCGTTGCCGGAGAGTTTGCGGAGGAGCACGACGGCGTCGACTGGGTTGACGTTGCCGCCCGCGCCTGCCGTATTGACTCGCCAGGCGCAGGCTCGCCAGGCGCCAAGCCGCAGCTCACCGGGGCCGGGAGGGTCACCCTCGTGGACGCGCGGACCGGGCACAACATGGCCGCGGGCCCCACCGAGAACTTCATCGCCACGGCCCTGGGCAGCTATGCCGTCACAGTGCTGAACGCGGCCGAGCTCTCCAGTGCCGAGCTGGAAGTCGCCTTGCTGCAGGCGCAGAGTCCCGCGGGAAACAGTGCAGTGCTGGTCGTCGTCGATTCGCTGTCCGCCCCCGAGCAGCAGGAGACTCTGGAGCTGGCGTTCGCCGCTGCCCCGCAGGCGGTGTGCATCAACGCAGGTCTGGCCCCGGATGCACCCACGGGCTTTGCCACCATCCACGCCCACGGCTTCAGCCGGGTCACGGCCGAAGCCGTGGTCCGCGTCCTGGAAACGGCATAACCCTCCCACCCCAAACTCCGCACCCCCAACTCTCTCCCAGCACCCCACACCCGCCCCTTCTGCCGAGGTGTGAGATGACGCCCTGTCGGACAGGGCGTCATCTCACACCTCGGCAGAAGTACAGGGGATGATGGGGCGGAGGAGACAACGTAGGAAAGTAAGGAAGAACGCACAGTGAGCACCCCTGAGAACACCATCGCCTCAGTGAGCACCCCTGAGAACACCATCGACGCCATCCGCGCCGAGATCGGCGCCCTCACCACCGAGGCCGCCAACCCGAACTACCCGGACCTGGCCGCCCTGTCCACGCAGGAGCTCGTGGCCGCCATGAACGGCGAGGACGCGCTCGTCCCGGCGGCGATCGAGCAGCAGCAGCACACCATCGCCGCCATCATCGACGAGATCGCCGACCGCATGTCCCGCGGCGGGCGCCTTATCTACGTCGGTGCCGGCACCCCGGGCCGCATGGGCATCCTGGATGCCAGCGAATGTCCTCCCACGTTTGGCACCGACCCGTCCCTGGTGGTCGGCATCATCGCCGGAGGCCGGGCCGCCGTAAACCAGGCCGTGGAAAACGCCGAAGACAGTGAAGAGGCCGGCGCCGCCGACATGGCCGCCCTGAACCTGACTCCCAACGACTCGGTGGTGGGCATGGCCGCCTCCGGCCGCACCCCCTATGTCATCGCCGCCATCAAGGCCTCCCGCGCACAGGGCGCCTATACCGTGGGCTTCGCCTGTAATAACAACTCCCCGCTGGGCGCCGCGGCGGACACCGCCCTGGAGATCGAGGTGGGCCCGGAATTCCTCTCCGGCTCCACCCGGTTGAAGTCCGGCACCTGCCAGAAGCTGGTCCTGAACATGATCAGCACCATCACCATGGTCCGCCTCGGCAAGACGTACAAAAACGTCATGGTCGACCTCCGCGCCACGAACGCCAAGCTCCACGCCCGCAGCGAACGCACACTCATGCGGGTCACCGGCTGCGACGCGGACACCGCAAAGGCGGCACTCGCCGCCGCCGACGGGCACGTCAAGGCAGCCATCCTGGCGATCATGACAGGCCTGCCGGCTGCCCAGGCGGCCTCCCTGCTGGCGGAGAACGCGGGCTTCCTTCCTGCGTCCATCGACGCCGGCACCTCCATGGGCTAATCTCTGGAAAAACAGTCCTTCCCCATCCCTCCAAGCAGCACGACGGCGGATCCCCCTCATGAGCGCACCCCACGTTTTGTCCTCTGGTCCCTTCTCCCCCGGCGCCTCCAACTCTGGCCCCTTCGCCGACGGCGGCATACGCCACGAGCTCCAGCGCCTGCTGAACCAGGCAGTGAAGGAGGGGGTGGCACCCGCCGTGAGTTGCGCCGTCGCGCTTCAGGGAGTTGACCACAGCGTTGCCGAACTGCCGGTCATCACGGCGGGCGCTTGCGGCTCGGCGACACTTTTTGACCTGGCCTCGGTGACGAAGCTGTTCACCACCGTCACGGCGCTGGCACTGGTGGGCGACGGACGGCTGGAGCTGGACGCGCCCGTGGGCCGGCACCTGCGCGCCTATGCGCGCGGGGATAAGTCCGCCGTGACGCTGCGGCACCTTTTGACGCACACCTCCGGGGCTGCCGTCGCAGTGGCGGGGCTGGGATGCCGCGTTGTCGTCCGGGCGCGGTTTTGACCGGCGGGCGCTCATCGCGGATCTGCTGGCCACGAAATTGGCGGCCACGCCGGGGACCCGGTTTGAGTACTCGTGCGCCGGATTCAACACGATCATGGTGCTGGCCGAGCAGATCACGAAAACGCCGTGGGAGCAGCTGGTGCGCGAACGCGTGCTGTACCAGCTGCCCACGCACGGCATCACCGGCACGCCGCGCATTGAGCACAGCGCCCCCACCGAATTCCAACCCGGGCTGGGCCGGGGACTGGTGCGCGGCATCGTGCACGACGAGGCGGCCTGGTCGCTGGGTGGGCTCAGCGGCAATGCCGGCATGTTTGCCACGGCCGACGGGCTGCGCGTTTTTGGCACGGCGCTGCTGCACGGGCTCCCGGACATCCTCTCCCCCGCCCTGGCCGACGAGATGTGGCGCAACCAGCTCCCGGACGTGCTGGGCCGCCATTTTGACCCCGCCGATCCCGGTTTTGGCCACGGGCTGGGGCTGCGCATCAACCAGCAGCCCTGGATGGGCGACGCCGGAACGCAGGCACGCGGGCACGGCGGCTTCACCGGGACCTCCTTATTGGTCGACAAGGACGCGGGGGTGGTGGTCGCGCTGCTGAGCAACCGGGTGAATCCAAGCCGCGACGGGGATGACGCGACGGGCCTGCGCAAGGCTGTGTCCGACGTCGTCCATTCCCATGCAACCGTGAACGGGGACGGTGCATGAGCACCCCCACGGCGATTTTGACCGGCGACCGCGTGGTGCAGGAACTGCCGTGGAAGTGGCGCGTGCAGGGCAGCATTTTCCTCATCGGCGGGCTCGGGTTCATGTTCGACGCCTGGGATGTGACGCTCAACGGCTTCCTGATTCCGCTGCTGTCCAAGGAATGGGGGCTCAGCCCGGGGCAGGCGGCGTGGATTGGCACGGCGAACCTGATTGGCATGGCCGTGGGCGCGTTTGCCTGGGGCTCGATTGCCGACATTATCGGGCGCAAGAAGGCCTTCACCCTGACGCTGCTGATCTTCTCCATCTTCACCGTGCTCGGCGCCGTCTCCAACGAGATCGTGCTGTTCTGCGTGTTCCGCTTCCTCGCAGGCTTTGGGCTGGGCGGCTGCATACCGGTGGATTATGCGCTGGTGGGCGAGTTCACCCCGCGCAAACACCGCGGCCGCGTGCTGACGGCGATGGATGCGTGGTGGCCCATTGGTGCGTCGCTGTGCGGTGTGGTGTCGGCCGTGTTGATGGCCTCCTTTGGAAATTGGCGCTACCTGATGCTGGTCATGGTGCTGCCTGCGCTGCTCGTGTTTTGGGTTCGCGTGGGTGTCCCGGAATCGCCGCTGTACCTGGTGCGTGCCGGGCGTCCCGCCGAGGCGAAAGCCGTCATTGATTCCCTCATTCGCCGGACCGGCGCCACTGTGGGGCCGTGGGTGCTGCCCGATCCGGCCACTGCGCCAAAGCTGTCGCTGGGGCGGGTGGGTGACCAGCTTGCCGGGCTGTGGCGTTTCAACTGGCGCATTACCGGCGTTGCCTGGTCACTGTTCCTGACGATCCTGCTGGTGTACTACGGAGCGCTGACTTGGATGCCATCCATTTTGGTGGCCACCGGCTACGCGGAAAACAAGGCGTTCATGGCCACTGCGTCGATGACGGGCATTGGCCTGGTCGGCGTCATAGTTGCCGCCCTGTTGGTGGAGCGGCTGGGGCGCAAGTGGATCTTGGCGATCACAGGGCCCCTCGCCGCACTGTCGCTGGTCATCTTTGCCCTGGTCCTGGATGCGCCGGTGGCCGCCCAAGTTTGGCTGCTGGTGTTTGGCTTTGTCATTCAGGTGGCCATCCCCGTGCTCTACACCTACGTCTCGGAGCTGTACCCCACCGAGCTGCGCGCCACCGGCTTCGGCTGGGCCTCCACCATTTCGCGGGTGGGTGCGGGCTTGGTCCCGCTGATCTTCGGCTCGCTGTTGTGGCCCGTTCTTGGTTTGCCGCTGACCTTCGCACTGACGGGCGGACTGGTGCTGCTCGCCGTGATCTGGATGGCGTTCTCAGCCCCCGAAACCCGCGGCGCAGCCCTGGACTGAGGCGGCCAGTGGTCGGTTCCTGCAGTTTCAAACAACCCGGCGCGTCGGCTGGCCGGAATGCGCGTTCAGCATTCATCCACCTTCAACCGTTAGCCTGTTGGCTGCATTGATTTCCGACAACTGTTAGGACCATCCATGAACGCCCTGCTTCCCACAGCCTTCGCCACCGCCGGACTGCTCGGCGGCTACCAGACCGCCCGCGCCACGAAGAACCGCCAGCTGGGCGGTGCTGTTTTGGCAGCTGCCGGAGCGGCAGCGTACGTCGGTTGGAAGAAGAATGCCGGCACGGGAACTGCCGTGGCCCTGACCGCCACCTATGTGGCTGCCTTTGGCGGCTCCCACCCGTTGGCGAAAAAGATGGGCTCTTGGCCCGCCGTCTACACCGTCACGGCTGCCACGGCTGTGGCCTCATTGCTGTTGGGCCGCGCAAAGAAGTAGTGCAGGGCCGCGGTTGAGGCAGCACCTGGCCTGCTGCGCCACCACCGTTGAACGGCACCTTGCCCGAGGGCCCGTAGACTTTATTGAGCAGTCCGACCACGCTGCGTCCAAAACCACCGCTCCGAAAGGGACCCCATGGATCTCGCCGCCGACACCTCCGGCTTTCTGGCGGGCTTTTGGGTCTATGTACTGGGTGGCGGCTTCGTCATGTTCTCTGCCCTGATCCCGCCCGTGCCCAGCACCACGGTGTTTGTTGCTTTGGGCGCATTGGCCGGGCTCGACGGCGGACCGCAGGCACTGCCGCTGGTGCTGGCAATGATGGCGGGCGCCGTGGCCGGGGACCTGTTGACGTATTGGGCAACGAAGATGTTTGGCCACACCCGGTGGGGGTCCTCGCGCGGGCCGCGGCGCCAGCGCGCCGTGGATGCGGCGACGAGCAGGCTCAGGCGGCGACCGTACATGTTCATGCTGACATCCAGGTTCATTCCGCTGGGCCGGCTCTCATCCAACATCGCAGCAACCGTGGCAGGCTACCCGCTGCGTGCGTTTACGGTGTTTTCCCTCGTCTCGGGCGGCATTTGGTCGTTGTATTCCGTGGGAATCGGCGTGCTGACACAATTCTGGCCCGGTATTTCAACTCAGGTGGCAGTGGTCATTGCCATCGTCTTCTCGATCGTGCTGGGCTGGCTCGTTGGCCAAGTCTCCACCTGGTTGCTGGACCGAAAGAGCGCAAGGCAGGCTCCCGCCGTCGCACCGTAAAAAAATCGAGTACGCACTTGTTGGACGAAAAACACCTGTTTTGGTGGAAATCGGTCCAACAACTGCAAACTCGATGAATCGTGGATCCGGAGGGAAAGGGTTGCCGGAAGTTTACCCGCGTGCCAGGTCTGCCAGCACCTGGATGAGCAGTTCGCGCTCGGCCACTTTGATGCGTTCGTGCAGGGTGTCCTCGGTGTCGTCGGGCCGGACGGTGACCGGGGTCTGGGCGATGATGGGGCCCGTGTCCACGCCGGCGTCGGCGAAGTGGACGGTGCAGCCCGTGACCTTGACGCCGTAGGCCATCGCGTCGCGGACGCCGTGGGCGCCGGGGAAGGACGGCAGCAGCGCGGGGTGCGTGTTGACGTAGCGGCCCGCGAAGGCGTTGATGAAACTCGGGGCCACGATGCGCATGAAGCCGCTGGAAATCACGTAGTCCGGCTTGTAGGCGGCAACGGCGTCAAGCAGTGCAGCGTCCCAGTCGGTACGGGTGGCGTAGTCCTTGAAGTTCACCACGAACGTGTCCAAGCCGGCGGCCGCGGAGCGCTCCACGCCAAAGGTGTCGGGCCGGTCTGCACCCACGGCGGCGATCTCGAGGGGCAGGGATCCGTCGGCGACGGCGTCGATCACTGCTTGGAGATTTGAACCGGTTCCGGAAACTAAAACAACTATGCGCATGGCCCCAATTTTAGGGCCAAGGGGCGTCCATGCCCTATTCGGCGGTTTCCCTATGCGGGTGCAACGCGGGTTGGGCCCTGCGTTCGCCTTCGAGCCAGGGGGCCAGCAGCGATCCAACGACGACGCCAGCCGCGACTTCCACGGCCACCCACAAGGCGGCGGTGAAGGGGTCCGGGCCGAGGTGGCTCAACCGCCCGATGCCGATGGATCCCTGCGAAACGTAGAACAGCACCCAGGCCAGCGCCGCAGCGACCGTGCCAATCACGGCCCCGAGGAACAGTGTGGATACGGGCAGTGAAAGCCAACGCTGGCGGACCTTCAGGGAGAACCATTCATCAAAGTGGTTTTCACCTGCACGGACAAACCACCACCCGGCCAGCACTCCGGCCACGACGGGGATCAGCAAAGCGGCGAAACCCCACGTCAGGGCTCCCGTTGGCAGGGCAGCTAGCAGCGGGATGGGGGGAACCGGGGCGACGGAGGTGCCCAGTGGCGACACGGAGGAACCGTCGCCCAGCGCGAAGCCGTCGCCTCCGGCCCAGGCAAGAGTCCAGCTGGTGAGGTTCGGCAGGTAGGCGATTTGGGCCAGGGTCAGGGCTGCGCCGCCGATGGCCCCGGCCCGCACTCCCTGATACACGGCCGCGATGTCATGCCACCGGGCCACGATATTCACGGCCAACAGCAGAGCCGAGAGGGAAACGGCTGTCATCATGGCAACAAAGCCTGAACGGATCACAGCCCAGACATACGAGCCGGCCCAGCGCTGGTCCTGGCTGGTCTTGTCAATCCAGTCGGCCGCGCTGATGCCAACAAGACGGCTCCACGATCCGGCTTCACGCCGGGCGCCGATGATCAGTCCGGCGACAGCAGGAATGAGAGGCATCAAGGTGCTGGCAATAAGTGGTGCATTGACAGCCTGCTCGCTGCAAACAAAGCCGGTGGCCAGACCCGCAGCGGCATAGACGGCGGCGGCACTGGACAGCGGCTGCCACAACTGATCCGTGTAGGAGGCCCTGGCCAGCCGCCGTCCGGACCGCCAAGCCAGAAAAAAGGGAACCAGCATCAGGCCAAGCGGCAGCAGGTTGAAGACACCCGATTCCACGGACGCAGAAATGGGGCCACTGGCCTCCGTCAGCTGCAGCGGAACGCCGTGGCCGACCAACCAAATCTGTCCGGCCAGCCGGGCGACGACAGAGGCGTCTCTTTCTGCGAAGCCCCCGGCAAACCAGGTGGCCGCCAGTGGAATGGCAACAACTAGGGCCGAAATGACAAACATTTGGGCAGCTTCAAACGCCCCCTGCAGCCATAGCGGCATGGGAATTCCGTCGCGTTGGCTCTTGGCCGCTTTGCTGGTCATCGTCTTCCATGGTGCCATAAGGTGGCCCGCACGGCCGCGAACTGGGCCGATGGAATAGGCCACAAAATCTGAAGGTGCCTGCCACGAATGATCCCGATCCCGCTTTCTGATGCCGGGATCCCGGCATCAGAAAGCGGGATCGGGATCATTTCCGGGACTAGGCCCAGAATTAATCCAATGGATGGGCACGGAGATCGGCACGTTAAAAACAAATTGGGCCCGGGATAAACCCGGACCCAATTTGTTCAAGCCCCTAAAGGACTAAAGAAGCTGCGGTTGCCCGCAAGTTTTCTTTAGAATTAGATAGCCTGGATGTTGACTGCCTGAGGACCCTTGGGACCCTGCTCAACATCGAAAGAAACCTTCTGGTTCTCTTCGAGGGAGCGGTAGCCGGAGGAGTTGATCGCGGAGTAGTGCGCGAAAACGTCCTGTGACTGGTCATCGGGTGAGATGAAGCCGAAGCCCTTTTCAGCGTTGAACCACTTGACGGTACCTGTTGCCATTATTTCTATTTCCTTCTGAAGTTGGAGATTCCGCCCGACCTTCGGGCCTCCGTGTACGGTGTAAGTCCGCTTCTCCAGAAAAGCGACGTCTCCCCAAAGGGGCGGCGTCGCTTCAACTACAAAAAACGCAACACTACAACTACGTCCAAGTATACATGGGATAAGCCTTCGTGCCACATAATTCTGAGAGGTACGTCACTTTTCCGAAACACGGAGTCCTGCACTTCCTAAACTACCGTGAGTTTCCGCGGATCTTGGGACACTCGGTGCGCAATGACACGCAGTGTTTTATTATTGTTCACCGCGCATGTCGGGCGATTCGTTCACCTTTTATGGGGAAGCACGACGCCGGGGCCCTCCTTCCGGCACCGCCTCCCTCCCAGCCCACCCTTCCTCCCCTTTGTCCTTGTTCCTTCTTTTGGACAGCACGTGACGGGTTGACCCTCTCTCTCCGTTTGGAGACCACGTGGCGGGCGCATCTCCTTCCGGAGAGAGGACAGCGGGCTGACGTATAGTTGGCGCTGTATGCCGTGAGACATTCCATGGCATGGAATGAGCCAAGCCACGCGTGAAGGGACAGCCGAATGCAAAGCACAAATGCGCTGCTCCGTGTCGGTACCCGCCTGCTCATTCTGGCACTCACCTCTTTTGTGTTGGTGGCCCTCGGCTGCACGGGCGCCCAAGCTTTCCCCGAGACGGCGCTGCCATCCGTGTCATCGTCGGCGGAGCTCCAGCCCGCTGCTTTGCAGATGACCTTGGACGTGCTTTCCCTGGATACCTCCGAGAAGGAGCAGACCTCCTGCATCCCGGGGCGTGACAAGGTCCGGGTTGAGCACAACGCGATCGTCCCAACCCTTGCCCTGTTGCAACACTCGCCCGGGTCCAACGGCGCTACACTCCCCCGCAACATGCCACGGCAATTGGGGGCCGCTCAACGTGCGGGACGAATTCCTGATGCCTTGACGCATCTGGACTTGGGAATAGTCAGGACGTAGACCAAGGTGCGCCCGCACCCAAGCCGACGGCAAAAGCCAGAGGTGGGTGTCCGGCGTCGAACTTGTCCTTATATGTACGCACGGCGCGCTGCCGGTCCGCGATGCCGCGGCCGTTGTTGTGATGCGCCCGCAAGAGCCTGAGAGTTTTTATATGACTGCGAAGAATGTGTCCGCGAAGAGAACCAGAAACATTGTCCTGGCGATGGTGCTGGGTGTGGTGCTTGTTTTGACTGTAATTTTTGTGGGCGAGATGGCCCAACAGAACCGTTTGGAGGCGGCCACACCGGAATTGAAGCCGCAGGCGACCGCGCCGGCAGGTAGTGAAGTGCCGCCGAAGGAGGTGGACCTGGCGCGGCGCACGGCCAACGATCCGCTGGCGCTGGGAGACGTCGATGCGCCCGTGGTGATGATTGAGTATTCTGACTACACCTGCCCGTACTGCGGTGTCTATGCCCGCAAGACGCAGCCGGAGATCGTCAAGAAGTACGTGGATTCCGGGCAGCTGCGCATTGAGTGGCGCGACCTTCCCGTGATTGGCGAGCATTCCGAGGGTGCCGCTGTTGCCGGGCGGGCCGCCGGGCAGCAGGGCATGTTCTGGGAGTACAACGACGCCGTGTACGCGGCCGCACCGGAGCGCGCCAAGGCGGATCTGTCCGAGCCCGAACTGTTGAAGTTCGCTGAAAAGGTTGGCATTCCGGACCTGGCGAAGTTCGCGGCCGATCTGAAGAGCCCCGAACTCTTGGCGTTGGTGGAGGCCGACAAGAATGAGGCCACGTCGTTGGGCCTGAACAGCACGCCTACCTTTGTCATCAACAACCAGGCGATTCCGGGTGCCCAGCCGATGGAGATTTTCGCCCAGGTGATTGACGAAGCATTGGCCAAGGCCAAGTAGCGATGGATATTGGATACACCGGGGCATTTCTCGGCGGGATTCTGACGTTGCTGAGCCCGTGCTCCGTCATGCTGCTTCCCGCGTTCTTCGCCTACGCCTTCGCCAGCCCCGGCAAATTGCTGGGCCGCACGGCATTGTTTTATGCCGGACTGCTGACAACACTTGTCCCACTGGGGCTCCTGGCGGGGCTTGTTGGCTCCCTGGTGATGCAAAACCGGACGATGCTGATCAGCGTGGCGGCCGGCGTCGTGATTGTCATTGGAATTCTGCAGATCATCGGGGTGGAATTTCCCGGATTGAGCCGGCGGGCCGGGGGCGAAGGGACCTCCGCGGTGTCGGTGTTTGTGCTGGGCTCGGTTTATGGGGTGGCAGGCGTGTGCGCCGGACCCATTCTTGGATCGGTCCTGGCGGTGGCCGCGGCGGGCGGAAACCCGGCGTACGGCGGCATTATGCTGGCGATTTTTGCGCTCGGTATGGCCCTGCCGCTCGGTGTGCTTTCGCTGCTGTGGACGCGGCTGCGGCTGGGTGAGCGTGGCTGGCTGAAACCGCGCCGCTTCCGTCTGGGACCGTGGGAAAACTCCGTGTGGATGGTGGTTTCCGGACTGCTGTCCATCGGCATTGGCGTGCTGCTGTTGGCCACGCAAGGGACGGCGTCGCTGGGCGGACTGCTGAGTATTGACGCGCAATACGAGGCGGAATCATGGATTGTGCGCATGTCCTCGCAGGCTTCGAACGTGGGCTTTGGCGTTGCCGCGCTGGCGATTCTGCTGCTGGCGGGCGGGGCGTTCCTGTGGAGGTCACGGCGGGCTGAGGCTGCTGCTTCCTCCGACTCTTCCTCTTTGGAGGAATCGTGATCGCACTCGTGGCCGGGAATTTGCGGGACTGGACCCTGCGGCGCTGGCTCGTGGGTGCAGCGACGGCCGCACTGGTTTACGTCGCGGTGGCGATTCCGACCGTGCTGATCCCGAACACGCTGTTCAGCCGTGAAATTCCGCCTACCTGGTGGTCGTATGCGGCGCTGGCCGCCACGTCGGTGCTGACCGGTCTGCTCGTTGCAACCTACGTGGCATCGCCCATTGCCCGCACCGGCGCCACGAACAAATCAGGGGTCTTTGGCTCACTGTTGACGTTTTTCGCGGTCGGTTGCCCGGTCTGCAACAAGTTGGTGCTGCTGGCATTGGGGACGACGGGCGCGATGAAGTTCTTCGAACCCGTTCAGCCTGTATTGGCTTTGTTGTCCATAGGATTGCTGGCCTGGGCGCTGGCGCGCAGGATTTCGCAGGAGAACGCCTGCAGGGTCCCTTCCGCTTAGTTCAAGCACGACGGCGGCACCCTCCTTGCGCTTCTCGCCACACCTCCGTGGTGGTTGCGCAAGCGGGGCGGCGGATGGGTTCGGCGGCCGCGCGCCGGGCCGGAGGGGAGGGGCGAGCCATTCATGGTCTTACGGAGACTAGAATTCAGACCTATATTCGAAGTATGCAAATACTCCCTCTGTCCACAGTCAAAGCCAGGCTTTCCGAGCTGGTTGATTCTGCTGCGCTGACGCGCAACGAGGTCGTCATTACCAAGAACGGCCGCCCGGCCGCTGTAATTGTCGGAACCGATGCGTGGGAGTCACTGCAGGAGACGCTATTCTGGCTGTCCCAGCCAGACATTCGCGAAGACGTCGCTCAAGCCAAGGCTGAAATTGCTGCCGGTGAGGGACTCTCCGAGGAGGAAATTCGCGCTCAGTTCGGTGTTCCCAACCGGAAGGGGAACTCGTAGGTGTCCTATGAGGTGATTGTCTCCCCCACGGCCAGCCGCGACATGCAACGCATTCCCCCTAGGATCGTGCCCGCCATCATCGAGTTCGTCTACAGCGATCTGTCAAGAATTCCGCAAAGAGTTGGCAAGCCGTTGGAGCGGAAGCTCACCGGCTATTATTCGGCCCGACGAGGCCCGTACAGGGTTCTATTTTCCATTGACGAGGGACAAATTGCCGTGATGGTGGCTCCCGTAGCCCACCGAGCCGACGTCTATCCCATTCATTAAGAATCCAAACAGGGCAATAGTTGCCGGGTGCGCATCCCTTCGAGCGGGAGCGTGTGAACCGAAACGAACCAAGTATCTCTTTCCCCATGCTCATCCCCGCATTTGCGGGGAATGGGTTCACAGTATCGCCAGACACCGACATTCTTGGTCAGCCCGTTGACTCCGTCTGGCGTTCGGTCAGCGTTTGTCAGTTTCCAGCCGCGCGTCGAGCCACTCCACCGCCTCGGGCCACAAGCCCTCCCGCAATCCTCGGCGGAAGAAGCCCATGTGGCCAATGGCCGGGACGCCAAAGTCGGCGGGTGAATACGTCCGGCGCTCAACGTCGGCCGCCACAAGGTGCTCCGTGATGGCCTCGATCTGTTGCGGTGTGGCCCAGGGGTCATCGCTAAATCCGACGGACAACAGGGGCACGGTGACCGATGCCGCCCGCTCGGCAGCCCGCATGGTCGGATCGTCAAAGAAATAGCCGGGCAGCTTTGACCAGCGGCTCCATTCGAGCATGGCCTCGGCCGGGAAATCCTCGCCCAGGCCCAACTTGCTGCCGGGCATGTACCCCAAAACCTTGCTGGCCAGCGGTCCGGCAGCGCTGAGAATGAGCCACACCTTGGCCCTCTCTGCCATCCCCCGGACAGTAGCCGTCACGCCTGCGTGCGAGGCAATCGAGACCACTCCTTCGAGTCCTGCCACCCCGGAACCGAGGGCAAGCGCGTGCGCGCCGACACTGTGCCCGACGGCAAGGCGGGGCAGGCCCGGAAATTGGGCGGCGGCCCAATCAGCAACATCGGGGACGTCCTGGTCCATCCAGTCCCGCATGCGCACCGTGCGGTTTCCCTTCGGGGTGCCGGACCTGCCGGTTCCACGGTAGTCGTATGTCACCACAGCAAAACCCTGCTCCGCGAGGTAGTCCGAGAATCCTGAGTACAGCCGCTCGGGCACCGCCGTCGCCGGATGGATCACGACCAAGGCACGCGGATCAGCGTCCGACAGCACCCGCACCGTGCCGCAGATCTGGCCACCTCCCCGTGACGAAATGGCCAGATCCGTGGAGGTTACCGTGTCACTCAGATTGTTACCCATGAGTAACATGGTAGGTGTCCGTCGAGGATTTGGCTGTGTATGACGACCACGCGTCTGCTCCACCGATGACAAAACCCGGCGTATCGGCAGCCCTACGCCCGCATTAGGATTCCCGCCAGATCGGTCGACGGCGGGAGGTTGCCGTAGTTGAATGCGCGGTCAGGTCCCAGCCGGGAGACAATAAACGCGTCGGAAATTGAAGCTGGGGCAAACCGCAGCAGGAGTGACGCCTGCAGCGCCAATGCCAAGCGCTCCACCAGGTTCCGGGCCTGGCCGGCGAAGTCCTGCGGCGACTGCACAACCACAGCCGCCTGCTCTCGGAGGGCGGCGGAGAAGTCATCAAAGACCGGATGCACCCCGGCGGCCAGCCGAAGCTCAGCAAAGAACGCGTCCACGGAATCCGGCTCAACCGACATGGCCCTCAGCACGTCGAGGGCGATCACGTTGCCGGTTCCCTCCCAGATCGCCATGACCGGCTGCTCCCGGTAGCGCATGGCCAGCGGAAAGTCCTCGATATAGCCATTGCCGCCCAGACATTCCATTGCCTCATAGGCATGGTTAGGACCGCGCTTGCACACCCAGTATTTGGTGACCGCAGTGGCAAGGCGACGGAATGCGCGTTCGGAGGGTCCGGCGTCGTTATCAAAGGCACGGGACAGGCGCATGCTGACGACGGTCGCTGCCTCCGATTCCAGCGCCAGATCCGCCAGGACGTTGGTCATGGCGGGCTGGTCGATCAGGTGTGCGCCGAACGCGCTGCGGTGCCGGGCATGCCAGAGCGCCTCGGCCACGGACTGGCGCATGCCGGCGGCCGTGCCCAGGATGCAGTCCAGTCGAGTCTGGCCCACCATGCCCATGATGGCACGCACGCCGCGGCCGGGATCGCCGATCCGCCAGCCGACGGTGTTGGAGAATTCCACCTCGGACGACGCGTTGGAGCGGTTCCCCACCTTGTCCTTGAGCCGCTGCAGCAGGAAAGTGTTGCGGGTTCCGTCGGGCAGGACGCGCGGAACGAGGAAGCAGCCCAGGCCGGCATCCTCCTGCGCCAGGACCAGAAAGGCGTCGGACATGGGGGCCGAACAGAACCATTTGTGGCCCGTGAGCAGAAAATGGTCATCGTGCGGCACGGCGCGGGTGGTGTTGGCGCGGACGTCGGAGCCGCCCTGCTTCTCCGTCATCGCCATGCCAAACAGTGCCCCCGGTTTGCCCGCCGTGAGCTCCGGACTGTACTGGCGCGAGTACAGCCGGGGCAGCCACTCCCCCGCCAGATCCGGCGCCAGCTGGAGGGAGTCGACGGCGGCGTGGCTCATGGAAATCGGGCAGGCATGGCCAGGCTCCACCTGCGCAAACAGCATGAACTGCGCCGACCGCAACGCATTGGCACCCTTCCCCGGAGTCCGCCACGCAGAGGTGTGCGCCCCCGCTGCGACGGCCTGGCCAATGATCCGGTGGTACGACGGATGGTACTCAACCTCGTCGATCCGCTGCCCATACTTGTTATGGGTATGCAGGATGGGAGGGTTCTTGTGGGCCAGCCGGGCATCGTCCTGGAACTGTGCGGAACCGACGACGGCGCCCGTCACCTCGAGCGCGCCTGTCGCCTCCGCCTCTCCAACAGTTTGCAGATACTCCGTGAGCGGGACGTTCTCCGCGAACTCGTTGATATCCACGCGGGGCGGCGGCTGGTTGAACACGCGGTGCGTTTCGAGGCTTGCCTGCTGGCTGGACGTGAGGGGTTCGGCGGTCATGCCGGCATCGGTGGCGGTCATGTTTACAGGCTATGCCGTGCGTCAAGGGCTGCAGCGATATCGGCGTGCTTTGGTCCACCCCGCCGCCGGCACTGGGAACACTTCAGCTACCGCACATGGGCATCCTTGGGATGGGTTCATCCCCGCCAGCGCGGGGAACAGTTTCGACCCTGATATCAGACCTGCCACTCATTGGGCTCATCCACCTGCGCTACTTCAAAGAGGAGCCTGTGCCGCGATATCAAGCGGAGCAGATGGGCTGCATGTATCGGCAAATGAAACGAATTCTGATCCACATCGGGCACCCCGCATACCCACCAAGTATTGGCCAGAAGGCAAAGACTGCTCGACATCTTTGCCATTCAAGGCAGAATTGAGGATGTGACCGCCAACACCACACCCGACGACAGTCAGGACCCGCTGCCCGGCCTCGCCACGGGCGCTGACTACGCCCTGGCTCGGGAAATCGAGGAGCTTCGCTTCGACAATGCCCGGCTGCGAAAGTTATTGGCATTGAGCGAGTCTGAGGCAAAAGCAGCGCACCCGGACCAGCCGGCATTCGCCGCCACGACGACGCTATTGGGCCCCGTAACCATGGACTCCCCACCGGAAACAAAGGTCCAGTTTTACCAGAGCCTGTTCCGCGCCCGCACAGATGTCTACGCCACCCGCTGGGAAAACGCGAAGGACGGCAGGGCGGGCTGGGTTCCTGCGGTGGCTGGCGGATGGTGGAAGGGCAGCTCACGAAACAACGCCAATTTTCTGCCGCTGACGCCAGCCACCGTCGCCAGCCACCTGCGCGGAGACGCCCACATCGGCTTCTATCCCCTACTGCAAAACGACACCTGCTGGTGGATTGCCGCAGACTTCGACGGCGCCGCGGCCATGTTGGATGCCCTGTCCTATGTGAAGGCTGCACGCTTCAGAGGAATTCCGGCAGCCTTGGAGATCTCCCAGTCGGGCCGGGGCGCCCACGTCTGGATCTTTTTCAGCGGACCAGTCACCGGTGAACGTGCACCCCAACTGGGCACAGGGCTGATCCACGAGGCCATGGGGCTTCGTGGCAGCATGAGCCTCTCCAGCTACGACAGGCTGTTTCCGTCCCAAGACGTCCACTCTGGCAAGGGCATGGGGAATTTGATCGCTGCCCCGATGAATGGAAAGCGTCGCAAGCATGGCACCACCTTGTTCCTGGACACCACCACTCTTGAACCCTACCCAGACCAGTGGGCGTACCTGTCGAGCTTGGATCGGGTGACTCCCGCTGCCGTTTCATCACTGATTCGCAGGCTCCCTGCCGTCAGGCTGGGCCAAGATGTCAAACGCCTTGAACTTCCTCAATCCTCACAAATCGTGCCACGCCCGGCACTCATTGTGCGTGCTATTTTCAACTCCCGTCTGACCATCCGTGCGAACGAACTCGGCCCTGCCATGATTTCCGCCGTCAAACATGCTGCCTCAATGTTGAATCCCGAATTCTACGAGCGCCAGCGCCAGCGCCGATCGACGTGGAACATCCCTCGCATCCTGCATTTCTTCGACGAGACACTCGAGGGTGACCTGGTCCTACCCAGAGGCCTTCTACCCCTCCTCCGCCAGCTCGTAGAATCCGCGGGCAGCTCATTGAAGATTGACGATCAACGCACCAACGGGACCGCCATTGACTTTGGGTTTTCTGCCACACTTCGTCCGGAACAGCAGCAGGCCGTTGATTCCTTGCTGGCAGTCGAACAGGGCATTCTCGTGGCTCCGCCAGGAGCGGGGAAGACGGTCATGGCGTGTGCTGCCATAGCGTTGCGTGGCGTCTCCACCCTCATCCTGGTGGATCGCAAGGCCCTTGCAGATCAATGGCGCACCCAGATTCGTGAACTTCTCGATGAAAAGCCTGGCCAAATCGGTGGCGGCCGGGCAAAGACCACGGGGCGCATCGACGTCGCACTACTTCCAACCCTTGCCCGACGTGAGAATGTGGCGGAGCTGGCAGCCGGTTACGGGTTCGTCATTGCGGATGAATGCCATCACGTGCCCGCGGCCGCCTTCAGCCATGTCATGAACCAAATCCCGGCACGATGGTGGCTGGGCCTCACCGCCACCCCGTACCGCCGCGACAAATTGGATGCGCTCATGTACCACCAGCTCGGGCAGGTTGAGCACACCATCGCGCCCGTTGCGTCCGCGCAGCTGCCCCGCCACGAACTTGAGATCCCGGCGCCGGCCTTGGAGCTGCAGCTACATCGCACCAAATACGTCTACACGGGCGACGCGGACCCCAGCGAGCCCGGCCAGATGTCGGTCATCTACAAGGACTTGATCGCGGACGGCCCCCGTTTTGAGCAGATTTACGACGGCGTCATGGCGGCCTACGCTGTCAACTCACGTATTCTTCTGCTCACCACGTGGAAGGCACATTTGGAACAGTTCCGCACCAGGTTTGAGCAGGCTGGATTGAAACCCATCGTGTTTTCCGGTGGGATGAAAAACTCGGCGCGGCAGGCCGCCGTCGAACTTTTGGATAATTCGCCTGACGACGAACCGTTGCTGGTGTTGGGGACTGGTTCCTTTATTGGCGAGGGTTTTGATTGCCCCAAGCTGGATACGTTGTTTCTGGCCTCGCCGATTTCATTCAAGGGGCGGTTGGTGCAGTACGTCGGGCGGGTCACACGGCCCTATCCAGGTAAACCACGTGCGGTGGTGCACGATTACTGGGACGAGCTCACACCGGTGCTGGCCTCTTCCATGGGCAGGCGCGCACCCGGCTATGTGTCGCTGGGCTTCCCCGACCCGCGGAAACTCTGAACCGTTACTTCGCAGCCTTTCCGTTCCTCTTCATCATCTTCGGGTCGCCCTGGAAGTATTCCGATGTGTGCAGCAAGTGGCCGGTCCGGGCGAATGCTGCGGCGCCCTTGGCCACAACATCGAAGAGGAAGTCGTTGCCGCGCCGCGGGAAGCCGTTGCCGGTGATGGTCACCGCGTGGTTGCCATGTTCGTCGAGTTCGACGGCAACCAGCACATTAATGGCCAGATCCCAGCGTTGGAACTTCTCCGGCAAGATGAGGGTGGGAACGAACTCGTGAGACAGGAGCCCCTTCAGAAACGAGCCGTACCGGAACCTAATCGGCTGCTGTCCCGGTTCCGAGATGACCCTGAACTTTTCCTTCTCAAGTGCCTGCACAAACGGCAAGACCGGATGCGCCACGGAGCCGTCAATAACAAAGGTCCGCGCGGGGACACCGAAGGGAAGGTTGGAACCATAGATCTTCACGGCTCCACAATATCCGGTGCGCCTCAGCTCCCGGCATCTACGCCTGCGAGCGCCACGCAGCGAGGATCCGTTGTGTTGCCTCGTCCGGGCCACCGTCGAAGTAGCGGGCCAAGACCTCACCGAACATGGGTTCATCGGGCACAGCCGCCTGAAAGAGAGTCATTGATGAGTGCAGTTTCATGGCGTCGACCGCTCCCAGGTTGTCTTCCGCAGACCTCCCAGGAACAGAGAGCAGCAGCTTCGCGCACTCGCGCAGCCTAGCACCCAGCAGGGGGTGCGCCGCATACGCCATAGCCTCCCCTATCGAGGCGATGGCAAAAAACTGAGAGGTGGGGCTCATGCCCAGCCCGGAGACTTGGGGAAACACGAACCACATCCAGTGGCCCCGCTTGCGCCCGGCACCCAACTCAGTCTTGACGCCGTCGTACATTCCCTCCTGCGCGTCAATGAAACGCTGAAGACTGCCGCTCATACGATTACGGCGGCGGGCATCGCCCGGGCGGCCCGGTCCAGGAACTCCGCCACCTCGCGCGGGCGGGAAAGTACCGGGGCATGGCTGGAAGCGATCTCCGTAATGGACGCACCCATGCGCTCAGCCATTTCGCGCTGCAGACCGGGTGGCACACAGCGGTCGTCGGTGGCGATCAGATAGTGGGACGGCAGGTTCAGCCAGGCGGGCGGATTCACCTTCACGCCATCGAGCCCGATCCGGACCATCTTTTGCGTAGCGGCGGCAATGGCAACGACATCCGCAGGAGCGTCTGCTGCCAGCAACTGACCAAAGCCCGCCCGGTTGATGTAGGTATAGTCTCCCGCGACCACCACATGCTTGGGAATGTCGCTGCCAGGGTATTTCCGGGACAACCTGCTGACAGACTCCCCCTCGGCAGGGGCAAACGCGGCAACATACGCCAGCGCCTGCACATCGGCCACACCCCGGGCGGCCTCACCAACCACGGCACCGCCATAGGACCAACCCACCAGCAGCACCGGCCCGGAAACGGTGGCGAGCGTGCGGCGGACGGAGGCAACGTCGTCGTCAAATGTTTCAAGATTCAGCTGCGCGGCGACGGGCTCATGCCCCATGGAACGCAGCTCAGTGATGACGTGCGCCCAGCTGGATCCGTCGGACCACAGGCCGTGCACCAAAACAATCGTTGCCATGGGCACCTCTCCCTTGAAGTTGCTCCCAAGGTATCAGGGCACGGTTGTTTGTCACCGACTGCCGTGAATCTGATCCCCGCGTTGAATTTATGGGACGACGTCGGACGGTTGGCTTTTCGTCGCAGCCTCGCCCCCGGATCTGGGAACCCTGCCGAGCGGACGCGATGCGGCATAAGGAAAGGCCACCTACTTCGCCGGCGCCGCCCGAACGTGCATGCGCTCGCCCTGCGGGCCAAACAGCGTCAGGAACTCCACGCTCTCCAATGTTGCCCGGCCAAACCAGTGCGGGGTGCGGGTGTCGAACTCCGCGGCCTCGCCTTGTTTCATGACGAAGTCCCGCTCCCCCAGCACCACGCGCAGCTGACCTCGGAGGACATACATCCACTCATAGCCTTCGTGCACCTTCGGCTCGGGCTGCAGCAGCACGTCCCCGCCGGGAATCATATGCTTGAACGCCTGCATTCCTCCGGCACCCCTGCTCAGCGGGACGATGGTCTGGCCAAAGCGACTGACGGGCCGCAGGTGAATCCGCGGATCCCCGGTCGCGGGAGCACCCACCAACTCATCGAGGGGCACCGCGTAGCTGCGGGCCAGCGGCAGCAACAGTTCCAGGTTTGGCCGGCGCCGCCCGGATTCCAGCCGCGACAATGTGCTGGTGGAAATGCCCGTTGCCTCGGCCAACTCAGCCAATGTCCGACCTCGCTGCAGGCGCAATGCCTTCAGCCTGGGACCAACGCCTGTCAATACTTCTTCGGTGTCATCACCCATGAGGCAATTTTGCCATTCCAGCAACATAGATTGCCACTATGACATGCCCGGGTGCACGCTTGAAGGACACAGCAACCCATCAGAAGGCGGACATCATGCAAGACGTCATCATCATCGGCGGCGGAGCAGCCGGACTCAGCGCGGCACTTCTCCTGGGCCGTTCACGCCGGTCCGTGACTGTCATCGACGCCGGCCAGCCGCGTAACGCCCCGGCGCACGGCGTGCACGGTTTTCTCACGCGCGACGGCGTTTCTCCCCTTGAGCTCCTCCGACAGGGCCGGGCAGACCTGGCCCCCTACGACGTCCGCGTCGTTGAGGGAAGCGTTGCGGGCGCACAGCGCATGGACGGCGGCTTCCGCGTTTCACTCGATGGCGGTGACGTCCTTGAGGCCACACGAATCCTCGTCACCACAGGGCTGGCGGATGAGCTGCCCGACATCGAAGGACTCAGCGAACGCTGGGGCAAGGACGTGGCCCACTGCCCGTACTGCCATGGCTGGGAAATTCAGAACCAGGCCATTGGTGTCATCGGCAGCGGTGCCATGGCCGTCCATCAGGCGCTGCTTTTCCGCCAATGGTCACCCACCATCACGCTGTTCCTTAACAGCGCGCCCCAGCCATCCGACGTCGAACTCCAACAGCTGGCCGCCCGAGGCATCACGATAGTTGAGGGGATAATCGCCAGGGTTCACGCTGTGGATGATGCGGTGAGCAGCGTCGAACTGGCGGACGGCACCAGCCATCCGGTCCAGGCGCTCACTGTCCAGTCACGGGTCATGGCACGGGCAGCCTTCCTGGGCGAACTGGGTCTGGTGCCGGTACCAAACCCATTTGGGGAGATCTTGGAGTCCGACGAGATGGGGCTGACAGCCGTTCCCGGTGTGTGGGCGGCCGGGAATGTCACGGATATGAAAGTCACTGTGCTGGCCGCGGCCCAGGCCGGGGCGAACGCCGCGGTGGCCATCAACATGGACATGATGGCGCAGGAACTTGAGCAGGCCGTGGCCGCACATGAAGCGGAAGCTGCGGCGGGCCGTCCGGCAGAAGTGCTGGGCGCCCCCGTCGGCTAGTTGCAGAGGAAAACACCGGCGCGGTAGCCGTAGTCGCGCTCGAGCTGGTCAACACCGTCGGTTTTGTGGCCTGTCAGCGCCTCCTGGATCGCCTCGGGAGGCGCCGGGAACTCGGCGTTGAGGTGCTTCAGCGCCCACGCGTTGCTGGTGAAAGCCCACTCAAACACCAGCAGCGCCCCGATGACGGCAGCCCAGGTCAGCACATGGGCTGCCGTCCAGGGTATCTCCTGGTTCAGCGGCGCGAACACCATGGAGTGCGTGGTGAGCATGGCGAAGCCCGCGGCAAAGAAGCCGGCAAACACGGCCGCCTCCGTGGCACCAAACGACACCCCGGAGCGGAGGAACCAGCGCCGGCGCAGCATGAACTGCCAGTAAATTGCGGCGTTGACGATGGTCAGCACCGTGTACAGCCAGAGCGCGGCAAGGGTCCACCAGGGGACGTCCTCGATCATGGACGGAACCAGCAGCGTGCCGAGCAGCGCCAACACAGCGATGAGATTGGGCGGGATGCCGATCAGCAGGCGGGTCCGCTGCGCAACCTTGGGCGTGGATGGCTCGTGGGCCTCATCGGCCATCCACTGCGGCGATCGCAGCAAGCTGCTGGCGGTGCTCCCGGAGACCGTGCCGTCCGGTTCCGGATGCGGTGCCGCATCTCCACTCATGTGCGAGCCGGGAACCGGTTCGTCAGCCAGATTCATGAATTTCTGGCCCACGTACCGACGTTCAAGCAGGATCCGGTCCTGCACAAACGGCCGTTCCGGATCGCTCCACACATCAAATTCGTTGCCTATGGCAGGCGCCCAGACCGGGTAGTCAAAGAAGCGGATCCGCACTGTCTCCAGCCTTCCTCCCGTCCGGTATTCCAGATCAACGTGAAACATCGCCCTGTCGTCAACAATGAATTCCTCGTTGGTCACGGCCACAACCGTCCCGATTGTGTGCTCGCCGTCACGCACAATATCCGCGTTTGTTCGGCGCTCGGCGACGGCCTTGCGCCACATGATCCGGGCCAACCGCAACATCTTCACGGTGGGCACCACCAGCACCACGGCGAGCCCGACCAGCAACAACAGGCCCAGCCAGTCTTCCTTCACGGCACGAATGACGGCCGCCGCAATGCAGCCAAGCAGCCATCCGCTCAGCACAGCCGCGTACGCCAGCCGACGTCCACGTCGCGGCACAACGGTGTGTCCGTGGAACTCGGAATTGCGCTTGACCACCCCGTAGCCGAGGACGTGCTTGAAATCCTTGCCAATCTCGTTTCCCAGACCCAGGGCTCCAATCAGCCCAATGACAAACAGCAGGGCAGGCACAAAGTGGGCGACGTCGTCGAACACGCGGCTGATCTCCAAAGGGGAGAAGAAGCCGAGCATCGCCACGGCCAAGGCCCACAGCAGCGCAACGACAACGCAGGCGCGGATGGTCTTGCGTACATACCCCGCCCACACCACAGGAGACGTTGGCAGCGGAACGGTCGCCGACCCCGTCACCGCCCGTGACATCGGATACGCCATGACCGCTCCTCCAGTTAGCTGAACTTTCATTCTGCCCATGCCCAGCCGGTAAGTCGAGTTGCGCCATGGCTTCCCTCGCACGACGGCGGCTGCCGGGCCGGGTGCCCGCCGCTCGCCCGTTGAGGGGTGCTGATCCCGACACCCGCTGATCGAGCTCGCCGGGATCCCGCCAACCCGAGGTTCGAACTCGTCGAGATCCAGGCCGCGGCCTCACCCCGGGGCAGATTATATGATCCACCACTGCGGACAGGGTGCGAATCATATTATCTGCTCCCGCACCACGCCGAAACGCAGAAATGCCCCGTTCGCGCAGCTGTAGAGGTGCGGGAACGGGGCATTTTGTGGATCTTGGCCGTCAACTCGCAGTAGATGCGCTCGACTCTCAATTTGAGCGCATCTACTGCGAGTTGACGGCACGATGCGGGGATTGGCCAGCAAAAGTGGACGGCAACCCGTCTCGACAACGGGCGAACCCAGCGAACGGAGGACGTACTTACGGCCGCATGTCGCCGGTCTCGATGTAGCGCTGGTGCCAGGAGAGCGCCTCACCCATCAGGTGTGGGGTGTGCTTGCCGTAGGATTCGCGTGAGGCACGCTCAAAGTAGTCCTCGAGCATGGGCTTGTAGTCCGGGTGCGCACATTTCTCGGTGATCAGGCGGGCGCGCTGCTTCGGCGCCAGTCCGCGCATGTCGGCCAGACCCTGCTCGGTGATGAGGAGCATGGTGTCGTGCTCGGTGTGGTCCACGTGGCTGGCCATCGGCACAATGCCCGAAATGCGGCCGCCCTTTGCCGTCGACGGGGACATGAACGCGCCGAGGAAGCCGTTGCGGGCGAAGTCGCCGGAGCCGCCGATGCCGTTCATGACGTGCGAACCGACCACGTGCGTGGAGTTCACGTTGCCGTAGATGTCGGCCTCGATCATGCCGTTCAGCGCGATGCAGCCGAGGCGGCGGATCAGCTCGGGGTGGTTGGAGATTTCTTGGGTGCGCAGCAGGATGCGGCTGCGGTAGAAGTCAACGTTGCGGTTGAATTCCTCAATGCCGGCCTCGGACAGGGAGAAGGAGGTCGCGGAGGCGAAGCCGATGGTACCGTCCTTGATCAACTCCAGCATGCCGTCCTGAATGACCTCGGTGTACGCCTTGAGCCCGCGATAGCCCCCGCGCGACAGCCCTGCCAGCACGGCGTTGGCAATGTTGCCCACGCCCGACTGCAGCGGCAGCAGCTTGTCGGTCATGCGCCCGGCCTTGATCTCACCGTCCAGGAAATCAAGCAAATGTGAAGCAATCTGGTTGGAGGCCTCATCGGGTGCGGCAAAGGCGGAGAGGCGGTCCGGTGCATCGGTTTCCACAACGGCGATGACCTTGTTGACGTCAACGTCCAGGTACGGCTGGCCAATGCGGTCTTCCGGCGCCGTCAGCATCACGGGCTTGCGGTGCGGCGGGCGGGCGGTGCCGTAGTAGACGTCATGCATGCCCTCCAGCGACGTCGACTGCTGCGTGTTCACCTCAAGGATCACGGCGTCAGCCATGTCCAACCACGTCTTGTTGTTGCCCACCGACGAGGACGGAATGAGCGAACCGTCCTCGCGAATGCCCACCACTTCAATGATGGCGATGTTGATGCCACCGTAAAAGCCAAACCAGGTGTGCTGGGCCACGTGGCTGAGGTGGATGTCCATGTAGTCGAGTTCGCCGTCGTTGATCCGCTTGCGCAGCGCCGGATCCGACATGTAAGGCAGGCGCAGTTCCATGCCACCAACCTTGGCCAGGACGCCGTCAAGCTCGGGCGCGGTGGACGCGCCGGTCAGCACCTTGATTTTGAACGATCCGCTGCCGGCGTGCACTTCTTCCATCTGCGCGGCGAGCGCCTGCGGGACCGCCTTCGGGTAGCCGGCGCCTGTGAAGCCGCTCATGGCCACTGTCATGCCCGGCTTGATCAGCGCGGCTGCGGCCTCGGCTGACATTCGCTTCTCCAACAACCCGGCATGGCGGATACGATCGTGCACAGTGCTCCTCTTTCAAAAGTTCGGCGGACATCCGGCAAATGTCACCCAGACCACTATAGGCGGTGATGCAGGATACACCCAGCTGAGAAGCGCGTCTACAGTTTTACTCGAGATTAAGTACGACGGCGACACGCACCTTAACGGCGGCAACGGGCCTCCCGCCGTCGTGCTTGGGTGACGGCGAAACCGCAGGGGATAATCCATTCACTGGACTGAGGGCCACGGGTGTGGCATAAATTGACCATGGCCGAGAACAAGCCCAAACGTTTCACAGAGTCCAGGGGCTGGATCCAGAACGACCCCGCAACCGGCACGCCCCTGCCCGCAGCCCCCACAGCCGAAGCCAAGGGGCACAACATCGGGCTCGGCGTGGGGCTGGCGGTGGGCGGTTGGGCGCTGGCGATCATCCCCATCATGGCGCTGGGTGCGTACATCCGTCTGGTGAATGACTGCCTGTCGTCGGGTGCCTCGAGCTGCGCCGGCTCCACGGAGGGCGGCAACATTCCCGTGGTCATGCTGATCATTGCGTGCATGGTGGTGGGTCCGGTGTTCCTGGGCTTTGCCGCAGCCACGAAAAAGGGGTGGGCCTGGCTGGTCACGGCGCTGCTGGCACTGCCGGTGATTTTCATCGGCTACGACCTGATTACCAACGCGTTTCTCTGACGTCGACCGCGCAACGAACTGAAGATCCTGGCCGCCAACTGGTAGAAATAGAGTATGACTGACACCTCCGGCCCCCCGGCATCCCACGGCGCAGCACTGGCTCCACAACGTTCCCAGCTGGTCGGCACGGTGGTCTCGCTCGTTACGTGGCTGGTGGTGGCACTGCCGATCATCCTGATGTCGGTCATTATTTTTGCCGAGGTCATGAGGCCCGACCGCGGCATGTGGGACCCCCGCAACATCGCGCTCATGTTCGTCGGCGCCGTGCTGATGTTCGCCATGGTCGCCTCCCCGCATCTGCTGGGCCAGGCAGTCCGGTTCCGTGAACGCGCCATGTGGCGCTCGGCCATCATCACGGGCGTGCCCACGCTCTGCGTGGTTGTGTACTTCATCTTCCGCTGGCTCAGCAACCTCGGCTGACCCTCCCCACCCCCAGACGCTCCTGCACATCCGGGGCACTTTTCCCCGACGCTCCTGCACATCCGGGGCACTTCTCCCCGACGCTCCTGCACATCCGGCGGCGGAGCCTGGCAGGCACAGCCCCCACCCAGACTCAACTGCTAGAAAGTTAAGCATGCCCCGACCACACCGAGAGATCCCGTCCCAGCGCCTGGCCGTCGCCCGCTCCCAGGCCCCCGCCGCCCCGCCCAAACCGCACCGCTCGGTGTGGTGGACCGTCGGCATCATCGTTGTTGGCTGGGCGTTGCTGGCCTACCCCGTGATACTACTGGCCTTGCTGTCGGCAATTATCATGACGGGGTCGCTGGATTCCACCGTCGCTGCATCCAGCGTGGCACTGGGAATTCTTGGCCTCCTTGCCGTTCTGTCCATGGCCGCCTTCCCGCCGTTACTGGGCCTTGCCGTTAAATCACGACGCCGGGCCCTCTGGGTCGCTGCCATCCTCACCGGCGCCCTGACCGTCGCCATGTGCATCTACCTCACGGTGGCGTGGCTGATTCCGTTGAGCTGACGGCCTTCCCAAACGCCGCAGCACCTTCCGGGGTGTTTTCGCCATCGCCGCAGCACCTACTGCTGGTTGCACCAGTGGATACCTGGAACTCCGCCACCGCACCCGTCCGGGCATACGACATAAGCAAGGACAGTGGCGCCGGACGCCGCTGCGAATCTATGTGGTCACCGGAAAACTATGCGCGTGCAGCGCAGCATTGGCAATGCCGTAATCTTCGGTTGTCGGATGAGCGAGCCCATCGCCTTTGCCGACCTAGGCCAGCCACTTATTGACCTCGGACCAAAGCCAGACGCCTCCGCCAACAACGTTGTACGGATCCGGGAATGGAGAATTGCCTTCCGCTCGCCAATCTTGTCGAACCCAGTTGCCTACAGCCTGTCGAGTCGTTGACGTGCGGTCCGCAATATCCTGGCGCGTAACCCGATCTTCGTAGAGTCGAAGTACCTCATCGTGCAGGCTAGTCAGCTTTGAAACTGCCTCAAATGCAGTTTCGATGGCAGACGTATTGGTTACCCATTCCATAACCAGCCACCCTGCATCCCGGCGCACAGCAGCACACTACTCAGCTTGGCACTATTCACACACTTTGCATTGAATCCTCAAGATCATTCGTTGAATCCAAGTTACAGGGGTCGCTTCACGCGGAGAAGACCCAGCCCGGAACGGGACTCCAGGATTTCGACAAGCTCAACCAGCGTTGTCGTTCGTCCCGCCCTCGTGCTTAACGAAGGTGACCAGTTCAGGATCCAGCCGCGCCCGCATGACCTCGATGGCCTCCGGGTTTTGGTCCACCATCACGAACCGCCGCTCAAGTTCGAGAGCCGCAGCGCCGGTGGTCCCGGAGCCGCCGAAGAAGTCGAGCACCCAGTCGCCACGTTCGGTGCTGGCCGCGATGATGCGCCGCAGGATCCCCAAAGGTTTCTGAGTCGGATACCCGGTCTTTTCGCGGCCATTGGGTGAGACGATGGTGTGCCACCAGGTGTCGGTGGGCAGCTTGCCCAGCGCCACCTTTTCGGGCGTGACCAGGCCGGGCGCCATGTACGGTTCGCGGTCCACTTCGGTGCTGTTGAAGTAGTACGTTTTCGGGTTTTTGACGTACACGAGGATGTTGTCGTGCTTGGCGGGCCAGCGCTTTTTGGAGCGGGCGCCGTAGTCGTAGGCCCAGATGATCTCGTTGAGGAAGCATTCGCGGCCGAAGAGCGCGTCGAGCAGCACCTTCGCGTAGTGGACCTCGCGGTAGTCGAGGTGCAGGTAGAGGGTGCCGTCGTCGGTCAGCAGGCGCCAGGCCTCCTCGAGCCGGGGTTCCAGGAATTCCCAGTAGTCACCGAATTGGTCGTTGTAGCTGAGCGTCAGGCCCTTGATGGTGTCGTAGCTGCGCCCCTTGAACCCCACGCGCGAGCCGGTTTCACTGCGCACGTTCGTCATGTTCTGCCGGGCCTGGACCTTGCCGGTGTTGAACGGCGGGTCGATGTAGATCAGCCGGAAACTCTCATCCGGAAGTGTGCCCAGAAAGCTGAGGTTGTCGCCCTCCGCGACCACATTGCCACCCTCCGCATGCCAGGCTGCTGCCGGGGCAGTGCCCAGTGGGGAATCGCTCGCGTCCGTTGTCATGGATCAAGGCTAGCGCGGCAGCTTGCAGTGCCGAAACCGGTGGGGTTATTGGTCCCCGCGCAGCACGTCCTTCGTGGCGTGGCTGTAGTGGAAGGTGACGGGTCCGCCGTCGTGCGTGAACTCGTGATTGGCACCGTCCAGCGCTCCAAACGCACCGTAATTCTCATCCCACGACCCGTTCAGCACCGCCTTGTAGCTGTATTGTCCGGCCGGCAGCTCGGCTCTGAGCAGCCAGGTGCCCGACTCCTGCAGCGTCATCTGCAGCTTGGCGTGGTCCGGATCCCAGTTCTCCGCACCGAGCGCTTCGCCGAAGGTTCCGGCCAGCGCCACCGATGTCGGCTGGTTTCCAAGTACGACGCCGGACACCTTCGTTTCGCCTGTTCCGGCGGCTTTGGCGGTGGCCGCCTTGGTGGACGGTTTCCTGGCGGGCGTTTTGCCCGGGGCCTTCTTTACAGCGGGCTTGGAGGCTGTCTTCTTCGCTGCCGGCTTTTCCGCAGGCTTCTCGGGAAGCGGCGTGCCCGCTGGAATCAAGGTGCCGCTGTTGAGGGCGTCGGCAAGCTTTTCCACGGTGTCAAAGGCGACGGTTGCACGCAGCCCGTTGTCCGTGATCTCCCAGCCACCGCGGCCCTTCGTCATCCAGCCTGCCTTGACTAGATCGGCTGTGGCCTTCGTCAGGTTCTTGTGTCCCCGGGGAATGCCGCCGCTGAGGAGTTCGGACTTTTCCTTGGTGAACGGGATGCGCGTGGCCGCCTCTGCCAGAACCTCTCCCCCGTTGGGCTTCTCATCCAGCCACGATCCGGCGGCCATGATGTCCAGTACTTCTTTGAGCCGGCGGTTGGTGTTATCTCGAATGGTCACAGTGGTCCTCCTGTAGCAGCGGGTACCTTTCCACTGTGGCACGGTGAAAAGTTACGCGACAGTACGTGACGAAAAACCGACTACTGCGCCACCGCCGCCGCATCCGCATAGACATCAGCCGGCATTGGACGGTGGAGCTTCCATGTGATCGCGATGGGCTTCTCGCCCTTGTGTTGGATGTAGTCGACTTGCCCAAGAGAGGTGTAAGGCATGGTGAGTCCGGTTTCATCATCAGCCGTATCCCGAGTAAAGATCAACACCTGTGAGTCATGGCCCCTCGGGTCCAGATAGCGTTTGCCTACAGGACTGGATGGCGACGTGGCATTCTGCGACTCCCAATGAAAAATATCTGGGCTCAGCGCATAATCCTTATACATGGTTGTTGCCGAATGGTTGGCTTCATCCTTATTAATAGTGACGAAGAAGGCGTCGGTTCTGCTCTGTTCGCACCAAGCCACACCGCCCATGCTGACCAGTTTCGTTTGCTGAATTGTATCGAGGGATTTCGCACCAAGGGCGGCGAGAACTTCATACCGCCCGTATGTAAGGTGGCTTTGTAACGGAGACCAGGCCAGCTTTCCACCGAGGCTTTTTCCAGTGCGTTTGGAGGATGCTGCACCAAGTGCCACAACCTGGGCGATCTCGCTGCAGACAAACGGAAAATTGCGCAATGTGGTGAAGCCTTCGTCGTAGCTTTCGAATCCACCGCCGTTGTCCCATAATGTGAAGAAAAGCATCCGCGCATATGTCTGCTCTCTCGGGGTGAGTTCGGCGTATGCAGGCGAGTCTTCCGCCACAATCTTGGAGTAGGCATCAGCACGTTCACGGTCGTCAACGTGGATTAGTGATGCCATCCGGGTCAACAACTTCTTTTCTTCGGCAGAGGCGACGTCGTAGAGTTTGCCCGCGATTGCGGCCTCTGCCGGTGACATCCACTCCACCAGTCCGGCAAGTCTGAGATATTCCGTCCATGAGTTCTTGGTTGACTTGTAAATTGTTTTGAGCTCATGGCCAGACTTTGCCAAGTAATCGGCCAAATACAATTCGCCGTAGGACTTGATGTCAGCGACCAGTTTTAGCTTGTTGAGCTTGAGCTGAGCTTTCAGATTGGTCAGCACCACATCCCTGGCGACGCGATCCAAGACAATTTGTGAGCCCGACGGAAGGAACGGGAATTCCTCCTCGACGGCCTTTTCCAATTGTTTCCGACCGTATCCCGTCATGGCACGGAAGCGGACATCAAACCTGAACTCCCGGTGCTGCTGACCAATAAAGTCCATGACGGTCAGGACTGATTTATCTTTGGCCCGCCGCAGTCCGCGCCCAATCTGTTGAATGAATATCGTGGCACTTTGTGTTGGACGCAATAGGAGAATGGTGTCCACTTGCGGCAAGTCCAGACCCTCGTTAAAGAGGTCGACGGCGAAGATGCAGTTGATCTCACGCTTGAGCAATTGTTTCAGCGCCAAGGTGCGTTCGTCGTCGTCGGTAAGTCCAGATACAGCCGCCGACTTAATCCCGGCCTTATTGAATACGTTGGCCATGTATTTGGCATGCTGGACTGATACACAAAACCCGATCGCCCGCATGTGCTCGGTGCTTGTGACCTTGCCTTGCATCTCATTAATGATCTTGGCGGCACGGGCGTCGTTGCCGGTGTAGACGTCACTGAGCTGTTGGAGGTCATATGACCCGCGCTTCCAATCCAGGGCGCTCAGGTCGACGCCATCGGAAACGCCAAAGTAGTGGAAGGGGACCAGAAGGTCGGCGTCGAGAGCATCCCAAAGGCGAAGCTCACTCGCAGTCCTGCCGTCGAAGAACTCGTCCGCTACGTGAATACCGTCGCCGCGTTCGGGAGTTGCCGTCAGTCCCAGGAATTCCTGTGGAGTCAAGTGGTCAATGAGCTTCCGATATGTCTTCGCTGAGGAGTGGTGAAACTCGTCAATGACAACCACATCGAATTTGGACGGGTCAAACGCTGCCAGCTTCCTGGCATTCAGCGACTGAACGCTGGCAAATACATGCTGCCATTCCTGCGGTTTGTGTTTGCCGACAAAAAGTTCACCGAATGAGCCGCTCTGCATGACGTTGCGGTACGTTGACAGCGACTGTTGGAGGATCTCCCTGCGGTGGGCGATAAAGAGCAATGAAAGGTCCTTGCCCGCGGCCTCACACAGCCGCTTGTAGTCCAGAGCAGCGATCACGGTTTTCCCGGTGCCGGTCGCGGCTACAAGTAGATTTCGGTGGAGACCTTTGTTGCGCTCTGCTTCAAGGTCTTCAAGCATTTCGATTTGGTGCAGATATGGCGCAACCTCAAGTCCTGTGTATCCACTGGGAGCAGGGGTCAGCGTGCCGCCGTTCCGCAGGAGTGCCGCATCCAGCTTGTCCGCGTCCGTTTCCGGATCGTACGACTGAAAGGCGCGCTGCTCCCAATAGCTGTCAAAGGTGATGGCGAATTTTTGCAACAGTGATGGCGTCCCAATATTGGATAGCCGCACGTTCCATTCGAGTCCGTCAAGCATTGCTGCACTGCTTAGATTGGAACTGCCAACATATGCCGTGCTAAATCCTGTTTTGCGGTGGAAAAGCCAAGCTTTCGCGTGCAGTCTGGTGGCTTGCGTTTCGTAGCTAATCTTCACCTCGGCACCATAACGATTGACCAATTGGTCTATGGCGCGCCGTTCAGTGGCACCCATGTAGGTCGTCGTGATGACCCGGAATTTTCCGCCTCGGGCCTTGAGCGCATCCAAGGATGGTTCCAAAAGGCGGATGCCGGTCCAGCGGATAAACGCACAAAGCAGGTCCACGGTGTCGGCAGACTCGATCTCCGCACGAATCTCGGCAGCGAGATTGGGATCGTCCTTGCCATTGGTGAGGAGCGCGCTGTCGCTCAGCTTTGTAGTAGGCCTGCGGAGCTGGCGTCGCTTGAGCGCATCTGGCCGATGGAGCGACTCCAGTTGCAGAGGTCCCGGGGTGACTTGGTTTTCCGGATCTATGACCGTGAGGAGCTGGTTTACCTTTGCAACCCGATCGCCCGCGTCGGTATCGATGAGGAGGCGTTTCACAGCTTCAGCAACGTGCCGGGACAACGCTTCAGGTGAAACATCGCTGCTGATGTCGGTGCTTGTGGCTTCAAGATCCGGGACGGCCCTCAGCCGTGCGCTTAGACCATTTGTATGGAGGAGCTCATAGAGCCCCTCCGGCAGCAGTTCCTGCGAGTCTTCCCCATCAAAAGTGTTCACCAGGCCAGGCTATGTGCTGGGTCTGACAAAGACGAACGATACGGAGTAGTGGCTTCATATCAAGGCCCTAATCTCGACGGGTGCGCCTATTGTTGGGAGTGTTCCCGCCCGGGGAATTGCTGAGAGGCTTGGAGGGCCGCACGTGACGATGAGCTCGAGTACTGGCAGCGGGACCGTGCTGATCGCGGATTTTGTGAACGTCGATGCCGCGGGGAAGGTTAATATTATTGGCGGCGGCATTCAGTTTCTCGGCTCAGATCCGGAAAGCGGACTGACCGCGCCGTTTGCCGTGTACGTGAATATTGCGGTGAGCATTCCGATGTTTGATGAGACGTCGGCCGCGGTGGAGGTGGTGCTCGTGGACACCGACGGGCAGCCTGTCAGCGTGCCCAGCCCCGACGGGCCGAACATGATGCGGTTCAACCAGGACGTGGATTTCCGTCACACGGTCCGGCCCGATGTGCAGCAGCCGCCCATGGGGTTTCCGGGGACATCGAACATTGTGCTGAATTTTCCCGGTGGGCTGCCGCTGCCTCCCGGGTCCAGCTATGAGTGGGTTGTGATGCTGGACGGCTCGAGGCTGTGTTCAACGACGTTTTTTGTGCCGGGTGCTGAGTAGCCCAGACCGGGCATCCACCAGCGTCCGCACCAACACGAACCCGTATCATTGTCAGACCCACGTTTTACACTGGTGGCATGAGCAGCGACACTACAGTGTGCCCTCACTGCAAGGGCCAAAGGGAGCCCGGGCTGGCCGCCGGCAACTTCCTGTGTCTCGCATGCGTGGAACAGGCCACCGATGCCCAGGGCTGGCCGGTTTCAATGGCAACGGACCTCGATGCGGATGGGCTTCCAACGGAGATCATCGCCATTCATGGTGATTGGACACGGTGCATGGATGTGGGCAACCGGCACCGCGCCTACGTGGACGACACTGCTTTTCTGGTCCTAACCGGGGAGCCGGGCCAAGCATTTCTACAGCCACTGGCTGTCCCCGAGCCTCCCGGCATTGAAACCAGGCCGGGTCCGGAGGACATGGAGAAATATTGGGAGCTGGTCCATGTAGCATTCAATGTCGATGTTCAGGAGCTCAAGGATGGAGACACCATCTACATCGACTACGAGACCGGTAAGCCTTACCGTGTCCATGGCCAGCTGCGGCCCATCAACAACGGCTTCCACATCGAGGTGGTCTCCAATGAATTCCTGCCTGCTGACGATTGGCCGCTCGAGGTCGAATACCTTGAGGACTATGGATGGTCTCCCCCAAAGAAGTCGAATCCCAACTGGCACATGTTCGTAGCCGAATCATCGTTGGCAACAGCCATGCTGCTCGGGGGCCTGCGCTGGGGCCGTGCCTGCGAAGACCCCTTTGAGCTGGGCTGGATATCGGATAGGGTCTCGGGCCCGACTGCGGGCAGCCCGCCTGGGTGAGATGGCCGCCGTCGTACTTCTCAAAAGCACCAAAGGTGCGACTCGGTTCCTCGAAAACCCGCCCTTGCTGCGACAGGGTTTTTAGGGGCTGCCCAGTTTTCCGGCGAGGCGCTCGCGCATGCGGGTGCTGGCGTCGTTCAAGCCGACAATTTCCACGTCCTTGCCGTGGCGGCGGTATTTGTCGGTGATGGCGTCGAGGGTGGCGCTGGTGGAGGCGTCCCAGAGGTGGGATTCGCGCATGTCGATGATGACGCGGTCGGGGTCCAGCGCGTAGGAGAACTGGGTGTAGAGATCGTTGGATGAGGCGAAGAACAGCTCTCCGTTGACGACGTAGGTGACTTCGCTGTCGCCCTCGATGCGTTCGACGGTGACGAAATGCGCCACCCTGCGGGCGAACAAAATCATTGCCAGCAAGGTGCCCGTGCCGACGCCGATGGCCAGGTTGTTCGTGGCGACGGTGGCGATGACCGTGGCGACCATGACGAAGGTTTCGCTCTTCGGCAGGGCCTTGAGGGTGCGCAGGCGGATGCTGTGCCAATCAAACGTTGCCCAGCAGACGAAGATCATCACGGCGACCAACGCGGCCATCGGAATCATTGAGACGACATCGCCGAACACCACCACCAGGAGCAGCACGAAGACGCCGGCGAAGAATGTGGAGATACGGGTGCGGGCGCCCGATGCCTTGACGTTGATCATGGTCTGCCCGATCATGGCGCAGCCGCCCATGCCGCCGAAGAAGCCGGTCACAATGTTGGCGACGCCCTGGCCCCAGGCCTCGCGGGTCTTGTTGGAGCGGGTGTCGGTGATGTCGTCCACGAGCTTGGCGGTCATGAGGGATTCGAGCAGCCCCACGAACGCCATGGCGAGGGCGAACGGGAAGATCACCTGGAGCGTTTCGAAGGTCAGCGGCACATTGGGGATCACGGCCGTCGGCAGCGAGTCGGGCAGCGCGCCCTTGTCCCCCACCGTTGGAACGGCGATGGCCCCCAGGACCGTGACGAGCGTCAGCGCCACAATGGCGACAAGCGGCGCCGGCACCGCCTGGGTGAACCGCGGCAGGACAAACATGATGAGCAGAGCGGCGAGCACCATCGGGTACACGAGCCATGGCACACCGATGAGTTCCGGCAGTTGTGCGATGAACACGAGGATGGCCAGGGCGTTGACGAAGCCGACCATGACCGAACGCGGGATGAACCGCATCAGCTTTGCAACGCCGGACACCGCCAGGATGATCTGGATGACCCCGGCAAGAATCACGCAGGCAATGAGATAGTCGACGCCGTGCGACCTCACCAAGGGGGCGATCACCAACGCCACAGCTCCGGTTGCCGCCGAGATCATGGCGGACCGGCCGCCCGTGAAGGCGATGGTCACGGCCATGGTGAAGGCCGCGAAGAGCCCGATCCGGGGGTCCACGCCGGCGATGACGGAGAACGCGATGGCCTCAGGGATGAGCGCCAGGCCGACGACGAGCCCGGCGAGGACTTCAGTCTTCAGCCTGCGCGGTGACTTCAGGGTCCCCCATACGGACTGGAGCTGCTCGGGGGTTGGGGCCTGCGCCTGTTTGGTGCTGGCGGCCATGACTGGCTCCGTTCGGGGTCGGTCGGGTGGGCTCCTCCACCTTAACGCAACCGACTTGCGAACGAGTCACGGAGCGTAAAGGCTTCAGGAATCGCGTTCAGTCTAAGGACTCGTTCGATGAAACTGAACACGGCAGGAATCACGCCGCCCACGCCGTAAATCGCACCAATTCTGGCTCACTCTTATTGTTCAGCGACTCCTAGCCGCCGAAGATGGTCCAACTGGCGGCATGAGATGCACCCGGTTCCAGCGCAATCAGGTCCATACCAGAGTTGAAGGAATCCGGCGGGCAGGTCATTGGCTCCACCGCCAGACCCCGGCGACTGCTGGCAGTGTCCGGTTTGTCGGCCGTGTGGATCTGCAACCACGGGCATGAGGCATCCCAACGCATGCCCGCATGACTGCCGGAGGGGTCGGTAACGGTCAACTCCGAAGTGCCCGTGATGTCGGCAGCAATACCTGTGAACGCGTGGTCAATCTCCGTGGAGCCAATGATCTTGGTGATCCGGAAATCGAAGGGATGACCGTCCACAGGGTGCAGTTGCAGAGGCAGTAGCCGGTCGGGCGTGACGTCAAGGAACTCGGCGGCATCTACCTGCAGTGTCCACTCATCAAGTGGCGCGGGTCCGGCCACCAAGTAAGGATGGGGACAGACGCCGTACGGGATCCGCGCCACGCCGGGATTGCTGGCGGTCACAGTTGTGTGCAGCCCATCGGTATCGATCCGGTACTCCACCACGAGGGCCAGCGGCCCGGGATAGCCACTGGACGCGTCAATCTCACAGCGCAAGGTGAGGGATTCGGCGTCGTACGTCTCCACCTCCCACAGCCGGTCAAAGACCAGCCCGTGCAGGGCCGTGCCACGGTCCGGTTCATTCAGCGGCAGGTGCTGGACCACGCCCTCCCAGCGGTAGGCCCCATCGGCAACCCGGTTGGGCCACGGCGCGGCAATGATGCCACGGTAGTCCGGGATGGGCAGTTCAGGGTCAAACGGCACCACCAGGTCACGTCCGGCAAACTGCAGTTCCGACAGTGCGGCACCGCGGGAGGTGAAACTGGCGGCATACTCCCCGGCAGCAATCCGGAACACGGCTCCGTTGGCGCTCGACTGCTGCCCTGGGTTAGCGAGAAGTACAGTGGTTTCCATCAAAACTCCTTGGTGAATGGGGGCCGTGTCCCCGTGGCGACCCATAAACTCTTCCGACCTAGTGTTAGCGCTCACAGCAGAGCTGTCAAGGGCCGTCCACTCGGGGCCACAAATTCCGGACAACCCAGGTTCAGGCCATCGCAAGTCAGCTTCAAGCCATTCGCCGGGTGGTTCCCTCCCGGAGCACAGTGCTCGGCTTTGGAGCCAGGACGCGGTGACAATACCTAGTTCAACACCGCCCCATCCAGCGTCTTCGGGTCAACCCTTCTCGACCTTCGCGCCCCAGCCGGACACACCAAGTGGCGTTCATCATTCGCTGCAAGCCGAGGTAAATTCGGTGGTTTGCCGCGGCCGGCAACTTCAACCACTGGCGCGCTCACCCATCAATCTGTGGCCAAGCCGCCAGGCCAGGACTATGGTGTGGTTATGAGCAAGAACCCAGACTACGACGACAAAGATCTGATCCACGAGAGCCCCTCACGCGATCACCTGGCGGAAGTTTATTCCGAGATGGTCACCCCTGACATCGCCGAGATAAACGAACACGCATCGGCACTCGAGCAGGAGTCCGAAACAGAGCCCGACAAGCTCTAAACCACCCGCGCGAGGCTCTTCGCCGTCGAGCACTCCACTTCATGCGCCCACCCGGCAGACCTGACAGCTCATGGGAAAAGTCCACTCTGGGCATGCGCACGCTCAAACGCCTGGCTCCCGCAGCATCGACAGTGGCGCCGCGCCGGGCCAAGTTTGAGCGCACAGATAAACTCGACTCGGGACATGCACATGGGCAAAACAGTAGGCTGCGCATTTGCCCAGAGATACCTGCCGCCACACTTGCACGAATGCGACACGCATTAGCAGCCGCCGAACATCCGAGCCCACGCCATCGCCGCCACAGCCGCACGCCAGCCAGCCGCCATGCAAGCCACAATCAAGCCATTTTGACGCAGGTGGCCACAAAAGCCGACTGACACCAAGTCGCAGTCATAAACCCCCAAACCGCAGGGCAAGTCCACAGTAAACAAAACAACACAAGGTCATTGACACGCCCCCAATCGCGTCATATGTTTGTAGTCAGAACTTATTAACAAGATCTGCACACACACCTTGGAGGCACCCCATGGCTCTTGAGCCCACACGCGAAGACAAGTTTTCCTTTGGCCTTTGGACCATCGGCTGGAATGCCCAGGACCAGTTCGGTTCGGCCACCCGCCCGCAGCTGGACACCGTGGAGGCCGTCAACAAGCTCAGCGACCTCGGCGCCTATGGCATGACCTTCCACGACAATGACCTGTTCCCCTTCGAAGCCACCGCCGCCGAGCGCCGCACCGAGATTGACAGGCTCAAGGGCGCCCTGGATTCCACGGGCTTGGTCATCCCCATGGTCACCACCAACCTCTTCAGCCACCCGGTGTTCAAGGATGGCGGCTTCACCTCCAACGACCGCGACGTGCGCCGCTTCGCCATCCGCAAGGTCATCGAAAACCTCGACCTCGCCGCCGAACTGGGCGCTGAAACCTTCGTCATGTGGGGTGGGCGCGAAGGCAGCGAATACGATTCCGCCAAGGACATCCAGGGCGCCCTGGAACGCTACCGTGAGGCAGTGAACCTGCTCGGCGACTACGTCACCGACAAGGGCTACAACATCCGCTTCGCGATCGAGCCCAAGCCGAACGAACCCCGCGGCGACATTCTCCTGCCCACCCTCGGCCACGCCCTGGCATTCATCGAGACGCTCGAACGCCCGGAACTGGTGGGCATCAACCCCGAGACCGGCCACGAGCAGATGGCAGGCCTGAACTTCACCCACGGCATCGCCCAGGCGCTCTACCAGGGCAAGCTGTTCCACATCGACCTCAACGGCCAGCGCGGCGTGAAGTTCGACCAGGACCTGGTGTTCGGCCACGGCGACCTGCAGAACGCCTTCTCCCTCGTCGACCTCCTGGAAAATGGCGGCCCCAACGGCGGCCAGGCCTACACCGGCCCCCGCCACTTCGACTACAAGCCCTCACGCACCGAGGACATCAACGGCGTGTGGGATTCGGCTGCCGCCAACATGCGCATGTACCTGCTGCTGAAGGAACGGGCCGCAGCATTCCGCGCCGATCCCGAGGTCCAGGCAGCCCTGGCATTCTCCAAGGTTGACGAGATCAACCAGCCCACCCTGAACCCCGGCGAAAGCTACGACGCCCTCATCGCCGACAAGTCCTCCTACGAAGACTTCGACGCCGCCCCGTACTTCGGCGGCAAGGGCTTCGGCTTCGTCAAGCTCCAGCAGCTGTTCCTCGAGCACCTGCTCGGCGCGAGGTAACCCAATGGCGTTCGTTGCCGGCGTCGACTCCTCGACCCAAAGCTGCAAAGTTGTTGTTGTTGATTCCGGCACCGGGCGCACCGTCCGCAGCGGCAAGGCCTCTCACCCCGACGGGTCGGAGATCCATCCGTCCCTCTGGTGGGATGCCTTGCGCTCTGCCGTGCACGACGCCGGAGGGCTGGCTGATGTTTCCGTCCTCTCCATTGCGGGCCAACAGCATGGGATGGTCCTGCTGGACTCCGACGGCGAAGTGATCCGCCCGGCCCTACTGTGGAACGACACCCGTTCCGCCCCGTCCGCCGCCGACCTTGTCGCCGAGGTGGGCGCCACCGCACTGGCCAGCCGCTGCGGCTCCGTCCCGGTGGCGTCACTGACCATCACCAAGGTCCGCTGGGTTCGCGACAACGAGCCCGAGCACGCAGCCCGGGTTGCCGCCGTCGCACTCCCCCACGACTGGCTCAGCTGGCGGCTTCGCGGATATGGCCCCGCCGGTGAAAGTCCGCTGGGCCCCGACCTGGACCAGCTGACCACGGACCGTTCCGACGCGTCCGGCACCGGCTACTGGTCGCCGTCGACCGGCTCCTATGACCTTGAACTGTTCGAGCTCGCGTTCGGCAGGCCCGCCCGCGAGGCTTCCTCACCCGCCAGCGGTGCCGTCACCCTGCCCCGCGTCGCCGCCCCCGATGAGTCGGTGGGCACGGTGCACCCCACCCTCTTTGACCTGATGCCCGACGGCGTCCGGCTGGCGGCAGGTGCCGGCGACAACGCTGCCGGGGCCCTCGGACTGGGCGCGGCGGAAGGGGATGTGGTGGTGTCTGTTGGTACAAGCGGCACGGTCTTCGCCGTCGCCGAAGGTCCCAGCAACGACCCCACGGGAACCGTCGCCGGTTTCGCCGACGCCTCCGGGGCTTTCCTGCCCATCGCCGTCACGCTCAATGCGGCACGCATCCTCAGCTCGGTGGCAGGCCTGCTCGGCGTCACCTTTGATGAGTTCGCGGACCTGGCGCTGGCCGCCGAACCCGGCAGTGCCGGCGTCGTTCTTGTGCCCTATTTTGAGGGTGAGCGGACACCGAACCTGCCGGACGCCACGGCCAGTTTCCATGGCCTGAGCATCGCCTCCACCACGCGGGAAAACACTGCCCGTGCAGCGATCGAGGGAATGCTGTGCGGGCTGGCCGGCGGGCTTGAGGCCATCACCGCAACCGGCGTCACGGCCAGCCGACTGCTGCTCATTGGCGGTGCCGTACAGAACACTGCCGTGCAGGTGGTGGCGGGGCAGGTGTTTGACGTGCCCGTCATCATCCCAACGCCGGGGGAATACGTGGCCCGCGGCGCCGCCGTCCAGGCCGCCTGGATGCTGGACGGCAGCCGGCCCGAATGGCCGCTGGCGACGATCACTTCCCCCGCCGCCGATCACCGGCCGGAGATCCTGGCCAACTACAAGAAGGCCGCGAATTCCGTCTTCAAGGCCCAGTAGCCGACGGCGGCCTGCCCTGGCTCCGAGCAGGCTCGGGTAACATGAGGCGGGCCGCTTCTACATAAAAAGCGTGTCGAAAGAGGTGGTTTGAGTGGCAGTCCGGGAGCCTTCAGCAACAAGGCCCACGCGCAGGGGCAACAACCTCGACGACGTCCGGCGTAACAACCTGGCCATTGTCCTGAACCTGGCGCATGTGCAGGGCAGACTCTCACGGGCCGACGTCACCCGTGCCACCGGACTGAACCGATCCACCATTGCCGGCCTGGTCGCGGAGCTCGTCTCACTGGGACTGGTGGAAGAACGCGAACCGGGCATGACGCACCATGCCGGACGGCCCAGCCCCATCATCGTCCCCCGCGAAGACGTGGTCGCCATTGCCGTCAACCCCGAAATTGATGCCGTGACCATTGGCCTTGTGTCACTGTCAGGCAAGGTGCTCAAGCGAATCCGCTACGACACAGCCCGTGTGCCAACGCCGGAAGAAGTGGTGAACATCGTCGGTGCGGTCGTTGCCGGCATGCGAGGGGAACTCGACAGCTCTTTCCGCACCGTCGGTGTTGGCGTGGCCGTGCCGGGACTAGTCCGTGAGCACGACGGCGAAGTCATCTTGGCCCCCCACCTGGACTGGCACAACGTGCCGCTCTCGACCATGCTCAACATGGCACTGGACCTCCCTGTCATTGTCGCCAATGACGCCTCAACCGGCCTCATCGCCGAAAGCACCTTCGGGGCCGGACGCAATGCCAGGGACCACATCTACCTCAACGGCGGGGCCAGCGGTATCGGCGGCGGCATCTCCGTCGGCGACACGTCCATGACGGGGCACAACGGATTCGCCGGCGAGATCGGCCACGTCATGGTGAACTCGAATGGCGTGCAATGCCACTGCGGGAGAAAAGGCTGCCTCGAGACGGAGGTCAGACAGGCACCCCTTCTTGCCGCCTTGAACCTGGGCAGCACCGACATGGAGAAGTTGGATGAGACACTGCTGGGCCAATTTACCCGGCCTGAGGGGCCCGCGCCGGAGCTGCTTGAGCTGGTCCACCGCCAAGTCGATTTCCTGTCCGAATCGCTGTGCAGTGTTGTCAATGTCTTCAACCCGGAGCTCATCATTCTGGGCGGTTTCCTGGGCACGCTCTACGCCACCGATCCTGAGCGCATGGCAGCATCGGTCAAGTCCAAGGCCATGATCGGCCCCCGCGACGACGTCCGATTCGCCCGAGCCGCCCTCGGCCTCGACCTGCTTCTGGTGGGTGCCGCCCAGCAGGCGTTCGCCTCAGTGCTCGCCGACCCGGCCAGCATCGCAGAAGTCAACGGCGTTGACGGTGCTGACGGTCAGGTAGCCCCCACCGGCTGAACGGTGCCGGCGGTCGCCTTCCGTCCACTTCAATCCCCCGACCAGCTCCATACGCCCCGCTGCTTCTCCCTCCGCCTCCATGAACTGGCAGTTGATGCTCTCCCAGCGCATTGGGAGCGCATCAACTGCAAGTTCACGGGTGAGGCGGGGCGGACATGCGGCTGCGCGGTGCGGCACGGAGAGGTGCGGGGCGGTGTGGGGCCACAGGCCCAAACTCTGGCATTCTGGAACCACCATGGAAAACGCCCCCGCAGCCCCGCGCACAACCGCCGTCTATTCCGCACCAACCCGCGTCCTGGCTGTGGCCGCCTGGGCGTTTTGTGCCTTCTTCACCGTCAACCTGCTCATGACCGGCAGCCCGGCGTCGATCTGGGCGTTCCTGCCGTGGCTGCTCCTCACGGCCTGGGGCGTCCACGTGCTCCTGTGGCGCCCGCGCCTGCTCATCAACCAAGACGGAGTGCGCGTCGTCAACATCCTGCGCGAGCACACCGTCCCCTTCAGCGAGCTGACCGCCCTGCGCGTGCTCCACACCGTCAGCTTCGACACGAGCGCCGGGCTCATCCCCAGTTGGGGCGCCCCCGGCTCCGGTAGGCTCGGCCCGAAAATGCAGTCCACCCCCGACGGCAGCCGCACCGTCGCAGCACTTCCCCACTCCCAAATCGTTGTCCAGTCCGCCTGGGATGCCTGGGAGCGCGCCCAACACCAGCCCAAGCACGACGCCGGAGCCCCCTCCCCCGGCCAGCCCGCCTCCCAGCCCGGCCGCCTCGGCAAGGTGACGAGCCGCTGGAACGTGCCGGCCGCCGTCGTCGGTATCCTTTTGGCTGTACTCGCCCTGGCAAGCACACTGACATAGTGGGTCTCCACAAGCCACCCACCTGTTGACCATCAATGTCGAGATGTTAGATAACGCCCTCTCCGGAGTTGCGCTTCGATGTTACGGACGGGCCCGATCCGTGAAGACCCCGGAAGGTGCTGCCGCATTCGAGAAAAGACCCCGGAAGGTGCTGCCGCGTTACAAGGGTGGGATCGATTTGCGGGGACGGCGAAGGCCCGGCCCGCTCACTGTGAGCAGGCCGGGCCTCTTTGGTGCGGGAGGGGGTTAGCCCTTGAAGCCGACGGTGGTCCAGTTGATGGACTGGAACTGTGCGGCGCCGTAGTTGACCAGGTCGGTCCGGACACCGAGGGTGTTCGGGGTCGGGGTCAGCGGAATGACGGGCGTGTAGGCGAAGATCGCCTTGTCGATCTCGTTGGCCAGCACGAGCCGCTTGGCCGGGTCGAGCTCTGCGTTGGCCTTCTGCCACATGTCGCCGAGCTTGTCATCCGTGATGCCGGAGAAGTTCTGGCCGGCATCAGCGGGGTAGAAGATGGATTCGTTGGAGGCGATGGGGAACGCGGTGCCCGACCATGCAAAGCCGGTCAGTTCAAAGTTGGACTTGAGCACGTAGTCGGAGAAGAACTTGTCGGCCGGGACCGTGTCGTTCTTCAGGGTGATGCCCACGGCCTTCAGGTTGGCCTGGAGCTGCTTGAAGATCTGCTCCGACACCGGGTTGTTGGCGTCGAGAGTGTAGGTGATCTCCAGCTTCTTGCCGTCCTTCTCCATGGTGCCGTCGGCCGCTTTGGCGTAGCCGGCCTCCTTCAGCAACTCCTCGGACTTGGCGGTGTCGTAGCCGATGACGGCAGTGGCATTGTCCTCGTAACCCTTCTGGCCGGGCATGAAGATGTAGTTGTTCTGGTTGGCCACGGGCGCACCGATGGGTGCCAGGCGGCTGGCGGAAATGGTGTCACGGTCAATGGCCCGGCCCACTGCCTGGCGCACCTTGACATCAGCCAGCGGCCCCTTGGAACCATTCATGGTGACGTGGTTCCAGGTGAGGCCGCCGGACTGCTGGATGGCGCCGTCGGCGCGCTTCTTGGCAGTGTCGTAGTTGTTCTTGCTGGTGCCGATGCTGAAGGCGTCCAGTTCCTTGTTCGCGTAGGCCTGGGCCAGTGCGTCACGGGAGACTACCTTCATGATGATCTTTTCCAGCTTGGGCTTCTGGCCCCACCACTTCTCATTCGGGACCAGGGTGACCACCTGGCCGGAGGCGTCAACAGTGCCCACCTTGTACGGCCCGCTGGAGGGAAGCGGCTTGGACTTGTAGCCTTCGTTGAAGGCTGTCACATCCGCGGCGATGGCTTCCGGGATCACGGCAGTCTGGACCGCGCCGGCCGTACTGCCGCCCAGGATCGAGGGCCAGTCGGCGTTCTTGTTCTTGAACGTGATCTTGAAGTCGAAGTCAGTCTCACCCTTGGTCACCGATTCAATATCCTTGTAGACGTTGTCGTCAACAATCTGGTATTCCTTGTTGGTGCCGTTGTTGGCCTTGATCGTGGCGTCGTAGTCCTTGTAGGTGATGGGCGTGCCATCTTCCCACACGGCCTTTGGGTTCAGCTTGATCTCAACAACCTGCGGATCTTCACCGGCCAGCTTGACCTCTGTGGCGTAGTCGGGGTTTAGTGCCCAGCCGCCGTCCACCGTGTTGACCACGGGGCCGCCTGTGGTGGGATCCAGGATTTCGCTGCCGGCTTTGACGTTGCCGTCCACCTGCAGGGTGTTCCAGTTGTCCGGCAGCTGGTCAACAGCCAGTGTCAGGGTGCCGCCATCCTTGACGGCGGCGTAGTCCGCCACGGTCCACGCTGTGGTGGGCAGCGCTCCGGTTTCGGCAGCGCCCTTGCTGCTGTCCACGGTGGGCTTGTTGTCTCCGCCACCGCCGCCGGCACTGCAGCCAGTGACAGTGAGGGCGAGGGCCAGAACTCCGGCTCCCACCATCTTGTTGATGTGTTTCATTGTTTCCTCCAATTGTTGTTCCTGCCGCATCTGCTGGGTGCCGGCAGGGTGGTTGGTGCGGTGAAACGTAGGGGGGCTGTCACGGGCTCCCAGCTGCGGATTCCATGAGTTCTATGTGTTCGGCGTGGTGGCATGCCACCTGGCTTTCGCCCACCGGGCGCTGCTGCGGATCCTGGTTCAGGCAGCGGTCCTGCCCCTGGGCATCCATCAGCTTGAACAGCGGACAGCGGGTGCGGAAATTGCAGCCCTTGATGTCGTCGGTGGGGCTGGGTAAATCGCCGTCCAGGATGATCCGGGTCCTGGTGCGTTCCACGGCCGGGTCAGGCACCGGCACGGCCGAAAGCAGCGCACGGGTGTAGGGGTGGCGGGGATTGCCGAAGATCTCCCCGGCTGGCCCGCTCTCCACGATCCGGCCCAGGTACATGACGGCGACGTTGTCCGCAATCTGGCGCACCACGGCGAGGTCGTGGGCCACGAACAAGTAGGACAGGCCCAGTTTTTCCTGCAGGTCCTGCAGCAGGTTGATGACCCCGGCCTGGATGGAGACATCCAGTGCGGACACCGGCTCATCGAGCACCACAATTTTGGGGTCGGTCACCAGGGCCCTGGCAATGCCGATGCGCTGGCGCTGGCCGCCGGAGAACTCGTGCGGGTAGCGGGAGGCCATGGACGGATCCAAGCCCACCAGCTCCAGCACATCGCGGACCTTGGCCAGCCTGTCCTTGGCCGGGATGCCGTGCACGGACAACGGTTCCGCGATGATGTCCTGCACGGGAAGGCGCGGGTCCAGCGACCCCATGGGGTCCTGGAACACCACCTGGATGTCCCGGCGCAATGCCTTGCGCTCCCGTGCCGAAAGCGTTGCAACGTCCTTGCCGTTGATGCTGACCACCCCGGCCTGGGGCTTGGCCAGTTCCAGGATCTCCATGATGGTGGTGGACTTCCCGCAGCCCGACTCCCCGACCAGTCCCAGTGTCTGGCCGCTGCGAATATCGAAACTGACGCCGTCCACGGCGCGGACCGTGCCGACTGAGTGTTTGAACACCGAGCCGCGGGTCAGTGGAAAGTGCCGCTGCAACCCTGCAACCTCCAGGACTTTCTCCGGCGCAACCTCCGCCCGTTCCGCGGCCGCCACCGGCTCCGGCACAGGGTACAGGTGGTGGCGGTCAAGCACACCCCCTGCTATTTCGGACACCCGCAGGCAGGCCGACGCATGCAGCGGGTCACCGTCAACGATGGTCAGCGGCGGCTCGGTGCTGCGGCAGGCGTCAATGGCCACGGGGCAGCGCGGTGCGAACGGGCACCCCGGCGCCAGGTTGCTCAGCTGCGGCGGCCGGCCTTCCAACGGCACCAGCCGGGAGTGGCCGGCCGTGGCCAGGTTCGGCATGGAGCGCAGCAGCCCGATGGTGTACGGCATGGACGGTTTGTGGAACACCTGGTCCACGGTGCCGGTCTCCACAATCCGCCCGGCATACATGACGGCGATCCGATCGGCATTGCCGGCCACCACACCCAAATCGTGGGTGATCAGCACCACCGCCGCCCCGGTCATGTCCTTCGCCTTTTGCAGCACCTCGAGGATCTGGGCCTGGATGGTGACATCCAACGCCGTGGTCGGTTCGTCGGCGATGATCAGGCGCGGATTGTTGGCGATGGCGATCGCGATCATGGCGCGTTGGCGCATGCCGCCGGAGAATTCGTGCGGGAACGCCTGCGCGCGGCGCTCGGGATTGGGGATGCCCACCACCTTTAGCAATTCCACGGCACGGGCGTGGGCGCCCTGTTTGGAAAGTCTTTTGTCATGCAGTTGCAGGGCCTCCGCGATTTGCGCGCCGATCGTGTAGACCGGGGTGAGCGCGGAGAGCGGGTCCTGAAAAATGATGGAAATGCCGTCACCGCGCAGCCGGGACATCTCCTTGTCGCTGCGGCCCAGCAGCGACTTCCCCTCAAACAGGATGTCCCCGCCCACCCTGGCCGACGAGGGCAGCAGCCCCATCACAGCCAGCGACGAGACAGACTTTCCCGACCCGGATTCGCCCACAATGCCCAGGAACTCGCCCTGGTCCACATGGTAGGTGACGCCGCGCACCGCCGTCACGGCACCTGCAGGCTGTGGGAAGGTGACGCTGAGATCGCGCACCTCCAGTAGGTGTCCCGGAGAGTACGACGGCGTGTCCCGGCTTGGCGCGCCCGACTCGGCGGCCGCCGTCGTGCTTGGGAAGGTACCGGATATTCCGGTGGAAAGTTGCTCAGTCACGGTTTACTCCCGAGGTGGGGTCGACGGCGTCGCGCAGGGAATCGCCGACAAGGCTGGCGGAGAGCACGGTGAAGACAAGGATCCCTGCAGGGAAGATGAACAGCCACGGCCTGGTGGCGGCAGCGGTTTGGCCGGCGGCCAGCAACGTGCCGAGCGAGACGTCAGGGGCTTGGATGCCGAAGCCGAAGAAGCTCAGCGTGGTTTCGCTCAGGATGGCCCCGCCCACGCCCAGGGTGGCGTCAATGATCAGCAGGGAGGAGACATTGGGCAGCACATGCCGGCGGATGATGGTCCAGGTGCCCACACCCATGAAGCGGGCGGCCTTGATGTAGTCGCGTTCGCGCAGGGAACGGGTCTGGGCCCGGATCACCCGGGCCATGATCATCCAGCCGAATCCTGCCAGCAGGAAGATCAGCGCCACCCAGGACAGGGACTTGAAAATGGGGCTGAGCAGGATGAACAGGAACAGGCTGGGCAGCACCAGCAGCAGGTCAATGAACCAGACCATGATCCGGTCCCACCAGCCGCCGAGGTAGCCGGCCACCGCACCGACGATGCCGGCAACGATGGCGGCCATGGGGCCTACCAGCAGGCCGATGATGAGTGACTTGCGCAGGCCGACGATGGTTTGGGCGTAAATGTCCTCACCGATGTCGCTGGTGCCGAACCAGTGCAGTCTGCTGGGGCTGGAACCCATGTTGTAGACGTCCAGGTCGGTGTAGTTCCAGGCGTTGGGGACCAGGCCGAAGATGGCCCACAGGATGATCAGGCCCAAGCCGACAATGCCGACCCAGAAGCGCGGCATGCTGCGCAGCCGTGACATGACCAGGCGGGTGCGGGAGACAGGCTTGGCGGATTGGAGGGCCTCAGGGATTCCGGTGGCGGTTTCCGCCGCGGGAACTTCGTCAAGAAGTGACATGGCTACACCCTCACTCTCGGGTCAAGGGCTGCGTACACAATGTCGGAGAGCGTGCCTGCGATGAGGATCAGGACGGCGTTGAACAAGATCGCGCCGGTGAACGCGTTGATGTCGCTTTGGGTGATGGCGTTGACCAGCATCTCGCCCATACCGTGCCAGCTGAACACCAATTCCGTCACGGCCGCCCCGGCCAGGACAGTGGCGAAGGAGTAGGCGAAGTAGGTGGACATGGGAATCAGTGCCACCCGGACGCCGTGGCGCACCAGGGCCGAGCCTCGGGTGCGGCCCTTTGAACGGGCCGTGCGGATGTAATCGGCAGAGAGGACATCGAGCATGGCGCTGCGCTGGTACCGCGAATAGGCGGCGGCGCCCAACAAGGCCAGGGAGATGGTGGGCAGCAGCAGGTGCACGGCCCGGTCCCAGAATTGAACCCACCAGCCGCCGTCCAGCCCGGCCGTGTATTCGCCGGTAAAGCTGATGAGCTGGATGCCCAGGACGTTGTTCAGCAGGGTGGCGAGGATCATCAGGAGGATGCCCACCACAAAGGAGGGTGTGGCCAAAATGGTGAACGATGCGTAGGAGATCGCCTGGTCGCTGAACTTGTATTGGCGTACGGCACCCCACACGCCGAGGACCACACCGAACACTGCGGCGATGATGGTGCCCATGATGAGCAGGCGGAGGCTGGTGCCTGCGCGGGCGGCGATTTCGCTGACCACCGTCGTGTTGTGGATGGTTTCACCCAGAGAACCCTGCGTGACCAGATTGACCAACCAGTTCCACATCCGCTCAATGACAGGGGTGTTGGGGTTGACGCCCAGGCCGTCCAGGATCGCATTGATGGTGTCGTCCGACGGGCGGGGGTTGCGGCCGTAGTAGCGCGCGGCGGGGTTCAGGATGGCGCTGGCCAGGGCGTAGGCGCTGAGGGTGGCGATCGCGGCCAGGATCGCGTAGTTGATGAACCGCTTGGCGATGAACCCAATCATTGGCTCGTCCCATGCGTAGCACATGGCACGGCGTCGCATTGACAACGTGCCACCTGCTTTTGGGGTCTTGGCAGTGGCATTCGATCATCCTTAAAACTGGCTCTCCTGCTCCCGCCAGGGTGCTGGCGTGGATGCTGCAAAGTCACTCAAATCTGCTGGCCGGCCGGGAAATGTAATCCCCGCCACAGCCATTGACGCAAATGTACCCCAGCTCACATTTGTGTTGTTCCGCCACAAAACGAACCCCTATCCAAAAGGACTACTGTCCGGTAACTTGTCACGGCCCCTCGGGTATCAAATTCCCTACAACATCAGGGATTACGCTTTCCCGGCGTGATCAAACTGTTATTCAAGCGTTACCGGCCAAAACGCGCCTGCGGGGTCCTGTTGGATTTCATCCGGCAGGTGTTTGGCCGTCCTGCGCCTTTCCGCAACTCGGCCCTGCGGGGGCTGTTGTTGCGAAACGCCACAGTTGCTCCCTGCCCAGGGGCAGCTCACGGCAGGCGCCGGATTTGTCGCCGCGGCTGGACTGCCGGGCGAACAGCGCAGCTACATCGTCTGGTGGCAGGGCGAAGAGATGGTGCGCGTGGACGTGCTGGCCAACTTCAGCCCGCAGTCCATGAGCGACTACGTCAAGGCCGAATGGTTCAAGGTCCCCCTGGCACCGGGCCAGCCATGTGTCACCGGCGTCTACATCGACCCGCTGCGCCCCGACGAATACGTGCCGACGTTCACCCACCCTATTGTCAAGGACGGCGCACTGGCCGGGGTGGTCGGCATGGATGTGACAGCCCAAGCCTTGAAACGGACGGCATTGGCAACGCTGCGCAGCAGTGGCCCCCACGCCGCACTCGTCAACACCGGCGGGCCCAGCATCGTCAGCGCCTCCGCGGACGTTGCTGCCGGGGACATCGTGACCGCCGCGGAGGGTGCACAGGAATTCCCGGTCGGGCGCCAATTCACCATCTTCTCCGCCACGGCGTCACGTCGGCCTGCCCAAACCGCGGAACGCTGCCCTGTCCAAACGGCGAAACGTCGGCCTGCCGGAAGTCCCTGCCAACACTCCGATGTAAGGTAAGTCACCACAGCGATCCCGAACAGCGCAGGGAAGGAGCCGGCATGCCCGCACAGAAAAACCGGAACAAGCTCCCACCCGCTGCAGAGCTGCACCCCGCAGAGGTGCATCAGCTGGGCGGCGCCGAACTGGCCAGGTACCTCTGCAATCCCCAACGCGCCCAGACCGTGGTGGTGGTTTCGCACCTGCCGGGGAACCCGCTGCGCCTTGACGCCGAAGCGCTTGCCGCCTCACTGGACGGGGAGGCACAGCTGTACGAGCTGGCCAACGGCATCGAAACCCGCACGCTGGAAATCGGCCTGCCCGGCCAGCTGCACGTCTTTGGCAATGGCGCGCGCGTCTATCCGCACGGCACGGACTGGCAGGCCCGCACCTCGCGGCCGCTCCTTCTCCAGCGCGCCGCGCAGCTGCCCAAACTGTACGAAAAAATTGAGCGGGAGGTATTCGCCTCCCAGCAGCTGCCGCCACAGCAAGAGCCCGTCACGGCTCCCCTCCCCCTGCTCACCGAGGCGACGGTGGTGGGCTTCCCCTCCCCCGACCGCGCCCTGGTGGAGCTGCGTCCCGACGGCACCCGGGCCATGATTCGCAGCGAGGAGCTGCTCCCCAACATTCCCCTTGAGTGGCTCGTGTCCAAGGACCAGGTATTGGCGGGCAGCTTCCATCCCGACACGGGCACCTTTGACATCAGCGCCCTGATTCTCCCGCGACTCTCCCCCATCAAGGCGTACCGGCACGGCGATGTGGCACTGGCCCGCGTCACCTCCGTCCGCCCCGGCCATGCCCTGGTCCACCTCTGGCCCGGCAGCAATTTCCGCATCGGCGTGGAGGGCATCTCCTCCAACGACCTCGATTCCGCGCAGGACCTCCTGACGGAGGACGAGGTGGTGCGCGTCCGGGTCCGGTACGACAACGGCACGGTGTGCCTGTCCATGCTTGACGTGGACGACGACGAACCGGCAGTCCCAGCCCCATCCCTCCTTCGCGGCGGCCCACCGTGGCTCGATCCGGACCGGCCCTACGCCAGCATCTCCCGTCGCGACGCCGTTGCCTCCCCTTCCCCCGACGGTTCTGACGACGACGGCGAAACCCCGCCATCCGGCGTCGAACATGGGACGGCGGGACACGGGTCAGGGGCCGATCTCCCTACTGCGGCGCAGCGGCGCACCGCCCTGCAAAGCACGCAGCTGGAATTGGACACGGCCCGGCACACCATTGATGAGCTGATGGCTGCGGCGAAAAAGCAGGGTGCCACGGAACAAACCGCGCGGGCGCTGCAGGACCAGTTGGAGCGGGACCGGGCGGTGGCTGCCGATTTGGCGCGGCGCCTCAATGCGGCCGAGCACCAGGTGGCGGCGTTGAAGGAGGAGCTGGCGCGGACGAAGACTTCGCTGGTGGAGTTGCGGCAAAAGGGCAGGTTGGCCGCGTCGCGGACCGAGAAGGTGGTCGGGGCTGTCTACCTGGACCCCGCCGAGCAGTTCAATTTTGAGCTGCACCAGGCGTGGGCGCAGATCGTTTCCCCGCACGACAAGGCCGCCCATCCCCTGGGCAAGTACCTGCTGGGGCCGCATTTTCTGCCGTCATGGGAGGCGCTGACCGAGCCGCAAAGGGCGCGGACACTGCGGGCCGTGGTGGATTTGGTGGCGCACCGCAAGGGTCCGCTGCACAACCGCGAACCGCACCACCTGCGGGCGAATGAGGGCGCCCACGCCGGTGCCATCATGCGCGGGGCGGATGTGTGCATGCGGCTGTATGTTGAGCAGAAAACGCCCGGGGCGCTGCGCCTGCACTATTGGAAGCTGCCCACCGGCGTGCTGGAACTGCACGAGGTGGTCCCGCACGACGTGGTGAAACCATAGAATGGACGTTTGCCCGGCCAGCACTGGCCACTCAACGTTGGGGGTTCATGGTGGCGTCTGCCGCAAAGTTTTCCGTTCGCAGGCCGCTGCTCGCCATGGGTGTCGCGGCCGGCCTGGTTGTGGGATTGGCGGCCTGCACCGATGAAAATTCCGACGCCGGAACGGTCGTGCGCATCACCGACGGGGACACCCTCGTGGCGTCGGTCAACGGCGCGGAGCAGACCATCCGACTGCTGAACATCGACACCCCCGAAACCAAGGATCCCACCAAGCCGGTGCAATGCCTGGGCCCGGAAGCCACAGATTTCCTGACCGGGCTGTTGCCTGTGGGTTCGGACATCAAGCTGGTGTACGACGTTGAACGGACGGACAAGTACCAGCGCACCCTGGCCGCCGTTTTTACCTCCGATGACAAACTCGTCAGCGCCGAGATCGCCCGCGCCGGGCTGGGGAGCGCCGTTTCCTTCGGCAAGAATTCGAAGTTCCTGCCGCCGGTGGAGGAAGCCGAAGCGGAAGCCAAGGCTGCCGGTTTGGGGCTCCATGACGCCGAGGTTGAATGCACCCTGCCGGCACAGCTCGAGGCAGCAAACGCCGCGCTTGCCGCTGCTGCCGGAGTTGGGGATCCATCCACCGCGGCTGCGGCGGGGGCGGCCATCACTGTCTCGGCGGCAGCAATTGCCGGGGCAAAGACCCTGCTCGCGATGCTCAAGGCGGGCGCCAACGATGCTGATGTTGTGCGGTGGGTGGCGTTGACTGACGCTGAGCTGGCGGGTTACGTCACGGCGCTGTCTGACAACATTCGGAAGGCAGAAACACAGGTAGGGACACTGGAGGGAACCAAGACGAGCCTGGCTGCGGCCGAGAAGGCCGCAGCTGAAAAAGCTGAGGCCGAGAAGGCAGCGGCAGAAGCCGCCGCGGCGGCCGAGGCTGAGCGTGTCGCAGCAGAACGTGCCGCCGCCGAGGCTGCCGCACAGGTTGAGGCCCAGGTTGCTGCGCAAGCCGAGGCCCAGCGGATCGCGGCCGAAGCCGCGGCTGCGGAGGCCGAGCGGATCCGCAACCTTCCCCCTGTTTATGTTCCGCCGGCCCTTGATCCCTATGTTCCGCCAGCAGTGCAGCCTCCGGCCCAAGACTCCGGCGGCGGGTACCCCGGATACACTGGACCTCGATGTTACTTGCCCGGAGGCAAGTCTTACCGGCCTTGTTGAGAGTGAACAGTTGAGATTGAACTGCGTGGAAGGATTTGGAGCCCCCATGGGTGAAAAGATTGAACTTGTCAGGCTGCTCGATGACAACGGGGTTGAGATTGGCACGGCCGACAAGGCGCTGGTCCACACGGCACAAACGCCGCTGCATCTGGCTTTTTCCTGCCACCTTTTTGATGCCCAGGGCCGCACGCTGTTGACGCGCCGGGCGCTGTCCAAGCTGACGTGGCCCGGGGTGTGGACCAATTCTTTCTGTGGGCACCCGGCTCCGGGCGAGAGCTTTGAGGACGCGATCATCCGCCGGGCCGCGGTGGAGTTGAACATCCCGGTCAGCAATATCAAACCCGCGCTGCCTGGCTTCCGGTACAGCGCCACGGATGCCTCGGGCATTGTTGAGAACGAGATCTGCCCCGTCTTCACTGCCGTTTATGAGGGCGACGGCGTGATCTCGCCCAATCCCGATGAGGTCAGCGACTGGGGCTGGTCGGATGTGGTGGATGTTGAGGAGGCCGTCGCGGCGGTCCCCTACGCGTTCAGCCCCTGGCTGGTCCAGCAGCTTTCCGAGGGCGTCTACACCGGCGGGCGCCTGGAAGCCTAGGCCTCCGGGCGGCGCTCCGGGCGGCGCTCCCGGTCGGCCCTAGGCGGTGGCCCCGGGCCATTGTCCGGGGCAACGATGCTGGCGCTGAACGACTTTTGCCACCCGTGGTGCTGCATGCTTCAGGTGCCGGCCACCATGGCGGTACTGTGTTCCCATAATTGGAGGGCCAGTGCTCGGTCCTTGGCCTGCCGGCTGGATCTGGCCGGCTTGCGCCGGACATAATATTCCCCGGGCGCCCAGTCTTCTCCGGGCTGGGTTGTTGCCAGCCAGACTAGCGTGTCCGCTCCTTGGGCCGGGGACAGCATGAATTGCCGGGCCATACTGCCATAGACGTGCCTGAGCATGCCGGTGGACTCTGCAGAGAAGTTGCTGCCCACCACACCGGGATGGAACGCCGCCGCGTTGACGCCATGGTCTCCGTACCGGCGGTGCAGTTCCTTCGTAAACAGGATGTTGGCCAGCTTCGCATTGCCGTAGGCTGCGTTGGCGCCATAGTGCTTTTCGGCGTCGAGATCGTCAATGTCAAACCTCGACATGGCCTTGTGGGCGCCGCTTGAGGTGTTGATGACTGTTGCCCGGGCCGCCACCAACTGCTCAATCAGCAAGGTGGTGAGCAGAAACGGCGCCAAGTGGTTCACCTGGAATGTCTTTTCATGCCCGTCAACGGTGACCTCCCGAGGCCCCATGATGCCGCCTGCATTATTGGCAAGAACGTCAATGCGCGGATACTTTTCCGCCAGGGCTGCAGCGAGCGCCCGCACCTGGGCCAGTTCCGTGAAGTCTGCCAGGAAGTAGTCGGCATCCAACTCATCTGCAATGGCCTTGGTTTTTGACGACGAACGGCCCACCAATACGAGCGTGTCCCCGGGGTAGGCCAACATTTTTGCCGCGGCCGCCCCGATCCCGTCGCTGGCACCCGTGATGACTGTTGTACGTGGCATGGTGCGTCCTTAGAACAGTTTTCAGCATACATCCGTGTGGTGCAAAAATGCCTGACGCGGAGTACTGAGACACCCGCACCACCAGCACATTGGTGTAAGAAGGGGCGCCGTGCCCATGGAAGTTCCAGCTCGAGGGGACGGGAAGCGTGTCCCAGACTCCATCGTCGAACGATTCCTCCTCGAGGCCCACGGGCGCCGCGGCGAGAGTGGGCGAGACATGGAAGCGCCAGTCCCCGTTGAGTGATTGCGTTGGCTGGCCTCTGTTGAAGTGCGCGCGGGGGCTGATGCTGCCGCGGCCAGGGCCCGGAATGGTCAGCTCCATGACGTCCTGGTAGGGGCTGGCGGCCAGATTGGGGCGCGTGGCTGTCACAGACATACATCCTTTGTCCACGCGTGGTGGGTGGAGTTTACTGTGGCACAGGCTGCTGGGCGGGCTACTGCGGCGGGGCTACTGGGGGCCGGCGATCATGCGGGCCACTTGTTGTTCCAGTGCGGCAATCGTGAGGTCCGGCAGGACGATGACGCCGTCCAGTTCCCGCCGTACGCGCTTCAATGCGGTTTGGCGCTCGGCCGGGCTGGCGCCGTGGTTCTCGGCGATCTTGATCAGTTTGGCTGCCGTTCCCAGACGTTGGCGTTGATCGGGGTTGAAGGCGGAATCCTTAATGCGGTGCGCTTCCTTCTCCGCCACCTCGAAGGCCACGGCAAAGGCGTTGACAGCGTTGCGGTAATCGTCCCAACGGCTCTTGGCAGGGATCTCGGCGCCATTGAGCGGACGCAGCGCATCGGCGTCGCGCTTGGCCCGTAAAAACGCAACCGTCAATGGCTCGCGGACGTCACTCATCATGGGGAAGTCAATCAGCTTGGCAATGTCGAGTTCATAGCTGAGCCAGCGCTTGTTAAAGGCATCATGCTCGGCCAAAACCTTGGCCACATCCGCTTCGGAATAGCCCTTCTGGTCCTGGCCGGCCACGTCGATGGCGGGCTTGGGCGTGGAAACGTCAAGGCCGGCAACTTCCGGATGCTGGAGTTTATACAATTCAACCCGGCGCTCGTGGGCACGTTCCCGGGAGGAAATCAGGGCCTTGAAACCGCCGCCCAGCATTCCGCCAATAGGAAAAAGCAGCCACCAATAGCCGGCAAAGAGTTCTTGAAAGGACCTGCCACCATCGTGTCACTTTGGCGCCACCGCACCAATAGTTACGTTGGCGTGTTGCATGGTCCCTGCCAGCCTGTCCGATTGGCCGGTTCAGGGCAGCTGGTGGCCCTGCTCAGTCTGCGACTGCAAGTGCACGGATGCCGATGGAGGCGCTGCAGATGAGTTGCAACGCGATGTCCGCGATCCTCTCGGTGTTGCCGGTGGTGCCGCCGAGGACCGCGTCAAGGAGCATGTTGTTGACGCCGCCGACCATGGAAACAGCTGTCAGCCGGGCGGCATCCAGGACCGTGGCCAACACGGCGTCGTCCGGGTTTTCTGCCATTTGTTCCTGCGCCTGCTCGGGGTCGATTCCGCTGAGCAGCAGCAGCTGGTTCATAGACTGGGCGGCAAACGCCGTCATCGACTTATGGCGTTTTGCTTCCAGCTCGGGGGAAACCCCCACGATCTCCACGAGGATGATGCGTGCATGGCGCGGGTCATCCAGCATGAAATTGACCACAGCACCCATGCCCGCCCTGACGGATTCCTGCAGGTTCATGGATGGGCTCTGCAGCGCATTGACTACCTGGTGCATAAGCCGACCGGAAAGGTCGTCGTACACCGTTGTGAGCAGCTGTTCCCTTGACTCAAAGGACTCGTAGAAGTACCGCTCGCTGAGGCCTGCCCGCTGACACAGGATTTTGATCTTGGCCCCGGCATAGCCCACAGTGCCAAAAACCTCGACGCCTGCATCTACCAGCCGGTCGTGGCGTTCCATGGTCCGTTCGGAGGGCTGGCGTCCCGAATAAACTCGCCCGGCGGCAGGCCCGGCAGGCATCTCCTGTGGGCTGGTGATGTCGATGCCTGGGGCTTCCATGCCCCAATCATAATGGACATGACTTGCTTCATGAACGACTTGCCCCCTATGCTGCCCTGCGCATGTTCGGGTTGGGCCAACACAAGGACTCAAACCTGTGGCCTGTTCCTCGACTGTCAGGGCCAGCCCAACACGTATTGCTTCAAGTCCCTGAGCGTTTGCATCATATGGTTGTCCATGGAAACCCTTGACCGTTCAGGGTCACGCGAGGTGAGGGACTGAAGGATCGCTTCGTGCATGTCAATGGCGTTGGCCTGAATCTCGGGCACCTGGGAGGTTTCCTCGCGGCGGTTTTCCAGGACACGGTGCAGAGGTTCAAAGAGCACCGCAACAAACACATTGCCTGCCGCGTGCAAGATAATGTCATGGAATGCCAGGTCCGATTCAACAAACATCGCCACATTGCCGCTGTCATGGGCTCTGCGCATGTGGTCGACATAGATCCGCAGTTGCAGCAGATCCGCATCACTGATTCGTGAGGCCGCGAGCTCACACGCTCCGGTCTCCAGCATGCGCCGAAGTTCAATCAGCTGGACTGCGGCATTCGCACCGTTTTCACCTTCGGACAAGACGCGAAGGACAGCTTCCAGCGATCCCCACTGACTCAGCGGGTTCACGAAGGTGCCCCGGCCGCGTTCCACTCGAAGAATCCGTTGCGCCGTCAACGTTTTCATCGCCTCCCGCACGGTCATGCGACTGACATCGTGCTGGGCGCTGAGCTCCAGTTCGCCGGGCACCAGCGATCCGGGGGTGAACTCGCCAGCGACGATCCTGTCCAAGAGGTCATCGGCCACAACCCCTGTCAGTGATTTGCGCGCCATGCTCCTCCTTTGCTAGTGCCGTTACCGAGTCTTTGTGATGACCATTGTATGGTCAGGCAGCAGCCCTGAGCCGGCGCCCCCAGCTGGCTAGGCAAAATTTCCGCCGCACTTGCATGCCCCTTGTGTCATCTGCCACAATAGCATTCAAATGTTAGATGTCAGACATCTTACAGACGACATAAATTCACAACGAGGTGCCCCATTGGTTCTTGAATCAGACTTGCTATCCCGCTTCCCCTCCGAGGTTCCGGTTGCTGCCTCAGCGGTCGCACAGAGGGTGGCCGACTCCGGCCGCATCCTGGTGGTCCTTGACGACGACCCGACCGGCACCCAGTCGGTGGCGAATCTTCCGGTGCTGACCCGCTGGGAAGTTGAGGACTTCAGCTGGGCCTACGCGCACCTGATTGCCGGACAACGGCCCAGCGCCGTCTATGTCCTGACCAACACCCGGAGTTTGGACCCTGCAGAGGCCGCCGAGCGCAACCGCCAGATTGTTGTCAACGCTCTGGCCGCTGCGGCCGCATCCGGTATTGCACTCGGCTTTGTAAGCCGCAGCGATTCCACCCTCCGCGGACACTACCCTTTGGAACCGGACACCATTGCCGAAACCCTTCGGGAGCAGGGCGCTGGGTCCGTTGACGGAGTCGTCATTGTCCCGGCCTTTCCCGATGCCGGCCGAATCACCATCGGCGGCGTCCACTACACCCGCGCCGATGCCGGCACCCTGCTACCCGTCGGCGAAACCGAGTTCGCCAAGGACGCCACCTTTGGTTTTTCCAGTTCTGAACTGGCCAGCTACGTTCAGGAGAAGTCCAAGGGCCGCTTCGCTGCCTCCCAGGTCATCGTCGTTGACCTGAACCTCCTCCGGTCAGGCACTCCCGAGCAGGCCGCCTTGGCCATTGCCGACACCATCGAGCTGGCACAGGACTCCTGCCCGATCGTGGCGGATGCAGTAACTGAAAACGATCTCCGTCTCTTGGCATTGGGCCTTGATGAAGCCGAACGCCGCGGCAAGTCGCTGATCTACCGTGTTGGCCCCCCGTTTGTTCGCGCCCGCATCGGCCAGGAGATCCATGCCGAACTCAATGCTGCGGAGATCTTCCCCGAGTCCGGCGCCGCAGACTCAATGGCAACTGGCGGCCTCATCGTTGTGGGCTCGCATGTTGGCGTCACCACCCGCCAGCTACACGCCCTGACCGAACAGCACCGGTCGGCCCGAACCATTGAAATCAACGTGGCAGAGCTGCTGGGCACCAACGGCGGAAGCCACCTGGACGCCGTCGTCGCACAGGTGGGCGCCGCACTCGCCGTAGGTGACGTGATAGTCCACACCAGCCGCCTGCTTGTCAAGACGGACGACGCCGCAGCGAGCCTTAAGATTGCCCGCACAGTCTCGGCCGCCGTCGTCAGCGTGGTGAACCGGACGCTGAAGGCGACCCCTCCCCGCTTTGTGATCGCCAAGGGCGGCATCACCTCCTCGGACGTGGCGGCACACGGCTTGGAGATCCGCCACGCCATTGTGCGCGGCCCCATGCTCCCCGGCATCGTGTCACTCTGGGAGCCGGTGGGCGGACCCGCTGCGGGCATCCCCTACATTGTCTTTGCCGGCAACGTCGGTGACGACCAGTCACTGGCCGACGTGACGCGAAAGCTCAGCAGCACCTTCTAATCCCCGCAGCCCGATCTTCCGGCGCACCGTCAAACTTCAAGGAGAACTCATGTCTGAAAACTACACCGTCACCGTCCTCGGCTTGGGCGCCATGGGCCTGCCCATGGCCACTCGCCTCGCCAGCAAACTCACCGTCCACGGGTTCGACATTGCCGAACCCCGGCTCCGGCTGGCCGCAACCGCCGGCGTCCAAACATTCGCGTCGGCCCGCGCTGCCGCCGACGGAGCCGATGCGCTGCTGTTGGCTGTGCGCAACGGCGAGCAACTCCATGAGGTCCTCTTCGGCGCCAACGGTGTCGCATCCGCCATGACCCGGGGGTCCGTCGTGATCCTCACCAGCACCGTCGGCACCGAAGCAATTCCGGAAACCGTGGCACGGCTTGCCGAATATGGTGTTGAACTGGTTGACGCCCCCTTGTCAGGCGGCCCCGTCCGCGCCGGCGAGGGCGATCTGTTGATCGTGGTCGGCGCCACCCCCGATGCCCGGAAGCAAGCGGCTCCCGTGCTGGAACTGCTCGCCTCCACACTCTCGATCGTCGGGGACAAACCCGGTGACGGACAGGCGTTGAAAACCGTCAACCAACTCCTGTGCGGTGTGCACATCGCCGCAGCAGCCGAAGCCCTTGCCCTTGCCGACGCCATGGGCTTGGACAAGGCCAAGACCCTTGCCGCTCTGGAAGCGGGCGCAGCCGGCTCCTTCATGCTCTCCAACCGCGGCCCGCGCATCCTTGATGCCTACAGCGAAGACGGTGCCGAGGTCCTGAGCCGGCTCGACATCTTTGTCAAGGACATGGGCATCGTGGGCAAGGCCGCCCGTGCCGCCGGATTGGCGGCCCCCGTGGCCGCAGCCGCCGAACAGCTCTACCTGCTGGGCCAGGCCCAGGGTCTTGCAGCGGCAGATGACTCCGCCGTCATCAAGGTCGTTGCCCCGACCCAGCGCCATGCCGGCTAATCCGAACGCAACCGCACTCATTCATACCGCGTCGAAGGAGACCCCCGGCCAATGAACACCCTGATTTCCCCCATGATGCTGCGCGCCGCAGACGCGGCAGCCATCAAACCTACGGCCGACCTGGGCACTCCCCTGCTGCTGACCATCGCTGCGGCGGGCGTCGTCCTGCTGCTGGTCATGATCGTCCGGTTTAAGATCCATGCCTTTGTGGCGTTGCTGACCGTCAGCATTCTGGTGGCCGTGGCGGCACGGATCCCGCTGCAGGACATCTTCACTGTGGTGTCCACCGGAGTCGGCGGCACCATGGGGAAAGTGGCCCTGCTCATCGCGCTCGGCGCTATTTTGGGCCGAATGATCGAAGTCTCCGGTGGAGTCCAGTCCCTTGCCGACCACTTCACCGCAAAGTTGGGGCCCACCCGGGTGGCCATAGCGTTGACCATTGTGGGCTTCCTCGTAGCCATCCCTGTCTTCTTTGAGGTTGGCGTTATTGTCCTGGTGCCGGTGGTCTACGCGTTCGCGAAGATCGCCAACGTGCACCCAGTCAAGTTCGGCCTGCCTATGGCCGGCATCATGCTGGCCATCCATGTCGCTGTTCCGCCGCACCCGGGCATTGTGGCCGGAGCCGGTGTGCTCGGCGCCGACGTTGGCCTGATCATGATCATCTCGCTGTTGATCTGCGTTCCCTTGGGATTCCTGTCCTACTGGGTTTCAGCCCTTCTGAACCGCAGGAGTTACGAGCTTCTTCCTGGCGTCAAAAGGATTGTCGATGAATTCGGCAGCCCGGAAACACTCATCGCCTCGCACAAGGGCAGCCAGGCCCCTCCCCGCCCGCGCTTGATCATCGGCTTGGTCGCCGCCCCCATAGTGCTGATTCTGCTCGGCACTGTGGGCACCTTGACGATTTCAAAGGAATCTTTTTGGTATGGCTTCTCCGCGTTCATCGGCAATCCGTTCTTCGCCCTTTTGGTGGCAGTGGGCCTGTCGTTCTTCACACTGGCTGTGCGGCGGGGCTGGTCCCTGCAGGAAACCAGCGATGTGTTTGAAGGTGCGCTGCCTCCCATTGCTTCCATCCTCATGATCGTTGCCGGTGGCGGGATCTTCGGCACCGTGCTGCAGGTGAGCGGCATCGGTGCAGCACTGTCCAAGACCCTGGATGGCTGGGGACTGCCCATCCTCCTTCTGGGTTTCATTATTTCCTTGATTCTGCGGGCTGCACAGGGCTCAGCCACCGTTGCCATCGTCACCACAACGGGACTGCTCTCATCCGCCATTTTGGCCGGCGGCTACACCCCGGCACAGATTGCTGTCATCACCATCGCAATCGGCTTTGGCTCCCTTGGGCTCTCCCACGTGACGGACGCCGGATTCTGGGTGGTCGTCCGATATTACGGCCTGACGGTGGCCGACGGTTTGAGGACTTGGACGGTGCTGACCACGCTTTTGGGTGCCGCCGGATTTATTTTGACATTTGTGGCATGGATTCTAGTTGGAGGTTTGGCAACATAATGAGAACTCGTTTGGATACCCTGGTTAACGGTGCATTGGTTGACGGTGCGGCAGTACCAGCGTTCACCTGTTATGACTTCACGACCGCGCTGGCAGTCGTTGAAGCCGCGGAAGCCATGGAACACGGGGTGATCCTGTTGGTTGCGCCCAAAACCGCCGCCGCCCCGTCCGGGCCGCGTTTCATTGCCGCCCTCCGGGGTCTGGCTGATTCAGCGACCGTGCCCGTGGCAGTGCAGCTTGACCACGCCACCAGCATCCAGGCCATCACCGCCGGTCTCGCCGCCGGGGCAGATTCGGTGCTGGCCGACGGATCAGCACTCGATTTTGAGGACAACATTGCGTTCGTCAAAGCCGTGCGGGAAGCCATCGCCGATCCGGCAATCGTGGTGGAAGCGGAGCTCGGCGGGCTGGCCGGCAACGAAGACCAGGCCTTCGCCTTGGAAGCGGCCGGGCTGACCGATGCCAGCCAGGTTGCAGACTTCGTGGCACGTTCCGGAGCCAACCTTTTGGCGGTCGCCGTCGGCAATGTCCACGGAAAGTACGCCGGCGAGCCGAAACTGCACTGGGATCTGCTGGACCTGATAGCTGTGGAGTCGCCCATCCCCCTCGTGTTGCACGGCGCCTCAGGCATTCCGGCAGCTGACCTGGCAAAGGCCCCCTTGGCCGGGATCGGTAAGGTGAACTTCAACACCGAGCTGCGCACAGGAGTTCTGCGCCTGCTCGAGTCGGAAACCGGCTCACACCGGGCAGCCGGAGAAAACCTACTTGGCCTGTTGGGTTTGTGGCAGGGCAACGTCGTCGAATTCACCACCGGCACCCTGAAAATGCTCCGGTCACAGCGCTACAGCTAGTTCACGGTTAGTCATTTGCGGCGTGAAAGGGCCCTGCACCATTGCGGTGCAGGGCCCTCCACATCACTTGGGAACTAGCCGGGGCGGACCAACCAGCCATCCACACCGCCAGCCGGGGAGTCGCTGTCAGCCCTGCTGAAGTGCCAGTGCCTCGTCCAGGACCGCTCCGAAGTTCGCCGCATCGTGGGCGAATCTTCCCAGGAACAGGCCCGACACGTGTTTTAGTTCAGGCAGCAGCCCCGGTTTGGCGGATCCGCCATAAATGATGGGCAGTTCTGCCAGTCCGTGCCTTGCCAGCAGGCCACGCAGGGCGTGCAGAACGTTGGAGATGTACGTTGCATCGGCTGGCTCCGGAGCCCCGATCGCCCACACCGGTTCGTAGGCAATGATCATTGACTTCGCATCCTGCCAGCTTCCCTCCACTGCCGCGGCAACTTGTTCATAAACAAATTGTGCCGCCGCCGCAGGTGTCGAATACTCGGGTTCCCCAACACACAGCAGCGGCCTGATGCCTGCCGCCACGGCAGCCGCCACCTTTCGGGCCACCATGTCATCATCCTCGGCGAAATGCCTGCGCCGCTCGGCGTGGCCCAGCTCCACCAGACCAACTCCGAGCTCTGCAAGCATTGATGGGGCCACTTCGCCTGTCCAGGGGCCGTCCGCCCAACCCGCATTCTGTGCCCCCAGGACCAGCGGCGTGCCAGCGATGATCTCCCCCGCGGCGGGGAGTACGGGAAACGTTGGGATGACAAACGGGACAACCCGCCCGGCCGCAAGGCCCGGGCGGGAGTCCACTTCATGGCGCAAGTTCCGCAACCAGCTCAGGCTGGCACCGTATCCCATGTACATTTTGGTGCTCACTCCGATGTACATCTGAGATTCTGCCCGATACTTGCCGGAGAGGTGGGGAGGCGTCATTTTCTTGTTCACTTTCGCTTACTGGTTGAAGCTGCGGCCTACGTGTCGAGGAGGTCGTCTGCCTTGCTCTTGAAGCGGCGGGTGCCCCACATCATCAGTGCTGCCACGAACGGCAAGATGCCAAGCGCGACGAGGCCCATCGCCCCCGATTCGGAGGCAAATGTCTCGTTGACCGAGGTGCGCATGATTGGTGCCACGAATCCGCCCAGGTTGCCCAATGAGTTGATCAGACCGATGCCGGCGGCGGCCGCCGTTCCGGTAAGGAACGCCGTCGGGTAGGACCATGCGATGGGGCCGATGGACAGGAAGCTGCACACGGCCAGGGTGATGAACAGGATACCCATGGCCGGGAGGTTGTTTGCACCAGCCCATGCCGATCCGAGAATGCACAGCCCGGTGGAAACAAACAGCCATGTGCCCAACACGCGGCGGCGGATCACCGTGGATGCGTACCTGCCGATGAAGTAGCAGGCAAACATGCCGAAGAACCACGGCACGGCTGCGAGCAACCCAACTGCCAGGCCGACCTTCTGGCCCGTCAGTTGCGCCACCTGCTGCGGCAGGTAGAAGGTGACGCCGTAGACGGCGATCTGCAGGCAGAAGTAGATGATGGTGAAGTACCAGACACGGCCATTGGTCAACGCTGCCATGACACCTGAAGGGCCGGATTCCTTCTTGAGCGCGTCTTCTTGCTCCATTGCCGCCGTGAGCGCGTCCTTCTCTTCCTGGCGGAGCCACTTGGCCTTCTGCGGCCCGTCGATAAGTACGAAGAACGCGAAGATGCCGGCAACGATCGCCAGAGAACCTTCAACGAAGAACATGACTTGCCAGCCGTGAATGCCGGGTACCTGGTCACCAATGTTGATGAGCCAACCGGACAACGGTGAACCGATGACTTGGGAGAACGGCTGTGCCAGGTAGAAGATGGCGAACATCTTCACGCGGTGCTTGTTCGGGAACCATTCGGCAAGGTACATGATGACGCCGGGGAACAGCCCGGCTTCGGTCACACCGAGCAGGAAGCGCAGTGCGATGAAGGAGCCGTCACCCTGGACGAATGCGAAACACGCAGAGACGATGCCCCACGTGATGGCAATGCGGGCCAGCCAAATCTTGGCGCCCACCTTCTTCATCATCAAGTTGCTGGGGATTTCAAAGATTGCGTAACCGATGAAGAAGATACCGGCACCGAGAGCGTAAGCTCCGGCGGTAATGCCGCGGTCCATTTCCAATGCAGCTTCAGCGAAGCCGACGTTGGTGCGGTCCAGGAATGCGACGATGTACAGAATGACCAGCATCGGCATGAGCCGGTAGGTCGCCTTTTTGATTGCTGATTTCAGTGCTGGGGACTCCAGCGCTGTCGTATCGTGCTGAGTTAAAGCTGCCATACGAAACTCCTCATTGAGTCAAACTTTAGAAAAAGCTTTCGGGCGCGTTCGCAATGAACGCCGATGGTTTGGGTTAGCGCGGGTAGGTCATCAGGGCAATGGCGACGCCACAGATGACGATCCCTACCAGCAGGTACAACTTGCGCGCCAAAGTCCATTTGGCGGAATTCTCGTTGTTCATCAAGGCTCCTAGTGCATGTACAGTCCGCCATCCACGTTCAGCGTCTGGCCGGAGATGTATCCGGTGTCCTCGCTGATCAGGAAGTGGATGGCTGCTGCGATGTCCCGGGTGCTTCCCACCCGGTTGACGACGAGGTCCTTGACGAGCTCGTCCTTGCGATCGTCCGAAAGCGTGCCGCCCATGATGTCGGTGTCAATGGGGCCGGGAGAGATGGCGTTGACGGTGATATCGAAGGGGCCAAGTTCGCGGGCCGTGGATCGGGTCAAGCCAATAACGCCAGCCTTCGCCACGGAGTAGGCCGTCTTGGAGAAAGTTCCGCCACCCCGCTGCGCCGACACGGAGGAGATGTTGACGATGCGGCCAATACGGTTCTTCACCATGGACTCGGCCACCCGGCGGGTTGCGTAGTGGACGCCGTTGAGGTTGATGTTCAGCACCCGGTTCCACTCATCAGGGGTTACTTCCAAATATCCGACAGGCGAGCTGACACCGGCAACATTGGCCAGCGCAACGATCTGCGGCAACTCTGCTTCCAGCTCGTCAATGGCCTTGCGAACGGATGTTTCGTCGCCGACGTTGGCGCCTACACCGTGGGCCTTGACCCCGAACTCTGCGGCGACGGATGCGGCCACTGATTTGCAGGCTGCATCGTCAAGATCGATGATGCCAATGTTCCAGCCGTTTTCGGCCAGATAGTTAACGGTTGCCCGGCCGATGCCGCGTTCAGAGACGGCGCCGGTGATGATGGCGGTGCGTTCTGTTGGGAATTTTCCAGCTGTTTCAGACATGGTTTCTCCTAGGAATGTGTGATGATCGACGGTGTTTAATGAATGGGTGCCGGACCGAGGTCTTCGAGCAACGCCGACATGGCGACGTAGGCCTTGTTGCGGTAGGCGATGAGCTCGGCTGTCCGCTCGGCCGGGACGTTTAGGAAGCCGGAGCCCGTCTTGGTGCCCAGCTTGCCGGCCTCGACCAGGTCGCTGAGGATCTTCGGGGTGGCAAAGCGCTCGGGGAATCCGGTCTGCAGGGACTTGTAGCAGAAGTCGTACACATCCAGACCGGCCATGTCGGCAATCGCGAAGGGCCCGAAGAAGGGCAAGCGGAAGCCGAAGGTCGTGCGTACCAGGGTGTCGACGTCGTCCGCGGTGGCAATGCCTTGCTCAACCAGCTGCGCGGCCTCGTGAAACAGCGCGTACTGGAGACGGTTCAGCACGAATCCGGTGACGTCCTTGACGACAGCCGTCTGCTTGCCGGTCGAGTGGACCATGTCACGCGCGGCGGCAACCGTGGCGGCCGACGTTTCAGCGTGGGGGATGATCTCGACCCCGGGGATGAACGGTGAAGGGTTGGAGAAGTGAACGCCCAGGAAGCGCTCCGGGTTGACCACCGGTTCGGCCAGGTCAGCGATGGAGATGGTGGAGGTGTTGGAACCAATGATGGCATCCGGGCGGGCCGCGGCGCTGATGCGGGCCAGGGTTGCATGCTTGATGGCGATGACTTCCGGGACGGCTTCTTCGATGAAGTCCGCGGTGGCGACTGCTTCCTCAATGTCCTTCGCTGCCCACATGTTCTTGCGCAACGTTTCTGTGGCGCCAGCAGGGAACAAACCGTCAGCCACAAACTGATCCGATTCGACGAGCAGACGTTCGTAATTTGCGGCGGCAATCTCGGCCGACACATCGGCCAATGCCACACGGGCTCCGCCCAAGGCCAGAACCTGGGCGATGCCGCCACCCATGTAGCCGGACCCCACGACGGCAAACTGCAACTGTGTTTCAGAGTTTTCCATGGTGTTGCTCATGATCAGACTGCCTTCGTGTAGTTCGGTTCGTAGGAGCAAATCGCATCGACTTTTTCCGCCGAAGCAGAGAGTTCATCGAAAGTGTAGGAGAGCCATTCGGTGACCAGTCTCTTGGCCAGTTCCAAGCCAATGACGCGCTGGCCCATGGTGAGCACCTGTGCGTTGTTGCTCAGCACGGAGCGTTCCACCGAGTAGCTGTCGTGCGCGGTGACGGCACGGATGCCGGGGACCTTGTTGGCTGCGATGGCGACGCCCAGACCGGTGCCGCAAATAAGCAGTGCGCGGTCAGCTTCTCCGTCAGCAACCTTACGTGCAGCATCGACAGCAACGTGGGGGTAGGCCCGCTTGTCGTGTGCGCCGACGCCGATGTCCTCAACTGAGAGGACGCGGGGGTCTGCTTCGAGGAGTGCCACGAAGGCGTTCTTGTACTCGACACCAGCCTCATCGTTTCCGACGACGATCCGGTAACCAGTTGTTTCCGTGGCGCTCATGCTCGCGTCCCACTTTCCATTAGTTCGTTTTCGAGGTGTTGGCCCAATCGCTCAACGATCAGGCCGAAGGAGACAGCCCCGGGGTCCGGGTGTCCCAGGCTCTTTTCCGCCAACGGCCGTGCCCGGCCCTTGAGGGGGCGAAGATTGGCTGTTTCCGCAGCAGCATCCCGGGCGATGACCGCAGCTTCTTTCAGTGCCTCCACTACGGAGCTCCCGGCCGCTATGGAAGCAACAAACGCGTCCCGGAACGGCAGGATGGCATCGACCATGGTCTTATCTCCCGGTTCGGCCTTGCCCAGCGTGGTGATGGCATTGCTAAACGCCTCGACGGCGCCGGCCGCATCCTTGCTGGAGTAGGAATCCTGATTGCCAAGTGCAGCTGCGGCGGCGATAAATGCCGTTCCCCACAACGCACCCGAGGTACCCCCGGCTTTCTCCGACCAGGCCTCGCCGGCCGCGGTTAGCACGGCACGAACAGAAGCACCGGCGTCCAGATCGGCCGTTTGTTTGGCAGCTGCGTTGGCGGCGTCCACACCGCGGCGCATACCGATGCCGTGGTCGCCGTCGCCGGCAATCGCGTCAAGGTTCCCCAGCGCCTCCTCGTGCTCCATAACCACGTCCCGGATGGCCGACACTGCCGTTACTGCTTGCAGACCCAACGCGGCCGCGGCCGGTGTGGGCGCTTCCTGCTGTGCCGTTTCCGCTTCAGCAACGGCGGCCACGTGGCGCTGGGCACGGGGCGTTGCGTTGCCCTTGCGGAAAGCCGGGGTATCGGCGGGCGCACCCCAGTAGTCCTTCAGTTCTTCGTCGAGCCACAGCAGGGTCAGGGACAAACCGGACATGTCCAGGCTGGTCACCAATTCACCGCATTCGGGCTCAATGATGCTCAGGCCCGCGTCGATCAGGAGCGTCTCAACCCTGCCGAACAAGAGGAACAGCTCGTCGTATTTGACCGTGCCCAGACCGTTGACGATCGCGACAACTTCGGTGCCCGCATCGTCCGGCTTGTCGGCCAGCAGTCGCGAAACCAGCAACTCGGCCAGCTCGGATGCTGTGGGCATGGGGTGTTCGGAAATGCCCGGCTCACCATGGATGCCCAGGCCGAGCGCCATCTTTCCGGCGGGCACATGGAAGAGTGCCTCAGCCGCGCCCGGCAGGGTGCAGCCGTCAAAGGCCACGCCCAGTGAGCGGGTGCGGTAGTTGGTCTTGATGGCCAGACGTTCGACGTCGTCCAAGTTCAGTCCCGCTTCGGCAGCGGCACCGGCGATCTTAAAGACAGTCAAGTCCCCGGCTATGCCACGGCGCTTTTCCCATTCATCAAGCGGGGCACTTGCAATGTCATCCGTCACGACGACGGTGCGGGTTTCAATGCCTTCTGCATTGAGCCGTACTTGTGCCTGGCCGAAGTGCAGCACATCGCCGGCGTAGTTGCCGTAGCTGAGCAGCACTCCGCCGTTCATGCTGGCGGCCTTGGCCACCCGGTAAATCTGACCGGCGGCGGGTGAGGCAAACATGTTTCCGCACGCCGATCCGGCGGCGAGACCGGCACCCACCAGACCGGCGAAGGCAGGGTAGTGGCCGGAGCCGCCGCCAACGACCAGAGCGACCTGTCCATCGTTCATTTCGGTGGACCGGACCACGCCGCCATCCACCCTGGCAACGTACTGCCGGTTCGCTGCGACGAAGCCGTCAAGTGCATCCTCGGCAAATTCAGCGGGATTGTCGAATATCTGAGTCATGATTCCTTCTTGAGTCCTGTGCGTTGGCTCTGGCAGAAGCGCGGCTGTGGCACACTCCGTGGCTTTGTCGGGCTAGTGCCTCAGACGGTGAGCAGCGAGGTTGCCGGTGCGGGAAGCTGGCGGCCCTGTGCAACCTGGCTGGTACCCAATGCGTAGCCAGCGGTCTTCGGCAGGATCTGTGAGCGCAGGTATTCCTGGTTGCGGGCCGTCACGCTGAGGCCGTCTCCGCCGTAGTGCTCGGTGCAGATGATGCCCTGGTAGCCAACAGACAGTGCCACTTTGAAGGCTTCGCGGTAGCTGATCAGGCCGCTTTCCATGGGAGCAGGCAAGGCGACGTAGTTGCCGCGCGCCACATTCTCATCCCGGATGTAGTTCTTGACGTGCCAGTAGTTGGAGTACGGCAGCGTCTTGGCGACCATTTCGCGCCAGTCTTCGATGGGGCGGTGCAGGCGGATCAGGTTGCCAATATCCGGGTTGAGACCGACATTGGCCAAGTCGATGTCCTGCACCAGCTGCACGGAAGAATCCGCGGTGCCCAGATAGGTGTCTTCGTACATCTCCAGGGAGAGGAGGACCCCGGCCTCGGCTGCGTGCTGGCCGAGTTCGCGGAGGCGGGTGACTGCCTTGTTCCAGGTGTCGTGGTCGCCGACCGGATCCACGTGGCCCTGAACCGTCCAGAACCACAGCTGTTTCTGCTGTTCTGCAGTGAGTGCCTGATGGAGGCCGACCGAGACAACTTCACAACCCAACGCCGCTGCGGCGTCGATGGTGCGGTGGCTGTAGGCCAAGTTCTCTTCCCAGTTGACCTCGTCAATGACGCTGCTGCGGATGGCAGAGATGACTGGGATGCCGATTCCGACATGATCGGCAGCTGCTTTGAATTCCTGCAGGCGTGATGCGCTGAGGTCTCCGGGGCGTACCCAGCTGTCGGTCAGGTCTGCATTGGCGAAGCCCGCATCCTTGACCTCCTGGAAAACATCAACCCAGACGGAAGCCTCTGCATCGTTGACATGAACGCCGACGGCGCTTGTGCCGGAGAACTGCAGCAGGGCCGCGGTGATGGGCCAGTTTTCTGCTGTGTAAGCCATGTGGTTCACTCCTCTGTGTGGATCCTGTTTCCTATAGGATCTACTATCTACGATCACTTTAGATATGTCAAGCGTCACAGTGGAGGAAGCAATTGGCCGCCTTAGGGGCGCAGAAAACCCGCCCTGTTACCTTCACAGGGCGGGCTTTTCTTGAGGGCTCAGATGCGCCAGTCTTCGGCGCCTCGGACGTCAGTCGCGTCAGATTTCGGGCAGCGCTCCGGTTTCTGGAGCGTCAGCCATGGCCCGACTGCGGACATTGGAGAGATGCCGGACCATTTGGGCCGAGGCGTCATCTCCGTCACCAGCCTGCAGGGCCTTGAAAATGGCCTTGTGTTCGGAAATTGCATGATTGGCATCGGTAATGCCCACGCCGCTGAACAGCCGAAACCGCTGGACCTGGCCGCCGAGGGCATTGTAGGCGGCAAGCATGAATGGATTGCCCGCATTTTCGGCAATCAGGCGATGAAACAGCTCATCCGCATCAAAATAGCCTCGGAACTCCGCGAACGAGGGTCCTCGAGGAGCCGCTTCCATATGATGAATGGACTGCTCCAGAGCGGCGATAACGTCCTCCGCCATCCGCTCACTGGCCAGCTTCGTATTCACCGGTTCAATGACCAACCTGGCCTCCATGAGGTGCGCCATATCATCGGCGGAAGCCAGTGGTGCCACACGGTAGCCCTTGAGAGCCACCCGTTGGACCATGCCGGTATGTTCCAACCGAGCCAAGGCTTCCCGAACAGGAGTGGGTGATACCTCCAAGTCACGGGCGGTGCCGTCTATGCTTACGGAGGTCCCCGGCAGCATCCGTCCGTCCATGAGAGATTCCAGTATCTCGTCATAAACGTGGTCGGCCAACACCTGGCGGTTGACTGCGTGAGTTCCTTGCAATGACTTCATGGGGCTAATCCTATAGGATTGTCAATCACTTGGTTGTCTTGGCCCGCTGGGCGGGTCCCACTCAAGCCACCCACCGCCGTCGAGCTTTCAGCAGTGCCGCCGTCGAGCAGCCAGCAGCGGTGTCCCGCACGTCGAGTGGAGCGTGGAAGAATGAAGGTGATCGACCATGACAGCCAGCACAGCCTTTCACAGCACTCAGCACCAGGACGGCGATTCGGAGCCCCCAACCCCTGTTGCAAAACACACACGCCAGATTCCCGACATGCCGCGCAGGCTTTTTTTCCTCACAATGGGAACGGCCGCATTTTCCACGGCCTTCCAAGCCAACATTTCCGCCGATGCCCTGCTCACCGAGCGCACCCAGTACCGCGTCACCACGCCCGACAATGAGGAAAACAAAACGGCGGCGCAGCGCTTCCCCGGCAAGACCTGGTACCTGTTGGCGGGCTTCCGGGTCAGCTACCGTGACGCCGGTCGCAAGCTGGCCGCCCTCCAGCCGGTCATGAATGAGCGCGCCCCGGCCTCCTACATCGGCTACTCCAATGACGGCATCGACGTGGCCCAGCTGTTCATCGCCATCCAGCGTGATGTGTACCAGCGCAAGATCGACACCGTGTACTTTTATGGCGACAGTTTTGGTGGCATGGTCGCCGTCGTTCTGGGTTCCCTGCTCGCGTCTGCGGGGCTGAAGGTGAAGCTCATTGTCATGGGCTCAAGTCCCAGCAATGTTTCCGACACCCTTGACCCCGGCAAGGAATACATCGACCTGGCCGGCCGGATTGTCCCATATCTGGGCGTCGTGGGCCGTCTGGGCGCGGGTATTTGGGGCGGCCTGAGCAACCCCAACGGCCAAGGCATGTACCAGGCGGCGCGCCGTGGCATTTCACATTCCTTTGATCCCAACAACAACTCGCTGATCCTGAGCACCACCCAGGCCACCTTCCTGAGTGCCTTCCCCCGCCAGTACGACGGCGGATTGCCCACCACCACCGGCATTGGCCTCATCTACGACCCTGACGATTTCATTGTCAATGCCAGCGCCGCCATCAGGGGCTGGGAGGCGCTGCTGCCGCGCAATCCGCGCTTTGACTACAACATTCCGAAGACCGGCCATGCCAGTCCGGAGATCCATCCGGACATTTACCGCACGGCCCTGACAGTGGTTTTGGATGAGCTTGATCCGCCGCCGCTGACGTCCCGGCCCGACCAGCCCATCTTCTAGCGGACTGGTCGCTACCCCCAAAAAGAATTCGAGTTTGCAGTTCTTGGACCAAAAACGGGCCCTTGTGATTCTTACATGGTTGATTGAGCCGGGCGCGCCATCCTGGTCTCCCCGACGTTGTGTGACATGCCGGATCATTCGATCCCAGCGGCTCCGCCGGGGTTGAGAGGTAAATGCGCGCCGAGAAGGGGCCAAACTCGCATAGATCTGAACCTGTTTCGCCGAAAATGGTTCAGGCTCGCGAGAAGGGCGCATCTTTGACGCCAGGTCACGGGTTGGACCCATTCTCGGCGAAACCGGATGCCACACAATACGGCTCAGGGACATTCTCGGCGAAGCACACACCCTCCGGCACGAGTTTCCAGTAGCCCTGCGAAAAGAAGCGGGGGAAAGGAAGCGGAGACGGTGCCAGCACCCGAGCCGTGGTTCACCCAGCAGCCCATTTCCAGGGCGAGGGACTGAAAGCGTGACGGTGAACCCACCCACCGAACAGCCACAAGAACCCAAAACGACCGGAATGCGCTTCCCGAGTCCAACAGCTGCATACTCGATCTAAAGGACTCGGCTTATAGGAGGGACCAGGCGGGCACTGGGGTATTTCTAGCGGCGTTGAGTTTGGGCGAGCAACTCTTCAAAGGGCAGCGACGTCATTTTGGCCGTTTCGTGCTGCGCGCGCTTGGCCTTGTGGTCGGGAAATCCCTTGCCTAAGAATCCGACGGCGGGTCCCTCCCGGTATTGCTGCCCGGTACGCACCTCACTGGTTCCACGCCCGGTGCCCACATCCCGCCCGTCACCGGAACCAGCCACGGCGGCAGCCGGCGCAACAGCATGGCTGCCATCCGGCGTCGTGCTTCCCTCCGGAATGGACGGGATATGGCTGGCAATGACGGCGGCAAGCTCGGCCGCACCCTGGCCGATCCGGCGTTCCAGGGTGTTCTCGCCGGAGCCGCCCCAATCCTCGGGCGAGGCGTAGATGGCGGTGGGCATGGTGGTGGCGCGCAGGTAGCTAAAGAGCGGGCGCATTGCCATGTCCAACACCAGCGAGTGGCGCGGTGAGCCGCCCGTGGCGCCGAAGTACACGGGCATGCCGTCGAGGAATTTCGGGTCCAGGACGTCGAAGAACGACTTGAACAAGCCGCTGTAGGATGCGCTGAACGTGGGGGTGACGGCGATCATGGCGTCGGCGGCCTCCACGCGGCTGATGACGCCGGCGAGGTCCTGGCCGGCATACCCGGTGACCATGTTGTTGGCGATGCCGGTGGCGTAATCGCGCAGGTCGATCACGTCAAGCGTGGCGGTGATGCCCATGGCAGCCAGGCGCGACTGCACGTCGGCGCCCATCTGGTCCGCCAGCATGCGGGTCGAGGAGGGGACGCCGAGACCTGCCGAAATGACCACTACCGTACGCTGCATACTGACTCCTTAGTTCATGCGTTTGCATCTAATGGAGTCAACTTGCGAGGGCGGGAAGTTATTCCCGGATGGTGCCCGGCAGCCGGGCCGCAGATGTGTCGCTGTGTTCGGGGATCGGTCCCCGCGGTTTGTTTAGTCGCCGAGGTTGGCGAGGTGTTCGGGGCGCAGCAGCTCGTCGAGCTGTTCCTTGGTGAGTAGCTGGTGTTCCAGCACCAGCTCGGCCACGCCGCGTCCTGAAGCCAATGCCTCCAGCGCGATCTTGGTCGACGTGGCGTATCCCAGCACCGGGTTCAGGGCTGTGACGAGGCCGATCGAGTGCTCCACCTGTGCGCGCAGCTTGTCCTCATGGGCGGCGATGCCCTTGATGCACTTGTCGGCCAGCGTCATGCAGGCGGCTTCCAGGTGGCGCATGCTCTTGGTCAGACTGTGCACAATGACGGGTTCAAAGGCGTTGAGCTGCAACTGCCCGCCCTCGGCCGCCATGGTGATGGTGACATCGTTGCCGATGACCTCGTAGGCTACCTGATTCACGACCTCGGGGATGACCGGGTTGACCTTGCCGGGCATAATCGAGGACCCTGCCTGCACGGCGGGCAGCGTGATCTCGCCAAAGCCGGCGCGGGGACCGGAGGAGAGCAGGCGGAGGTCGTTGCAGATCTTGGAGAGCTTCACGGCCACACGCTTGAGTACGCCCGACAGGTGCACAAAGGCGCCAACGTCCTGCGTCGCCTCGATTAGGTCAACGGAGGTGGTCAGCGGCAGACCGGAGATTTCCACGAGGTGGCGGCAGGCCAGCGCGGAGTAGCCAATCGGCGCGTTCAGGCCCGTGCCGATGGCGGTGGCGCCGAGGTTGATCTCGTGCACCAACAGCGTGGATTCGGCCAGCCGGGCCCGGTCCTCCCCCATCGTGACGGCGTAGGTGTTGAATTCCTGGCCCAGCGTCATGGGGACGGCGTCCTGCAGCTGGGTGCGGCCCATCTTCACCACTGTCCGGAACTCCACGGCCTTCAGTGCGAAGGCATCGCAGAGGTATTCCATGGCACCCACCAGCGATTTTGCCGCGAAGATCGTGGCGACGTTGACCGCCGTCGGATATACATCATTGGTGGACTGGCTCAGGTTCACGTGGTCGTTGGGGTGCAGGTATTGGTAGTCGCCCTTGGCGTGGCCCAGGATTTCCAGTGCCCGGTTGGCGATGACCTCGTTGGCGTTCATGTTCGACGACGTCCCGGCACCTCCCTGGATGACGTCCACCACGAATTGTTCGTGCAGTTCCCCGGCGATGATCTCCTGGCAGGCCGCGATGATCGCGGCGGCCCGTGTGTCATCGAGCAGGCCGAGCTCGTGGTTGGCCTGGGCCGCCGCCTGCTTGACCATGGCGAGGCCGTTAACAAGGTGCGTGTTGTAGCTCAGCGGAATGCCCGTGATAGGGAAGTTTTCCACGGCGCGCAGTGTGTGGACGCCCCAGTAGGCGTCAGCCGGGACGTCCCGGTCACCAATCAGGTCATGCTCGCGGCGGGTGGCTGTTGCAGCGGTTGCGGTGAGCGGGTCGGAAACAGGCGTGGTGGACATGGTCTCAGTCATGGTTCTCCTTGGAGGGGCGCTTCATCGCGCCGTCAGTGTGGATGGTCAGTTTGTTGTTGGCAGGCCGCGGAGTTCGCCGACCGGCTTGCCGCCGCCCAGCACGGGGAGGTTGTTGAACGGTTTCAGCGCGGCGGGGTCAACGCCCAGCGCGAGCAGGACCGGGACTGCTGCCGGCATCCGGGCGCGGTCCCCGCCGTCGGAAATCTTCAGGGCAAGAGAGCTGCCGTCCTCGAGGGCGATCACCTGAATGCCCTCGAAGCCATCCTTGGCGAGCAGCCCGGGGACAGCACTCATCAGTGCGGTGACGTCGCGGCCATGACCGGCCACCAATGCGGGGTGCTCACGCATGGCGTCGGCCACCCGGCGCTCCGGCGTGCGGGACTTGGCTGTCACGAGGCGGGCGAACGCACGGGCCATGCCGGTCAGGGACAGGCCGAACACCTCCGTGCCGCAGCCGTCGGTGCTGATGGCGGTGATTTCCTCACCGGTCAGCTCAGCCACGGTTTCGCGGATGAGCATTGTCAGGGGATGTCCGGCGTGCAGGTAACTCTCCAGCGGCCAGCCATTTTTGACGCAGGTGGCCAGCAGCGCCGCGTGCTTGCCGGAGCAGTTTTGTGCCAGCTGCGTGGGGCCACGGCCTGCGTTCAGCCACTGTTCACGTTCTTTTACGCCGTAGGGCAGGTCGGTGGAGTTGCGCAGGTCCACCGGTGTGAGTCCGGCGTCGGCCAAGATCTTCGCCGCTGTTTCCTGGTGCTCCGCGGCGCCCGAGTGGCTGGCCGAGGCCAGTGCCAGCTGATCCGCGGGCAGATCCAGACCGGCCCGCAGCATGGCCACGGCAATCAGTGGTTTCAGGGCCGATCTCGGGTACATGCGGGCCGTGGGCTCACCTCGCGAAAGGAGGCTCCCGCCGTCGTGCTGCAGTGCGATCAGCGAGCCATAGTGGACGCTCTCAACGAGCTCGCCGCGAGTCTGGACGGCGAGGGGTTCGTGGGCGGGGAAGTCGGTGTGGCTCATGCGTGTTTTTCTCCCATGATCAGGCTGAGGGCGGTGTCGACGGCGGATAGGTGGGTGGCCATGGCCAGGCCGGCGTCGTGGGTGCTGCCGCGGACGATCGCGTCGAGGATGTGTTGGTGCTCCATGTCGGATTGGCGCGCGCGGCCCGTGATGAGGTTGATGGTTTCCGACTGGTTCACCAGGGCGTCGCGGATGTCGTTGACGACGCTTTCAAACACGCCGTTGCCGCTGGCGCGGGCGATGGCGGCGTGGAAGGTGGCGTCGAGGCTGACCCAGATTTCGGGGTCGTCCTCCTCGGCCATGAGGGCCAGGATGCCGCGCATTTCCTCGAGTTGCTCCGTGCTGCGGCGGGTGGCGGCGAATTCGGCGGCGGGCACTTCAATGTGAGGGCGGGCCTCCATGAGGTTGCGGGCTGAGAACGGGCCGAGGACCAGATCACTGGATGCCCGGCTCGCGATGACAAAGGTGCCCTTGCCGGTCTGGGTTTCGGTCAGGCCCAGGGCGGTGCACGAGCGCAGGGCTTCGCGAATCACGGAGCGGCTGACGCCATATTGGGCTGCGAGAGCGGTTTCGCTACTGAGCTTGGTGCCAACTTTGAGCTGGCCGTCCTCGCTGGCGGAGCGGATGGCTTGGAATACGGCCTCGGCGGCGCTGACACGGACGATTTGTGACTGTCCGGCTGTCCAGTTGCCTGACAGGTTCATAGGAATGACCATGGCAGCCATCGCAGCCCTCTGTCAACATGCCTCCCCCACCGACCCCCTCCAGACCCTCGCGCACATCAGGGGCATTTCCTTGTGACGCTCCTGCAGCTACGGGGCCTTATTCCAGAACGCTCCTGCAGCTGTGGGCCTCTCGCCTCGCACCTTGCCCCCCAGGAGGGAAAGCGTTCGCTGAAAGTGCCCCGAATCTGCAGGAGCGTCGGGGAAAACAGCCCCATATGTGAGCGAGCGTTGATAGGGGGCGGGGTTAGTGCATGCTGAACTGATACTGTTCCGGGACGTCCTCGCCCGGGCAGACCTGGCGCCACAGGTCGGTGATGGAGTTGGCCCCTTCGCGGAGGTCGGGCACCTCCACTCCTGCCTTGAGAATGGCGGCCGCCGCAGCAGTGTCACCCGCGGCTGCCAGCGCACCTGCTTGCAGGAAGCGGACACGGTCCAACCTCGCGAGCAGTTCCGGCGCACCGGACAGCAGTTCAAGTGTCAGCCCGGGTCGCCCGTTCTCCAGCGCCAGCGTCATGGCTTCAATGAGCAAATTGCGGTTGTCTGTTTCCAAGGCGCAGGCAGCCGCACATTCAGCCAGTCCCCCATTGACATCTCCGGCACCCAGCAGGGCCAGACCCAAACCGCGGTGGGCCAGTGCCCGGCTCCGCACGCTCAAGGGGGCGCCTGCAGCAAAAGTGCCGGTCAGTACCTGGCGGTACAGCGAGGCGACAACCGCCAGGTCCGCCGCCGACACGGACGCCCGCGCATGAACCATGACGGCGTGGTGAAAGGCCCCCTCGGCGCTGGAATTGCGGCCGGCCGTGAGCAGGTCCTCCCAGTCAACGCCGCGTACAAACGACGCCGCCCCGCCAAACGGTTGGCTCGGCGCCTCGGCCGCGGTCGCTTCAAAGGGCTTTTCAACAATGCCCTCGTTCGCCTGCAGCAGCTCAAGCCACGGCGCCTGGTCCGCAGTCAGGGTCTCATCGCCAAAGGGTGTGCCGGTCTCGTCGATCCAGTCGGCCTGGGAGTGCTGGCGACGGACCCGCTCCACAGCACCCCAGCCGTTGCCGGCCACCACCATTTCCGAAGGCGGCAGATCGGCCCAGCGTCCGGCGTCGGACAATGCGGCAGACATCGAAAGTTCCGACACCAGCGCCTCCACACGCTGTGCCCCATGGGCGACGGCGGCATCCCACTCCCCCGCGGCGAGCGCCGGGTCAAGCGCCGCGTTGCCGTAGGCCTCAACCCATTGCCAGGAGGCACCGGCGGGCATGGGCACGTGCTCAAATTGGGTCTGCGCCAGGCCGGCCTGGATTTCGGCGTAATGCCGCGGCTCGCCGGAGCCCGACGGCGTCAGCCACTCCTGCCAGCGATGACCGCCAACACTCTCGCCCCATACGAACAGCTTCCGGCCCCGCAGCCGCGGTGAGGAAATGAGCGCAAGCCCGTCTCCGGCGTCGTCCGCGGCAACCTCCCAGCGCCGCTCATCCTGGGCAATGTCAAAGAAAAAGTCCACCGCCTGCGCATTCTTCACGGCGAAAGTACAGTCGCCGCCGTGGAAATTCGTGGGATCCACGCGCGCCATCGAGCCGTCGTAGTCAGTGGCGTACGCGTTGGCCGCCGGGGCAATGACGCGCGTCGCCGGGGTCTGCGGGACGGCCGCATTGGACCACCAATACATCGGCACGGACGTGTCATTGGGGTTGCGAATGCGCACGGCCGTGAACACCACCTTCGACTCCGCAGGCAGCCACGCATCAAGCTGGAACACCACCTCGCGCAGCCGGTCGAACTCCCACATGCGCAGCACGTCCTGCCCCTCCGGCGTACGCACGATGGCGGTGTGCAGCGGCACGCTGGTGGTCGGGGAATGCCCGCGCGTGCCAATGTTGTACTCGATCCCGCCGGCAAACCAGGCGTTGCGCAGGGCCAGGTTGGCGAACTGGATGCGGTCCTGGGTGTGCAGCAGCGCCTTGCCGGTGGCCTTGTCGGTGAGATCCCACAGCCGCCCACCCAGCTGGGGCAGGAAGGTGGCCTTCACATGCGCATTTTCAAGCACGACGGCGGTCAGCTCCGTTGCGCTGGTCTCCCGCGAGTAGTCGTCCTGCATGGGGTAGGGGTAGATGTTCCCAACCTTTCCCCACCTCACGCCGGCGGAAATCTCCTCCGGAATGTCATTACCCACCGTATAGGGCGGCTCAAGCATGGGCTGGACTGAGGGCAGCGGAGAGTCCCCGCCCAACTCGGCCAGCTCAAGGGTCCTGGTGGTCAGCGTCAGGGTGGCGGCGGGGCTCATTCGGGATTCCAATCGCAGGTGGAGGGCGGCACTGCCCGGTCTCTTGATGGAGCCTATCGGATTCGGTCTTGGCCCGGCTGCTGGATGACAGCGACGCTCCGGACCCCGCGGCCATCCTGAGTCAATTCCTGGGCTAATTCCTGCGCGAATTCCTGCGCTAATTCCTGCGCTAATTCCTGCGGGCCACCATATTGATGACGACCGCCCGGCCGATCGCGGCGCTGACAGCAGCCCAGGCGGCCAGCGCCGCCACGGCCCACAGCATTTCAAACCGGTAGGAGAACAGGGCAACCACACCCATGGCCGCACCGACTGCGAGCGCTAATGCCAGCACGTGGAGTCGCTGGTCGCGGACTCTCCTCAGTGGCCAGGCGATCAAGATGGCCAGCGGCAGGCCAATGAACGCAGCAAAGGGGAACCCGAAGACCAGCGACAGCGGCAGTAACCCCCAACCCATGCCGTGCGGTGCCCATAACACAACGCTGGCCACCGTCAGCCCCAAACAAAACACGAAGAAGGTCACGAACCAGCCGGTCAACAGCGCCGGCGCCCCGTACCGCATGCTAAAGCTGTCCTCCTTCGCCCAGCTGGCCTCCTGCTCCTCCTGATAAACATTTACCTTCAGGCACTCGGCTCCAGTGCCGGCGTCGGGACCGCTGGCTTCGGGGTTTCTCGGGTTTTCGTTGCCGGTCATGGTGCAACCTCAAATCGAGTCACGGTGCAACCGCCGTTCCATCTTGAATTCCCTGCCGACCCGCAATGTCCGCGAGCGCTTCCTCGAGCCCGGGGTGATGCCAGACAAACCCGGCATCCTCCAGCTTGCCGGCCCGGACCCAGCGGCTCTTCAGGACCAGTTCAGTTTCCGTGCGGATCAGCACCGCACCGAGGGTGAGCAGCCACACCGGGGTGGGCAGCCCCACTGGCGCCCGGTACACGCGCCGCACGGCCGCCATCAACCCGGCGTTCGTCACCACCTCCGGCGCCGCAATGTTGATGGGCCCCGTGATGTCCGGATGTTCGTGCAGGAACAACACGGCCCGGAACAAGTCGTCAACGTGCACCCAACTGTATTTCTGCGCCCCGTCTCCCATGCGTCCGCCCAGGCCCAGCCGCGCCAGGGTGTTGAACGGCTTCATCACGCCGCCGCCCGGGCCCATGGCGATGGAAATTCGCAGCGGAATCCTGCGTGTTTCAGGGGTCGCCGCGGCGGCGAGCGTTTCCTCCCAGCCCTGCGCCACCTCGACGGAAAAGCCCGAGCCAAGTTCGCCGTCGTGCTCGTCTTGGGGCCGGTCCCGGGCATCACGGTAGATGGTTCCGGTGCTGGAGTTGAACCAGTCGCGCGGCGGTGTGGCGCAGGCGGCAACAGCCCGGCCCAGCTCCGCCGTGGTCTCCGTTCGGGACCGCATGATCTCCGCCTTGTTGGCCGTGGTGTAGCGGCAGGAGACCGATTTTCCTGCCAGGTTGATCAACAAGTCGGCACCTTCCAGTACCTCGGTGATGGCGGCTGTGTCGCCCCATATGGCATCCCCGGAGCGGCCCACGGTGCGGATCTGCCAGCCTGCGGCGTCGAACTGGCGGCGGAAATGCGTGCCAATGAATCCGGAGGCCCCGGCGATGACCACGGTTTTCACGACTGCACCCGGGCCTTGAGCGCGAGGGCTTCCGCCACCAGCGGCCTCACCACCGGCAGACGCGAGAAGCCAACCAACTTGGCGATCAGCGGCGCCGCCCCGTCGATCAGGGTCCGGGTGCGGCGTTGGCCTTCGGAGCGGTCGTAGACCCAAAACAGCACCACACCCATGTACCCGAGCCACAGCAGCTCGGGCAGCTGCGCGCGCAGGAAGTGCGGCACCTTGGCCCCCTCAACGACCTCACTGAAAATTCCGACGGCGGACTCCCGGACTTCCCGCGACGGCTCACCGAACGGGTTCAGTGGCGACTGCGGTGGCAGCGCACTGCCAATGAATGCACCGCCGAAGCCGTGATAGGGAGTGAGGGCGTCAATGCCGGCGTGCATGGCCGCCTTGAGCCTGTCGCCCAGGCCGCTTGCATCTGCCATGGCTTTTGACGCTGCGGTTCGCTGCTCGGTCACCGATTCGCGGTAGAGCTCCAGGACCAGATCATCCTTGGAAGCAAAGTAGTAGTAGGCGCTGCCAAGGGAAACCCCGGCCTCGGCGGCAATGGCACGCATGGTGGATTTTGCGTAGCCCCTGGCCCGGAACATGCCCAGGGCCGTCTCGAGCACGAGGGCCTTGGTTTGTGCGCTCTTGCCGTCCAGTTGCTTGCTGTCCATCCCGCACCCCTTTTTTTGAACGTGTTCAGTTCAGAGTAAAGCACGTTTTTTGAACACGTTCAAATCTGTAAGTCGGCGGTCCGCGGTCGGCTGCGCCCGCCGACGGGCGCAGCCGGCAAATGTTAGTATCGGGAATAGAACAAGCCCCCGGTGCGGGGGCACAACTGAAGGGGACAGTTTGTCTGTGAAAGCCAGCCAGCAAGATACTGCACATGTGAAGACGCGGGCAGTGCCGCTCCTTGTCGTGGCGCCGGCGTGCACGCTTTTGGCGGGCGTGGTTCTTTACGTGATTCTCAGCCCGCTGATGCCGAGCCACATTGCCAGGCATGTGGGGCCCGATGGTGTTGGGTACAGTCCCAGCTGGCTCGTAGTGTCCATCATGTTGGCCGCGGCCATCATTCCCTTCGCCATAGGCGGGGCCACGGGGCGAGGGTTCTTCCGCGATGACCACTGGTATCAAATCCAGAAGGCGGTGGTCGTCTGCTTCGTGTCGCTGGGCTACGGCATTGTCGGCGTGGCACTGGGAACGATCTTCAGCACAGTGGGCCTCGAGCCTAATGAGGTGTCCGACAGCTCGGTGGCCATGGGCATGCTCGGATTCCTGCTCCTGTTCGTCGCTGCGGTCTGCGTTTACACCGCGCTGCTTCCCCGGGCGAAACCGGAACCCTCCGTCTAGGACCAGCTCCCGGAGAAGCCTCCTGCCGGAGTGTCTACAGGAACACCCCGAAGGGAAGCGTTGGCTGGAGATGCCGCCTTCCGGTTCTTGCCGGTGCATCCACCGCCCCGTCCACCAACTCGCAGTAGATGCCCTCACATCGCAAATTGGCGGCATCTACTGCGAGTTGACGGACACTTGAGCTCCCGCCGTCGTACGTCATCACCCGCTACGCGATCTTCCGCCGGTACGCGGCCATGGCGAAAATATAGGCGACCACCAGGATGCCGACACACCAGGCGAGTGCTACCCAGATGTCCCCGCCCACCGGCTGGTGAGCCAGCAGGTTCCGGATCGTGTTGACGATCGAGGTGACCGGCTGGTTCTCAGCAAACCAGCGCACCGGGCCCGGCATGGTCTCAGTGGGCACGAACGCCGAACTGATGAACGGCAGGAAAATGATCGGGTATGCGAACGCACTCGCCCCGTCCGCAGTCTTCGCGGTAAGTCCTGGAATCACGGCAATCCACGTCAGCGCAAGTGTCAACAGGAGCAGGATCCCGGCCACCGCGAGCCACCCCAGGAGTCCTGCCCCTGAGCGGAATCCCATGATCAAGGCAACAAGCACGACGACGACCACGGAGACTGAGTTGGCGACCAGCGAGGTCACCACATGCGCCCACAGCACCGAGGACCGGGCAATCGGCATGGACTGGAACCGCTCAAAAATACCGCTCTGCATGTCCAGGAACAACCGGAACGCTGTGTAGGAAATGCCGGAGGCAATCGTGATGATCAGGATGCCCGGCAGCAGATAGCTGACATAGGAACCCGAGCCTGTGTGAATCGCCCCGCCAAACACGTAGACAAACAGCAGCAGAAAGGCGATCGGCATCAGTGTGGTCGTAATGATGGTGTCCATGCTGCGGGAGATGTGTCGCAGGGATCGTCCCAGCAGGACGGCGGTGTCGACAAAGAAATGCTTGCTCATGATGGATCCTTAGTCGTTTCCGGCAGAATCGCTTCCGACGGCGTTTTCCTTGCGTCGCCATTCCCGGCACGGCCGCCGTTCCCGCCAACAACGGCGAAGAAGACGTCCTCGAGGGTGGGCTGTTTTTCGACGTACTCAACCTTGGCCGGAGGCAGCAGCGCCTTAAGTTCGGCCAACGTGCCGTTCACGATGATCCGCCCTTCATGGAGGATCGCGATCCGGTCGGCGAGATGTTCGGCCTCATCCAAGGTCTGCGTGGTCAGCAGCACCGTGGTGCCGTGGCCGGCGAGTTCCTTGATGGCGGCCCACACTTCAATGCGCGCTTCGGGGTCGAGCCCCGTGGTTGGCTCATCGAGGAAGATGACGTCCGGGTTGCCGATCAGGCTCATGGCAATGTCGAGCCGGCGGCGCATGCCCCCGGAGTAGGTGGCGACTTTTCGCGAACCCGCCTCGGTCAGCGAGAAACGCTGCAGGAGGCCGTCGGCAATTTCGCCGGGTCCGTGGAGGTGCCGCAGTTTCGCGACGAGGATCAGGTTTTCACGCCCCGTGAGGATGTCGTCGACGGCGGCGAACTGGCCGGTGAGGCTGATCGATTCCCTGACACTTCCCGGCGCGGAGGTGACGTCAAAGCCGTTGACGGCGGCAGCACCGGCGTCGGACTTTAACAAGGTGGAAAGGATCTTCACGATGGTGGTCTTGCCGGCGCCGTTGGAGCCGAGGAGGGCGAAGATGCTGCCGCGGGCCACCTGGAAATCGACGCCGCGCAGCACGTGCACGTCCTTGAATGATTTTTCCAGGCCCGCCACGGTGATGGCAGGCGCCTGGGACTGGTTGGTGTTCATGGGTTTCCTTACATTTCCGCGTCCGCGATGCCGTCGATGGCACGGATCAGGCGCTGGCGTTCCTTGTTGATCCACTGACCCTCGGAGTAGTTCGCCAAGAAGGTCTCGACGAACTCGACGGGGTCGGCGCCGACGATGTCGCGGACAGGGGTGCCGTCCGCAGCGGCCTGCTCGAAAAGGTCACCGAGGTCGTCGAGCATGGTGACCATGACGTCGCCCTTGGTGATGGAGCCGAAGTACATCAGGTACCGCTCAATCGCCTCGACGGCCGTGCGGTACTGAGTGGGCAGTGCCTTCACGCGCGCCTTGTGCTCACGATATTGCTTCTTTTCCTCGAGCGATCCAGTGACCGTCTCGATCCATTTTGCAGCCATTATTTCTTGTCTCCTTCGCGGAGCGTCTCGAGCCGTTCGGCCATGAAGCCCCATGTTTTCCAAAATTCGTCTAGCTCTGCCCGGCCCTGCGTGTTGAGTGAATAGACCTTGCGCGGCGGACCTTTTTCCGAGGGCCGCTTGACGACGTCGACCAGCCCGTTGCGCTCGATTCTCACCAAAAGCGCATACACGGTGCCTTCGGCGATGTCGTCAAAGCCTTTGGCGCGCAATTGCGCTGTAATCTCATAGCCATAGGCGGGCTGGGCCGCCAGAATCGCCAGGACTATGCCCTCGAGGGTGCCCTTGAGCATCTCTGTCATTTGCTTCCCCATGGGACACCTCCTTCATCTACCTAGTAGTGCTTACTACCAGTACATAGTAGCGTTAAGTAGTGGGGGTGCAACAGGGGTGGGTGAAGTTTATTTGGGAATTTTTTCGGAGGCCCGAGCGCCGCGGTGCGAGAAGGTCAGGGCGAATGCTGGACGGATCAGGATGCCAGCGCGGATTCGGGGGGAGCGTCGCCGAAGGGCCGCCGGAAGCTGTCCATGGAAAGGCCAAGTTCGGCGCAGATGCGAAGAATCGTAAAGAACTCCGGCGACGGGCTGCGGCCAGTTTCAATCTTCCGCAGCGTCTCCACCGAAACGCCGGCGCACAGGGCCACATCAACCATGGTTCGTGCACCCCTTGCCACGCGGAGGGCAGCGCCCAGCTCCTGCCCGCGCTTGATTTCTTCCGCCGTGAGCGGCACCCGTACCATGCTCTCCAGTCTACCTCCGGTATAGTTATACCGGTAATGTTTTACCGACTGGCGGAAAGGCCGGATCCCCATGATCGAATTGCACTCCATGGAAGTACTCGAGGAAATGAAGGCGGCTGGCAGTTTTGTCTCCGCAACGCTCACAGCGCTGAAGGAACATGCCGCCGTCGGCGTGGACTTGCTGGAATTGAACGCCTTGGCCCACGATCTCATCCGCGAACGCGGCGCCACCTCGTGCTACCTCGACTACGCGCCTTCGTTTGGCTCCGGGCCGTTCGGGCATGTCCTGTGCACCTCGGTCAATGATGCGGTGCTGCACGGACTGCCCCACCCGTACCAGCTGCGTGACGGGGACCTGTTGACTCTCGATTTTGCCGCCAGCGTGGATGGTTGGGTGGCTGATTCGGCCATTAGCTTCGTGGTGGGAACGCCCAGTCCGGAGGATCTGGAGCTGATCGAGCTCACAGAGCGCGCCCTTGAGAAAGCAATCTCTGTAGCGGTGGTGGGCAACAAGATCGGCGACATCTCCTATGCCATTGGCAGCGTCGCCCGTGAAGCCGGCCTCAAGGTCAACAAACAATTTGGCGGCCACGGCGTGGGCCGGACCATGCACGGGGAGCCGTTCGTTGCCAACGATGGGCGGCCCGGTCGCGGTTTTCCCCTGCAGCCGGGGCTGGTCATCGCCATCGAGCCGTGGTTCATGCGGGGCACCGACAAGCTCAAGGTGGCCGACGACGGATGGACCCTGCACAGCGCCAACGGCAGCCGCACCGCCCATTCGGAACACACCATCGCGATTACCGAGGATGGGCCGCTGGTCCTGACACAGCGCGGAATCTAGGCGTTACCCAACCGTGCTGGACGGAGGCGGCCCAGTGGCCTTGACTGGGCACATGGCCACCTTCATTTTGCCCGCATCCTGCGTTGCGGGAACCGTCGAATGCAACGACACCTCGGGCTTTTCCATCGGCTGGCCCGACCTCCTGCTGTCCCTTGCCATCGCCGGCATCCTCGTTGCCTGCGTCGTGCTGTTGGTGAGGAGCCATCGGCGGCGCTGAGGATCAGTTGAGGAACGGCGCCAACCACAGCGCATAGCCGAGAACCACAACGCCGCTGGCAATGGCGACCGTCCACAGCGGCCGCAGACCGTGTCGCCTGGCCACGGGCCAGGCGCCCAATCCGGCACCGGCCAGCACCACCAGGAACGAAATAATGCCGATCATGGTGGCCCAGGATTCTTCGCCGTCATTGGACGTCGGCTCCCCCACCCAGAGCCCCAACTTGCTGCCCAGCGCCTGCAGGCCAAGTGCCAGGAACACCGCAGGCAACAGCAGCAGGATGGCCGCGGCGGCATAAATCAGGACGAGAAAGACAATCCCCAGGAGTCGCTTCCCCGGACGCGGCGGGGCACTGGTGCCAGCAACCATGTGAGGGCGTCAGGCCGCGGCGACCAGGACCGGTACAGCTTGCCCATCCCACGTGACGGCCAGGGTAGTTTCATGGTGAAAAGTCCCTGTGGTGTCCAGCTCGCGCAGCACGGCAAAGTTCACGTCTCCGGCGGGAATGCTGGTGACTCCCGCGGTGGTGCTCGGGAGGCCAAAGCGCAACTCCGGCAGACCGGCGTCGGGCGTCCCGGTGCTGAACAGCACGGCCGTGTGGGGCAGCGCCTCAAACGTCCCGGCAACGTCCTTGTGCTCAACCGCCTGCGGCTTGCCGGTCAGCAGCGCTGCGGCCAGCTCGGCCTGGTAGACGGGATCGGCCGTGGCGTCGTACACCCAGCGGCTGCCCAAAACAGAGTGCTCCATGGTGCCCACCAGGAACGCCTCGGCGCCGGCCAGCGGGGCGCCGCGATAGGTCAGCGGCACCTGATAGACCTTGTCACCGGCGCCCACGATGTGCGTCTCAATGCCCACCTCACCGGCCAGGTCATCAAAGCGGAAGGAACCCAACCGCACGAGCTCCCCGGCGTCGCCGTAGAACCATTCCTGCCCCGGCAGCCACTGGGCAACGAGTTCCATTTTCGAGGGCCGCAGCTCGGCCGCATACACAATTCCCATGCGGCCAGTCTAGACGGACGTGACGGCCGGGTGGGCGTATTGAAAATGCACGTGCGCCGGAAGGTGAGGGAAGCCCTCCCAGAAACACTCCAAAAGGTGAGGGAGCCGTCTGACTGGGGCGGGACTACTGCCTGCGCTGCGCCTCGGCCTCGGTGCGGACGGCCACAGCCTCGGCACTTCGCCCGGCTGCCTCGAGGCAGTCCGCCAGCTGGTGCCGCACGATCTCCTGGCCCTGCGAATCCCCCTCGAGTGCTTCAATGACGCTGCGGTAAATGGCCGCGGCATCGTCATGGCGCTTGGCGTTGTCCAGCATGTGGGCCGCCTGCAAGAGGGCCAGCATTGACTGGTTGTGTACGTCGTCGATCTCGTCCAGCGCACTGGAAGCCTGCAACGTCTGGGCCACGGCACCGTCCACCTCGCCGTCGCGGAACAGGTGGCGGGCACGGATCAGCTGGATTTCCGCGGCTTGCGCCGGCGAATCCGCCTGCACAGCGAGGGTATTGGCGGCCTCAATTGCGGCAAGGGCGCCGTCGTCGCCGTCCAGGCTCAACGCTTCGGCGAGCTGCATGTGGGCTGCCACCAATGACTGGGGCTCGATGCCTGAGTCTCCTGCAGCCATTGCTGCGGCCAGCCCGTCCACGGCTGCACGGGCACCCTCCGCAGCCCGGTCAGGGTAGCCGGCTTCCCGGTAGGTGGAGCTGATGGCCAGGTGCAGCTGAGCTGCCCGGTCCGCCTCCTCGTTGGCCTCAAAGCACTCAATTCCCAGTGCCCACGCGTTCAGGGCGCCGCCCAGTTCCTCTGCTCCCCGCAGGGCGCTGCCGAGCAGGTCATACAGCTCGCCACGGTCGTGGCTGCCAATCTCGACGCCGGAATTGTTCAGGGTCTCATCGAGGAGCTCGATGGCCTCATCGTTGGCGCCGTGCTCCACCAGATCCCTGGCCAGCATATGGGCCAAGCCCAGTACGTACGGTGACTCGGCCAGCTGGGCTTGCTGTATGCCAAAACGCAGCCGGGCCCGGTATTCCTGTATCCGCCCCATGTTGTGCAGGATGGCGGCCGAGAGCTGAACGGACTGGGCCACGGTCTCGCGGGCACCTAGTCCCAGCAGCAGGTCCGTGGAGTCCTCCGCGTCGGTCAGGGCCCGGGCAAGATCCCCATCCTGTGCCACCAACCGTGCTCGCAGCCCGAGACTGGTCGACTTCCGGACCACGGATGTTTCATGTGCCAGGTTCCTGGCCAGCCAGACCCTGATTTCTTCAAGGTCATCGGCCTGGATGCCCAGTCGCAGCATGAGCGAGGAATGCTCCGCCTTGGCCCGGCGGAGGGTTGTTTCTGTGGGTGTGGCGGCGGCAGCGGACCACTCCGTGATGGCCTGGTCCATCTCCGCCAGGGCTGCACGGGCCTGCTCAAGCTGTCCGCTCTCGGTCATGATGTGGCCACGTTCCGCGTTGAGGATGTAGCGTGCTTCCGGGTGGTGGGCCAGTGCCGGCAACTCCGTCTCAACCAAGGCCAGTTTTGCTTCATTGCTGTCGTTGGTGTCCGGGCCGGCCAGCAGTTCTGCAGTCCGCTCCGTGAGGCCCGCCAGTTCTTCGTCCCCTGCCGCGCGCAGGGCGGCTGCCCGCAGCACTACTGCTGCACGCAGGAGCGTGCGGCTATTCTCACCGGGAACGTGGGCGTGAACGCCGATGGCAACGTTGTGCAATGCGGCAAGCTCACGGGGATCTTGTGTGCCGCGCACCCCGCTGGCGCAGGCGGCCAGGGCGGCGTCGAATTGGCCCGTTGTTGCCAAATCGATGGCCAGGGTCTGCCATTCGTCGCTGCTGGCCGGCTGCTCAATGGCGGGTGCGGCCGGGCTGTTGAATGTCTCGGAGCCGAGCTCGAGCGGGTGGCTTTCGGTCACCATGGCGCGGCGCTCGGCAATCTGCCGGCCATGGAACTCATTGCCGTTACGGGTATCAAAGTCCGCTGCCAGGACTTCCGCGGCCGACCAGCACAGTGGCGCCAGCTCTGCGGCAGAGAGGACACCGCTGCGTTGCCCAAAGAAGGGGTCGAGCTGGGTGTTCTCCGTGCCACGGATGACAATATCGCCGTGGCCGGAGGAAACCAGCTTCTCCAGCAACAGGCCCAGGGCGGTGAGGAAGTTGAGGTGCTTGCGGTGCGACAAGGGATCGTGGGCCAGCCAGGCAAGGTGCCGCTCCGCCAGGGCCACGCCCCGCGCCTCATTGCCGGTCACGGCGCAGAAGGCCACATGGTTGGCAATGATGCCCACGTTGTCGGCATTCCCCCGCGCCTCGCGGTAGCTGCGCCGGTGCAGCGAGGCCAGTCCGCCGGTGTCGCCGGATCGCAGCAGCGGGATGAGCGCCACCGACATGGCATTTTCCGGTTCCTCACCACAGCTATAGCCGCCATCCATGATCTCCTTGAACTCGGCGATCCCCTTGACGTGCTCGCCTGTGCTGAAGTGGTAGTCCATGGCCACCGAGCGGACACAGGCGTCGCAATGGGAGTACTCATCACGCGCTGTGGAACCCAGCGTGGCATATGCTTCATGGGCTTCGTGCAGGTGGCCGTTGCTAAAGGCCGCTTCAAACCTCGCCATGGCAACCCCTGAGAGTCCCAGGTTGGCCCGCCTGTAGTGCGCCTCCATGTCGGCCATCACCGCATTGATCTGCTCCGTGGAAAACTGCGGGTCTGCGCCAAGCACCCCCACCATCCACTTGAACTGCCACATGAGATCGATGCCTTCATCGGGCTCGATGGGGAACCGGCCCGGATCCTCGTCATGCTTGGCCAGGCACCAGGCAAAGTTTGTCAGCAACCTGTCGGTGTCCCCCGTCATTTGGGCGTTGTTGCCCATGAGCAGGCGCACCCGGTATTCCCCTGACTCGTCGCCCTGGTCAAGTGCCAGGGCCAGGGCCCGCTCCAGCATGACGGCAAGCTCAGTCCCCCACATGGCGTCTGCGGCCTTGCCGATGAGGTTTTCAAGTTCTTCGGTGGTCTTCATTTCTGTTCCCTCTTACATGGACAAGCGTCGCCGCACGCGAATTGGCCGTGCGGCGGCACCGCCGTCCGCGGGCGGCGCATGGATGGTGGGCTAGCTGCTCATGCTCAGCTGGACCAGGTCATTGAGCGATTCTGTGAGCAGGCTGCGCTGGGCGGCCCCGAGCGGCTGGTGGGCGCCGAGCATGGCCTGCACGTACAGCAGCTTGATGGTCCGGTTGAAGACTGCACCGTCGCTGCTTTTGGCCAGTGTGCGGATCAGCGGGTTGTCCCAATTAGCACAGAGGGTGGCCTGGGCCAGCTGGTGGTTGTGCTCCGTGGCTGCTTCCAAGGATTTTTCGGCCTTGGCCAGCACCCCGCTCCACAGGGAATTGGCCACTCTGCGGGCAGCACTGCGATGCATCCCGCGCAGCACAGCTTCGTCTGCCAGGTACAGGGCGGAAACCTCCACCGGCGCAAAGTTGCGCACGTTCACCTGGACGTCGAAGGGCTTCAGGACTGCGCTGGCGCGCTGCTCAAATTCCAGCACGGCTGCACGTTCCGCCAGTGCCGGGACAGCGAGGGAATTCAGCAGCGCTGCCAGCGCCACCTTCTCCACACTCGTGCCGTCGAAGAGGAAAGGCAGGCGGCGGATGATCTCCGTGTCGTAGACATAGCCGCCGTTGACCACGGGGTCTTCGGCCGGAACCATGGCGGCGATCTGGCGGAATTCCTCCATCGACTCGGTGTACCTGATGTGTTTTTGGCGGGAGACCAGTTCTTCGATGGTCATGCGTCCGGCGGTGGTTTCCACGCTCAGCCAGCGGGTCAGGAACGAGGCCAGTTCGTCGTCGTGCGCCACCAGCGATTTCAGGCCCAGGTGGTGGATGGAGACAAATTCGGCCAGTTTGTTCGGGTTGGCGGCTCCCATGCGGATGATCCAGGCCCGCAGCGCGGCCCCCAGTTCGGTCCGGGTCATCTCCAACGATTCGTCGGCCACGAGGGATTCGCGCGATGCCGTCGGTTTCAGGCCCGTGGAATCCACTACGGCCCGCACAAAGAAGGCCCATTCCGGCAACAGGTCCTGGCTGTGCTCATCGACGAGCATGCCGCCGAGGTAGACGGCGTGCGCGGCCCGGGCAGACGGCGGCGGGGTGAACGGCAGGATGTAGGCGGTGCCGCGGGTTCCGGTGGAGGGGCCGCTGAGCTCAATGGCGTCCAATGGCCGGGCGCCGATCAGCTCGGTGCCCAGCTCCAGCAGTTCGCTGCGCCGCTCCGCCCTTTCCTCCCCGGCCAGGATGAATAGCGACGGGCGGTTGATGGTGTCGAAGCCTCCGGTGCCATCGGCAACCAGGATCGGCACCGGCAGGTAGCGGGCATAGCGCGTGGCCAGTTCGGTGACCGTTTTGCGGGTGCACAGCTCCGCGTCATCGGCGCGGGGGCGCAGCTTCACACTGGTTCCCACGGGAAGGTCGACGCCGTCCAGCACGCTCACACTGAACGTCCCGGATGCGGAACCGACCCATCTGACGGCGCTCTCGCCCGCCTTGCGGGAGACCACCTCGATTTCATCGGCCACCATGAAGCAGGACAGCAGGCCGATGCCGAACTGGCCCAGCAGGTCCTGGCGCGGCAGCTCAAAAAGATCCCGCTTGGAACTGCGTCCCACGGTGGCCAGCAGCTGCGCCACCTCGTCGACGTTCAGGCCGATGCCGTCGTCGTCCACCCGGAATTCGGGGTTGTCCGGGCTGGACGGGAAGATGCGGATTTCCCGCCGGCCGGACGACTCCGCGCCTTCGGCTCCTTCTGCCAGCCGGCGGGCAACAATGGCATCGCGGCCGTTTTGGATCAGTTCGCGCAGGTATACCTGCGGTCCCGAATAAATGTGCCGGCTCAGAAGGTCAACGACGCCATGCAGGTCAACTTGGAACGGACGGGTCTGCGACCCAACAGCGGAACTCATGGAATTCATCCTATCGGCACCGGCTGAGCGCCGGTCCCAGGAATTGAAACAGCAGCTGATGCGATGATTTGGGCAAATTCATCGCATCAGCTGCGGTTTCGAACCGGGCGTCAGGGACGTCCGCGTTAGATGTCCAGGTGGGTGGGTCCAAACATCTTCAACAGCACGTCAACCACGACGACGTTGGGCCCGTCGGCGGCGAAGCCCGCCTTGAGTGCGTCCCCGACATCCTCGGGCGCCACCCGCTGGGCAGGAACACCGAAGGCCTCCGCGAGCTTCACAAAGTCAGGCCGGGCGAGCTCGGTGTGGGTGGCCTTGCCGAAGGTGTCGATCATGTATTCGCGCAGGATGCCGTAGCCACCGTCGTCAACGATGAGCCAGGTGACGGGCGCATTGTGCTGCCTGGCCGTGGCCAGTTCCGCAATGGAGTACATGGAGGATCCGTCGCCGGCCACGGCCAGCACGCGGGAGGGCTTGCCTTGGCTCTGCAGGCCAAGGGCCCCGCCCAATGCGGCCGGGAAGCCGTAGCCGAGGCCGCCGGCACCCTGTGCCGAGTGGAACTCGCCGTCCCGTGAGTCCCAGCAGCTCCAGCCCCAGTAGGCGGAGATGGTCATGTCCCAGAACGTCTGCATATCTGCTGGTACAGCCTCGCGGATGTCGGCCATGAACTTGCGTTCAAGGGCCAGGTCCTGCCCGTCGAGCCGGGCCTGCACCTTCGCAAGGGTTTCGGCCACGACGGCCTGCGGCGTGGCTCCATGCCAGTCCGCGTCGGCGCTGAGCGAGGCGTCCAGCGCTTCATCGAGTGCCGTCAGTGCCTGTCCGGCGTCGGCGCGGATGCCCAGGGCCGGGCGGTTGGACTCCAGTACGCGCGGTTCGGCGTCGATCTGGATGATGCGCCCGCGCGGCTCCATGGTGAAGTAGTTGCTGGACACCTCCCCCAGGGACGAGCCGACGACGACCAGCACGTCCGCGTCTTCCAAGACCTCGGTGACGTAGCGGTCCTCCATCCACGACTGCAGCGACAGTTCGTGGTTCCAGGGGAACGCACCGTTGCCGCCGGGTGTGCAGACGACCGGGGCGTTGAGCTTTTCGGCGATGGAGAGCAGCTGCTTCTCGGCGCTGCCGCGGCGGGCACCGCCGCCGGCAACGATGGCGGGGCGTTTTGCGGCGGTCAACCATTTCACCGCTTCCCGCACAAGTTCGACGCGCGGCGGGTTGTCGAACGGTTCGGCCAGCGCATCTTCGACGGCCGGGACAAAGATGGGATCGAGCAGCACGTTTTGCGGCACCTCGACCCACACCGGGCCCTGCGGGGAGGACACGGCTTCCGTCCACGCATCCTGGATGGCGGAGGGAATGCCGGAGGCGTGCTGGATAAGCCGCTGGCTCTTCGTCACGTTCGCAGCCGAAGCCTTCTGGTCATCGAGCTGGTGCAGCATGCCCTTGCGCCGGGCACCCAAACCTTCCAGCGGGATCTGGCTGGCCACAACAATCATGGGAACGCCGGTAGCGTAGGCTTCCTGTAGCCCGGCCAGGGCCGTCAATGCGCCGGGTCCGGTGGACAGGAACAGCACACCCACCTCGCCCGTGGCGCGGGAGTAGCCGTCGGCGGCGAAGGCGGAGTTGTTTTCCACACGGGAGGAGACAAAATGCAGCGGCGAGCGGCTGAGCGCATCAAAGAGGCCCAGCGCGTGCTGGCCGGGGATGCCAAAAACCGTCTTGGCACCCAGTGCGGTCAGGGTCTCGACGACGAGGTCGCCACCGTTGCGCTGAACCTGGGTCTCGACCGGGGCCGTCACTTGATGCCGCCTTCGGTGGTGGCGGCAGGCGCGAACCCGGCCGTCCGGCGTCGTGCTTCTGCATCGAGTGCCTGTGCGGCGTAACCGTTGGGTGCACCAAAGCGGTCGCCTGCAACATGGTTGTCGGCCATCAGTGTGACGAGTTCAAAGCCCACGTGGCTGGCGGCGATCCCGGTGATTTCGGCGTGGTCGTAGGCGGGTGCCACCTCCACGATGTCGGCGCCGACCAGGTTCATGCCGCGGAAGCCGCGGATGATCTCGATGAGCTCGCGGCTGCTGATGCCGCCGGCCTCGGGGGTGCCGGTGCCGGGGGCGTGCGCGGGGTCCAGCACGTCGATGTCGACGGAGATGTAGAGGGGGCGTTTGCCGATCCGGTCGCGGATCTTGGCGACGGTTTCCAGCACGCCCTGGTAGTAGACGTCCGCGGAGGTGACGATGCCGAAGCCGAAGCGGTGGTCGTCGTCGAGGTCCTTCTTGCCGTAGAGCGGGCCCCGGGTGCCCACGTGGGAGATGGCCTCCGTGTCCAGGATGCCTTCCTCGACGGCGCGGCGGAAGGGGGTGCCGTGCGTATATTCGGCGCCAAAGTAGGTGTCCCAGGTGTCCAGGTGCGCGTCGAAGTGCAACATGGCGATGGGCTCGCCGGCACGCTCGGCGGCCGCACGCAGCAGCGGCAGGGAGATGGTGTGGTCGCCACCGATGGTCAGCAGCTTGGAGCCGCCGGCGGTCAGGTCTAGCGCGTTTTGCTGGATGGTTTCAATGGCTTCGTTGATGTTGAAGGGGTTCACGGCCATGTCGCCGGCGTCGGCCACCTGGCAGTTTTCAAACGGGGAAACATCCCAGGCCGGGTTGTACGGGCGCAGCAGGCGGGACGCTTCACGGACGTGGTTGGCGCCGAAGCGGGCACCCGGGCGGTAGGAAACGCCACTGTCAAAGGGGACGCCGACGACGGCGACATCGGCCTTCGCGACCTGGTCCAGTCGCGGGAGGCGCGCGTACGTCGCGGCGCCCGCGTAGCGCGGGATCCGGGAGGAATCGATCGGGCCAAGGTTTCCGTTGGCCTCGATGCGGAGCTCTTTCATGGATGTCCTCGTTTCTTGTGGCGGTTTCTCAGGCGGGTGGCGCACAGTAGACGTGCGTCACACCTAAGCAGTTGCTCACTATCGTACAACTGATGTTCACTAATGGGAACCAAAAGTTTCATGAGGGATACTTTCCGTCGACTGTGGTTCACTCAGGACGGCGGCACTTGATAAGAGGGTGCGGCGCAAGCGCTTTCGCGGGGTAATAGTTGCCATTCGCCGCCATTGCGGACAATTTCGCCGGCTCCGGGGGTAGTTGTTGCAATCCGACCCCGGTACACCGCGGGCGAATGGCAACAACTACCCCCGGGCTGGCAATCTGGGCCACCTCCCAGCCAAGCAGCCGACTGCCTTCGCAATCCGGACCACAGTCCCTGCAATCCGGAAGATTCGGCGTTAAGATTTCGTCAAGACAGGGTCCTTTCAGCCCAAGCCGGTGCTAGTCTCCATAAGCCGCCGGAGAACGGCGCCGAAACGGAAGGCCGCCTGTGACATCCCTCGCCAAAGCCCCTGACGACCCCGGCGCTCCTGTGAAGCTGCGGGGCAAGGCGGCCCTGCGCCAGTGGCTGCTCGAGGGCATGCCGGAAAGTTCCGGCAAGCGGCAGGGCCCCCACGGCCGGCCCGAGGCGGGACACAAGCGCCATTCGTGGTGGCGTGTCATGTGCCTGACGGGCCTGGACTATTTCTCAACCCTTGGCTACCAGCCGGCCATCGCCGCGCTGGCCGCCGGTGTGCTGGCTCCCCTGGCCACGATCGTGCTCGTGCTCGTGACCTTACTTGGCGCACTGCCCGTCTACAAGCGAGTGGCGCGGGAGAGCCCGCACGGTGCAGGATCCATCGCCATGCTCGAACGCCTCCTGCCGCGTTGGTGGGGGAAACTCTTCGTGCTTGCGCTGCTGGGTTTTGCCGCCACCGACTTCATGATCACCATCACACTCTCCAGCGCTGACGCCACGGCCCATGTGATTGAAAATCCCTTCGCCCCCAATTTCCTGCAAGGGCACAACATCGCCATCACACTCGTGCTGATTGCCGGGCTGGCCGCCGTCTTCCTGCGCGGCTTCAAGGAGGCCATCGGCATTGCCGTGGTGTTGGTGGCCGTGTTCCTGACCCTGAACCTGGTTGTCATCAGCGTAGCCCTGGTCAACGTGGCCCAAAGCCCGCTGCTCACCAATGACTGGTGGACGGCGCTGACAACCCAGCACGGCAACCCTGTCATGGTGGTCGCGATCGCCCTTCTGGTCTTCCCGCGCCTGGCGCTCGGCCTGTCCGGTTTTGAAACCGGCGTCGCCGTCATGCCCCAGATCAAGGGCCGGTCCACCGACACGGAGGAGAATCCCGAGGGCCGCATCAAGGGCGCCCACAGACTGCTGACGACAGCGGCGCTCATCATGAGCAGCTTCCTCATCACCTCCTCCATCGCCACCACCATCCTGATACCGGCCGCGGAATTCCAGCCCGGCGGCGCCGCCAACGGCCGTGCCCTGGCGTTCCTGGCCCACGACCTCCTCGGCGAAGGCTTCGGCACCGTCTACGACATCAGCACCATCGCCATCCTGTGGTTTGCCGGCGCCAGCGCCATGGCCGGCCTGCTCAACCTCGTGCCGCGCTACCTGCCGCGCTTCGGCATGGCACCGCAGTGGGCTGGTGCGGTTCGCCCGCTGGTACTCGTGTTCACCGCCGTCGCCGTTCTCATCACCATCATTTTCAAGGCCGACGTCGATGCCCAGGGAGGTGCCTACGCCACCGGCGTGCTGGTGCTCATCACCTCGGCGGCCATTGCCGTGACACTCTCGGCCAGGCGGAAGGGCGAGCGGGCAAAGACGGTTGGTTTCGGCGCGGTGTCGCTGGCGTTCATTTACACGACCGTGGCGAATTCCATTGAACGGCCCGACGGGCTCAAGATTGCCCTGCTGTTCATCCTGGGCATTGTGATCGTCAGCCTGCTCTCCCGGCTGCGGCGCTCCTTTGAGCTGCGGGCCACCTGGATCCGCATGGATGAGGCCGCCATGAATTTTGTGGCCGCCCTGGACGAGGGCGCCATCCGGATCATCTCCCACGATCCCAAGACCCGCAGCGCGGCCGCTTACCGGCGCAAGTTGGCCCATGCTGCGCTCGTCAATGAGATTGGCAACCCCCGCGACGTACTGTTCATGGAGGTCATCGTGGATGACTCATCGGACTTTGAAACGGCATTGGAGGTCAAGGGCATCACCCGCCACGGCTTCAAAATTCTCCAGGTGCATTCCTCCAACGTGCCCAACACGATTGCCGCCGTCCTGCTGCACATCCGGGACGCCACAGGGCTGATTCCGCACATTTACTTCCGTTGGACCGAGGGCAACCCCATCACGAACCTGCTGAAGTACCTGTTCATCGGCGAGGGCGAAATAGCGCCGGTGACCCGCGAGGTGCTCCGTGAGGCGGAACCCGAGCTCACCCAGCGGCCCTGGGTGCACGTGGGCTGAGGGCAATGGGTCCACGCGCCCGAGGGTTCCCTGGCCGAGGCACGAGGTTAGGGAGGGCGATGGGCCCACGCGCCCGAGGGTTCCCTGGCCGAGGCACGAGGTTAGGGAGGGCGTGGGGATCACCAGCGGTTGTGGACGTCCTCGGCCCAGCCAAGGATGCCGGCCACCCGGATGCGGTTTCCGGCGCTGTCGGCGATCTCGCCGTCGTAGTGGCCAAAGCACTGGTGGGTGTTGTTGCCCAGGAGCCCCAAGTTGATGGCGGAGACCTTGTCGTAAAACGGTGTGAAGATGAGGTCCGCCGACTGGCCGTGAATGTGCCACGGCGCCAGCCATTCGGTGGTGTTGTAGTCCCACACCAGGTTTTCGCTGATCTTGTGCAGCCTGCCGTCCACCAGCAGTGAGTTTTCGGTGGCACCGGTGCCGTCGGTCCATTTGGAGCCGAGCTGGATGCCGATCACGCGCCCGTCGGTGGTGCCTGAACCAGCACCCCAATTCCAGTGCATCGTGTAGGGCCAGCGGCCGCGGCCATGGTCCAGGACGGCCCAGGACTCTCCCGCCGGAATCTCGAACCCGATGCCGTCAACGGACAGGGTGCCGCTGGCCGGGCGGGCAACATCCTTGACCGTGTACTGGAACTGGCGGTCGTTCCACGGCACCACAACGCCCAGGGACTCGTGGCCTGCGGGCCTGGCAGCCATAATGTCCAGCCGCACCCGGGGTGTCTGGGCACGCAGCCGAGTCCCGCCGGGAACCTCGATGATGTCAATGCTCAGATTCTTGCTCCGTGCTTGGGCAGGCCCCTCCCCCATCGACGGCGGCAGGGTGGCGCTGCCGCCCAGCATGCCCGTCACGTTTGCGCCAACCGAAACTCCGGTGGTCCGGTCCAGCACCCACAGTTCATGCACGGCTGCATAGTCCAGGGAGGAAACCGTCAAGGCCGCAATGTGCGTTGGAGTCGTGAGCGCCCAATATTCCCAGCGTTTGTTCCGCCCCCACCGCTGGCGCCCACGGCCAATGCCGGAGGTGTCGTGCAGCGGCGTGCGCGTCCACCCCACAGCTTCAGGGTTGAGCCTGCCGTTGGGGAGCGTCAGTGCCACGGGCGATGTTATTTCTTTTTCAACCAGCATGTCCGCTGTCATGGCATTCCCTTGTGGATAGTAGGTTTGAAGCTCAGTTGCGCTGTCACGGATTGCACCACGGCGTCGGGGAGCTTGGCCACCCTTCTGTCATAGCTGAGCAGTCCGTTGAGTTCGTCTTCGACGTCGGAAAGTTGGGTATAGACGGTTGCGGACAGCCCGTCCGCGAGGGCCGGTACGATCTGCTGTTCATGGAGCCGGGTGAACGCGCCAGCCAGCGCGGCGGCGTTACGGTACCTCCGGTAGCCAAATTCGCGCGCGCTGAAATCATGACCAGGCATCCGCAGGCTGTATCCGCCATATTCGGAGAGCACGACGGCGCGCGGGTCCGCCCGCCACCGCTTCCGCAGCTTAAACGGGGTGAAATAGACGTGCAGGCTTTTCAGGTCTCCGCCGCCCTGATCATGCCAGCCGCTGGCGTGATCGACGGTGCGGTGCGGATCCAGCCGCCGCAGCTCCGCGGTGGCGGCGAGCGCATCGAACTGTCCCCAACCTTCATTGAAGGGCACCCATACGGCCAGCGAGACCACGTTGCGCAAATGCTCCACGGTTTCCCGCAGTTCAGCCATGAAGTCTGCGCGGCCACGCGCATCGGCCCGGCCGAATTTCGCGTGTTTGTTGTCGCTGAGGCGCATGGGCAGCAGCACGGGAGCAGTAATGACGGGTGCCTTGTAGTTGGTACCGCCATTGACCAGGTCCTGCCAGACGAGGATGCCTAGACGGTCGCAGTGGTAGTACCAACGCAGCGGCTCGATCTTGATGTGTTTGCGCAGCATGGTGAAGCCCAGCCGCTTGGCCGTGGAGATGTCGTGGATCATGGCTTCATCCGAGGGCGGGGTCAGAAAGCCGTCGGACCAGTAGCCCTGATCCAGCAGCCCGGCGTGAAAGTACGGTTCACCATTGAGCAGCAGCCGGGTGACCCCGTTGGCGTCCGGCCCCGTACCGAAGGAACGCATGCCGAAGTAGCTCGTGAGGTGGTCATCCCCCAGGGCCACCCCCACGTCGTAAAGAAACGGGTCCTCCGGCGTCCACGGGCGGACCCTGCCCAGGGTAATTCTCGTGGGCACGTTGACGTCAACGGCAGCGGACAGGAGTTCCCCGGCGTCGTCGCTGATGACCACGTGGGCCGTTTGGGCATGCCCGACGGCGGTACCCGCACCTTGGGTGCACACTGTCACCTGCACGGAGTGCCCGGCGAGGTCCGGAACCAGCACGAGCTTGTCAACATGCACCGCGGGCACGGATTCCAGCCACACGGTCTGCCAGATGCCCGACTGGGCTGTGTACCAAATACCCCCGCGCTTGAGCCGTTGTTTGCCCCGGGAATGGTAGGACGTGTCGCTGTCGTCCTGGACATCGACCCGCAGGATGTGGAGGCCGGTCGGCCCGTGCGCGCCGAGCTGCAGTGCCGCCGTGATGTCCAGGGTGAAGGGCAGGAAGCCTCCGCGGTGCCCACCAACAGCAACCCCGTTGACGGTGACAGTGCAGCGCTGGTCCACGGCACCAAAATGCAGCAGCACGCGGTCCCGCTGGAAACCACCGGGCAGGGTGAAGTCCCGCCAATAGCGCAGGGTCTGCCCCGGTTGCAGCTGGCGACGCACACCGGAGAGCGGGGTTTCCGGTGAGAAGGGCACCAGGATCTCACCGTCGGCGGCGCCCGGCGCAACGCCGTCGTGCATCCCATCGAAACCCTGCGTGCCCGGGCCGGTGATGGCGTAGTGCCAGGTGCCGTTGAGGTTCAGGTAGCTGTCGCGCACGAGCTGGGGCCGCGGATATTCTGCCAGCACCGCATTCGGATCCAGGGCTTGCCCCCACGGAGTAAGCCGCGGCGGCCGCAGCCCGCTCATGCCGGCGCCGCCAGGGCAGTGGCGCGGCGCAGGCGCAGTACCGGGAGCACGGTGAAGACCGCAACGGCGGCGGCCGCCAGGAAGATCCACGGCGTCGGCACGGACTTCACCACGCCCAGGTCAACATATGTTTCGGCCGCCCCGGCAATGACCGCCGCCCCCACAAACGGGCCGACGACCATGGGCACCATGATGGCGAAGATCATCCGCAAGCCCTGAACGTTGCCCACCCGCTCCGGCGGCGTGTAGTCGCGCACCATGGCCGAGATCGCCGCCGTCGTCAGCATGAACCCGGACATCATGATGGTTCCGGCCAGCATCACCGGGCCCGTGCCGCGGGCAAAGAACATGCCCACCAGGCCGATCACCAGGATCGCGGTGGCCGGCATGACGGAGACGAGCTTGCCAATCCTGTCAATGATGCGGCCGCCGAGAATGCTCAGCACCGCGGAGGACACCAGGACCACGGCCAAAATGATCGCGTAACCGTCAATCCGCAGGTACCTCTGGATGTAAATGATCAGGTAGGGCAGGAACACCTGGGTGCAGGTGCCCACCACCAGCCAGGCCGTGAGCGCCCAATACAGGCGGGGATTCGCGCGCATCACCGAGGGGCGCAGGCCGTGGACGACCGAGCGCAGGTAGCTGTCGCCACTGACCACCAGGGCGGGCGAATCGCGGACCAGGAACCACGCGAGCACACCAATCAAGGCTGTCACCGCCCCAATGATGCCGAAGAAGAGTTTCCAGTTCCCGCCCTGGGTCAGTCCGTCCAGCAGCCCAAAGATCACCAGCATGGACAACAGCGGCATGACCGAGAGGACACCTTCCACCCGGCCCCTGTTGACGGGAACCGTGGATTCGGTGACCCAGGCGTTGAAGGCGGCGTCGTTGGCGCCCGAGCCGAAGAAGGACATCACGGCATCCAGCAGCACGATCGCAATGATGGCCACCACTACGGCATTGGCGGCGGGCAGGATGGCGGCCACGGCACTGGTCTGGACGAAACCGAACGCGGCCGTGCAGGCGCCCCACAAAACATAGCCGGCGGCGATGAAGATGCGGCGCCGGCGGCGCCGGTCGGAGGCTGCACCGATCAGGAACGTGGCGGCTGTGGCGACAACGGCGCTGGAGGAAACCAACAGGGCCAAAACGGCCGGGTTGGTGCTGATGGTGTTGTAGACAAACACGTTCAGGTACATGTTTTCCACGGTCCAGGCCAGCTGCCCGGCAAAGCCCACAATAATGAGGGCCAACCATGTCCGGCTGCCCAGGCGGGGTGCGGTCCCGCCGGCCTGCCTCGCGGTGGTTGGTTGCGTTCGGCTCACAAATACCCCTTAGTGTGATATGGCTCACGCCAAGACTACCGCACGGTAACATTCCCTCGGAGCCGGAGTAAACCCAGCCAGGCCTGGCGCGGCGGGGCCGGCTTGCGTCGGGCGGACTAGGAGCAGAAGCGTCAGCTAGCTTGGCCCGGAACCTGACGCTGCCGGCACCAGGATCCACAAGGCCTCAACCGGGTAGGCCGTGCGGTTTTCCCAGCTATGCGGCTCGCGTCCGGGAAACGACAGCGTGTCCCCCGCCTTCAGGTCATAGGACTCTTGGGTCATGCGCAACGTCAGTTCCCCGCTCATGATGTGCAGCACGTCAACGTCACAGTCCACGGCATACAGCTCCGATTCACCGCGACCAAAGGGCTCAATGGTGGCCCCCAAGATCTGCAGGCGCCGCTCCGAGCGCGAGGTCAGCAGCCGCTCGACGATCCCCTCGCCTCCGAGGGAGATGCGCGGCCCCTCGCCCCGTCGGGTCAAATGGGTTTCCGGGGCGGCAAACAGTTCGCCGATGGAGATCGAGAGAACTTGGCACAAGGTCACCAAAGAGGCCACACTTGGAGAGGTTAAATCGCGTTCAACCCGGCTGAGGAACCCTTTTGTCAGCCCGGTTGCATCGGCAACCTGCTCAATGGTGAGCCGCTGGTCCTGCCGTGCCGCGCGAATGCGCGATCCGATGGCAACGGGTTCGGCGCTTGGTTCCAGGGGCAAAGCTTTCATGGCGGCTCCTCGACAACTTAACTGCCCCTTGTTTTTAAGCGGCGCATTGACTGTTACTACCATCACAGTTTAGCCTAATAGACAACAATTGTTGCTCAAGAGGCAATTCTTTCTGGGGACTCCCTATCTACTTCGCACACTGGAGCATCGCGTGGACTTGAACATTGCCATAGTCGTCTTATATTTGGTGGCCATGCTGGCTTTCGGCTGGTGGGGCAAATCGCGGACCAAGAACAACAGCGACTTCCTCGTCGCCGGCCGCCGCCTGGGTCCCTTCCTCTACACCGGGACCATGGCCGCCGTCGTTCTTGGCGGGGCCTCCACGGTGGGAGGGGTGGGGCTAGGCTACAAGTTCGGCATCTCCGGCATGTGGCTCGTGGTCGCCATCGGCGTCGGCGTGCTGTTGCTGAGTCTGCTCTTTGCGCCCACACTGCAGAAGCTGAAGATCTACACGGTCTCGCAGATGCTGAGCCTGCGCTACGGTCAGGAAACCACCAAGGTTTCGGGCATCGTCATGCTCGCGTACACCATCATGATTTCGGCAACCTCCACCGGCGCCTACGCCACCATCTTCGTGGTGCTGTTCGGCTGGGACCGCTGGCTGGCCATCGCCGTCGGCGGGGCGATCGTGCTGATCTATTCGACCATTGGCGGCATGTGGTCCATCACCCTGGCCGACCAGGTGCAGTTCGTCATCAAGACCGTGGGCGTCTTCCTGCTCATGCTGCCGTTCGCATGGAACGCCGCGGGCGGCATTGACGGCATCCGCGAGCGCGTGGATGCCAGCTTCTTCCAGTGGGACGGCATCGGCACCCAGACCATCATCACCTACTTTGTGGTGTACACGCTGGGCCTGCTCATCGGCCAGGACATCTGGCAGCGCGTCTTCACCGCCCGCACACCGGAAATTGCCCGCTGGGGCGGCGCCACGGCAGGCATCTACTGCATCCTGTACGGCGTTGCCGGCGCACTGATCGGCATGGCCGCCTCCGTGGCCCTGTCCGGCCATGTGGAACTTAAGGACGACGTGTATGCGCTCGTCGCCACGGAACTGCTGCCCATCGGCGTCGGCGGCATCGTGCTGGCCGCCGCCGTGGCCGCCATGATGTCCACCGCCTCCGGCTCGCTCATTGCCGCCGCCACGGTGGCCCGCAAGGACGTCATTCCGTTCGTCGCCAGCTGGTTCGGCAAGGACATCGACAACTCCGATTCCACCAACCCGGAACACGACATCAGGGCAAACCGCTGGTACATCCTGGTGATCGGTGTGCTCGTTGTAGGCATCTCCATTGTGGTCAACGATGTGGTGTTCGCCCTGACCATCGCCTACGACATCCTCGTCGGCGGCCTGCTCGTGGCCATCATCGGCGGCCTCGTCTGGAAGCGCGGCACCGGCCTGGGCGCCGCCTGGTCCATGGCCGTCGGCTGCGTTGTCACCATCGCCTCCCTTGTCATCTACGCCACCGGCATCATCCACAGCGCCGACGGCATCTACGCCAACGAGCCCATCTACTTCGGTCTGGCCTCCTCGCTCATCGTCTACGTTGTAGTCTCGCTGCTGACCCCTGAAACCCCGGCCCACATCCGCAAGGCCTGGGATGACCGCCTGGCCGCGGCAGCCACCGATTCCAACCCGGACGAGGAAGTTCCCGCACTGGCGAAGTAGCTTGCCCCTTTACATCTGACCCGCATAAAACGGTGAAAATACGCGATTTCGCGTCGATTCTCGTCGTTTTCTGCGGGTCAGATCTTTTATGGGCCAAGAAGTTCGACGGCGGTGGGTTCCGTAATATGTGACGGAACCTCCCGCCGTCGTGCTTTAACGACGTAGTGTTGGAGGCAGCTTCAAGAGATGCGGTGCCAAGCTCCGACTGGCCGCACGCCAACCCCATGCTTCACGGGTGGTTCGGATGAGGAAGCGGCCGGCGGAAACCTCCGTTGGCAAGAGCAAGCAAAGGTTAAAGCCATGTCTCTTTCAACTGTCGCCACCGCAAAACCCGCCACTGCCGCCGCGAAAACACAAGGAATTGCCGTGCTGCCCGCCGTTGATGCAAATCTCGGCGCTGTCACCTTCCTGACCCCAAAAGGCCACCACGCGTACTGGTCGCCGGAGCCGGCTCAGCTCATTTCCGCGCTGGCCAACGCAGTCCGGCCTGCCCGCTGGATTCCCGAAATCGGAACCCTTGTGGTCACGGTTGCGCAGACGGGTGTGCGGGCCGGGCGCGGCATTGGCTTCCGGCTGTCTGCCTACTGATCGGCTGCCGGCAGGAATTTTCCAGCCGCCGGATCCAAGCATTGGTGCTGGAACGATCCCTTGGGCCTAGAAATATGGCTGGGTAATGAGTTCGAGGCCATGCCCTGCGGGGTCCCTGAAGTAGACGCCGCGTCCGCCGTGCTCGGTGGTCGTCTCGCCCGAACGTGTCATTTGCGGGTTGGTCCAGTACTCGAGCTGCGCTTCGATGGGGCGCACGAGTGCCCTGTCGAAGTGCCCGTCGTCCACCCGCAACGCGTAGTGCTGCATCTGAATGTCGACCGACCAGGCGCACAACTCCGAGGGCCTCCGGACCGAGACTCACCAGAGGCTCGGCTCACGGAGAAGTTAGGGCTCGATGACGGCAATCACCGCACCCTGTGCCACCTCGTCGCCTTCTTGTACCGCCCAGTTCAAGGTGCCGGAGACCGGGGTGTTGACCTCGGCGTCGAACTTGTCAATCGTAACCTCGGCGATGATTTGATAGGCGACGACTGCACTGCCGTTGGGGGCACGCCATTGCAGCAGGACTCCCGGTTCGGACGGGTCTCCCGTCATTATGGGGAACAGAACTTCACTCATGTAGTGGCCACCGTCCGGATCGCGGCCGCCTTGCACACGGCCGTTGGCCCACAGCATATTCCAGTTCCGGGGTGCAGGGAATGGTCGGCTCAGCTGTTGGCGGCCTGCGCCTTGGCTGCCTTGTTCCCGGCTGCCGCACTGATGGAAGCCCACGTGGCGCCAAGGACCGCAGCGGAGCTGGCGGCCATGACCAGCATCCCTGCGTTTCCCTTGACGAGACCTGCGATGAACAATGCCGCCATGCAGGCCAGGCCCATGGCCATCCCGATCCGCATGACGCGGGTGGCGTAGTAGTCGTGGGTCTTGGTCTGCTGGGTACTGGTCATGAGATTCTCCTCGGTTGAAACATCTTGTTGGACTGAAGCGTTGACACAACTCTACGAAAGTACTTTCCATTGTGTCAAGTACTTTCTGAATACATCTTTACGCAGGATTTTCCGGTGCGCCGAAACCTTCCCGCTAGGTATCCCGGCCGAAAAACCGCTAGAATCCGGGCTACAGTGAGGGCTGACTTTGAGGAGCTTCACCATGCCTGAACGAATTCTTACCACCGCTGAAATTAAGCGCTGGCGCCAGTATTTGGCCGATGAGCGCGCCGAGGCAGCTGTGTATCGCGACCTTGCCAAGCGCCGCGAAGGGGAAGAGCACACCATCCTCATGGCGCTGGCAGCAGCCGAGGGGCGGCACGAACAACACTGGTTGGACTTGTTGGGCGAGCACGCCGCTCAGCCCGTCCGTGCGTCCTTGCACAACCAGTTCCTGGGCATGCTTGCTCGCCGCTTTGGTTCCGTGTTTGTCCTGGCCCTGGCCCAGCGTTCGGAATCCCGGTCGCCCTACGCCACCGATGCCGATGCAACCGATGCAATGGCGGCCGACGAAGCCATCCATGAGGAGGTTGTCAGGGGCTTGGCAACCCGGGGACGAATCCGACTCTCCGGCTCCTTCCGTGCGGCCGTATTCGGTGCGAATGACGGGCTGGTCAGCAACCTGTCCCTTGTGGTGGGGATGGCCGCCACCGGCGTGGGCAGCTCGGTGGTGCTGTTTAGCGGCATTGCAGGTCTTCTCGCTGGCGCGTTGTCCATGGGCGCCGGCGAATTCGTCTCCGTCCGCTCACAACGCGAACTCCTCGACGCCTCCCAGCCCACTCAGGTCACCCTGTCGGCAGCCCCCTCGCTGGACCTTGAAAATAATGAGCTGGTGTTGGTCTACCTCGCCCGGGGCATGTCCCGGGAAGCCGCGGAACACCGGGCAGCAGAACGGATGGGCCAGTTCACCTGCGACTGCGACCCCAGCCTCTCGCTGACGCCGGAGAAGTTTGAGGAAGCCAGCGAGCACGAAACCCTCGGCACGGCCTGGGGAGCGGCAAGTTCCAGTTTTTGTTTCTTCGCATCCGGCGCCATCATCCCCATCATTCCGTTCCTCTTCGGGATGACAGGCATCGGCGCGCTGCTACTTTCCTGCGTTCTGGTGGGCATCACACTCATGGGAACCGGCGCCGTGGTGGGGCTGCTCTCCGGCGCGTCCCCGCTGTGGCGCGGCCTGCGCCAGCTGGCCATCGGCATGGGTGCAGCCGCCGCCACGTACCTGCTGGGCCTGCTCTTTGGCGGCTTGGTCGGCTAGCACCCCGGACCGACAGTCAGCCTTGCCGCATTTTCGATGCCGATCCCGCTTTCTGAACTCGCCCATTCCGGGCTCAGAAAGCGGGGTCGGCATCATTTTCGGGCGAGCACGTCGCAGGCCTCTTCCACGGTGTCCACCACGAAAACAAAGTCCTCCATGATCCGCGCCTGTGCCAGCGTCTTCAACAACGGCATCACAGGGACCTCGACTTCCCAGTACTTCCGGCCCACCAACACCATGGGCGCAACGGCTCCCTCGGCAGCGTAATAGTTCTCGCAGGCGTCTTGGAAAACTTCCTGCACGGTGCCGGCAGCCCCCGGCAGGAACACGATTCCGCCGCGTGAGCGCTCCAGCAGAATCGCCTCACGCAGGGCATTGGTGAAGTACTTCGCGATGGAACTGGCAAAGACATTCGGCGGCTCATGCCCGTAAAACCAGGTGGGAATGCCCAGACTTGGCGCACCCTCCGGATAGGCGGCAGTCACCCCAAATGCCGCCCTGGCCCACTCGGTGACCGAGGGGCGGAAGCCGGGGACGGCAGCCAGGGTCAGCAGTGCGCAGTCCAAGGTCCCGGCGTCGTACATTGAAAGGTAGGCACCCAAGTTTGCGGCCTCCATGGCACCGGGACCGCCGCCCGTTGCGACCAGGAACCCGGCCCGACTCAGGGCCCGTCCCAACTGGGCCGCCTGCGCGTACTGTTCGCTGCCGCGCGCCGCCGCATGCCCGCCCATCACGCCAACTACCGGCGCCGACTGCAGCGCCAGAAAGTCGTCAAGCGCGTCGGAGATGGCGTGGTCGTGCATCGCGGTGGCGAGTGTGGAGTGCAGGGCAGGGCCGGTTTGCAGGCTCCACTGGTAGATTTTAGCGTCCGGCACGGCTTCGTATTCACCGGTGAAAATACCGTCAAAAAGCTCGGCGCCCGTGTACAAGTGGCCTCTGTAGGCGTTGAAAGGAATGTGCGGCAGGGCGGGGAAGACCAGCGCACCGCGGCCCCGCAGTAGCTCCTCCACACCGCCATCGAAGGTGCAGCCCATGAAAATGGCGCCCGAGGCGTGCAATTCCACGAGTGCGCTGGAGCGCAGGCGCAGGTCCACCGATTGGAAGTGCCAGCCGGCCATGGACTTGGCGCCGCCTGAAACCAGTGCGTCAAAACGGTCGAGCGCTTCGATTTCAATCGTGCGGGCCTGTGGGGCGAGAGGTGCGTTCACGTGTACAGCCTAGCGGCCGTGGGGCTCCGGGCGAGCGTGCGAGCAGCGGGGAGGACGGTGGGCGCCAGCGGCCGAGGGACGGGCAGTTTGCGGGCACCAGGGCCCGTCCAATCCGGCATAGGCTGGAGGGACTTCATGGATGCACGACGCCGGACCTTGGCACCGCACCCACCCCACCTTTAGGAGCACACATGCAGGAAGTCACGACCGCTGACATTTTGGCAGCAGACCCCGACGTCCAGATTATCGACGTCCGCGAAGCCGCCGAACTGGCCACAGGCATGATCGAGGATGCCGTCCACATTCCCTCCGGCGAAATCCTGGCCCGCGTGGCCGAGCTGGACAAGTCACGGCGCATCATTGCCGTGTGCCACGGCGGCGGTCGAAGTGGCCGGGTTGCCGAGGCGCTGACCGAACTTGGCTACACCGCCGACACCTTGATTGGTGGCATGAGCGGCTGGGAGGCCGAAGAGCTGCCCATGGTGTCTCCGGAGGCGTAGCCCCGGTTCCGGTGACCGCACTGCGAGTCCCACCGGCCCGAACGAAAAATGCCGCCGTTTGACGTTATTGCCCTAGTTCAAACCATGGCAATTGCGTCAAACGGCGGCATTTCTCACAAACGGCGGCATTCTTGCGACGCGACCTTCACATCGCCCGGCTGCACCATTCAGCCCAGCCGACAGGCTTGCACCAGCTCAGCCGGTTCATCCGTTGAAGGTGGCAGGGTTGGGGCCGGTGCGGCCGTCGCGCTCCAGGGCGTCGATGGATGCCATTTCCGAATCACTGAGTTCAAAGTCCAGGATGTCCAGGTTTTCGCCCATGCGTGCCGGGGTGACCGACTTCGGAATGATGATGCGCCCCTGCTGTAGGTGCCAGCGCAGAACAACTTGTGCGGGTGTGCGCCCGTGCGCTGCGGCAGCGTCAAGGACAGCCGAATCTCCTAGGACGGTGCCCTGGGCAAGCGGGCTCCACGCCTCGGTGGCGATGCCATGTGCGGCATCGGCGGCCTGGATGTCGCGCTGCTGCAGGGCGGGGTGGACCTCTACCTGGTTCACGGCCGGGACGGTTCCGCCCACGGCGATGAGCTTTTCAAGGTGTTCCGGCAGGAAGTTGGAGACGCCGATCGCCCGCAGGCGGCCCGCCGCCAGCAGTTCCTCCAGCGCCTGCCACGATGCCAGGAACGCGTCCGTTGCCGGTGCGGGCCAATGGATCAGGTACAGATCAAGGTAGTCGAGGCCCAGCTTGGCCAGGCTCGCATCATACGCGGCCAGGGTTTCCTCACGGCCAAGATCGGAGATCCACACCTTGGAGGTGATGAACAGTTCCTCGCGCGCCAGTCCGGACGCTGCGATCGCCCGGCCAACGCCCTCCTCGTTCCCGTAGATCGCGGCCGTGTCGATGCTGCGGTACCCGGCAGCCAGCGCCGCCACAACAGCTTGCTCGGTTTCGTCGTTGGGCACCTGGAAGACGCCAAAGCCGATCTGCGGCATGGCCACGCCGTTGTTCAGCGTGATGGTGGGAATGACTGTCATGTTGTTCTCCTAATTGGTCGAAAAGCTAGAGTGCTGGAACTTTTGAAGGGACGACGGCGTGGGCCGGCTCGGGTTCGACGGCACCTGCCGGCCGGGGTTCTGACGCGGCAAGCTTCCTGCCATTGGCGGCCGCGAAGGCCATGACGATGATGGCAAGCACTGTCAGCCCGGCACCTGCCCAAATCGGTGACGTATAGCCAAGCCCGGCCGTGATGGTCACGCCGCCGAGCCAGGCTCCCAACGCGTTGCCTATGTTGAACGCACCAATGTTGGCGCCGGATGCGAGGGTGGGGGCCGCCGTCGCATATTTCATGACCCGCATTTGCAGTCCGGGGACAGTGGCGAAACCAAACCCGCCCATCAGGAACAGGGAGGCGATGGTCGTGATTTGGTTGGTGGCCGTCAGTGCGAACAGAACCAGGATCAGCATCAGCATCGACAAAACCACGAGCAGCGTCTTGTCGACGTTTTTGTCAGCAGCCTTGCCACCGAGCGTGTTGCCAACAAACAGGCCCCCGCCAAACAGGACGAGCAGCCACGGCACGGTGGAGCTCGCGAAGCCCGAGACGTCCGTCAACGTGTACGCAATGTAGGTGAAAGCACCAAACATGCCGCCATAGCCGAGCACCGTGACGGTGATTGACAGCCAGACCTGACGGGATTTGAACGCCCGCAGCTCTCCGCGCAGCCCGGCGGCCCTTTGTTCATTGGCCAAGTTGGGCACCAAAGCCAGAATGCCGATCAGCGCGATCACGCCGATGACGGTGATGGCCCAGAACGTTGCACGCCATCCGGCCTGCTGTCCCAGGAAGGTGCCGAACGGGACACCCAACACGTTTGCAGCCGTCAGGCCGGTGAACATGATGGCGATGGCTCCGGCCTTCTTGCTGGGGGCCACCATGTCGGCGGCCACAACGGCGCCAATGCCAAAGAACGCGCCGTGACAAAGTGCCGCGATTACGCGCCCGATCATCATGGTGAGGTAGTCGGGTGAGACTGCGCAGAGCAAGTTGCCCACAATGAACAGGATCATCAGGCTGGCAAGGACGGGCTTGCGGGGCAGCCGGGTAACAGCCGCTGTCAGAAGCAGCGCACCGACGACCACGCTGAGTGCGTAGCCTGTGATGAACCAGGCTGCGGTGGCTTCGCTGACATTGAAATCCGTGGCAACCTCGGGGAGCAGCCCCATGATGATGAACTCGGTGAGTCCGATGCCGAACCCTCCGATGGCGAGGGCTATCAGGCCGAGGGGCATGACTCTCCTTCTAAAGACTTGGGACCGGGAAATAAGAAGCGTAAGGTAGTAGTTGCAGGCGCTTCATAAATTGTTGCACACGCAACTATGCCGCGCAAGCAACTAAATGCATTTGTGCTGCACCGCACATCTTTCCGGGAAGGATTTACCATGGGCATCAGGGACGACGCCGTTGAAATTCGCGCCCAGGGGTGGCGGACACTGGCCGCTCTTCACGGCCTGATTGAAACGAGCATGGAGAAGGCACTGCAAAGCGCCGCCCAGCTGTCAGTCGTTGAGTTCACGGTCATTGACGCGTTGGCCAGGCAGGATGGCTGGCACATGCGCATGCAGCAGCTGGGCCGCGCCACAGCCCTGAGCCCCAGCGCCACCACGCGCCTGGTCAACCGGCTGGAGGACCGCGGGCTGCTGACGCGGATCCTGTGCGCCGACGACCGCCGCGGCATCTACACCGAGCTCACGGCAGCAGGATCGGAACTGCTGGACAGCGCCCGCCCAGTCCACGACGAAGCGTTGGAGTGCGCACTTGACGAGGCGGCTTTGCTGCCCGAGCTGGCGCCGCTGGTCGAGGCGCTCCCCCAGCTCCACGCCGTGGTTCCTGCCAGCTAAAACAAGAATGCCGCCGTTTGACGTTATTTCCCCCGCTCAAACAGGGACAACAACGTCAAGTGGCGGCATTTTCCACAAGTCGGGCATTTTTGGGCCGCTTCATGCGGCTCAATCCCACCAGAAGTCCCAAACTGGGGCATTGACGAGACGCTTCGCATAGTCTTCGTGACTGACGGCCGGCCGGTCGTCCTGGGGACAGAAATTGTCCTGGTACAGCAGGTAGTGTTCCTCCATGATCACTTGGGCTGCGGACAGGGTGGTTGGCGGACGGGCAACCCGCAACGTGATTGTGGTGCCACCGAGTTGGTACAGCACGGCACCAAATCTCTCCTCCCAAGATCTGAGAACGGCAGAAATCTCGTGCCCGTCGAGATCGTAGTTACCTGCTCCGCTCCACCCTACGAGCCGTGGCACATCTGCCGGCCGAGTCGCCGGGACCAGCAACAGGCCTGCCTCGGCTCCGGCATATCCTGCGCCCCAATGCGTCGACTTGGCAAGCGGCACCTTTTCAACGAAGACCACAGGTGCCGTGCCCTGAGGTACTCCTGGAAATAGTGGTCTTGTCTCCGGCACAGGTTCACCCGTTTCACGGTTCACCAGCCTCATGCCATCCCAGCAGCCTTGCAGCACATTGGCAGCTTCGTTACCATGGTCCCGGCTCGGCCGCTCCACGGAATATTCGCGTTCCGGATCACTACAGCGGTTTCCTGGGCCACCCACGACCGGCCACAGTCCTGTGCGTTTGAATGCTGTCGCCAGACCTAACCAGGCGTCAGGGGTAGTTCCCCAATCCGTGGGCGCGTACCAGCCAATGTGTGGCAACTCGTCACTCAACGTTGTAATGCCCTCCCTTTCCCAGATCGTGTACCGTTCCGGCCTGAGGGCAAGGCCGGCAGGCAGTTCTACCCCACCAACGTTAGTTTCACCGTCCGCTGGGAACTCGCCGGGCCGCTTGGCCCTGATGGCGATGTCAACTGTCTCCGCATTGCCTGGGGTTCCCCAAGAGGGAGCACCCCATATGCTGTCTCCGAAAATGTCCATGCATCGATCGTGGACCCGCCCTGCAACACGTACCAGCCCCTAACCCGGGATTGTGGATAACTCGGACGGTGCAGCCAGCTGTGGAGGAATTCCCAAGATTCGACACCGCCCGGGCACCGTCGCACTTTCCGTTGAACAAATACCCCGCAAACCATTGTTCACCCGCCGTCCCGGTGCTTGGATTAGTTCATGACGCGTGTGGTGCAGGCTGACTACCTCGTGGTCGGGGCAGGTGCCACGGGCATGGCGTTCACCGATGCGCTGATCGACCACTCCAACATCCGTGTAGCCCTGGTGGACCGGCGCCACTGGGTTGGCGGGCACTGGCTCGAGGACTATCCATTCGTCCGACTGCACCAGGCATCAGCGTTCTACGGTGTTGCATCCACACTGCTGGGCGGAGGCCGTGTGCAGCGCCACGGCCCCGAGGCCGGCCTGCACGAGCGAGCGGACGTCGCCGAGATCTGCGCCTATTACGGCCATGTCCTGAGTGAGCGGATGTTGGAGTCCGACAGGGTCGAGTTCTTCTCCAATTGCGAGTACACGGCGGCCCGTCAATTTTTTTCCCGCATCTCGGGCCTGCGATATGAGGTGCCGCCGGCGTGCCGGATCGTTGACGCCCGATACCTCTCCCCCAGCATTCCGGCCGATACGCCACCGCCGTTCGACGTCGCGGCCGGCACCCGCGTCATTCCCGTCAACAGCCTCGCCCGCCTCGAGGAGGCGCCCAGCCAGTACGTGGTCGTCGGTTCGGGCAAGACGGCGACCGATGCCTGCATCTGGCTCTTGGCACGCGGCGTGGACCCCGGAGATATTTGCTGGGTCAGGCCGCGAGAACCCTGGATGCTCAACCGGGCAGTGGTTCAGCCGGATCCAGCAGTATTCCTCGGCACGGCCGCCGACATCATGGAGTCGGCCGTGGCAGCTGCATCGCTCGAGGAGTTGTTCCTGCGGCTGGAAGACGCCGGCATCATGCTTCGCATCGACCGCTCGGTGGCGCCAACCATGGCAAAAACGCCCACCCTGGCAACCTGGGAACTCGAACAACTGCGCACCATCGAGCACGTGGTCCGACTGGGGCATGTCAGCCGGGTTGAGCCCGGGCGCATCACGCTCCACGATGGCTCGCTTGCGGCAGCTAAGGATGCCGTCATTGTCCACTGTGCGGCGTCAGGCCTGAAGTACCCGCCCACCATACCCATTTGGGGCCGAACAGCCATCACCTTGCAGCCCATCCGGGCGGGATTCCCCTGCTTCGGGGCGGCACTCGCAGGGTTCGTGGAGGCCACCCGCAGCGACGACTCGGAGAAGAATCGGCTCTGCCCTCCTACTCCGTATCCGAACACCCTGGCGGACTGGGCGTCCATGAACCTCCTGGGAGCCCGTGCCTCGATGTCCTTCGGGTCCGAACCCGACATCAAGGCCTGGGCCGACGGCGTTGCCATCAATCCCGCGGGAATTCCGTCTGAACGGGACAGGTCCCCGGCCCTGCGTGACGTACTCGACCGTCTGAAGGCCCAGGTCCCCCGTGGGCTTGAGGGACTGGCCCGGCTGAGCTGAGCAGCTACCCGAGCTGTTGAGGCGCCGCCATCAGCGGCGGCCGGGACACGCCGTCGTACTTGTCAACCGGAAGCAAAAAGCGCGGCCGCCCCAACCAAAAATGGGGGGGCGGCCGCGCCTAAAGCCTAAAGCGAGAAGAGCCTTACAGTGCTGCGTAAACTTCGCGCAGCAGCGTTGCGGTCTCGGAAGGCGTCTTGCCAACCTTGACACCGGCAGCCTCGAGGGCTTCCTTCTTGGCCTGGGCCGTGCCTGCGGAGCCGGAGACGATGGCGCCGGCGTGGCCCATGGTCTTGCCCTCAGGAGCGGTGAAGCCGGCAACGTAGCCAACAACGGGCTTCGTGACGTGGGCCTTGATGTACTCGGCTGCGCGCTCCTCAGCGTCGCCACCAATTTCACCAATCATGACGATGGCCTTGGTCTCCGGGTCCGCCTCGAACGCAGCAAGTGCGTCGATGTGGGTGGTGCCGATGACGGGGTCGCCACCGATGCCGATCGCGGTGGAGAAGCCCAGGTCGCGCAGTTCGAACATCATCTGGTAGGTCAGGGTGCCGGACTTGGAAACCAAGCCGATCGGCCCCTTCTGCGTGATGTTGTTCGGGGTGATGCCAACCAGTGCTTCGCCGGGAGTGATGATGCCGGGGCAGTTCGGGCCGATGATGCGGGTGACCTGGTTGCCGGAAGCGTCAACCTTGGACTGGGCCAGCGCCCAGAACTCGGCAGCGTCCTGAACCGGCACGCCTTCGGTGATGACAACGACCAGCGGAACGCCGGCTTCGATGGCTTCAACGACGGCATCCTTGGTGAATGCCGGGGGAACGAACACGATGGAGACGTCTGCGCCGGTCTCGGCAACAGCTTCTGCAACGGTGCCGTATACGGGCAGTTCAACGTCGCCGTGGACAACCGTGGTGCCGGCCTTGCGTGCGTTCACGCCGCCAACTACCTGGGTGCCGGCCTTGAGCATCAGGGCGGTGTGCTTGGTGCCTTCGCCGCCGGTGATGCCCTGGACGATGACCTTTGAGTCTTTAGTCAAGAAGATAGACATAAGTTTCTAAACCTCTACTTTGCAGCGTGGGCGAGTTCGGCAGCCTTGTCGGCGCCCTCGTCCATCGTGGCGGCCAGGGTGACCAACGGGTGGTTGGCTTCGTTGAGGATGCGGCGGCCTTCTTCAACGTTGTTGCCGTCGAGGCGGACAACCAGCGGCTTGTTGGCAGCTGAACCGAGCTCGGCCAGCGCGCCGACGATGCCCTTGGCAACGGCGTCACAGGCGGTGATGCCGCCGAAGACGTTCACGAACACGCTCTTGACCTGGGGGTCGTTGAGGATGACGTCCAAACCAGCGGCCATGACCTCTGCGGATGCTCCACCGCCGATGTCCAGGAAGTTGGCGGGCTTGACGCCGCCATGGTTTTCGCCTGCATAGGCAACAACGTCCAGGGTGGACATGACCAGGCCGGCACCGTTGCCGATGACGCCAACTTCGCCGTCGAGCTTGACGTAGTTCAAGTCCGCGGCCTTGGCCTTGGCCTCCAACGGGTCAGCTGCTGCAGCATCTTCGAGCTCCAGGTGATGCGGGTGACGGAAGTCGGCGTTCTCATCGAGTGAGACCTTGCCGTCCAGGGCCACGATGTCACCGGCGCCGGTGAGAACCAGCGGGTTGACCTCAACCAGGGTGGCGTCTTCGTTCTTGAAGACGTCCCACAGCTTGATGATGGTTGCGGCAACCTTCGGGGCGAGCTCGGCGTTGAAGCCTGCAGTTGCCACGATTTCATCGGCCTTTGCAGCGTCGATGCCAACCGCGGGGTCAACGGCAACGCGTGCCAGTGCCTCGGGGCGCTCGACTGCAAGTTCCTCGATCTCCATGCCGCCTTCTACCGAGCACATGGCCAGGTAGTTGCGGTTGGCACGGTCCAGCAGCACGGAGAAGTAGAACTCCTCGGCGATGTCTGCACCCTGGGCGATCATGACCGTGTTCACGGTGTGGCCCTTGATGTCCATGCCGAGGATGTCAGAAGCGTACTTGAATGCCTCATCGGCATTCTTTGCTACCTTGACGCCGCCGGCCTTGCCGCGGCCACCGACCTTTACCTGTGCCTTGACGACTGTTACGCCGCCAATCTTCTCGGCTGCTGCCTTTGCTTCTTCAGGGGTGTGCGCCACGATGCCGGCCAACACGGGAACTCCGTGAGCCTCAAACATGTCGCGCGCCTGGTATTCAAACAGGTCCACGGGTTTGTGTCCTTCTACGTCGAAGTAGTGATTGTGAGGGGCGTTGACCCCTTCCACACATTACCGTCTCACAGGTGAAGCACATACTTGGCCCATTCACCACAGTAATGTCCGGTTATTCGCCTCACACTCCGCCTCTTTGAACGCACGACGGCGTGACCGGCCTTGCATTATTGGCCTGCCGTGGGTGGTTCCTCGCCCGGGCGGACGTCCCGCCGCCACCCGCGTGGCCAGCCTGCTGCGGCGCTTTGGGCATGCGCCGCACCGGGTTCCGGTGCAGCGCATACCCAAACGATCAGATGCTTCGCCCGTCAGTGCTTGTTGCGCCGACGCACTAGGAACGTGGTCGCCAGACCTCCCAGCACGGCAATGCCGCCGACCGCCAGCAGCCACGTGGTGCCGTTGGCGCCCGTCCGGGCCAGTCCGGCTCCGGAACTTGCCGGCGCAGTGGCGGTTGCACTCACAGCTGCGGTGGTAGTCGCTGATGCTGGAGTTGTCGGCGCCGGCATGGCGCTCGCGCTGGGCGCCCCTGTGGGTGTGGGTGTGGGAGTCGGCGTTCCCGTCGGCTTGGGCAACGGCTTTGGTGTTGGCGCCACTGCTGCCGGTGCGATGCGCAACGCAGCGGAAACTGTGCTTGTGGAACCCTGCGAATCTGCAACGATGACCTCAAATGTGCTGGCACCGGAAGCTTCCGGTTCCCCGCTCAAGATCCCGTTGTTGCCCAGCGCAAGTCCACGGGGCAAAATGGCATCTGGGCTGAGGGTGTAGGTGTATGGTCCCACTCCGCCAGTTGCTGCCAGCTGCGTCGAGTAGCCTTCACCCACCTGACCGTCGGGCAGTTCGCTTTCCAATCCCAGCGCTGCAGATTGCACAGCAACTGTGTAGCTTTTGCTGACAGATGCGGCATCTGCCAGGACAACCAGGGATGCCTTGGCTGCTGCGGGGTCGGCCTTGAAAGTGGCGGGCCCCGACGGGTCGGGAACACCTGCAGCCATGCTGCCGTCGTCCGTGGTGGTGAGCGTGAAGTCAAAGCTGCCCACCGCCGTCGGAGTTCCCGAAATGAGCCCGGTGGCCGAGTCAAGGGACAGTCCCGTGGGCAGGGAGCCTGCCGTGAGCGCGAAGGTGAACGGGCCGATGCCGCCGGCCATGGACAACTGTGCCGAATAGGGGGTGCCCGCAGTGGGAACAGGAAGCTGGTCAGGACCCAGCACCAGGTCTGCCGGAGTAACCGAAAGCGTGTAGCTTATGGTGCCAGGGAAACCGTCCGCATCAGTCGCCGTGACGGTGAAGGATGCGCTGCCATGGGATACAGGGGTTCCAGACAACAGGCCGTCGGCAGATAGTTCAAGGCCTGCCGGCAGTTCCCCTGAGGTAACGGCAAAGGTGTACGGCCCCGTGCCGCCGGCGGCTGAGAGCTGCTGTGAATAGGACGTGCCGGCCTGGCCGCCCGGGAGGGTGCCGGGGTCAAGGACCACCATGGGTGCAATGGCCAGTGAAGCCGTGGCGTTGCTCTGGGAACCGTAGACATCGGTCAGTATTACGTACAGCTCGAAGTCCCCGGCACCTTCGGGAATACCTGTCAGCAGGCCGTTGTCGGCCAGTGACAGCCCGTCCGGCAGTGCCGCGCCGGGCTGCCGGGCGAAGGTATACGGGCCCATGCCGCCCTCGGCCGCGAGTGCACCCGTGTAGGCATCCCCCACGTGGGCCTGTGGAAGGGTGCCGACCAGGTTCAGGGGCACCGACGGCACCACCAGGGCGTACTCACGGCTGATGGTCACAGCTTCCAGACCCGCCGTGGCAGTGTCGGTGGACGTTACCGTGAAGTCAAAGCTGCCCACCACCGTCGGAGTTCCCGTAATGAGCCCGTTGGCAGCGTCAAGGGACAAGCCCGTGGGCAACGCACCGGAGGTGAGCGCATAGCTGAACGGGCCGATGCCGCCGCTCGTTGAAAGCTGTGCGGAGTAAGGCTCCCCGGCCGCCGGAACAGACAGCTGCTCCGGACCCAATACCAGGTCTGCCGGAGCAACAGAAAGCGTGTAGCTCATGACGCCAGGGAAACCATCCGCATCAGTCGCCGTAACGGTGAAGGATGCGCTGCCATGCGTTACAGGGGTTCCAGACAACAGACCGTCGGCAGAAAGTTCGAGGTCTGTCGGCAGGATCCCCAAAGTGACCGCAAAGGTGTACGGTGCGGTCCCGCCATCGGCCGTGAGCTGCTGTTCATAGGCAGTGCCGGTGGTGCCGTCCGGAAGTATGGTCGGGGAAATTCCGATGGCCGGCGCCACGATGAGCTGCCCGGTGGCATTGCTGGCAGAGCCGTAGGCGTCGGTCAGGACCAACGGCAGCCCGAAGGTTCCGGCAACTTCCGGGGTTCCCGTCAGCAGGCCATTGCCGGCGAGCGACAGTCCTGCCGGCAGGGTGGCACCTGGCTGCAGTGCAAAGGTGTAGGGGCCTGTTCCGCCGGTTCCCGCGAGGGCGCCGGTATAGGCTTCGCCCAAGTGGGCCTGTGGCAGCGAGCCACTCAGTTCCAACGGAACTGACGGAATCACCAAGATGTAATCGGCGCTGGCGGTGCCATGGAAAGGGGAGGCTCCGGCGTCGTCAACGGTGGCGGTGAATGTGAAGCTGCCCACCGCCGTCGGGGTTCCAAAAATGGCTCCCGTGGCGCCGTCCAGTGACAGGCCATCGGGTAGCGCACCCTGCGTCAGCGTCCACAAGTACGGAGGAATTCCGCCGCTCGCATTCAGCTGCCCTGCATAGGCCTCCCCTGAGGTGGGAATCGGCAGGGCGGACGGCAGGACCGAGAGCGGGACGGGCATGACCAGGAGCGTGAAGGACTTTGAGCCGGTGAAGCCATTGCTGTCCGTGGCGGTGACAGTGAACCCGGATGTGCCGTGGGCCGACGGGGTTCCGGAGATTTGACCGTCACTACGGAGCTGGAGCCCGGCGGGCAGGCTGCCCGAGGAAACCGCGTACGTATAGGGGGCTGCGCCACCGCTTGCCGCCAGCTCGCTCGTGTAGCCCACGCCTGCAGTGGCTCCAGATAGCGAGGGCCTGGTGAGAACAATAGCGGGCGCGGCGATAACAAGGGTGTAGTTCCTGGCGGCAGTGAGTTGCAAGGCAATGCTGCTGTCCCGTGCCGTGACACTGAAGTCAAACGACCCGACCTCTGTTGGCGTGCCGGACAGGACTCCATCGGTGGACAACGATATGCCTGCCGGCAGGCCGGGCGAGACGGAGTACGTGTAGGGGGCCGTCCCGCCCGACGCCGCCAGTGTCTGCTGGTAGTCCACGTAGGCAGTGCCAGCCGGCAGCGAATCCGGGGAGACCGTCAGCGAGGTCGCGTCGGCGATGGTTCCGGAGTACATCCGGCTGCCGCTGAACGGGGCTCTCTGGCCGGTGCTGGAATCCGTGGCCGTGATGGCAGTGCTATATCTGCCGGAGGTGGTGGGCGTCCCTGCAAGCAGCCCGGCAGGGGATAGTGTCAGGCCGGCCGGCAAGTCCGGCGATGTAAAGGAGTAGGGGGCCGTGCCGCCGTTGGCGGTTAGCTGCACCGAATAAGCCGCGCCGACCTGCGGCCGGGGAAGCGTGAACGGGTCAACGCCCACGAAGGGCGCGGCGAATGCCACCGAGTAGATCGGTGACGCGGCCGTTGCGCCGGCGCCGTCAGCCACTTGGATGCCAAAGCCGGACGTGCCCGCGTTGGTGGGTGTGCCGGAGATGACGCCGGTTGAGGTGTTGAGGGCCAGTCCTGCGGGCAGGGGGCCTGCAAAGACGGAGTAGGTGTAGGGCGGGGTTCCGCCTGCGGCAGTCACCGTGCTGCTGTAGGCGACGCCCACGGTGCCGCCAGGAACTGTTGCCGTCTCCATCACCAGGACGGGGGCGGGGACGGGAGCCACGGTACCCTTGTAGATCCTACCGAACTCCGTGTCGCTCGCGTTCCCCGTGCTGGAATCATCAACCCAGACCGTGAAGTCGTAGGGTCCGGCTGTGGTGGGAGTGCCGGAAAGCACCCCGCCTGCGGATATCGACAGCCCGGGTGGCCCCAAGCCACCGTCATTCGAGTTAACCATGCGGTAGGTGTACGGAGCGGTTCCGCCGGAGGCGGAAACGGTTGCCGAAAAGAACGAACCAACTTGCAGCGGCGGCAATGCGGTGGGTCTAATCTCAATGACCCGTGGGTACACCCACGCATCATAGCTGCCCGTCGCCGTCGCCCCGGTGGAATCGGTGGCGGTGAAACTGACATTGAACGAGCCGCTCTGCGTGGGCATGCCAGAAAGGGTGCCTGAGCCGCTGAAGTTAAGGCCGGGAGGAAGGGCACCCGCGCTGAGGGCGTAGCTGTAGGGCGGTGTACCGCCTGTGGCACTGATTTCTTGCGAGTAGGCAACACCAACCTGTGGATTCGGAAGTCTCGACGGCGACAGCACGATGGGGGCTGGTGCATCCTCGACGACGACGGTGCCCAAGTCGGTTGTCACTTCTACCGCCGCGGTGGCGGCCCGGGCTTGCGGTATCACCACCCCCACCGATGCCAGGCTGAAAACGAGGGCAAGTAAAATGCCCATGACAAAGGTGGAGCGGAGACGCGAGGCCATGACGTTCCTCAAAAGTATGCGGTTGTATATTACCTCAGAATAATAGTGTGACTCACTACAAAAGCCATCCGTAATTATTACGTATTCTCGGCTCTACTCTTCTTTGACCAGCGGCGCATACCGCAGCAGCAGCCGCTTCTCACCAATCTCAAAACGCACCTTGGCCACGGATTTGTCCCCCGCGCCGGTAATTTCCAGCACCGTTCCGCTTCCGAAGCTCGTGTGGTTGACCCGGTCGCCAACAGCAACGGAAATGACTTCCTTCTGGGGCTGCACCCGGCCCGCGGTGTTGCGAGTGGAAATGCTGGGCGGCAGCAGGCCCGCATCGCGCCCGCCCACGGCAGTCCCGGCTCCCCAGGACGAGCCCGAGTAGCGGCTGGTGCCAAAGCCTCCTGCCGCAGGAGCCATCCGGGCGGTGCCTTCACGCCTCCAGTCGATCAGCTCTTCCGGCACTTCGTCAATGAACTGGCTGGCGGGGTTGTACTGGCTTTGCCCCCACATGCTGCGCACCTCGGAGCGGGTGATGTAGAGCCGTTCGCGGGCACGCGTGAGCCCCACATAGGCCAGCCGACGTTCCTCGGCCAGCTCCTTGGGATCCGTGGCGGAGCGCGAATGCGGGAACAATCCCTGCTCCATGCCGGTCAGGAACACCGCAGGGAATTCCAGTCCCTTGGCGGTGTGCAGCGTCATCAACGTCACCACGCCCAGGCGCTTGGCCTCGGCCACCGCCGCGGCAGCCTCGGCTTCCGAGCCGCCGGGTGCGTCCGGGATCTGGTCGGCATCGGCCACGAGCGAGACCTGTTCCAGGAACTCCCCCAGCGTCCCTTCCGGATTGTCCTGGCCGAATTCACGCACGACGGCGACCAGTTCCGCCAGGTTTTCCACGCGCGACTCATCCTGTGGATCCGTTGAGGTACGCAGCGCTTCCAGGTATCCCGACTGTTCCAGGACGGCTTCAAGCGCCGTGGCTGGGCTCTCGGTGGCCGCAATCTCGCCCAAATCACCCATCATTTTTGCAAAGGCGTTGACGGCGTTCAATGAGCGTGAGGCAATGCCCGGCGCCTCGTCGGCGCGGGCCAGGGCGCCGGAGAAGGAGATTCGCTCGCGCTCGGCCAGGGCTGCCACGGCGCCTTCGGCACGGTCGCCGATGCCGCGCTTGGGTTCGTTGAGAATCCGGCGCAGGTTGACGTCGTCGTCCGGGTTGACCAAGGCGCGCAGGTAGGCCAGAGCGTCCTTGATTTCCTTGCGCTCGTAGAATCGGGTGCCGCCCACCACGCGGTACGGCAGGCCAACACGGACAAGGATGTCCTCAATGGCACGCGACTGCGCGTTGGTGCGGTAGAAAATGGCAACGTCGCCGGGGCGGATGTCGCTTTCATCCTGCAGCCGGTCAATCTCCTTGGCGATGAAGCTGGCCTCATCGTGCTCGGACTCGGCAACGTAACCAATGATCCTTTCTCCATCACCCTCGGCCGTCCACAAGCGCTTTTCACGGCGGTTGGGGTTGCGGGAGATGACGGCGTTGGCGGCGCTGAGAATGTTCTGGGTGGAGCGGTAGTTCTGCTCCAGTTTGATGGTTGCCGCGCTGGGATAATCCTGCTCAAACTCCACGATGTTGCGAATGTCCGCGCCACGGAAGGCATAAATGGACTGGTCGGAGTCGCCCACAACCGTCAGCTGGGCGGGCTCAATCCCGGTCTCCCCGGCGTCGGTCCCCACGATTTCCTTGACCAGTGCGTACTGGGCGTGGTTGGTGTCCTGGTATTCGTCGACAAGGACGTGCCGGAAACGGCGCCGGTAGTAGTCGGCCACGCCGGGGAAGGCCCGGAACAGGTACACGGTCTGGGCGATCAGGTCGTCAAAGTCCATGGCGTTGGCCTGGCGCAGCCGCTGCGTGTACCCCTTGTACACCTCGGCCACAGCTGCGGCGAAGGGGTCCTTGAAGTTCGTGTTCATGGAGTTTTCATCGTCGTCGATGAGCTCATTCTTCAACGCTGAAATCTTGTGCATGATGGACTTCGGCGTGAACTTCTTCGGGTCAATGTCCAGCCCCTTGACCACCAGCGTGATCAGGCGCAGCGAATCGGCCGAGTCATAGATGGAGAAGTTTGTGTTCAAGCCAATGACCTTCGCCTCACGGCGCAAAATCCGCACGCACGACGAGTGGAACGTGGAAATCCACATGCTCTTCGCCGCATCACCGATCAACGCTTCAATCCGCTCACGCATTTCAGCGGCGGCCTTGTTCGTGAAGGTGATGGCCAGGATCTGACCCGGATGGGCCTGACCGGTGGCCAGCAGGTATGCGATCCGGTGGCTGAGCACCCGCGTCTTTCCGGACCCGGCACCTGCCACAATCAGCAGCGGCCCGCCGGTGTGCACCACGGCCTCTTCCTGTTGCGGGTTCATCCCCTGCAACAGGCTGCCCGCATCCGGCCAACGGCTCGTGGCTCCGGTCCCCGACGCGGCACCGGCACCCGCGGCGCTGACCGGCACCGGGCCGCCCTCACCGAATTCGGGCATGTCGGCGCCGGGATCGTCCTGCTCAAAGGGCTGCCACACGGGCACTCCGGCTCCTGCGCTGAGCGTGGGCTTGGGCTTCTGGGGGTAAGGGTCAAACAACATATCCATGGTGCCATCCAGTGTAGTTCGCCCCACTGACAACCAGTCCCGCTACCCCGAATCGCCCGCTCAGCGCGGGTCCCTCGCGGACGCAGCGCCACAGCCCCGAAGCTGCGGGTCAGTGCGGCAACTCCCCGGATTCCAACGCGGCGCGCAGTTCCGCCACGGCCCCCGCCGGCCCGGCCACAAACCAGTCAAGTCCATTGACGCGTACGACGGCGGTGTCCCCGCCCGCCGCTTCAACGATGCCTTTGCCGGGGAGCCAGTCCCAGGACGGCACACTGTGCTGGAACCACACACCCAGCTCGCCTTGGGCCACCCGGGCGAGATCGCAGGATCCGGACCCCAGCATTCGCAGCGTGGCCGGCAACTCAGCAGCCCGCTGCCACGGGACGGCGGCCCGGGGCTGGGCCAGCCATCCCGGGTGGATGTAGGTACTGGCGGCCAACTCCCTCAGCGCCGGCTCCCCCAATTCAGTCCGCGACTCCATGCGGAGCGGCTGCCCGTTCAGCGTGGCCGGGACGGCGGCGCCGCCCAGCCAGAGCTTGTCTTCTTCAGGCTGGTGGATGGCGCCGAGCAGCACCTCAGCATTGGTGAGCGGATCCGGCGTCGTGCCTTCATCGGCTGAGGCAGGAAAAGGGGAGGGACGGACCAGAGCCAGCGCCGTGCACCAATAAGCGGAGCCGCTGGCGAAGTTGAAGGTGCCGTCAACGGGGTCGATCACCCAGCAGCGGCTGGAGGAACCGACGTGTCCGGCGCCCTCCTCACCGAGGATGGAGTCATCGGGGCGGGCGGCGCGCAGGGCATCGAAGATGTAGCGTTCGGCGGCCAGATCGGCGGCGGTGGCAAAGTCGGAAGCATCGCTTTTGACGTGGCTGCCGGCACGCAGGGTGGAGAGGCCTTCGGAACGGATGGAGCTGGCCAGGGCGCCGGCGTGGCGCAGGAGTTTCGACGCCAATTCGCTGTCGCTGGTCGCAAGGGAGTCAGGGTGTGCCATGGGACAAGCCTAATCTGGGCGATAATGGTTCCATGGCTAAGACTCCCGCCCAGCGTGCTGCCAAGCACGGCACGGCCGCAACTCCTCCGATCACACCCGCCGTCAACACGAGCACTCAGCGCACTCCGGCGAAGGCGCAGGGCAACGCGAACCTGATCCTGATTGCTGGGGCGGCGGCCAGCCTGTTCCTGTTCACGTACTTCCACCTGATGACGCTGAACCAGATGACGGACCTGTCCAACGGCCTGGCCATGCCGCAATCGTTTGTTTTGGGCTTTGATACGGCCCATGTTGAGGCGTTGCGGGCGGCCATGGATGCCGACGCTTTGGGCCAGTTGAATTATGTGGGCAAGACCGCCGGGACACTGTTCCCGCTGATTTTTGCCATCACGGCGTTGACGCTGATCGCCGCCAATGTGGCCAAGAAGCCGCTGCGCTGGGCCATGTGGGCGCTGCCGCTGGCCTTTGCCGCGATTTCCTTGTGGGCCAATGCCGCCGTGGACTCAATGCTGGGCGCCGAAACCCTGGACGCAGGCGCGGTGTCGCTGGCCTCGGGGCTGGTCACGGCGTCGTGGATGCTGCTGATTGCATCGCTGCTGGCGCTCGGTGTGGCGTTGTTCCTGGGGCGCAGGAAGAAAACCGCTCCGGCCGAGGTCTAGACTCCTCGTTTTTTGCTTGCCTGCCTGTTCCGCTAGGCTTGGTGACGCGCCTCTGTAGTCCAATGGATAAGACAGCCCTCTCCTAAAGGGCAGATCCGGGTTCGATCCCCGGCGGGGGCACTTTTCATGCCCGCATTCTGGATGGTTTGTGGGCGTTGCTTGTGCGTTGCTTGTGCGGCCTCGCCGGGCGTTCTTGTGCTTGTGGATGCCTCTGGTGCTGTTGAGAAAGTGGGACCGTCGATGACTTCAGGCCCCGTCCCTGCCGCCGCCCACATCCATGCCGGGCGCGGCGTGGCTGTCTCCCTCATTGCTTCGGTCCTGTTCGCCGTCATTTTCCTGATCGCCGGACTCCTGCCTGGGTGGGGTGCCGAGGAGATCTTTGGCTGGCGAGTGGTGCTGACACTGGCTACGCTGGGCGCCATTTTGCCGTTTCTTCCATCGGCCCGCGCCGAAGCCAGGGCACTTTTGGGCAGAGTCCGACGGCGCCCGGCCCTCCTTGTGCCCGGGGTGCTGGCGGCCGGGATTGTGGGCGTGCAGCTGTGGCTGTTCATGTGGGCGCCTTTGAACAACATGGCCCTGTCGGTGTCTTTTGGCTATTTCCTGCTGCCGCTGACCATGGTGCTGGCCGGGCGGGTGTTCTTTGCCGACACGCTCAGTCCCCTGCGCCGCCTCGCCGTGGGTGCCGCAGCCGTCGGTGTTGCCCACGAGACCTTTTCCGCCGCCGGCCTGGCCTGGCCCACACTTGTGGTGTGCCTGGGCTACCCGATTTATTTTGTGCTGCGGCGCAAGATCGGCTTCGACAGCCTGCCGGCGTTTGCCGCCGAACTTCTCGTCTTGCTGCCAGTGGGAGTGTGGTTCATCCTGGCCGGCCCGCACGGTTGGGGGTCCGGCGGCGGCCTCGAGGGGCTGTGGGCGGCGTGGTCCATCGGCATCCTCGGCGGCGTCGCCATGGCGCTGTATTTGTTGGCGAGCAAGTGGCTGCCGCTGTCACTGTTCGGCCTGCTCGGCTACGTTGAACCCATCCTGCTTGTGGGCGTTTCCGTGTTCCTGGGCGAGACTCTGGGCTGGTCCGCCATGTTCACCTACGGTCCCATTCTTCTGGCGCTGCTGTTCATGGGCCTGGATGGCCGCCGCCGCACCCCGCCTCCCGCCGAGATGTGACTTCGCGCCCCCTGTTCCACGACCCACTAACCCACACCGCCGAGATGTGCGTTCGCGCCCTCTCTGCCGCCAACCCACACCGCCGAGATGTGCGTTCGCGCCCTCTGTCCACTATCAGCCATCCCACACTCTGTGCCGGGCATTGAAAACTTTGGCAGCGCTACACTCAACACTATGAACCAGCCTGTGACGTTCAACCTGTTTTTCCCTTTTGATGAGGATGGTTTCCTCGCCTTGGTTGCTCCGGATCACTACAGCGGATTCGTTGCGCCGGACTGGACCCTGGCCCAACTCATGGACCGGTTCGTTGAGCAAATGAACTTGGAGAATGCCTTTGTCGCCTATCCTGGCGATGACTTTGCCGATGAACCGTTCCATCTTGTGGACCAGCACGGAGCGGGCAGGGTAATCCGGGAGGCGTCGGGCATGCTCCGGGTGGGCGACGCCGGATTGCGCCTGACGAGCTACACACAGCTGACCATGGCGGCACAATTTCCCGACGAGGCCGCCGCCGATCCCCGAAATAGCCTGCGCCTGCCCTGCGCCCCTGGCGTGTACCGGTTGTCACTGCGTGAGTTTTCCGGTGTGGAACCGGCATTCGAACTTGAAATTCGCCCGGCTGACAATGCGGCACCAGTGATACACGATGCTGTCCCCTGGTTTGGGCGTTGAGAGATTCCGGACCGAATGCCCCTCGCCGACAAGGGATGATGGGGCCATGAGCATTGCCAAAACCATCATCTTGTTCGCACTGGCCGCAGTGGCTGAAATCGGCGGCGCCTGGCTCATCTGGCAGGCAGTGCGTGAAGACAGGGCGTGGTGGTGGGCCGGACTGGGAATTGTGGCCCTGGGTGCCTACGGGTTCATCGCTGCCATGCAGGCCGACGCCAACTTTGGCCGCGTCCTGGCAGCGTACGGTGGCGTGTTTATTGCCGGCTCGCTGGTGTGGGGCATGATCTTCGACAAGTTCTCGCCCGACCGCTGGGACGTGATCGGCGCCCTCATTGCGTTGGCCGGGGTCAGTGTGATCATGTTCGCTCCGAGGGCCGCATGATCGGCGGGTTGAGGACGGCTTGTGCAGCTTCACCCGCAACTGGCAGTGCTTCCGGGGCAAGCCGGAACAATGCCGCCGGGCGCCCTGCCTCACCGGTGCTCAGCTTTCCCGTGTCTTCCAGAAACCCCGGGGTTCCAGTGGCTTTCCGATGGAAGTTCCGGGGATCCAGCTTCGTGTCCCACACCGCGTCATAGACAGCCCGCAGTTGCGCGACGGTGAATTCCGGCCCGCAAAAGGCGGCTCCCAGGGGTGAGTACTCCAGCTTGGACTTGGCCCGCTCCACGGCGTCGGCCAGTATCCGTTGGTGGTCAAAGGCCAGCTCAAGGTCACCCTCCAGAACCTGACTGACCGGATACCAGCCGGCATGGGCGGCGTCACTGCCGGCGGCCAGGACCGGGAAGTTCGGTGCCAGCAGCAGGTGTGCCACGGTCAGCACGTCACCTCTCGGGTCACGGCCCTGTGGCCCATAGCTTTGCAGCTGTTCCAAATATCCCGGCAGCTGTGCCACCCCGGTTTCCTCCGCCAATTCACGTCCGGCAGCTTCCACCAGATCCTCCCCCGGCAGCACAAACCCGCCAGGCAGTGCCAGACCGCCTTGAAAGGGCGCAATCAGGCGGGTGACCAACAAGACTTGGAGGGCGCCACCGCTGACCGTGAGGGCAACGACGTCGACCGTCACCGGAAAGCGGGCGGGCTCGGGGTAGGCATCAGGCATAACTCAACCCTAAACACTTATCGTCATGTTGACAATAAAGGTGCGCAGGCCCTAGGCTTTTATTATCGTCACAATGACGATAACAACGTGAGGAGAGCCCCATGGCCACCATCAAGCGCTACCCCTGGATCAATCACTTCCTGGGCAGCCCCACGGGATACGTCGTCCACCTGCAGAAGGGCGATGTCCGCCACCAGGGCGTGGGCCAGGCATTCTGGTTCCGGCCCGCGGCATCGGTATTGAGCGAGGTTCCCATGGACGACCAGGAGTTGCCCACACTCTTCCACGCCATCACCCGCGACCACCAGGACGTCAGCGTCCAGGCCAATGTCACCTACCGTTTCAACGATCCTGTATCGGTTGCCAGCCGCCTCGACTTTGCACTTCAGCCGGGCGGCGGCGCAACAACGGCCGGGCGCGAACAAGTGGCAACCATCATCGGGCAGCTGTGCCAAAGCCACGCGATCGACCAGATTGCCGCCACAACTCTTGCCCAGTCACTGGAGCGCGGGGTCAGTGAATTGCGCGGCCTGCTGACGGGCGCCTTGCAGGCCGACGGCCGGCTCCTGTCAACCGGCATTGAAATCCTCGGCGTGCAGGTCCTGGCCGTCCGGCCGGAGGCTGACGTTGAAAGGGCACTGCAGACACCGGTCCGCGAACAGCTCCAGGCCGAGGCGGACAGGGCTGTTTACGAGCGCAGGGCAGTGGCCGTGGAGCGGGAAAGGACCATCTCGGAGAATGAGATGGCGAGCAAGATTGAGCTGGCCGCCCGCCGGGAAAACCTTGTTGCCCAGGAAGGTGCCAACGCCCGGCGGGAAGCCGGGGAGCAGGCCGCTGCCGGACTCATCCGGGCCCAGGCCGAGGCTGAACGCCAGGGCATCGGCGCCACGTCCGAGGCCCATCAGCTCAAGCTGGTCGGCGAGGCGGCCGCCGCCCGCGAAGCCGCTGCCATGGAGGTCTACAAGGGCATGGACCAGGCCACGCTGCTGGCCTTGGCCTTCCGTGAAGCCGCCGCCTCGCTGCCCAACATCAACAACCTGACCATCACCCCGGACCTGCTGAGCGGCGCACTGGCAGGATTGTTCCAAGCCCCGGCAGCCGCTGGTCAGGCCGTCCTGCCCGCAACAGAAAGGTAAGGCCATGGGAACTCCCCGCCTCGTGGTCGTCCACCGGCGCACCGAATTTCAGGAACTCCTCGACCGGCATGCCACCGCCGGCCAGGCAGAATTCTTTCTCCGCACCAGGGGCCGAGCCCTGGCGCCCGTCCAGGAACGGCACAATTTCATCATGGCCGCCCTGGCCCAGGTGCGCGCCTCGGTGCCCGCCGGATGGCGCCTCGCCGACGTGGAACGCACCGACCTGAGCCGGTTCATGTTCACCCAGGATGACGTCATCGCCGTCGTCGGCCAGGACGGACTCGTGGCCAACACGGCAAAATATCTCAGCGGCCAGCCCGTCCTCGGCATCGACCCGGAGCCCGGTGTGAACGCGGGAATCCTGGTCAGGCACTCCCCCGCAGCCGCCGCCGCACTGCTCGCCAGGGCAGCCGCGGGCCTGTCCGCCATGCAATGCGAAAACCTGGCCATGGTCACGGCACGGCTCGACGACGGGCAGGAACTCTCCGCCCTGAATGAAATCTTCATTGGCCACTCCTCACACCAATCGGCCCGCTACCAAATTACGACGCCGGATGGCCGGGTTGAGCGCCAATCGTCGTCGGGGTTGATTGTGTCCACCGGGACGGGCGCCACCGGCTGGTGTGCATCCATTGCCTTGGAACGCGGCGGACGGCCTCTCCCGGCACCATCCGACCCCCGGCTCGCCTGGTTTGTCCGCGAGGCTTGGCCGTCGCCGGCCACGGGCGCCACCCTGACCGAGGGCTTCTTGTCAGCCGGAGAGCCGCTGCGCATCACGGCCGCCTCCGACCAGCTAGTCATTTTTGGGGACGGCATGGAAGGCGACCGGCTTACCGCTTCGTGGGGCCAGGAACTTACCGTCCAACTGGGCACCCGGCCGCTGCGGCTCATTTAACCGCCGGCAGCCTGATCCGTCCGGTACCCCGGGACCATCGGCCCCGGGTCTGGGCCTGGCGCCGGGGGCCAATGCGTCCGTCCGACCCTCGGGAATGGGTAAACCCGCGATCCCGGCCATCGAAAATGGTGCAAACCCACCGATCCGTCAGCCGCATTGGAGAAAATGGGCCGTACCCGCGAGGAGGCCGCAACTTTGACGGCATATTGCGGGCCGGGCCCATCCTCGGCAAAGTGCGCGGCGCACAATGCGGCTTGGCCTCCATCTCGGCGAGATTTCCGGACCAAACAGTGCCACTCCACACATTTCCCAGCAACACGCCAAGCCGCCCCGCGCGTCCGACGGCGGGATAGGCCGCAGCGGACCGGCAGCGGTACATGCGGCTCGCCGGTAGGATCGAAGGCGTGAAAAACATTCTCCGGGTCTCTGCCGTGTGCATCTACGACCACGACGGCAGGCTCCTGACTGTCCGCAAACAAGGCACCACAAAATTCATGCACCCCGGCGGCAAACCTGAACTGGGTGAATCCGCCGCCGAGGCCGGCTCCCGGGAGCTGTCCGAGGAAGTGGGTCTGAACATCGCCGCCGCAGACCTTGAACTCATGGGTGTGTGGCACGGCACCGCCGCCAATGAAGCCAATACCGACATCGAAGCCACGGTGTTCACGGCACCGGGGCGCTGGGACGCAGGGTCGGTGGTTCCGGCCGCAGAGATCGCCGAAATTCGCTGGATGCATGTGGAGGCGGCCGAGGACTTTGAGGACCTCGCCCCGCTGCTGACGGAGTTCGTCCTCCCTCGTCTACGCTCACCAAAGCTTAAAAGCAAGCCTTAAAAGTACGACGCCGGCGCTCCCCTCCTGCAGCGGTCGGCACCTAGGTGGGCCAACAGCTGGGAGCCGGGAACTCGGCGTCGTACTTCAGTAAAAGGAGAAGCTACGCCTCCTGCGGGCCGAGGTGGCTGAAGGCGAGCTGGGCCAAGGCGGCGGCCTGGTCGCCGAGGACGCTGTCATCGAAAAGCACGCGGGGCGAGTGGTTGAATTCGGCGGTGGACAGGTCCAGGCCGTCGGGTGAGCAGCTGAGGGAAATGAATGTTCCGGGCACTTCCGCCAGCACCAGGGAGAAATCCTCGGAGCCCATCATGGCGGTCTCCATTTGGACCACACGCTCCTCGCCAAACTGGCCTCGGAGCACCTCAAGGGTGTTTGCCGTGGCGGCGGGATCGTTGTGTGTGACCGGGTAGGTGACAACAAATTCCACTGTTGCGGTGCACCCATGGGCGGCGGCAATGCCCTCGGCCAGCTGCTTGGACTCGGCGGCGAATTTCTCGGTGGATGCCACGGACAGGGTGCGCACCGTGGCACCCAACGAAGCGGACTCGGGGATGACGTTGAGGGCCTCGCCGCCCGACAGCTGCGTCACCGTAACGATGATCGGGTCAAAGGCGTTGAACTTCCGCGTGGCCATGGTCTGCAGTGCCGTGCCAATTTCCAACAGCGCCGGGACGGGGTCCTTGGTCAGGTGTGGCTGTGAGCCGTGGCCGCCGACGCCGCGGACAGTCACATGCAACTCGTTGGATCCGGCAAGCACCGGACCGGGCTTGGTCATGAACACGCCCATGGGGCCTGGACCGACATGGATGGCGTAGGCGGCCACCGGCTCCTCACCTGTGGCATCCAGCAGCCCCTCACCCAGCATGACCCCGGCCCCGTTGTGGCCTTCTTCGCCGGGCTGGAACATGAAAAGGACGTTGCCGGCCAGTTCCCCGCGCCGGGCGGCGAGCAGACGTGCGGCACCAACCAGCCCGGCGGTGTGCAGATCGTGTCCGCAGGCGTGCATGTTGCCGTTGGTGGAGGCGTAGTCCAGGCCGGTCAATTCCTTGACCGGCAGTGCATCCATGTCCCCGCGCAGAAGTACGGTGGGGCCTGCCTTGGCGCCGCGCAGGACCGCAACAACAGAGGTGGTTTCCTTTCCGAGCGTGATCTCCAGGCCCAGACCGTCAATGGCGGCGAGGACCTTGGCCTGTGTGAGGGGCAGGTCCAGCCCAATTTCCGGTTCGGCGTGGAGATCCCGGCGCAGGGCCACCAAGTCTTCGAGAATTTCAGCTCCGGCTGCAATGAATGACATTCTTTGTTCCTTTCACAATGAGCGGGCACCACTACTGTGGCCCGCAAGATTCAGTTCTTAGAGTTCAGTTCTTAAACTTCCAGGAGGCTCGGCGCGGGGGCCCAGGGCATCCAGCCGTGCAAGTCCTTGACGACGTTGCCTCCCTGCACCACAACGGCAATGTTGGCGGGGTCCCCCAGCGCCCCAATATTGGCCAACGGATCACTAGCGGTAATGACCAAATCGGCCAGCTTGCCGCTTTCCACGGATCCCACGTGTTCCTGCAGGCGCATAAGTTCGGCCGCGTTCAATGTCCCGGCCACAATCGCGTCCATGGGGCTCATGCCCAGTTCCACCAGGTGCCCCAGTTCCTTCAGGTTCACCCCGTGCGGGCAGATGGCGGCGTCGGTGCCCATGGCAACCCGGACGCCGGCCGCCAGCGCCTTGGCCACATGCTCGCGGGCAATCTCGGACCAGCGCACCTTCTTTTCATACAGGTACCCGGGCACATCCGCCGGCCGGGGCACCCGCAGCGCAGAGCTCAAGGTGGGGACGAGGAAGGTGCCCCGCTCCAGCATCAGCTCAATGCCTTCACGGTCGATCTCGTAGCCGTGTTCCACGCTGGCCACGCCACCTCGGATGGCTTCCTTGATGCCCTGGGCCCCTTGGGCGTGGGCTGCGACGGGTTGTCCCTGCCGCCGTGCAGTCTCTTCCACGATCATTTGCACATGCCGTTCCGGGACACCCAAATCATGGGGTGAGTCGGATGGGCTGGAGACCCCGCCGGTGGTGCACACCTTGATGACATCCGCCCCGGAGCGCACCAACAGGCGGACCGCCAGCCGCACGTCGTCGTCCGTGTCAATGATCGGGTTGAAGTCCTGGAACATCCCCAGCCCCGTCTTGGCGCCGTTGGGCAGATGGAAATCGGAGTGCCCGCCGGTTGGCGACAAGGCGGAAATGGCCAGGTGCAGGCGCGGGCCCAGAATGGTCCCGGCAGCCACGGCATTGCGGTAGCCGGCGTCGAGCCCGGCCAGGTCACGCGCCGTCGTCACTCCGGCCTTGAGTGTGCGCCGCATGATCGACGCCGCCTCAAAGGTGTGCTCCGACGGGAACCGGGCCAGCATCTGTGCAGGGTTCGTTTCAACGCTGGCGGCCAGGTGCACATGGGTGTCGATGAACCCTGGCAGGATGGTCTTGCCGGGAAGTTCGACGGCGGCCATCCCCTCGGGTGCCGACCAGCCACGCCTGCGCGGCCCGGCATAGGAGATCCGCCCGTTCACCACCACCACTTCACTGTCAGTTACCGCCGCGGCACCGGTGCCGTCGATCAATGTTGCGCCGAGCAGCCGGTAGCTGTCGGTTGATGCTGGAACCGCGGGCAGCCTGGCCTGGTGCATCACTTCACCTCCACGTTTTCCTCCAGCGGCTCATCAGCCCCGGAGCCGGACTTGGGCTTGAACATCAGGGCAACGGGGCAGATGATGAACGCCACGATGCAAAATATCCAAATGGTTTGGTAGCCGCCCAGGCTGGCCGACTTGGTCCCGGCAAGGGCGAAGCTGGAGAGAATCACACCAAACACGGCCCCCGCCGCGGAGCCGCCCAGAGTCTTCAGCGAATTGTAGACGCCCGTTGCGATGCCCGTCTGGTCCCTGGGTGACAGCTCGGCAACCAGTGCTGGCAGTGTTCCGAGCAGGAAGCCGCCGGCCAGGCCGCTCATGACGGTGCTCAGGATCACCAGGGCGATGGAGGCATGCCCGAAGAGCAGGACCAGGTTCGCCGCAGCCCCCAGGACTGTTGCCACCACCAGAACCCCGCGCATGCCCAGCGGCTTGGCCAGGTAGGCGAACGTGGAGGCGCCCACGGCTGCCAGCAGGGCCCCGCCGGCGCTGAACAGGGCGATGGTGCCGGGTTTGAAGGCGAATCCGTAGCCCACCAGGTCCGGGTTTCCGGCCAGGAAAGTGGTGGTGATGGTCTGGGTCCCGAACAGGACCATGCCGAACAGGAACGAGGTGGCATAGACGGGCCAGAGCGCACGGGAGGCGATCAGACGGACGTGGATGGCGGGGACGTCAACACGCAATTCGTAGGTGATCCAGGCAACGAGCACGACGGCGGCGATCACCAGCGGGATGATCACACCGGCCGAGGCGAAGCCGGACCCCTGGGCTGAGCGCAGCCCCCAGAGCAGCGCCATCATGAAGACGGCCAGCCCGGTGAAGCCCACGTAGTCGATCTTGGGGTTGGTGCGGATGTCCGATTCGGGCACCTTCGTGTACACGATGACGGTGCAGACGGCAGTGATGACCACGGGGACCAGCAGCAGCACCGTCATGTTGGAAACAATGCTGGCTATGCCGCCGGATGCGAGCGTGCCGATCACCGCACCGATCGTCAGCGCCGACACCAACAGTCCAATGGACTTGCGTGCTGAATCTCCGGTGATCTTGTTGTGCACCAGGGCAATTTCCAGCGGCAGCCAGACGGCCAGCGGCCCGGTCAGGATGCGGCCCACGAGCGCCAGCTCAAACGTTGGCGAAAGCGCAACAAGCAACCCGCCGATCAGGACGGAGATGATGGCCAGGCGAAGGATGCGGCGGTGCCCGAAGATGTCGCCCAACTTGGCCAGGATGGGCACACAGACGCCGGCCGCCAGGGTCTGGAGCGTGTTGAACCACGTGATGTCGGCGTCGGATACGTTGAAGTGCTTGGCGATGGCGCCAAAGAGCGGCATGTAAAAGCCCTGAATGAACCCGCTGGTCAATTCAACAAAAACAAGGAACCCCACAACCACTGACACTTTCAGTGGAATACCGGTGGTTCCCTTCCCGCCGGTGCTGATACTGGACATAGTTGTCTCCTGCAAAGTGCTTAGGTGTAAAAAGTCCGGGGCTGGATCCGCCGCTACGGGCCGTCGTTGGCACGCAGCGGCGGGTTCGCCACCAAGGCTTCCACAATTGGTCGATAGTCTGTTTTGCGCACGCCGATGCTGCTGATGACCATGCGCTGAAGTGTGAAGCCGGCCAGCAGGTCCAAGATGGCGTTCGGGTCTGCTTCGGGCGCAAGCTGCCCGTGTTCAATGGCTGCCTGCAATATCTGCAGGCCCATCCCCCGCCGCGAGCGCAAAAAATCCCTGGCAAAGATTTCCCGCACCTCGGGCACCACGAGCGCCGCCCACAGGGCATGTGGAGCTACATGGTTTGGACCGGGCAGCTGGTTTTCAGCGTTCTGCCATGCATGGTCAATGAGATCTTCCACCACGCTTCCGCTGTTCAGGATTGCACCCATTTTTGAGTTCCTGACCAGGGCTGCCGCCATGAGCTCGTCCTTGTTGGCCCAGCGCCGGTAGATGGTGCTCTTGCCACAGCCAACAGCTGCGGCAATCTGTTCGATGCGCAGCTCCATGTATCCGGCCGTCTGGACAAGACGCAGGGTCTCAGCGAGGATCTGCTCGGTGAGTTTGTCGTCCTGCGGGCGGCCGGAACTTTTGGGAATAACGTGGGTCACATTGTGAAGTATGGCACACATTGGGCAATTATGAAACGGTTCGTATCGTAACGAGACCAGACCGCTCCGTGTGAGACGCCAACTGACCCGCGGAAAACGTCGAAAGTTCACGATTTTCACGTGATTTTCGGCATTTTCTGCGGGCCAGCGTGTGGGCGGCTTTGCCGCGCCAGTTCGGAAGAAGTACCACGGCGGGAGTCACGTCCCCCGCTGACCGGCCCCCAGATGGGCCAACTGCCGGGGATAGGGACCCGGCGTCGAACTTCCCCAGCTAGTTGCCCTCCGGCACCTCGGCGTCCGCAACCGCGGCGACTGCCTGGGCGAACTGGGTGTCGTGCAGTTCTGCGTAGCGTCCGCCGCGGACGATGAGCTCGTCGTGCGTGCCGCGTTCCACGATGCGCCCAGCTTCGAGCACCAGGATCATGTCGGCGGAGCGGATGGTGGAGAGCCGGTGTGCGATGACCAACGCGGTGCGCCCCTCGAGGGCCTCACCCAAGGCAGCCTGGACGGCCGCCTCGTTCGTGGAGTCGAGGGCGGCCGTGGCCTCATCCAAAATCACCACGGCGGGCTGCACCAGCAGCAGCCGCGCGATCGTCAGGCGCTGGCGCTCACCACCGGAAAGCCGGTAGCCGCGCTCCCCCACCACCGTGTCGAGACCGTCGGGCAGCGCCTCCGCGAACGCCGACAGGCGGGCCCGGTTCAGCACATCCCAGATCTCGGCGTCCGTGGCGGTGGGCTTGGCCAGGCGCAGGTTGGAGCGGATGGACTCGTGGAACAGGTGCCCGTCCTGGGTAACCATGCCAACACCGGCGCGAAGACCGTCGAAGGTGAGGTCCCGCACGTCCACGCCGCCCAAGCTCACGGTGCCGGAATCGACGTCGTACAGTCTTGACAGCAGCTGGGCAATGGTGGACTTGCCCGCACCGGAGGACCCGACCAGCGCAATGGTCTGGCCAGGCTCGGCGCGGAAGGAAATCCCGTGCAGCACGTCCTCGCCGCCGCGGGTGTCCAGCACTGCAACATCTTCGAGCGAGGCGAGCGAGACCTTGTCGGCCGAGGGGTAGCCGAAGCGGACGTCGGTGAATTCAACGGCCAGCGGGCCGTCCGGCAGGGAAACTGTGGTCGACTTCTCAGCAATCAGCGGCTTCAAGTCCAAGATTTCAAACACCCGGTCAAAGCTAACCAGGGCGCTCATGATGTCCACGCGGGCGTTGGCCAGGGCGGTGAGCGGGGCGTACAGGCGGGTCAACAGCAGGGCCAGCACGACGACGTCGCCCGCGTTGAGCGTCCCCCCGATGGCCAGCGCGCCACCCAGGCCATACACGAGCGCCAGCGCGAGGGAGGAGACCAGCATCAGCGCCGTAAAGAACACAAACTGCATGATGGCGGTGCGCACGCCGATGTCGCGGACGCGGTTGGCGCGGGAGGCGAACTCGCGGGATTCCTCGGCGGGGCGGCCAAACAGCTTGACCAGGGTGGCCCCGGGTGCGGAGAAACGCTCGGTCATCTGCGTGCTCATGTCCGCGTTCAAATCCGCAGCCTCACGCCGCAAACCGGCCAGCCGCGAACCAAAACGGCGGGCGGGCATGAGGAAGATCGGCAGCAGCACCAGGGCCAGCACCGTCACCAGCCACGAGGTGTTCAGCATGACGATCAGCGTCAAAACCAGCTGGACGGAGTTGGACACAATGCCCGAAAGGGTGCCGGAAAACGCCTGCTGGGCCCCGATGACATCATTGTTGAGCCGGCTGACGAGCGCGCCGGTGCGGGTCCGGGTAAAGAAGGCGATCGGCATGCGCTGCACATGGTCAAACACGGCCGTGCGCAGGTCGAGGATGACGCCCTCGCCCAGGTTCGCCGAAATCCAGCGGATCACCAGCGACAGTCCGGCGTCCAGCACGGCCACAATCGCGATCAGCACGGCCAGGCGCACCACCACATCGAGGGCGGTTTTCGCCACGATGGCGTCAATCACCTGCCCGGCCAGAACGGGAGTCGCCACGGCCAGCGCCGCGGAAATCACCGATAGCACCACAAAAATCAGCAGTTTGCGGCTGTACGGCTTCGCAAACCGAACAGTGCGGCGCAGGGTGTCCTTGGAAATTCCGCCGTTGGACTTGTCCGAGCGCATGGTGCTCCAAAGTGAACTCCAGGCCGCGCCTTCCATACTCATGCGTGTGTTCCTTAATCATTAGATGCCAGCTCTTTAAGAGGGCAAGCTACAAGCCTATTCCTCCCGCCCCCCGGGGGGAATTCCACGGACCCAATTCCGCTGCCGGCGCGCCTTTCGCCGCCCTGGCACCCTTTCCACGCACGACGGCGAACCGCCGTGGCTTGCCGCCGTTAACCCATCCTTTGCGCGTGAGTCAAATCACTTGCTTCACAATGACGTAACAATGGGAAATATTACCTCTTCGTTTCGGCCTCAGCGGTGATACCGTCCAGTAATGGGCCGCCGTGACCCCACCGATTCACGGCACACACAATATATTTGAAACAAAGGAACCCCACCATGAACCGTCGCAGCCTTGGACTCGTTGGCATACTCGCAGCAGCCTCATTGGCCCTGGCCGCCTGCGGCGCCGGAACAGGCGGGGACAGCGGCAGTGGCGGCAGCCCGGCGTCGGGCGGGGACACCTCCTTGAGCAGCGTCAAGGACGCCGGGGAAATCGTTTTCGCCACCGAGGGCACCTACAAGCCGTTCAGCTTCCACGAAGGCGGCGCCGGGGCGCTGACCGGCTACGACGTTGAGGTGGCCAAGGCTGTCGCGGACAGGCTCGGGGTGAAGGCCAAGTTTGAGGAAACCCAGTTCGATTCCATCTTTGCCGGGCTCGAGGCCCAGCGTTTCGACGCGGTCGCCAATCAGGTGACCATCAACCCCACCCGGCAGGAAAAGTACAGCCTGTCCACCCCCTACACGGTGTCCCGCGGTGTGGTCGTGACGAAGGCCGACAATACCGACATCTCCAGCATCGCGGACCTCAAGGGTAAGACCACCGCACAGTCACTGACCAGCAACTGGTACACGCTGGCAACTGACAGCGGCGCCAAGGTGGAGTCCGTTGAGGGCTGGGCCCAGTCAGTCTCGCTCTTGAAGGACGGCCGCGTGGATGCGATTGTCAACGACAAGCTCACCGTCGTTGACTATCTGAAGACCAACACCGACTCGGGGTTGAAAATTGCTGCCACCACCACGGAATCCTCGGACTCGGCCTTCGCGTTCCGCAAGGGTTCAACCGCGTTGACGGACGCTGTCGACACCGCGTTGAAGGACCTGGCCGCTGACGGCACCTTGACCAAGCTCAGTGAAAAGTACTTTGACGAAGACTTCAGCAAGTAATCCGGCTGCGGCCGGGCTGCTCGGACAGCGACCGGATCGGGGGCTAGAGTTCACACATGGACTTTGACTTGTTTTGGAGTTCCCTGGGCCCGCTGCTGCTCGGCGCAATCAAGGGCACCATCCCGCTCACCCTGGCGGCGTTCGCACTCGGCCTGGCGATCGCCCTGGTCATCGCCGTCATGCGCATCAGCTCCAACAAGCTGGCCAGCGGCGTGGGCCGGGTATATATCTCGATCATCCGCGGCACGCCCTTGCTGGTGCAGCTGTTCGTGATCTTTTACGGGCTGCCCGCGGTGGGAGTCAAAATCGATCCCTGGCCCAGTGCCATCATCGCCTTCTCCCTCAATGTGGGCGGCTACGCGGCGGAGGTCATCCGTGCCGCCATCCTCTCCGTGCCGCAGGGCCAGTGGGAGGCCGGTCACATGATCGGCATGAACCGCAACCAGACGCTGCTGCGGATCATCCTGCCCCAGGCCGCCCGGGTATCCGTCCCACCGCTGTCCAACACGTTCATCTCGCTGGTGAAGGACACGTCCCTGGCGTCCCTGATCCTTGTCACCGAGATGTTCCGGGTGGCGCAGCAGGTGGCCGCGTTCAGCCAGGAGTTCATGCTGCTCTATCTTGAGGCGGCCCTGATTTACTGGGTCATCTGCCTGGCCCTGTCCACTGCCCAGACCCGCGTTGAAAAGAGGTTGGACCGCTATGTCGCCCACTGATTCAGTCCTCCAGGTCCGGGGCCTGTCGAAGTCCTTCGGCAGTAACAAGGTCCTGCGCGGCATAGACCTCGACGTCCCCCGCGGCAAGGTCGTGGCGCTGATTGGCCCGTCCGGTTCCGGCAAGACCACCGTCCTGCGTTCCCTGAACGGCCTTGAAATGCCCGACGCCGGATCCGTCACCGTGGGTGCCTCCGATGTGTCAGGGCTTCCCGCCCTGACCGTGGACTTCAACGTCGCCTCCGCGCCCAAGAAAGTCCGGGCAGGGGAGGTGGCCGCGCTGCGCGACCGCAGCGCCATGGTGTTCCAGCACTACAACTTGTTTCCGCACATGACGGTGCTGCAAAACGTCATTGAGGGGCCCGTCCAGGTGCAAAAGCGGCCGCGCGCCGAGGTGGTGGCGGAAGCGGAGGCGCTGCTGGCGCGGGTTGGCCTGGCCGACAAGCGCGACTCCCACCCCTTTGAGCTTTCCGGCGGGCAGCAGCAGCGGGTGGGCATTGTTCGGGCGTTGGCCCTGAAGCCGCAGCTGCTGTTGTTTGACGAGCCGACCTCGTCGCTTGACCCTGAACTGGTGGACGATGTTTTGACCGTCATCAACGAGCTTGCCGACGAGGGATGGACCATGGTCATCGTCACGCACGAGCTGGCCTTCGCCCGGCAGACCGCGGATGAAGTGGTGTTCATGGCCGGCGGCGTCGTGGTGGAACGCGGACCGGCCAGCCAGGTGCTGCGCAACCCCAAGGAAGAACGCACCCAGGCCTTTGTCCGCCGCCTCCTCCACGAAACCTAGCCCCCTTCAGACGCGGCAGCACCTTCTGGGGCGTTTTTCCTGACGCGGCAGCACCTTCTGGGGCGTTTTTCCTGACGCGGCAGCACCTTCCGGGGCATATCTCTTGACGCGGCAGCACCTGTGGATAACTTCTGCAGGAATTCTGACTTTGGGTCACAATTTAATGCATGGAGCCCAAGGACGAACTCCCCAGGATGAACGCCCCCTTCACTTACCAGGAGGCTCTCAACAGGGGCCTTTCACCGGATCAGCTGAGATCCAAACAGGTGGCCCATGTCAGCCAATCCCTCTACCGCCCGGCCGAGTGGGAATTTGACCTGCATGAGGCTGCACGCGCACTCTCCGCGGCGTCACCAGGTGCCTGGATCTCGCATTCCACAGCCGCACGACTGCATGGGCTCGTCCTGCCGCCATGGTTGGCCAACTCCGACGAACTGCATCTGAGCACACCACGGAAGTTGGCCCAAATGCGCAGAAAGGGCATCACACCGCATAATGTCATTGCCTTGCGAGATGAAGTGGAAACCGTTGGCGACCTGCGAACGAGCTCGAAAGCACGGACGTGGCTGGACCTTGCCCGCATCCTGCCGCTGCGCGATTTGGTATGCATGGGCGACCAGCTGATCCGAATCCCCCGGCAGGAGTATGAGGACCGCAGCGAACCCTTCGCCACACTTGATTCCCTGCACAGGATGGTGGGTTCGCATAGGAATATGCAGGGCATCATTCGTGCCCGCGAGGCCCTTGATCTGATGCGTGTCGGCGCAGATTCGCCACCGGAGACCCTACTGCGCCTGGCCATGGCCGATGCCAATTTGCCCGAACCCGAGCTGCAGCTGAATCTCCATAACCGTCCCAACTCGCCGTCGGCCGATGCCGGTTATCGTTCCCGGCGCATCGCTCTCCAGTACGACGGCGCCCATCATCTCGATGAGGTGCAGCGCCGCAAGGACGGGCGCCGGGACCGGGCCTTCGAGGCGGCCGGCTGGACGGTGCTGAAGTTTACCGAGCCCGACGTCAGCGACGGTTTTCAGGATGCCGTCCGTCGCATAAAAAGTGCATTGCGGCGGGCCGTGATTGATCCGACCATCGCTTCCGGTTTTGTTTCCGGAAGCTGATGCCGCGTTCACCAAAACACCCCAGACGGTGCTGCCGCGTCGAGAAAAACACCCCAGACGGTGCTGCCGCGTTGGGACGGGAGAGGCTAGGCGACTCGGCCCGGGTGGGTGTAAATGTTCAGGGTTTCACCCCTGCTGAAGCCCACCAAGGTGATTCCTGCGGTGTCCGCCAGTTCAACGGCCAGGGACGACGGCGCACTCACGGCCGCGAGCATCGGCACCCCTGCCATCGCGGCCTTTTGAACGAGCTCGAAAGAGGCCCGCCCGGAAACCTGCAGGACCGTGTTGGCCAGGGGCAGCCGCCGCTCCCGGAATGAGGCACCGACGACCTTGTCCACGGCGTTGTGCCGTCCCACGTCCTCCCGCAGCATCAGCAGTTCGCCGTCCGGGGCAAACAGGCCCGCCGCATGGACCCCGCCGGTCTTGCTAAAGAGCTTTTGCTGCTCTCGCAGGGTGTCGGGCAACGCCGCCAGCACTGCAGCGGAAATCAAGACCTCCTGCAAAGGGGCGGCGATGGCAAAGTGGGAGGCCTTGTGCACGGCGTCAATGGAGGCGGTGCCGCAAATCCCACAGGCGCTGGAGGTGGTGACATGGCGCTGGGCGGCCGGTAGCGGCATCGCCACATCCGGGCGCAGCTGCGCCTCAACCACGTTGAAGGTCTGCTGCCCGTTTTCATCCTCCCCCGCGCAAAAGCGCAGGGAAATCAGCTGCTCGGGTTCAAAGATGAGGCCCTCCGAGAGCAGAAAACCCGCCACGAGGTCGAAGTCGTCGCCGGGCGTGCGCATCGTGACGGTGAAGGAATCGTGCCCCAGCCGTATTTCCAGGGGTTCCTCCACCGCCAATGCCTCCTCGCGCACAACCCTGCGGTCCCCACCCACATCAATCCTGGTGGCCTTGACCCTGCGAATGAGTCGTCCCATGAAATCCTCCAAAAAACTAAAGCGTCTAAGATCAGACTAGATGCTCCACGATGAAGGGACCCATCATGGCTGGCAAGGCGCCACAGGAAAACATTGATGAGCAGCAGCTCTCCGTTGGCAGTGTGCAGAAAAAGGCGGTGGGGATTCCCGGCATCGTGCACGCCATGGAGGTCGCACTCAAGCAGATGGGACCGCTGCGGTCAGCCCAAACCCTGCTGCAGATCAACCAGAAAGACGGCTTTGACTGCATGGGCTGTGCCTGGCCGGAATCCGACAAGCGGCACAAGGCAGAGTTCTGCGAAAACGGTGCCAAGGCTGTCGCCGAGGAAGCCACCAAAAGGCGCGTGCCGCCGTCGTTCTTTGCAGAACACAGCGTCAACGAGCTGCGCGAATGGGACGACTACCGCCTCGGCCAGCAGGGCCGCCTGACCGATCCCATGTACCTGGCCGACGGCAGCGACCATTACGTACCGGTGACGTGGGAACGTGCGCTGGGGATTCTGGCGGACGAGCTCAAGGCTCTCAAGGACCCCAAGGAGGCGATCTTCTACACCTCTGGCCGCACGTCCAACGAGGCGGCGTTCCTGTACCAGCTCATGGTGCGCGGGCTGGGCACGAACAACCTGCCCGACTGTTCCAACATGTGCCACGAGTCGAGCGGCTCGGCGCTGACCGAGACCATCGGCATCGGCAAGGGCTCGGTGTCGCTCGAGGACATTTACGGCTCGGAACTGATCCTGATCGCCGGGCAGAACCCCGGCACCAACCATCCCCGCATGCTCACCGCCCTGGAGAAGGCGAAGAAAAACGGGGCCGTGATCGTGGGGATCAACCCGCTGCCCGAGGCCGGGCTGATGCGCTTTGAGAACCCGCAGACCATCCGCGGACTCGTGGGCGGCGGCACGGCTCTCGCCGACGATTTCCTGCAAATCAAGCTCGGCGGCGACCAGGCGCTGTTCCAGGGCCTCGGAAAATTCCTGCTCGAAGAGCAGCGCCGCCCCGGCTCCCCGCATGCCGGCCGCGTCTTTGACAGCGCGTTCATCGACGGCCACACCACAGGCCTCGAAGAGTATTTAGCACAGCTGGACCACATCAGCTGGGATGACATTGTCACCGGCTCCGGACTAACCCAGGCGCAGATCCGGGCCACCGGCGAACGCCTTCTTGCATCCAAGGCCACTGTCGTCTGCTGGGCCATGGGCCTGACACAGCACAAGCACTCGGTGGCCATGCTGCGCGACATCGTCAACGTGCTGCTGCTGCAGGGCAACATCGGCAAGCCCGGCGCCGGCGTCTGCCCGGTCCGCGGCCACTCCAACGTCCAGGGCGACCGCACCATGGGCATCTTTGAACGCATGCCGGCCGCCTTCCACGACGCCCTGGATGCCGAGTTCTCCTTCGCCTCCCCGCGCCCCGACGGCTTCGACACGGTCGCCGCGATCGAGGCCATGCGGGACGGCAAAGCGGGCGTGTTCCTGGGCATGGGAGGCAACTTTGTCCGCGCCACCCCGGACTCGAACGTCACGGAGGCGGCCCTGAACAAGCTGTCGTTGACAGCGCAGATCTCCACCAAGCTGAACAAATCGCACCTCGTGACAGGGCGCTCGGCACTCATCCTGCCCACCCTCGGCCGCACCGAACGCGACAGCCAGGCCACCGGTGACCAGCGCGTCACGGTCGAGGATTCCATGAGCGCCGTGCATGCCTCGCGCGGGCGGCTCGCCCCGGCGTCGGACAATTTGCTCTCCGAGGTGGCCATTGTGTGCCGCCTGGCCAAGCTGTTGTTTGAAACGGACGACGGCGGCACCCGCCCAGGTGCCCCCGCCGCCGACTGGGATGCCCTGGCCGGCGACTACAGCCTGATCCGCTCCCACATCGCCGCGGTAGTTCCGGGATTTGAGGAGTTCGAGGCGAAGATCGACAAGCCCGGCGGCTTCGTCCTGCCGCACGGGCCCAGGGACTCCCGCACGTTCACCACGGATTCCGGGCTGGCCCACTTCACGGCCAACGAGTTGGAATACCCAAAGGTGCCCGAGGGACGTTTGCTGCTGCAGACGCTGCGGTCCCACGACCAGTACAACACCACCATCTACGGCAAGGACGACCGCTACCGCGGCATCAAGAATGGTCGCCGCGTGGTCTTCGTCAACCAAAAGGACCTGGACTCCTTCGGCATCCCCGACGGCACCATGGTGGATCTGGTCTCCGAATGGAAGGACGGCGTGGACCGCCGCGCGCCCAACTTCCGCGTCGTGGCCTACTCCACCCCCGTGGGCTGCGCCGCCGCGTACTACCCGGAAACCAACGTCCTGGTCCCACTGGACTCCAAGGCCGATGTCAGCGGAACACCAACCTCCAAGTCGGTTGTCATCCGATTGGAGCCCGTAGCCTGATCCAACCCGGCTTCCACCCCGCTCGCGGCCACGCCAACCCGGCTCAGGCCAACGGCTCGTGGGCCAGGAGCAGGGGCAGTTTGGCGCCCATGGTGCACTCGAGCAGTTCACCGACGGCGGCATCCTGGCCGTAAAGGTCCGTCAGGCGCAGGCTGATGAGCGTGTTCATGAGCATGCCGTGCGCCAGGAAGTCGCGTGTGGTTTCCTCGCCCATGCCGGCCTCGTCGCGCAGCAGCCGATAAATGCCCACGAAGCCCTCCCGGGCGCGGGCGCCGATCACGGGTTCGTGCCCGGCGATGAACGACTGCATCATCATCAACAGGATGCCGCGGTCCTGGATCAGGTCCGCATAGGCGAAAGACATCAACGACTTCAGATGCGCCTGCCGCGCGGCACCCAAGGACAGTCCCGGCGCAGGGCCGAGCGCGGCCACCTTCTCGGCGAGCCGTCCGGCGTCGTAATCAGCGATCACGGAACGGAAGCTGTCCAGCAGTTTGCCCAGGGCCCGGTCGAGCGCCTCAAGGAACAGCTTCTCCTTGGTGCCGAACATCCGCACCACGTAGGGCTGGCTGATGTCGGCGGCCTTCGCGACCTGCGCCGTGGTGGCACCGGCGTAGCCTCGCTCGGCAAACACGGCCGTGGCGGCTTCCAGGATCAGCTCGCGGCGCTCCTGCGCAGGCATGCGCACCAGCCGGGCGGCAGGGTCCAGAGCTGAGTTCGTATCCATGCTTGACATGTTATCAGCTGATAACTACCGGGGATTTTTAAGTAATCAAGCAATTACTTGGCGAAGCAGCTCCCTCAAGAATCGAAGCCCATGAAACGCCACATCCCCGCCTGGCTGGCCATTGCGGCCGCGTCCCTGCCTGTCTTCATGGCCACCCTGGACAACTTGGTGGTTACCAACGCCCTGCCGGTCATCCACGAAAAGCTGGGCGCCGGCGTCGAGGAACTGCAGTGGGTGGTCAACGCTTACGCCCTGGCGTTCGCCACGTTCATGCTGCTGGCCGTGGGGCTCGGCGACAGGCTCGGGAGGCGCCGCGTCTTCCTGGCCGGGCTCACCGTCTTCACGCTCGCCTCCGCCGCAGCCGCCCTGAGCCACGACCCCACGCAACTCATCGCCGCCCGCGCCGTCCAGGGAATCGGAGCTGCCGCCATCATGCCACTGTCCCTCACACTACTGGCCGGATCGGTCAGCCGGGCGCGGCGCCCGCTGGCCATCGGCATTTGGGGCGGCGTCTCCGGGCTCGGCGTAGCCCTGGGACCGCTGGTTGGCGGGGCCGTCGTGGAGGGCTGGAACTGGGAAGCCATCTTCTGGCTCAACGTCCCGCTCGGCATCATCGCCGTTCCCCTGGTATTGCTCGGCCTGCCCAACAGCTTCGGCGCCCGCGTGCGGACCGACGTCATCGGCCTGACGCTCTCAGGGCTCGGCCTGCTCGGACTAGTATTCGGCATCGTGCGCGGCAACACGGCTGGCTGGACCAGCCCGCAGGTCTTGTTCACCTTGATCGGCGGCAGCGTCCTGTTGGTGGCGTTCGTCCTCTGGGAGTCCCGCACACAGGCACCGCTGCTGCCCCTGCGCCTGTTCCGCGACCGCAGCTTCACCGTTGCCAACATCGTGGGACTCACGTTCAGCTTCGGGATCTTCGGCTCGGTGTTCATCCTGATCCAGTTCCTGCAGGTGGTCCAGGGCTACAGTCCGCTCGAGGCCGGCGTCCTGACCATGCCGTGGACCCTGGCCCCCATGGTCGTGGCGCCGCTGGCCGGCCTGCTTGCACCGCGTCTGGGCACCCGCACGCTCATGCTCACCGGCCTGGCCCTGCTGACCGCCGGCATGTTCTGGCTCGCCGCGGCCCTCAGCGCCACCGTCTCCTACCCCATGATGATTCCCGGATTCCTGGCCGCCGGCATCGGCATGGGCCTGGTCTTCGCCCCCATGTCCACGGCCATTCTCGCCAACATGCACCAGGACGACCATGCCAAGGCGTCCGGCGCCAATGCCACCTTGCGTGAAGTCGGCGTTGCCTTGGGCGTCGCCGTCCTGACCGCCGTGTTCACCGGCGCGGGCGGGCAGCTCACACCCACCGGCTATGTTGACGCCGCCATCCCCGCGATCTTTGTGGGTGCCGCGGTCCTGGTGCTCGCGACCATCTCAGCGTTCTGGCTGCCATCCAGGGACCGGGCCCGGGAGCTCGCCGCCGCTGTTCCAGATGACGCGCACGACGGCGGCACACCAGTTCCGCTGTCCCCAACAGTTAGCGCCTGACTCACCCGAGCGGCAGTCGGGGTCCTGCCCGCAGCCCGGCGGGTTGAAACAGCAGGTAACGGGGGTGTTTGCCGCCTGCACCCCCTGTTCCTGCCCAATGGATTCAGCTCAGCCTGACCCGCGTCCCCGCTAAACCCAGTCGCCGCCCTTCAGCCAGGCCAGGCTCTGCTCCCAAAATGTGTCCTTGTAGCGGCTGTGGAACAGGGCGAAGTGGCCCAGCGATGTTTCGCCGTAGTCCTCAGGATGTAGGTGGATGACCCGGGACGGACTGTTGGGTGTGGAGGCGACGGCGCGTTCCATGGCGGGGAGGGTTGCGTAGGAGTCATCGTCCGGGGCAAGGGCGAGGATCGGCGCCGTCACGGAAGCCTGGTGCGCGAGCAGGGCGGTGCGCTGGGGGCCACGGGCCGCCGTCGTAAAATCCTTGCGGGAACGGGCCCAGTCAAGGGCCACGCCGGCGGGCAGGTCCTCCATGAGGCCCAGCCGCTTCGCCGGGAAATATCCAAAAATCGGGATTAGCGGCAGCATGAGTGCGGCCCGGCCCCAGTGTCCGGCCTGGTGCCGGAGGGTGAGGTCGCGCCAATACGCATGCTGGGCACCGACGGTGAGGATCCGGCCCAGGGAATCTGCACGTTCGGCCAGTCCCACGCCGAAGCCGCCAAAGCTGTGGCCCACGAAATTCACCGGCAGGCCGCCGTCGTGCGCAAAAGCCCAAGCGAGCACCGTGTCGATGTCCAGCGAGCCCCACTCGTACCAGCGAATCGTCTGCCCGCGCAATGATCCGCCCCGGGACTCCCCGATCCCCCGGTAGTCGAAGGTGATGGCGGTGAATCCGGCGGTGGCCAAAAACGCGGCATAGCGCTGGTAGTAGTTGGCCTTCACGGCGGTGGCGCAGCCGATGACCACCGTGCCCAGCCGTTCGACGCCGTCGGGCACCTGAAACAGCGTGCCCTGCAGTTCCCGCCCGTCGGGGCAGGTGAACGCCAGCTCCACCCGGGGCGTCAGTTCCACGGCAGCGGAATTGCAGGCAGGGATTCACCCATTTTTGCCCCGTGCGGCGGGACAACCATGATGCCGTCGGCCGACGCGAGCCCGCGCATCATGGCCGAATCCGTGTGGGCGCACGGCGAGGCCAGGCCGTAGACGAGGCGGTAGGGCATGAGCCGCGTGGGCCCGTGGTACGCCTTGATGGGCGAACCGCACGCCACCTCGCCGACCTCCGGGCACGGCAGGCTCCCCATCTTGGCCAGCAGCGGGGCGCCGAGTGTCAGCAGCCCCACCATGGCCGCCAACGGGTTGCCGGGCAGGCCAACAATGAAGCGGCCGTCGGGCAGTTCGGCCAGCAGCGTGGGGTGTCCTGGCCGCATGGCGATGTGCGGAACATGGAACGTGCCGTCCAAGGCCAGGATGGCCTCGCGCAGGAAATCGGCCGTGGAATGCCCGGTGGCCCCGGTCGTGATGACGATGTCGGCGGGATCATCCTCGTCGTCGGCCAGCGCGTCGAGCATGGAGGCCAAGTTGTCCGCCGCCCGCTGCAGGCCCACAACAGCGCCGCCAAGCATGCCCACCACGGCGCCCAGCTGCGGCGAAAAGGCGTCGCGCACAAACCCCGGATCGGGGATGCCCTGGGCAACCACTTCATCCCCCGTCAAAACAATCTTCACGGCGGGCCGGCCCAATACCGGTAGTTCGTCGTGCCCGCCCAGGGCCGCGAGGGAAATGTGGGCCGGGTTCAAGGTGGTGCCGGCCGTGATCAGCAGTTCCTGCGCCGACGCTTCCTGGCCGCCAGGCCGGATGTGCTGGCCGTTTTTTGGTTCGCCGGGGCGCGCGCCACCGCCAAGGACTACAACCGGCAGGCCTTCCGCATCCGTTGACAACAGCCCCGATTCACTGCGCAAAACAGCCTTCGCACCGGTGGGAATCAGCCCGCCGGTCACGATCGGCACCGCCTGCCCCGGGGCCAGCCGCGCGCCCGGCTCGGCCAGAATCCACGGCGGGCTGCCGGCCACGGCCCACCCGTCCATGGCCGACGACGCATAGTGCGGCATGGCGTGCAGCGAGTGCACGTCGGCGGCGAGAATCCGCCCCAACGCTGTGCCCAGCGCAACCGTGTGGGCGGGCAGCGGGGACGTCACATCCCAGGCAATCTCGCGCGCTTCTTCCCAGGTGTGGGGAAGCACGACGCCGGACACCTCGCCAGCTGCGCCGGGCGCGGCTGGCGCTTCGGCCGAGTCAGGCGCGGCTGTCCCCTCCGCGGCGGTGGGCACTACGCCAGGCACCCCGGGTGCAGGCCTGCTTTCCTGTTCAGCCATGGAGGAATTATTCCGCGGCGGGAACTTCGCCGGCGGCGTCCGGCGCCGCAGCAGCTGGCGCACTTGCAGCCGGTCCCTCCGGCGCACTTGCAGCCACCGGGGCCTCTGCAGCGGAGAGCTTTTTCGCCAGTCTCAGGGCGGCCTTCATGGCCGTTGCCTCATCCGTCTGGCCCGATCCCGCGGCCATGCCCGCGGCCATGCCGGCCACAAAGGTGGTCAGCGGTGCAGCGGGGCGCACGATCGAGTGGGCTGCCACTCCTGCCAGGTTCAGCACCGCGTGGATGTCGACGTCAAGGTCGGCCAGCTCGAATGCCGCCAGCAACTTTTGCGTCCATGCCTGCAAGAGCTCGTCGTGGTTCTCCAACTGCTGTCCTTCCGCGGTGGTCGGCGCCGCGCCAATACCCTGCGCGCGGGCGTCCTCCCAGGTGTCAATGTCGGCCGCCAGCCCGGACGGCACGGCACATTCTTTCATGTTCACACTAGCAACCAAGGAGAAAACCGAGGCATTCTCCAGCCGGTGTGCCGCCCGCGCCGCAGCCACCTCTTTGCGCAGCTCCGCCAGCGGATAGATCGCTGCGAGGGGCTGTTTGCGCCCGTCGGCCACCGCCATGACGCCCTGCCCCGGCGCGCAATTGACCAATTCCGCCACCAAAAGCCGCGCCACTTCCCCTGCCCGCGGCATGTCGCATGCCAGGACCAGCACGTACCCAGCCGTTGCCGCCAGCGCTTCAAGACCGGCGGCGATGCCGGCCGCAGGGCCCGAAAACGGCGGGTCCTCCTGCACCGCCGTGGCGTGTTGGCGAGCCGCGGATCCTTCCAGCCACTCTGCGATGCAGACCACGGGACCCACGACGACGATCCCCCCTTCCACTCCTCCCCCGCCCTGCGCTGTGGCCGCCTGGGCAGTTGGCATCCGGGATGCGCGCGTCTGCGCCATTTGCAGCTGTCCGGCGAGCACGCGTGCCGCAGCATCCACGGTGCGGGCCAGCAGCGTCCTGCCCTCCACCATGAGCCCGGCCTTGGGCACCCCGCCAAGGCGCCGGGACTTGCCGCCGGCCAGGATCAGCGCCTGCAGGGGAGGCTGTTCATGCTCAGTCATGTGCCCATCGTAGCGGCGAAGGACCGTGGGGGCGTTGGATGAAGCGGCGGTGGCAGTTCACCGGAAAATAATTGTGCACTCACTGCATATTTGCAGAAAGTGAACTTATGCTGGTGTTTGTGCCGATAGGAAATATGCGGCACACGCTGCACCCTTTGGAGCCGCAATGAGCGTCACCGCATCCCCGGCAACACCGGCCCTGCCGCCAACACCGGCCGCCGAAACGTCAGGCATGCCTGCCCCGCCCGCACCAGCCGGCGAGACCCTGCGGGAAAGAAAGCGCGCAGCCACGCGCCTAGCCATCCGCCGCGCTGCTATCGAGTTGGGCCTGGAGCACGGCTATGAAAACGTCACGGTGGACTTGATCTGTGCCGCGAGCGACGTCTCTGCACGCACCTTCTTCAACTATTTCGGCAGCAAGGAAGGCGTTTACATCAGCCCCCGCAAGCCGCTGCCCGGCCGGGAAGTACTCGAGGCGTTCGTGGCAGGCGGCGGCTCGAGCGTTTTTGCCGGCCTGTTCGACTTGATCGCCGGGACGTTCGTGGAGGCGGAAAGCAACCTGGAATTGTTCCAGGCCCGGCACCAGCTCATCCACCGGACACCGGAGCTCCTGGACAAGGAAAAGGCCAGAATCAGCGAGACGGAAGACCTCTTTGTGGGCTACGTTATGGACCGCTTCCGCCGGGACGGCCGCAGCATCCAGGCCACCCCGGACCTTGAGGACGAGGCCCGCATGATCGTGGCCCTGGTCTCCGGCGCTCTGCGCTTTGCCCTGCAAAAGTGGGTGGCGGGAAATTTCACCGACTCCCGCGAAGTTCTGGTCCGCACCGCCTCCGAGCTCATCAAGCGCATCACCGCCAACGAACACTGGCCTTAAGCCCGCCTTGACACACTGATTTCCGGCGTCGCTGAGGCGCCCCCGGCGCAAGCCGGCGCCGCATGGCCAAGCCTGCGGCAGCACGCCGTCGTACTTCATCACCGAACCCACAGCCGCCTCCAAACCATCCGGCGCTAGGAATTTGTCATGAGCGCAACCACTCAAACAGTCCACCCACCCACCGAGAGCGACCGCCGAAGCATTCTGCTGGTGTTTGCCGGGCTCATGCTCACCATGCTGCTCGCCTCGCTCGACCAGACCATTTTCAGCACCGCGCTGCCCACCATTGTTGGCGAGCTGAACGGCGTAAACGAGATGCTGTGGGTCATTACGATCTATATTCTGGCCTCCACCATCATGCTGCCCATCTATGGCAAGTTGGGCGACCTCATGGGCCGCAAGGGGTTGTTCATTGGCGCCATTTCGGTGTTCATTCTCGGATCGATCATTGGTGGTTTCGCCCAGGACATGACGTGGCTGATCATTGGCCGCGGTGTCCAGGGGCTCGGCGGCGGCGGCTTGATGCTGCTCTCACAGGCCATCATTGCCGACGTCGTGCCGGCCCGTGAACGTGGCCGCTACATGGGCATCATGGGCGGCGTGTTTGCGCTGTCGTCGGTGGCCGGACCGCTGCTGGGCGGCTGGTTCACCGACGGGATCGGCTGGCGCTGGGGGCTGTGGATGAACATTCCGCTGGGCATCCTGGCCATCATTTCGGCCGTGTTCTTCCTGCGGCTGCCTGCCCATCCGCGGGTGAAGGCACGCGTGGATGTGGCCGGCATGGCGTTGCTGGGCATCACCTCAACGCTGTTGGTGTTGGTCAGCACCTGGGGCGGGACGAAGTACGACTGGAACTCCCCGCAGATCATTGGCATGGGTGTGGGCACTGTGCTGGCTGCGCTGTTGTTTGTCTGGGTGGAGCACAAGGCCGCGCACCCCATCATGTCGTTGCATCTGTTCAAGGATCGCAACTTCAACCTGACCACTGCTGCCGGGCTGATCACAGGCATCGCCATGTTTGGCACCCTCGCCTACCTGCCCACCTATCTGCAGATGGTCACCGGCGCCAACGCCACCCAGGCCGGCTTCCTCATGATCCCCATGATGGCAGGACTGCTCGTAACCTCGATCGGCTCCGGACAGCTGGTCAGCAGGACGGGCCGGTACAAGTGGCTGCCCATCACCGGCATGTTCATCGTGGCCGGTGCGTTGGTGCTGCTCTCGACCATGACGCCCACCATGCCGATCTGGGTCATCTGCGCCTATCTGGCCATCATGGGCATCGGGCTGGGCACCTCGATGCAGATCCTGGTGTTGATTGTGCAAAACCAGTTCCCCAATTCACAGGTGGGCATGGCCACGGCATCCAACAACTACTTCCGGCAAATCGGCGCGTCGCTGGGGTCCGCCGTCGTGGGCAGCTTGTTTGCACACCGCCTGGCCGACATCCTCACCACACGCATGGCCGGCAGCGGAGGCGGGCAAGGCACCGGGGGCATCAATTCGCTCACCCCTGAAATCGTGCGTCAACTGCCCGAGCAGGTGCGGACCATTGTCATCGGCGCCTACAACGACGCCCTGACACCGATCTTCGTCTATATGGTGCCGCTGCTGCTCGTGGCGGGCATCCTGCTGCTGTTCGTCAAAGAGATCCCGCTGGCAACCAGCATCGACCGCCAGCCTCTGCGACCCGAGCATGAACGTGGAGACGGGCACGGTGCCGAAGACGGTTCGGCTCAGACGCGGGAGCCAGCAACTGCTACAGGCGCCGAATCGCGGGCGCGTTCCGAGGATTAGCGACGCTGGACCCTCCATTCGCTGGGCGGGAGCCCTTTCCCGATGCCGAACCCGGTTCACCGGCGAAAATGACACCGATCCCGCTTTCTGATCCCGGGATTCCGGGATTGGCGGGATCAGACCGCGGGATCGGTGTCAGAACTTGCGGATGGCCGGACTCAACGCGCCGGACGCGCCTCCACACTCGCACGGCACGCGCCTCCACAGCCGTCGAATCCCCGGCAGCTCACGAGCAGCGGACGGGCTGCTTAAAACAATGAACCCCGTCCGTAGACGGGGTTCATTGGGTAAAAATGTTCTTTAGTGACCCATCGCAATGAAAACGGGACCTGAACCGACGTTGGCGGAGAATACGGCTGTTGTGAAGCCGTCCCATCCACCGTGTACGGCCTGGCCGTTGCCAATGTAAACAGCGATGTGGGCAAGGCCCGCGCCACCGTCTGCGTAGTAAATCAAGTCACCGGGCTGGGCTTCGGCAGCGGATACTGTCCGGCCCAGGTGCAGGAAGTCAGCAGGCCAGCCTGGGTTGGATATTCCAACAGCCGACAGGGAGTTCCTGACCAGTGCGGTGCAATCCTGGGCAACACCAAGCTGTGCCAAGGCGGCGCTGGCGATGGTTGCACCAATTCCGCTCTGGGCAACAGGAGCCGGAGCTGCTTCAGGAACTACTTCTACAACCGGTGCGGGTGCGGCGGGAGCTTCTACCGGGGCTTCGGGGGCTGCCACGGGGGCGGCTGCCGGAGCCTCCAGAGCGGCGGCCGGTGCGGCCGGGGCTTCTGCTACTGCTACAACATCGTTGCTCTTGACCTCTACAACTGCCGGTGCCTCAACAACAGGAGCCGGGGTGGAGGTGATTGCGGGGGTGGCGAACGAAATCTTCACCGTGGATGCTGCCGTGATGGCGGAAGCAAGTTCCGTGTTCAGGTTCAGCGTAGTTGCACCGTCAGATGCGCGCTCCACGGTGGGAGTAGCTGCATTTGCTGCGATGCCGGATGTCAATACAAGTCCAGATGCTGCTGCGATAACAGCGGCCTGACGTCCAACTCCACCGATGTTCAAGCTAACGGTCTTCGTGAGGGTGGACATCGTGCCGGTCTTAACAACCTCGGCGCGATGGCGCCCGAGGACAGTATTTGAAGCCAAGAAGGTTTCCTCTCCCAATGCCTGCGAGGTAAGCTGTCGGATTCGGATGGGAGTCACCCGGCCGCTCCACGTTGGCACACTGCAAGAGTTTCCTCTTGGAGAGTATAAACGCTTCGCGGCTTCACCCCAAGGACTTTGCACATGGTGCAAGATCCGATTATTGGTTCCCCCGCCCCTGCCAGACGATTGATACGAACGGACCATGAGCAGTGGCAGAGCTAGGCAATCTACTCGTGGGCGCCAACTTTATTCGAGTTGGCGCGATTACGACGGTACAACAGATTTTTCCCAATGTCACGTTACGGTCACGGTCATGTGTCTAAGTCGTAACTAAAAGTGACCTGTGGAGGAATTAAAGCCAGCCCATGGGATCGACGGTCTCGTCGTTGACGATGACTTCAAAGTGCAGGTGGCAGCCGGTGGAGGCTCCCGTGGTGCCACTGAGGCCCACATTGCCCCCGCGCTGGAGTTCCTGGCCGACCTTCACATCAATGCTGCTCATGTGGTTGTAGGACGTTGAGAGGCCGTTGCCGTGGTCCACGACCACGCGGTTGCCTCCGCCGTATTGGTGCCAGCCGGCGAACGTCACAACGCCGCCTGCTGCAGCAAGTACCTGGTTGCCGCAGGCAATGGCGAAGTCCTGGCCTGTGTGCTGCTCGCCCATCTGGCCGGTGATGGGGTTGATGCGTCCACCGAACGGTGAGCTGGTCACCAGGTTCTCCAACGGCCCGGAGAGCGTGCCCTTGGAAGCCTGGGGGGTGACGTTGGAGGCGTTGACCTTCAGGGTCTCCTTGAGCTGACCGTCAGGGTTCAACGCGCTGGTGACGGCGGGTGCGGCAAAAGTAATGGGGATCTCGGCGCCGGCCGTGACAACTATCTCAACGGCGGCGGCCTTTTCCGGGGCGGCTTGAACGGTGTCAACGCCCTGCACGGAAGGCAGCGTGACGGCCAGGACCAAGCCGGTGGCAGCCATGGCTACACCAACTTTTTGCCCGGCACCGCTGGCAACACCGGCACGCAGCAGCTGAGCCATGGAAATACCTGAGGGTGCATTTGCACGTTCCGCAGCAATTGCTTCACGGCGGCTTCCGGGGATGGAAGCAAGATCATGCGTTACTGGCGACGACGCACGGCGGCGTCCCCGCTGTTTAACATCTGACACAAAAAACCTCTCTATAAAGCACCTGCGAAGTTAGCTGTCGGATTCGGATCAGAGAGTCATGCAGTTGATCCGGCCCACGCTTTTGGCACAGCTCAGGTCATGACGCAACCCAACGGATTGCGTCAGAAATGAGTTGTACTGTGGATGGGCTTCACCCCAAGACAGGCTGGATTGCCTATCAAAAGTGGTTCCCCCGCCCCTGCCTCATTGGTTACTGTCCATGCTGCGAAGGCAAGGTTCGGTGTCGCAGGATGGTAACGCTTTGGTTACAGCGCCAGGTTATTACTATACGGTACAAGCGGTAAACGTAACAATTTCGTTACCAAGATCATCAATAACGCCATGTCAACCTCAGCGGTTGGCACTGTGAAACTCTAACTCATGGCAACAAAAACATGTGAAGCGACCTCCGGGGGCAGCTCCAGCGCCCCCTCGATCCCCGGCACACGCACGGAGATGTACTCGCCCACTTGGGCCAGTGAAATCTGCGCACCGGGGCGCAAGCCGCCTTCATCCAGCTGCTGCAACAATTCAGGTTCAACCTGGATGCGCTCGGACAACCTGTGAATAATCACCTTTTGGCCTGAAGCATAGGTATTCATTGCGTCAACGAGCGTCACGAGCCCCGCCGCAAAGACAGGGGCCACCTCGCCGCCGAGCTCTTCCAGCCCGGGGATCGGGTTGCCATACGGGGACTCGTTGGGCTTGCCCAACAGCTCAAAGAGGCGCTGCTCCACCCGCTCACTCATGACGTGCTCCCAGCGGCAGGCCTCCTCATGCACATAGGCCCAGTCCAGGCCGATGACATCGGCGAGCAGCCGTTCGGCCAGGCGGTGCTTGCGCATGACCCTGGTGGCCTTGTCCCGGCCGGTAGGGGTCAATTCCAGATGCCGGTCACCTGAGACGATGACCAGGCCGTCGCGCTCCATCCGACCGATGGTCTGGGAAACGGTGGGCCCGGAATGGTGCAGGCGCTCGGCAATGCGCGCCCGCAAGGCAACAATGTTTTCCTCCTCCAACTCCAGGATGGTTCGCAAATACATTTCCGTCGTGTCAATCAGATCAGCCACGTCAGCATCCTCCTGTTATTGGGCAAGAATTTTGGGCAAACGCCATCGTCTCTACGTTAGCCTGAATGCCATACCCGGGGGTAACCGCACCCTCTTAAGCCAACCCCACGCCGTCGCACATTATTTCGGCGCCCGCCGCATTTTTCCTCTCAGCGAAGTTCTACGGCAGAATTGGCAACAGCCCCTGGCACCCATATAACTTCCATCGCTTAATTTTTGGAGCAACTCGTGAGCGAACCCACGCCCCTCACCATTCCCGCCAACCTGCGCCCGGTCGACGGCCGCTTTGGTGCCGGCCCCTCCAAGGTCCGTCCCGAGCAGGTTGCGGCGCTTTCCAAAGCAGGCGCTTCACTTTTGGGCACTTCCCACCGCCAAGCTCCCGTTAAGAACCTCGTGGGAGAGGTCCGCAGCGGCCTGAAGCAGTTCTTCAACGCCCCCGACGACTACGAGGTCATCCTCGGCGTTGGCGGCTCCACCGCTTTCTGGGACGTTGCAGCGTTTGGCCTGGTGGAGAACAAAGCCCAACACCTGTCCTTCGGCGAGTTTGGCTCCAAGTTTGCCTCCGCCACCAACAACGCACCGTTCCTGGCCGCCTCCTCCATCATCACGGCCGAGCCCGGCACCCGCCCGCTGCCTGTTGCCGAGGCCGGCGTGGACACCTATGCCTGGCCGCAGAATGAGACCTCCACCGGCGTCGCCGCTCCCGTGAAGCGCGTGGCCGGTGCCGATGAGGGCGCCCTCGTCCTGGTCGATGCCACCTCGTCCGCTGGCGGCCTGGCCGTGGATGTGCGTGAAAGCGATGTGTACTACTTCGCCCCGCAAAAGAATTTCGCGTCCGACGGCGGACTCTGGTTTGGGCTGTTCTCTCCCGCTGCGATTGAGCGGGCCAGGCGCATTGGTGCCTCCAACCGCTGGGTGCCCGACTTCCTGAACCTGAACACTGCCATTGACAACTCCCTGTTGAACCAGACGTACAACACGCCTGCGCTCTCCACCCTTGTCACCATGAACAACCAGGTCCAGTGGCTCAACAGCAACGGCGGCATCGATTTTGCCTCCGCTCGCACCGCCGACTCCGCCGGCCGCCTGTACACCTGGGCCGAGGAATCCGCCGTCGCAAGTCCCTTTGTGATCAACCCGGATGACCGTTCCAACGTCATTGTCACCATTGACTTCAACGAGTCGGTGGATGCAGCCGCCGTGGCCAAGGTGCTGCGCGCCAATGGCATTGTGGACACCGAGCCGTACCGCAAGCTCGGCCGCAACCAGCTGCGCATCGCGACGTTTGTTGCCATTGATCCCGAAGACGTCAGCGCACTGATCAAGTGCATCGACTACGTGATCGAAAACATCTAAGGTTCACGAACCCGTTTTTAACCAGTTCAGGCCGCTTCCACAGTGTGGAGGCGGCCTGAACTGGTTGGTGCCGTTATTCTGTTGCGGATCCGTCGTCATCGGATGCATAGTCATCGGATGCGTCGCCGTCAGCATCGCTGGCATCGTCCGCGTCGTCGTGCTCAGCGTCGTCGTGCCCGGCACTGTCATCCTCTGCGCCGTCGTGATCGTCTTCAGCAGCACCCGCACCGGCATGGCCTGCACGCGCCTGCTCAGCGGCCGCCTCGGCAGCGGCTGCGGCTTCCTGGTCCTCCGGGCGGACCCGTTCGGCCCACGGAACCCACGGCGGAGCCAGCACAGAATCGTCGGTGGGAAGCATGCCCACCTCGTTGACGGTTGAGTCCTTGCCGCGGGAAACACGGGCCAGCGAGGCAAACCACACCCAACCGCCGTACCCTTGCTTCTTCGACTCGAACAGGTGCGTCACGCACCGGACACCCTCGCTGCGGGCACCCAGGTGCTCACCAATCTCGGCATCGCCGGCAATGCTCCGGATGGCCTCACGGGCTGTCGCCACGTCGGCGGCCAGGAAGGCGTCAGGCTTGCCCACCCGCCACACCGGAACACCATGTCGTGACATTGCGGCATCGCTGGAAGGGGCGGCTGTGTCGCCGGGCAGTTCAGTCATGGTGGGCACCGTTACGCGTCAAAGTTGTCGGCTACCTTGCGCAGCGCTGCGGCAATTTTGCTCGCGTCACCGTCAGGATATTTGCCGTTGGTCAGGGTTCCCACAGAATGCTCCAGCAGGGACACAAGGTCCTGCACAATAGGGGCCAAGTCACGGGCGGGCATCCGCTTGGCCTTGACAACCGATGCACTGCGGTCAAGAATCTTGGCCGCCATGGCCTGGGCGCCCTTGCGTCCGTCGGCGACACCGAATTCCAGGCGCATGCCGGGCTTGATGTCACCTGCGTCAGCGGGCAGGGCGTTGGCGCGCAGGAATACTTCACGGCCGTCGTCGGCTGCGATGATGCCGAAGCCTTTTTCGTTGTCGTACCACTTCACTTTGCCGATAGGCACTTGCTTTACCCCTTAAAAGTCGAAAGTCGTAAGCTGCTTTCCGTGCCGGTGCGGTTGCTCTGCGCTGTTTCCTTGCGCCCGGGTATGGAGGGCGGGAATCTGGCGGGCGATCCCTGCAGTGACAGGTGGTACAGCTCTACTAGTGTCTAGATTACCGCGTCGATGAAATTACTGTGGCTTTGCCCTGTTCCTGTCCGCTGTTAGCGTTATGGACATGAGCCCGCACTATTCCGCACCACAGACCGTCGGCCGCACCTGGCAAATTTTCAACTACACCGCGATGGCGTTGGCCGTGCTGGCCCTGATTGCACTCATTGTGGTCTTGATCAGCAAGTGGGCCGGCGGAACGCCGTGGCCGGGATTCAACTGGGTAGCCATGATCGCCCTCCCCGCAGCGTTTCTCATGATGGGTGCCAGCGTGATGCGCGCGGTCACCATCCGCCGTCGACTTTAACGGCAAGGCCGGCAAGCGGGGGCCGGTTCGGGGCAAGCCTGCGATATGGCACACCCGTACCATCAACCCGAACTCCGCACCACTATAAAGCCCACTTTTCCGAAACACCGCACCACTTCCCTGCGGCTGTTTTTTCCCAACGCTGCCGCAATCGTGCTCCTTAAAAAACTCCCCCGTGCCCGCGCCCGCCGGTCGGAGTAGGATCAAAAAATCGCTGGAACACCAGCGAATGGTTTGCATTTGCCTTGGAGGAGCCATGGGCTACGAGGAGACGGTGTCCGCACATTACGGACGCGGCAACATTGAGGAACAACTACTGGGGATGGTCAAGGCCGACGGCGGCACCCCGGACAGCTTTTCACCCGCGAACTTGCGTGGCGCGGACCAGCTGCACATAGGCGGGGCCGCCGCCACAACCCGCGTTGCCGGCCGTGCCGGCATCAACGCCGGCAGCCACGTCCTGGATCTGGGTTCGGGCATGGGCGGGGTGTCCCGCCATGTGGCGCATGACTTTGGCGCCACAGTCCACGGCATCGACCTGACCCCGCAATTCGTTGCCATCGCCCGCTCGCTCACGGAGCGGACCGGCTTGTCCGGGCAGGTTACGTTCAGTCAGGGCAGCATCCTCTCCCTGCCTTTTGGCGAAGATTCCTTTGATACGGCGCTCATGGTCCATGTGGGCATGAACATCCAGGACAAGGACACGGCGTTTGCCGAGACCGCGCGCGTGCTGCGCCCGGGCAGTGTCTTTGCCGTGTACGACATCATGCTCATGGGCGGCGACGTTGAGCACTATCCCCTGCCGTGGGCCGCGACGGCTGACACGTCCTTCGTGCAGCCGCCCCTGGCCTACAGCGACGCCCTGGCCCAGGCAGGTTTCACGGTGGATTATGAGGCCAAGCCGCTGGCCGAGGGCATTGAGTTTCTGGAACGGGTAACAACAAACGGCGGCCCCGCCGGAGTGGACCGGGACGCCATGGTCAACCTGCTGGCGGCATTCCGCTCGGGGCTGCTGGCTCCGGTGGAAATCTACGCCCGCCTTACCTGACACCCCTCCCCGAAATCCATGCTGCAGTTGTTGGACGAAAAACAGGACGAAAAACGCCCGAAAAGCGCTTTCGGCGTCCAACAACTGCCACATGGATCTGCTTAGAACACGATCCGCAGCTCCGCCAGCCGGGCGGCGAGCACCGGATTGCCGGATGCGGTGCTGATCCCCGATTCAGGCAGCCGGCCCGACAGGCTGCGGCACAGCTCGATCCCGTCCGCGCCCAGCTGCCCCTGCGGCTCGCCGTCCCCCAGCTGCCACGTCCCTGCCAGCTCCCCGCTCAGGACGAGTTCGACGGCGGCTCCCGCACCCCACGCTGTGGCGGCGTCGCGCAGGATTTGTTCCAGCACCGTGGCGTCGGCGTCCGTGGCAACGCGCGGGAATCCGGCTGCCCTGGCCAGGTCAATGCCGTGCATCCAGGCGTCCCGCAGATAGATCACGTTGAACAGGTACCCCAGCCGCAGCGGCGCATTCCCGGGTGCCATGGTCTTGTCCACGGCGATCCCGGCAAGCGCCCCGGGAAAGGTGCGCACGCGCTTGGCCACCCCGGGGATGTTCTCCCGGTACGTCCGGCACAGCTCCGCCGGTTCCAGCGCTGCATGGTCATCGACCTGAACCTGGTTGGCGGCATCCAGCAGCGAGAGGTGCGGGTAGCGCCGTCGTCCCCTTAACCTGCGCCACAACACGGTTGGCACGCTGAGCGCGTCTTCCTGGGCACCCAGCAGGTGAGCGGCCAGGTCGCGAACGGTCCACCCCGTGCATTCGGTCCCCGTTTCCCACTGTGCCGGGGTGAGCGCCTCGAAGGAAGTGGCCACGGCGTTCATGACGGATGGGTAGGCGTCCCCGGCGGCCCCCTTGTCGGTTGGGGCGATGGTGGTGGCATTGACGGTGGAATTCATGGTGCCCTCCTCAGGGCGTGTAGTAGGCCAGCCACATTGTCAGTGCGGGCTCGAGCAGACGTGAGTACCGGCCTTCGGCGGGGTTGGCGTGCGGCTCATTGGCCAATTGTTGGGAGACGACGCCGGCAATCACCGAGGTGAACAGCAGCAGTGCCTCGTCGGTGGTGGCGGCCGGGGTGAGCCGGCCCCGCCCGACAGCGAGCGCTAGCAGCGCCCGGGTCTGGGCGACCATGGCGAGACTTGGCGCGAAGGCCCCGGCCGAGGGTTGGAAGCCGGGGACCGGGCGCCAGTTGAGCAGCTGCGCGCTGACGGGATGCGCCAGCGACCACGCCACATACGCGCGGGCACCGGCAAACAGGGCAGCAACCGGGTCATCCATGTGGCGGGGGTGGTTGCCGGCCGTGTTCACGGCGGCTAACAGCTGCGCGGCACCGTGCGCAAAGAGGGCATCGTAGAGTGCCAGCTTGGATGGAAAGTACTCATAGAGCGACGGCGGCTTCATGCCCACGGCACGGGCCACGGCCGAGAGAGACATGCCAGCCACCCCGTCGCACGCCATCAGGTGTATGGCCGCGGCGAGGATTTCCTCGATCGTGGCCTGCCGGCGGAGCTGGCGCCTGTCCGGGGGCCCGTTCTGGGGAGCGGTCCGGCTCCTGTCCTGAGTAACGTTTCGGGGCCCGCCCGGGGCCCCGTTCTGGAGAATCTCCATGCCCCCAGTGTGCGCCTAACACCATTAGGAAAACAAGGGGTTGTTAGGAAACGGTTGCAGGCTCCGGCAAGGCACCTTGCCCGGTACTCCCCACGTCTGCCAGCCAGGCCCCACGCAAGGCGGTGAGCTCAGCCGCGACTGTTGGTTCGGCGTCGTACAGGTTTGTGGTCTCGGCAGGATCCGCAGCCAGGTTGCACAGGAAGTAGCCGCTGCCGGGCTCGGCGTGCTCCACGTCCCTGATGGCCTCCGCCACGGGCGAGCCGGGCTCCACCCAGTGTAACTTCCAGTCGCCGCGGCGCACCGACCACTGCCAGCCGCAATCCCAGTGCAGGGCCTCGTGGCCGTCGGTGGCGAGCAGGTCCCGGCCGTCGCTGTGCGCGTAGGCGGCAGGGTCCGCACCGGCGGCAGCCATGGCGGTGGGCAGGATGTCCAGGGAACTCGTCAGCCCCTCGTGGACGGCACCGGCGGGGACCCGGCCCGGCCAGCGCAGCAGGAACGGCACGCGCACGCCGCCCTCCCAGAGCGTGTATTTGGTGCCGCGCAGGGGCAGGTTGACCCCATAGTTGCAGGTGGAACCGCCGTTGTCCGTCAGGTAGACGACGATGGTGTCCTCCGCCAGACCAAGTTCGTCGAGCTGGTCGAGGATGAGCCCGATCTGCGCATCCATGAGCTCCAGCTGAGCCAGGTAATAGGCACGGCCGTTCTCCAGGTGGGGGCTGATGGCGCCGTCGTACCAGTCAATGTATTCGCTGGCACCGGGGTTCCAGTCCTCATAGGCCGGGAGTCCGCGCTTGGCGAGCTCCTCCGCAGGCAGCTGCCAGCAAAAGTTATGCACGGCGTTGAACGCCACGGTGGCCAGGAACGGCTTGTCCGCATGTTCGGCCACGAACGCCCGCGTCCGCTCGCCGATGGCGTCTGTCAGGAAGCCTTCCAGTTCCTGCGGCTCTTCGCCATTCCACAGCGGCTGCACCGCCATGGGAAATGCTGCCTCGCCATACTCCTCCACTGACTCTTCGGAATGGTGGAGGTAGTTGAGCCGGCCCATGGATTCCCCGGCCAGCCCGTAGAACGATTCATCGTAGCCGTGCTGCGGCGGCGTGCCTCGGTCCCCGTGGTGCTCGGTGCCGTAGTGGACCTTGCCGAAGTAGCCGGTGGTGTAACCCTCCCCGCGCAGCAGCTCCGCCATGGTGGGCACGTCTTCGGGCCCGATTTCCGAGTCGGTAAACCAGCGCGCACCCCACCGCTGCTGGTAGCTGCCTGCTGCCAGGCCCGCCCTCGACGGGGAGCAAATGGGCGCCGTCACATATGCGTTGGTGTAGGACGCGCCCTCCTGTGCCAGGCGGTCCATGGCGGGCGTGTTCACATCATCCTGGACACCCAGGATGGACCGGTCGGCGTAACCGTGGTCATCGGAAATGATGACGACGATGTTGGGTTGGCTCTTCGTTGCGGCAGCGGACATTGCTTCTCCTATATATAAGGACGTAATTCAGGCCTAGAGGGACAGGACAGACTTCAGGGATTCCAGCGCGACGGCAACCGGCGGCAGGTGCGGATGCCAGGCCCGCTCCCATTCCAGCGAAATCCACGGATCCGTAATCCCGTGCGCCGCAGAAATGCCCGCCACCAATTCCCGCATCGCAAGCAGCGGCAGCTCCCCCTCGCCCGGTAGCGTGAGCGTCACGGTGTTCGTTCCCGGATTCCGCACGCCGTCCTTATATTGTGCATACGCCAGCGAATCGGCCAGCAGTTCCGCCGTGTGTTCGGGCGCCTCGTCGTGACGCCACGGATGCATCAGGTCCCAAATAACCTTGACCGGCGCGTCGGCAGCAACATGCGCCAGAATTCGCACAATGTCGCAGGCCCGCGGGTGCGAGTCGTGGGTTTCCAGCAGGATGGTCACGCCCAGCTCCCTGGCACGCTGCCCCGCGGCATTGAGCCTGCGCGCCCCCAGCCGGTCCGCGGCCAGCAACTCCGGGGACGGCTCGGCCCCCGATTCGCACGGTTCGATGCCGGCACCCGGAAACACCCGCAACTGCGCACCGGCCCCGGCATTTCCTGCCGACAGATCAGCGGCAAGTTCGACGGCGGCCAACAAGTCCGCGAGTACCGGATCGTTTGCGCCGGGCTCACCATGGGCGTCGCCGGCACCGGCGGCGGTCACCGCGGTGGTCGCCGCGGCAGCGGCCGCCGCACCCAAGGTGGGGGAACCGCCGTCGGAATTCTCCTGCTCCAGCGGGGCACACACGCGGACGTAGCTGGCCAGCGTCACCAGCGTGAGACGGGCGTCGGCGAGCGCCGAGGCGATCGTGGCGCGGGCGGCCTTGTCCATGCCGGGGTGGGCGAACTGCCCGTCGGCAACGCGGATCTCGAGTCCCGTGGCCCCGGCGTCGCGGGCGGTGTCGATGACCTGGGCAAGTGTGTCCCCCGGGCAACCCAGGGTGGAGAACGCCAAAGGCATGATGGCCCTTTCTACAGCAATCGTTGGTGTTCCTCAACACTAATGCGGAAACCGCTTTCCATCAATGTTCGACCCCCTTTCAAGTACTCCTTTATTCCTCTCGTGCAACACTGGTATTTCTGGTGATTCCACCCTTTCAAGGAGCAATGATGACCCGCCCGGCACACCCCACCCCCGCCACCAGCAACAATTCCACCCAGCCTGGCGCACCGGAACTGCCCAACATTGTGTTCATCCTCAGCGACGACCAGGGGCCGTGGGCCTTGGGCTGCGCCGGCAATGAGGACATTCACACCCCCGTCCTTGACCGGCTTGCCGCCGACGGCACCCGCCTGGAAAACTTTTTCTGCGTCTCCCCCGTCTGCTCCCCCGCACGGGCCAGCCTGATGACAGGGCAGATCCCGTCCCGGCATGGTGTGCACGACTACCTGACAGGCGTCGAGGTGGGCGCCGGCGCCCCCGACTACCTGGCCGGGCAGCAGATATTCACCGACGTCCTGGCCGAGAACGGCTACCGGATGGGCCTGTCCGGCAAGTGGCACATGGGCGCCAACGACGCCCCGCGCAAGGGCTTCGTCCACTGGTACGGGCTCGAGGGCGGAGGCAGCCCGTACACCGGTGCCACGATGTACCGCAACGGCGAGCGCGAGGAAACCACCACGTACCTGACCGACGCCATCACGGAGGATGCACAGGCATTCCTTGATCGGGAGGCCGCGCGGCAGGGCTGGGCGCCCGCCGGGGGTGCGGGCCCCGGAGGGGGTGCGGGTCCCGGTGCCGAGCCGTTCTTCCTCGCCGTCAACTACACAGCCCCGCACAAGCCATGGAAGGGCCAGCACCCCAAGGAATTCGAGGACCTCTACAAGGACTGCGCGTTCGAGAGCTGCCCGCAGGAGGAACCGCATCCCTGGCAGCCAACCGTTGACGGGGTGGCGATCGGCGGCGAGCCGGATGTGCGGGCCGCACTCGTTGGCTACTTCGCCGCGGTCAGCGCCATGGATGCCGCGATCGGGCGGATCATGGACCAGCTGGAGCACCTGGGCCTGCGTGAGAACACGCTGGTCATCTTCAGCAGCGACAACGGCTTCAATTGCGGCCACCACGGTGTCTGGGGCAAGGGCAACGGCACCTTCCCGCAAAACATGTACGACTCCTCCGTCAAGGTCCCCGCCATCTTCCACTGGCCAGGCCGCATCACCCGCGACCAGGTCCGCCAGGAACTGCTCTCGGCCTATGACGTCGCCGCCACCATCCTGGACCTCGCCGGCCTCGACCCCGCCCCCTTCGAGACGGGCCCGGGCACATCCTTTGCCCCGCTCCTGCGCCACGCCGACGGCACGCAGGCGGACGGCGGACCGGCAGCTGAAAGGGCGGGAGGCGCCGTCGTGGTTTATGACGAATACGGGCCCGTCCGCATGATCCGCACCCGTGACTTCAAGTATGTCCACCGCTACCCGCACGGCCCGCATGAGCTGTATGACCTGGTGGCCGACCCTGGTGAGCGCGTGAACTTGATGCACGACGCCGTTCCGCACCCCTCGCTGCCGGGCCTGCGTTCGCGGCTGGCCGGCTGGTTTGCGCAACACGGCGTGCCTGAGTTTGATGGTGCTGCGCTGCCCGTTGCCGGCGCGGGACAGCACAGCCCGATCGGCGGACCCGGCAACATCTCCGACCCGCTGGGCGCGTTCACGGGGCCGAACTGGGACGGTATTTAGCGGCAGAGCCGGGCACCCGGAGGCCGCCGTCGCCGCACAGTCCGCGCCTGGCGGCGGCACCGGCTGTGGTGGCCAGCGGGTGCCGCGCTTCCTGCCTCGTTGCCGCTCTAGGACCTCGTCAGCCGCAGTTCATTCGTCATGCCGCCCGCGCAGGACACGAGGATCGTTGTGGTGCGGCGCCCGGAACGAACCGAGACTCCCGGCGAGCTGGATGTCCACTGCCCTTCCAATTCCACTGTGATCTGGCTTCCCTGGCTGGGCAATTGGCGCCACGGTGCCCCATACGGGGACTGCAGCGGGTCGGACTTGTCCTTGCCATTGTAGAAGCGCAGGTCGGGGTCGGTCACCGAGACAATCAGTTCCGCGCCGTCGGGCTGGACCAGCACCACTGACGGGGTGTCAACCGCCTTCACCACACCGTCGGTGAGCTTTTTGGTGGCTTCGAACACTGCGTACGCAGTGATTCCGGTGTCCCGGTCCTGCACCACATGCGCGGTGTCGTCGTGCCGGAGCACCTTGTAGGGGGCACCGTCCCGCCGGCCCATCTCCTCCGTGAAGGACGTCATGGCTTCCGCCGTGGCACCCACCACCATGGCGTACTCGTATTTTTCGCGCTTCGGCCTGCTCCCGTGATCAAGGACTGCTGTCGCATACGGCAGCGCACCCTCGGTCTTGCCGCTCTGGTCCGGCGCTGTTTGCACCGACCGGGACACCTCCAGACGCTGGCGGCGGGGCACGTAGTAGCCGACATTTTGTGGATCAAGGAGCCACACCGGATCCTCAAGCTCGCCGCCGTTACTGTAGGGAAGCGAGGTGATCGCGCCCACCCGCGAATCCTGCGTCGGCACGGAAGCGTCGGCCAAATGGCATTGGAACAGGGTTGTTTGCGTGCTGTTCTTACGGTCGCGGTTCTCAATCCCGCTGCCCAGGGCCACCACCCTGTTGTCAAAAAGGAACACTGACTTGCGGGCATAAAACGAACCGTCGTACACCTCACTTTCATGCAGGCTCATCAGGAACGCGCCGTTCTTGCCGCCAATCACACCGCCACCGCCCAAACGCTGGTCTGTCAGCAGCATCTCCTCACCCAAGGGGTTGATGGCAGCGGCCAACTTCTCAAATGGCAGCTGGATCGCGGTCGTCCCCGGGAACCTGTTCCAGTCCCAACCGGGTTGGACAAAGCCCGAGCCAGCATTGCTCACCGGGTCCCCACCACTCATCACCTGCACTTGGCCATAGGTGACGTAGCGACCATATTCGTTGGAACCACCGTAGATCTCAGTGGACCACAGGTGGCGGTTGTGCCCTCGCACGGAGACGAGCCAGCCATCCCGCCGCTGCGAAACAAGCGCGGCATGGTTCATGACCTGGCACCCAGTCGGGTCTGGTTCCGCGAGCACGCCTGCACCCGCCAGCTGATCCGCCAATTCACGTTGCGCCGAAGAGGGCTTTGCCGGCAGAAGCCGCAGGAACGCAGCCCCCATGACCGGGTCCAGCGCCTGTTTGCCATCCGGGCTTCCGGCCAGTGTCATCACCCGGTAGGCGTCCAGCGTCAGCGATTCGCCACCCTTGGGGTGCCTGTTGGACAGGCTGATCGGAAAGTTGTTCTTGTTGGAGTAGAAACGCATCGCCAGCAGGGCCTGGTTCCAGCGCTCGTGCGATTCCGGGGAGATCGCGAAGCTGGTGCCCGAGAGCACGGCCAGCGCCGGTGCCCCTTTGCTCAGCCCGTCTCGCGCGTATGCCGGATAGTGGCCCATGTGGTGGAAGGTTGCGGAGTCGGGCTTGAATCCGCCTTGGATCCCCGGTGATGGGCTGATGGCGTGGTTTAGCCACTGCTGCAGCAAACTCAGGTGAGCCACTTGGGATGCCTCCCCGTCGGTGAGCAAGACACTGCCCAGCAAGGCCAGCAGTGTCGTGTTGAGGATGTCGAAAACGCCGCTGTAGAACACGTCGGCATGCTCCGTCCCCATCCGGATCCTGCCCACGCCCACCATCCAGTGCAGGGTTTCCCGCACTTCGTCGAGCCTGCCCCGCGACGCCAGCAGCTCCCGCATCAGCCACACCGAGTCGTAGAAGCCCCGATTCTGGTAGCCGAGGTGGTGAATGGTCCCTTGGACGCTGCCTTCGGTCCATCCTTGATCATGGAAGTAGTCGAGCAACCGGAGGTACAGATCGGCCAAGCTGCTCTGCAGAGCTGCGTCCTTCGTCGAGTCGTAGGCCGAGGCCACCTCAAACATCTGATTGGTGAAGTCCTTCAATCCAATCGTCGGAGCGAGCCGGTTGATGTCTGCCGCGATGACCGGCGGGTAGATCGAAATCTGGTATCCGTTGATTGGCTTTCCACCGCCGAGAACACCTGGCTGTGGCACGCCCAACGCGTCAATTTTCGCCACCATGGCGTCAACAGAAGCCGCCGTGACGTTTACTTGCTTGCGCACCGTCCGGTCATAGGCTTCCTTGACAGCGTCCAGGTCGGCCAGCTGTCCGGCAGTGGGAGCAGGGGTAGGCAACGGTTCCGCGGCCAGCTGGGAGAACCAGAGCAGGTCCTGCCAGTGCTGGTTCGCATCCGTGTGGACCCCGGGATTGACAAACGGCGTCTGCCGGTCCGGGCACGGGAAGTTCGAGCGCAGCGGCCGGTTGACGATTAGCTGGTCGAGGTGGAGGGTCCCGGTATCGGACGGGGCCACAAAACGCAGCGTGTCCATGTCCGTCCGGGCCTTCCCGTCCATGTCCTGGTAGCGGATCCACGCCGTCCGCCATCCGGTGAAGTTCAGGTTCATCTCGCACCAGGCATCCGTGCGCCGGCCGCGTCCGGCCTCGATGCGCAGCTTCCCAGATGACGCCGTGGACTGATACACCCAGAAAGCCAGGGTATTGACGTCCAGGCCGATATCCGCCCCGTTGCCTCCCGAGGCAGCCGAGGGCGGCACAATCCCCAAGGGCGCCTGCACGGTGAGCACGGAGTGGGACTTGTAGTCCCAGCGCAGGCTGGAATTGCCGGTGTGGTTCACCTCGGACACAATGTTCAACGGCGACTTGTCGGAGGTGCTGAACTGTGCGGGAACCACAGTTTCCAACAGGAACACCGGTGGCTTCAGCGCCATCGCAGTGTCCTCCAGCTCGGCCAGCGTTGCTGGTGGCACGGCGGGGACCAGGGCGGCTTGGCCCTCCGTCGGGGTGTCGGCGCCGGCTGGAGACATGGGCACAACGGCCACTGTGGCCGCGCCGGCGGCTGCAACAGCAAGCAGGCCGCGACGGCTGATATTCGTGGTTGGAGCGGGCATGGGGATCGTCCTCCTGAGGAACACTGCGGAAAAACAAATGTGACCCACAGTACATATGCCTCTGAAGCAACGAATCAAGAAGGACTTCGCTGTCATGCCGAGAAAGAAACTGTTCGGACCAAATGGCCTCCGTAGTTCACTGTTAAGACGTAACAACCTTGTCCAAAAGGACAGTTGCGTGAAGTAGTCCTTTATTCCTCCCCCGCGTTCATCCTTGACTGCTAGCTACCCATGGTGTCCCGACGCCACGTATCGGGGCCCGCGAAGCAAAGGAATTATGCAATGACGCATGGACTGACTCGACGACACATCCTGCAGGGCGTGGGAGCCCTGACATTTGGGGGCCTGCTCGCCGGAGGCTTTGCCCCGCTGGCCCACGCCGCGGGGACGTCCACCGCACCGCAGCTTGCTGCCTTGCGCGAACGGTGGGCCGACCAGGTCACCGGACGGAAACTGATCACCGCAGGGGATGCGGACTACGCAGTTTCACTGGCTGCACTGGACTCCGCTGTCAGCAAGTCAGTGGCCAGGCTGCTGCCGGAGGGCAGCCGGGTGCAGGTCTTCGCCGACGCCGCGTTCACCTCCGATGTGCACATGGTCACGACGTACAAGCGACTGGCCCAAATGGCTGCCGCCTGGACCACCCCCGGCTCACACCACGAGGGCAGCGCCACATTGCTGGCCCACATTCTGGCAGCCTTGGAGGACAGCAACCGCCTCATTTACAACAAGGACCAGAAGGAATTCGGCAACTGGTGGAACTGGGAAATCGGTGTGCCCCGGCCACTGGGCGAAACCCTGGCCATCCTTGGCAACCACGTGCCGGCGGATCTGCTGGACCGCTATGCAGCAGCCGTAGACCACTACATTCCGGACCCCACCCTGCAGTTCCCTGCTGAACGCGGGCCGATCCTCTCCGAGGGCGCCAACCGGGTGGACATCTGCCAGGGCATCATCATCCGCTCCATTGTTGCCAACGACCCCGTCCGGCTGGCTGCAGCCATCGACGCCCTGAGCGAAGTGTGGCAATACGTCACCAGCGGCAACGGATTCTTCTCCGACGGCTCATTTGTGCAGCACTCCACCATCGCCTACACAGGCACCTATGGGCTGGTGCTGCTCGGCGGCCTCGCCAAGCTGTTCTCCTTGCTGGGTGAATCGGACCATGCGGTGTCGGACCCCAGCCGCGACATCCTGTTCAAGACTGTGGAGGATTCCTTTGCACCGTTCCTGCACAACGGCCAAATGATGGATGCCGTCCGCGGCCGCGCCATTTCACGCGCCAACGAGCGCAGCTATACCAATGGTGACATGGCCATTGAATCGATCCTGTTGCTGTCCCGTGCGGTGGACCCGGCCACGGCGGCACGCTGGCGCGGCCTGTGCCAGGGCTGGATCTCGCGGAACACCTTTGAGAATCCCATGACAGGCGCCTCCATTCCCCGCACCGCCCTGCTGAAGGAGCTGGCCGCTTCCGGCACGGCACCCATCGCCGAGGCGCCGGGCCACAGCTTCTTCGCCGGCATGGACCGCTCGATGTACCGCGGCAATGGCTGGGCCGTGAGCCTGGGCCTGTGCAGCAACCGCATCTCCTGGTATGAATGCGGCAACGGCGAAAACGATTGGGGCGCCCAGACAGGCTCCGGCCTGACCTACCTCTACACGGGCAAGGCCGACCACTTCGACGACGAATTCTGGCCCACCGCAAACCTTGGCCGGCTGCCCGGCATCACGGCAGACACCACGGCGCTGCCACCACGGGTCGAGGGGCAGTGGGGTGCCATCACTCCCAAGAATGAATGGACCGGCGGCACCACCCTGGGCCGGAACGGCGCCGTCGGCATGCACCTGATTGCCCCGGGAGGCACCGGCATGGCGGCCCGCAAGGCCTGGTTCTACGCCCCTGACATGGTGGTGGCCCTCGGTGCGGACATCCACACGGGCAGCACCGCACCGGTGGAAACCGTGGTGGAACACCGCAACCTCGGTTCAGAAGGCGGGGCCAACATAACGGTCGACGGCGGGACGCACACCGCGTCCCTCGGCATCACCGAGGTCCACGAAAACCCCACGTGGGCCCACGTGGAGGGCACCGGAGGCTACCTTTTCCTGGGGGACGAACCCGTGACGGTGCTGCGGGAACAACGCGAAGGATCGTGGCGAAACATCCACACCAGCGGCCCCGTCGCGGCCATCCAGCGCGAGTACGCCACCTTGCTGATCAGCCACGGCGCCAACCCGGATGCCGCAGGCTACGCCTATGCGCTGCTGCCCGGGGCCACCCCGAAGAACACGGAGAAGGCAGCTCGCAAGGCGCCCCGGGTGCTGCGCAATGACGCCGTGGGGCAGGGTGTTTCCTTCGGCGTCAAGCAGGAAGCCGCCATCTTCTGGCAGCCAGGAACGGTGGGATCCATCTCCGCGGACCGCGCCGCCTGCGCGCTCTTTGACGGCAACCCGGGCCAGGGCACACTGGCCGTGGCCGACCCCACCCAGGCCGCCGAGTCTGTTTCAGTAACCATTGCCGGCACCAAATACCGGCGCATCACCTCCGGCGCAGGTGCCACACTGTCACTGGACGCCGACGGCAACACAGTCGTCACGGTCAACACGGCCGGGCTCATGGGCCGCACGGCGGAAATCGGCCTGCACCGCTAGGCCGGCAGCTCGTCGGCCACAGCACGACGGCGGGGGGTCACCTTGGCAGCCAAGGTGACCCCCCGCCGTCGTGCGTGAACTTAGTGGGCCAGTGCCGGGGAAAGCTCCACCGGAGCCCCCCTCTCAGCGGATTCATAGGCGGCCAGGACCAGCTCCACCACATGTTTGGCGTGGTCACCGCTGACGGCCGGCTCCACACCGCCGTCCACGGCCGCGAAGAAGTCGGCCAGCTGCGCCGTGAACGCGTCCTGGATGTCCCGGGCCGATCGGGTGTGCAGCACGGTGCGGACGCCGTCGACCTCCATGAACGTGCCCTGGCGCGGATCGACGGTGACGGTACCGAACTCACACACAACGAGCATTTCATCGATGTGCTCGGGGGTGTCGGAGACAATGGCGATGCGCAGCTGGACGCCGTTGGCCAGCAACAGTTCCATGGTCCCGTCGGTCTCCACAGGCGCGCCAAAACGGTTCAGGGTGGTCGAGGAAATTCGCACGGCCGGGGCGCCACCAATCCACAAGCTCCGGTCCAGGCAGTGTGCGCCAATGTTGATGAACGCTCCGCCGCCGGAGACGGCCTTGTCAAAGAACCAGTCGGGACGGGAGCCGGGGCGGTAGTCGGTGCTGCGGTAGTCGTGGATCATGAGCACCCGGCCCAGCACCCCGGATTCCAACGCCGCAAGAAGCGCCAGCTTTTCAGCCATGAAGTGCTGGATCATGCCCACCACCATGACCACACCGGCCGCGGCGCACGCCTCCTCCATGATCCGGGCGTCCGCCAGCGTTGTGGCCATGGGCTTTTCCACCAGCACATGCACGCCGTGGGCGGCGGCAGCCACCACCATGTCCTTGTGCAGGCTGTGGGGTGTGTTGATGACGACCGCGTCCACCACACCCGCTGCCAGCATTTCCTGGTAGTCGGTATAGACGGCGGCACCCCAGGGGTCGGCAGCCTTCGCGGCCGTGTCCGCATTCAAATCGCATACCGCGGCAAGGGTCAGCCCTGGCAGGTCGGCGGCTCCTTGTGCATGAAGTCCGGCGACCGCACCTGCCCCAATAATTCCCAAGCGCATGATTCACTCATTTCTGTAAACGTTGTTGTAGTTTGTGGGCGCCTTTTTCAGCGCTGTTCTTTGCCCCGCAGGAGTCGCGCACCACCAGGCGCGGCCGCAGCCGGACCTGGTGGACGGGGCAGTCATCGCCCTCGACGAGGCGGCGCAGCAGGATCTCCGCCGCCATCTTCCCCATGCGGTGCTTTGCGGGGGAAACCGCTGTCAGCGGCACTTCGGCCAGGTCGGCCAGCTCGTCGTCGTAGGACACCAGGGCCAGATCTGCGGGGATGCTCACCCCTGCCCGCCGGGCCGCGCCCTCCAACAAGGCCGCCTCCCTGTCACCAAAGACCAGGGCAGCGCTCGCACCGGTTGCCAGGACGTCCTGCAATAGTTGTTCCGCGGCCCCGGCCTCCCACTCAGCCTTCAGTGCCCTCAGCACGAGGGGTTCAAAGCCCAGGTCGGCCGCGGCCCGCTCGTACCCGGCCTCGATGGCCGGTGCAGTGGGCGTGTTGGATCGTGTGAGGAGAGCAATGTGTCGGTGGCCCAGGCCGCGCAGGTGGGTGACGGCGTCGTACGCGCCTCCTTGATGGTCCGAACACACATGCTCGGTCCGGTCTCCCGGGCCCAAATCCATGAGGCTGCGTTCCAGCAAAACCACGGGGACGTTCAGCGAGTTCAGCTCCCGCACGCGCTGCTGCGGATCAGGGATTCCGGTGAGTGTGGGCACCAAAATCAGCCCGTCCACGCCGGCATCGATGAGGAACTGGATGCTTGAATCCTCGCGCTCCGGCAGGTAGTTGTAGGTGGCCAGGCGCAGGCTGACATCCTGCGCCGAAAGGGTTTCCTCGATGCCCTGCAGCACGCGCGGGTAGTAGAGCTGCGTGTCCGGCAGCAGCACACCCACGGTGAAACGGGAACGTCGGCGGGCAGGCTGACGCTCGGCGACAAAGCTGCCGGCACCCTGACGGCGCACCACCAGCTGCGACTGTTCCAGCTCTTCATAGGCGCGACGCACCGTGGTGAGGGACAACCCGGTCTCGGCCGCCAGCTGCGCCTCGGTGGGCAGCTTGGCGCCCACGGCCCAGGTGCCGGCCAGGATGCCACGGCGCAAATCTCCGGCCAGTGCCTGGAATTTCAGCTCCCTGGAGTCCGTGTCGCGGATCTTTCCTGCCAGTGGTTTCTTGTTCAAGGTTCCCTTTCATGCTGTCGCATGGCTTGAGTGTGCCAAAGACCTAGGAGAGGAATCCATAAGGACTTGGAAAATTCCTCTTTTCGTCTTAGGTACCATTTCACCCAATCAGCGCATCATATGGCCGCGGTTGCCATTTTTGTTGAGGGTATCCGCAAACGCGTCGCAAAGATACTCCCAAGTACTCCTTGAATCCTCTCTTTCGCACCTGTTTGAGTATTCTCAATGACCCGTGATGCACGGCACAACTACTTGAAACAAGGGTGTACTCAATGACAACCAAATTCCGTTTTGCACGGACACTGGCAGTAATGGCAGGTGCAGCATTGGCACTTTCCGCCTGTGGCGGCGGCACCAAGGCCCCCGCCGACGCAGGATCCGGCACAGAGGGCGGTACATTGTCGTACTGGTCCATGTGGAAGGTCGGCGAACCGCAGCAGCTGGTTATTGAAAAAGCCATTGCCGATTTTGAAAAAGAAACCGGCTCCACCGTCAAGGTGCAGTGGCAGGGACGCTCCAATGTCCAGAAGCTGGTCCCGGCACTGAACACCAACAACGTCCCTGACATCGTGGATGGGCCGTTCGCCAAGCTGGCCCCCGTGCTGGGCAACACCGGCCAGGCACTAGCGTTGACTGCCGCCTATGACAGTGAGGTGGAGGGCACCAAGGTCTCCGAGTTGATCCCGGAAAAGTACCTCAAGGTCAGCGACATCAAGGGCGAAGATGGCGAGCCGTGGATGCTGCCGTACAGCCTGAGCTCCGATGGCATCTGGTACGACGCCGCTGCCAACCCCGAGTTGGAAACCGCTCCCCCCGCTTCATGGGATGAGCTCATTGCCCTGCTGGACAAGTTCAAGGCTGACGGCAAGGTTCCCCTGGCCGCAGACGGTGACATTGGCGGCTACAACTCCATGTGGTTCACCAGCGCACTGGTGCGCACCGATGGTGCCGGCGCCTTCGCCAAGGTGGTTGCAGACAAGACAGGTGCTGCCTGGGATTCCCCCACGGTCCTTGATGCGGCCAAGAAAGTTGAGCAAATCGTCCAAGGCGATTACTTGATCAAGGGTTACAACGCCAGCAAGTGGCCGGCCCAGCAGCAGGTGTGGGCCAACGGTGGCGCGGAGCTGATGTTCAACGGTTCATGGCTGCCCACAGAGACAGGCACCTACGCTGCGGAGGACTTCAAGTACTCCTCATTCCCTTTCCCTCCCGTTGCAGGGAAGCCAACGTCAGCACGCGCCGACTTTGTTGGTTGGGCCATCCCCCAGAAGGCCAAGAATCCTGAACTGGCACAGAAACTCGCCGCCTTCATGTTGAAGAAGGAATACCAGGACGCCTACGGCACCGATGCAAAGGTATTGCCCATCCGCACCGATGTGGCCATCTCCCCTGAGCTCGCCACCGTCAAGAACGCCATCGACAGCGCCGATGAAATCTACCTCCAAAATGATGGTGTCACGCACCCCGGCTACGTCGAAAAGATCCTCTGGCCCATCAACGACGAACTGTTCCTAGGCAAGATCAACGCAGAAGAATTCGTCGCAAAGATGAAGTCCTCAACCGTTCAGTACTGGAAGGACAACAGCTAATGTCGGCCACAACAGCCCATCGTTCCCGCTCCGCGGCAGCCGCCGCGGAGCGGGGGCAGGGCGGCAGCAGCATTGACCGTCAGCGGCGCAAGCTGCTGGTGCCCTTCGTCGGCCCCGCCTTTGTCATCTACACCGTCCTCTTCATTGTTCCCGCCATTGGGGCAGCCTGGATCAGCCTGCATGAATGGGCGGGCGCAGGCACCATGAAATTTGTGGGCGTCAAGAACTACATCATGGTTTTCAAAGATGACTTGTTCATGAAGTCTTTTGGCAACACGTTGCTGCTGCTGTTCGTGGTGGGTGCAGCCATCTTCATCCTGGCCTTCGCCATGACCCTGGTGCTGCGTGATATGGCCGGCAAGAAAATTGTCCGCAACGTCATTTTCTTCCCGCACCTGATCAACGCCCTGGTCTTCGGTGTGCTGGCCGGGTTCATCTTCAACCCGGGCGGCATGGTCAACACCTTGCTCAAGCCCTTTGGTGTCACCGAACCACCAGCCTGGCTGGCCCAGGACAACATCTTCCCGCTGATCATGGCCACCCTGGTGGCCACCACCACCGGTTACTTCACCACCATCTTGATGGCCGGCGTCGACCGCATTCCCCCGTATTACTACGAGGACTGCGCCCTGGCTGGTGCCAATGCCTGGCAGCGCCTGCGCTATGTGATCCTGCCCCTGACCTGGGACGTGTTCGGCACCTGTGCCGTGTTGTGGACCATCTCCTCCGTCAAGATCTTTGAGATCATCTGGGTCTTCGGCGGCAGCAGCGGTGCCGGCATTCCGCCCACCCAAAGCTGGACCACTGCCGTGTACACCTACGTGACCGCGTTCTCCGGCCAGTCCACGCCAGCCTACGGCGCGGCCACCGCCTCCGCCATCATCTCCCTGGCTCTGGTTTCCGTCCTCGTGGTGTTCCTGCGCCGCGCCATGCGCCGTGACGCCGTTGAATTCTAAGGATCAGCCCATGTCTACTCTCACCGCACCCGAAGAGACTTCCGCGGGCACGCCGCAAGGCCCCGGCTCCACCGGCCGGCCCGGCAAGAACAGCACCAAGCGCAGCAAGAACTACCGCGGCGTCAGCCCTGCCCTCCGCGCGGAAAGCAACATCGTCCGCAGCATTGGCGTAGTCCTGCTGTGGGCTGTTGTCGCCATCAGCATCGGCATGCTGTTGTGGATGGTGTTGCAGGCGTTCCGCGACACCCGATCCATCCTCGCCAGCCCCTGGGGCATGCCGGAAACCCTTGACTTCTCCAACTTTGTCAACGCCTGGACCGTCAGCGACTTTGCCACGGCAACCTGGAACTCGGTCATCACCACCGGCGTTTCATCGTTTTTGACAGTGGCCTTTGCCGCACCCGCAGCGTACTACCTCGCCCGGGTGGAAAGCCGTTTCACCAACGGGCTGAGCTTGTACTTCATTCTGGGCTTGGGCATCCCGGCACAGGTCATCTTGATCCCGTTGTTCGTCATGCTCAACAAGGTGTATCTGACCGACAGCCTGATCGGGCTGAACCTGGTCTACATTGCCAGTTCAATGCCGTTCACGGTGTTCCTGCTGACCGCGTTCTTCCGCAGCCTGCCCATGGAGATGGAGGAGGCCGCCGCACTCGACGGCGCCACCGCCTTGCGCACCTTCGTCCAGATCACGCTGCCGCTGGCCAAGGGCGGCATCCTGACCGCGTTTGTCCTGCAGGTGGTTGCGCACTGGAACGAGACGCTGCTGGCGCTGACCCTGATCCAGTCCACCGAAAAGTACACGCTGCCCGTTGCCTTGATTTCCTTTGTGCAGCAGCAGACGTACTCCGGCGCCGACTGGGGCGGGTTGTTCGCGGGCCTGTGCATCGTGGTCCTGCCGATGCTGATCATCTATATCTGGCTGGGCCGGCGCCTCACCGAGGGCCTGACCCTGGGCATGGGCAAATAGTGTCCTCACCCAACCTGCTATTCATTGTCGCCGACCAGTTCCGGGCCATGTGCCTGGAGCCGGGCGGCGACCCTGTTTCCACCCCGTTTCTGGATGCCCTGATGTCCGACGGCGTGTCGCTCACCCACGCGGTCAGCAGCTACCCGGTGTGCAGCCCGCACCGGGCCATGATGATGAGCGGGCAGTATCCCGCATCCAACGGCGTCACCCACAACGTCAACTCCGAGACTGCCACCTGGGGCGTTGGCCTCCGACCGGATGCACCGTCCTGGGCTGCTGTGTTGCGCAATGCCGGCTACAACACCGGCTACATCGGCAAATGGCACCTCGAGGCGCCAGTTCCGGAGGACGCCGTCCACGGCACCGGCCCGCTCGAGGACGGGCGCTACTGGGATGCCTGGTCCCCGCCGAACCGCCGCCACGGTTTCGACTTCTGGTACTCGTACGGCTGCTGCGACGAGCACCTCACCCCTCATTATTGGACGTCCCACGCCGGACGGCACCAGCGCGTTGACGTCACCGGATGGTCGGCCGCCCATGAGACGGACATCGCCATCGACTTTCTGCAGCGAGCTGCCGGCACTTCCGGGGCCGGGGCCGCCGGGGCCGGCACTTCCGTGGCCGAGGCCGCCGACGGATCCGAACGTGAGACCTCACCTGGCCGAATGCCCTTTGCCCTGGCCGTGTCATGGAACCCGCCGCACCAGCCCTTCGACCAGCTGCCGCCAGATTACGACACCAGCTACGGGCAGCTTTCAGCCGCGGAACTGCTGACCCGGCCCAACGTGGACCTGGATTCCGCGACAGGCCGGGAAGCCGCCAGCATAGCTCCCCTCTATTACGCAGCCGTCGCCGCCATCGACGCGCAGGTGGGGCGGCTGATTGCCACCTTGGAGTCCCTGGGACTGGCGGAGGACACCCTTGTCATTTTCACCTCGGACCACGGCCAACAAATGGGCAGCCACGGCCTGCTCTACAAAAACGTCCCCTTTGAGGAATCCATGCGGATCCCCTTTGTTCTGCGCTGGCCCGACCGCCTCGACACGGCTGCGGCGGACCGGGTGGGGATCTCCAGCGTGGACATTGCCCCAACACTTTTAGGGCTCATGGGCCTTGGTAGCGACGTTCCAGAACACATGCATGGGCAGGATCTCTCTCCCGCGCTTCTCACCCAGGGTGACGGGGCACCCGAGGAGGGACAAGCCGGGACGCTGGGCACGCCGTCGTCCCTGTATTTTTACTACGCGCGCGACGAACACGACGTCGATGTCCGCGGGCTGCGGACAGCCACCGGCAAATTCATTGCCCGGTTCCATGCGGGGGAAGGGCTCAGCACGTCTGTCGTCGACCTGGTGGATGACCCGTACGAACTGCACAACATCACTGATCCGGCCGTGGTCCGGCGCTGGGCGAGGGACCTTTCCGACGCGTTGGCTGCGGCGGGCCAGTCCTGGAGCGGAAAAGAAGCGCTGGAAGAGCTGGCAAACACTACGTTGGGAGCACAAACATGAACATCCTGCTCATCATGGCCGACCAGTTCGCCGCCCATGCACTGACCCGGCGCCGGCCCGAGGACGCACATTTCAGCACGCCCAACCTCGACCGTCTGGCGGCCGGCGCCACCGTTTTCACGCAGGCTTACACCCCTTTTCCGCTTTGCGTGCCGGCTCGCAGCGCCATGGTCACGGGGCGGTATCCGCACCAGCTGGGCATTATGTCCAACAAGTTCAACGGGATCGGGCCCGACCGCGGTCGGCCGTACGGTGCGGGGGCGGCGGAGCCCGGCCACGGTCCGGAATCGCTGGGCCATTGGTTCACGGCCGCTGGGTACGACTGTGCCTACGCCGGAAAATGGCACGCACTTCAGGCCAGCGCCACCGCGGATGACGGCTTTGACCCCATCCACCCCTTTGGTGATGAGGGCCTGGTGGAGGCATGCCATGAATGGCTCGGGCGCCGGAGCTCACTTTCGCACCCCACACCGGGCCAGCCCCCAACGGATCGTCCGTTCTTCCTTGTGGCTTCCTTCGACGACCCCCACACCATCTGCGAATATGCCCGGTCGCAGCCCATGCCGTATGGGCCGGTGCCGCCGGTTCCCACCCTGGATGCCCCTCCCCTGCCACCCAACTTCCACAAGGCGCCCTACGCGCCCGAGGCGCTGGCGATGGAACAGGACGCGGCCTCCAGGATGTACGGCACCGTGGCATTCAGCCCGGATGACTGGCGCGGCTACCGGGCCACCTACGCAGCACTTGTTGCCCGCGTTGACCAACGCATTGGGCAACTGCTGGACGGGATCGACTTGGCGAGCACCGCCGTCGTATTTGTCAGCGACCATGGCGACGGCGACGCCTCCCACGGTTGGAACCAAAAAACCGCCCTGCACCAGGAATGCATCAAGGTGCCGTTTCTAGTGCATGTTCCGGGCCGGGCCGCAGCGGTGGTCGATAAGCCTGTGGCGGCCGTGTTGGGACTGCTGCCCACGCTGTGTGACATCGCGGGGGTTGCTGCGCCGGGCGGGCTTGCCGCGAACTCTGCACTGGTGCCGGAGCAGCCGCCGGTGGTGGTGCAAACCTCGTTCCAGGACGCAGCCGCACTGCCCGGCGCCGGGACCTCGGGGAGGACACTCATTCTTGGGGACTGGAAATACGCGGTGTACAGCTGGGGCGCACACCGCGAACAACTCCACCATCTGTCGGCAGATCCCGGCGAGCAACGCAATCTTGCCGTGGAGGCTTCGCATGCGCCCGTGCTTGAACGGATGCGCGCGGAACTGCTGCACTGGGCCTTGGCCAACGAGGACACGGCGTTCCTGAAGAAGCTGGTCCTGCCTGCCACCGCCGTGCCGGGGACCCATGCGGAAATCTTTCGCGTGCCCTACTAGCAGCTGGGAACTCTCTGGGCGTAAGCTGACAGTACTTACCCACGGAATATCCAGCATATTCCCAGCAAATGGTCGGAGACTGAAATGGTGAAAAAGACCGGACCTGAAGCCAAGCTGCTCGTTGTTGACGACGAGCCCAATATTCGTGAGCTCCTCTCGACATCCCTGCGTTTCGCCGGGTTCGAGGTCATCGCCGCCGCTAACGGCCGCGACGCACTGGCTGCGGCCGAGGAACACAACCCGGACCTGGCCGTCCTGGATGTCATGCTCCCCGACATGGACGGATTTACCGTCACCCGCCGGCTGCGTGCCGCCGGACGGCACTTCCCTGTCCTGTTCCTGACGGCCCGCGACGACACCGAGGACAAGGTCACCGGTCTGACGGTGGGCGGCGACGACTATGTCACCAAGCCTTTCAGCCTCGATGAGGTTGTGGCCCGCATCCGCGCCGTCCTGCGCCGTACCCAGCCCATGGAAGATGACGACGCCGTATTGCGTGTTGCCGATCTGGAGCTCGACGACGACGCCCACGAGGTGCGCCGCGCCGGCAAGACCGTGGAGCTCTCCCCCACCGAGTTCAAGCTCTTGCGTTACCTGATGCTGAACCCCAACCGGGTGCTGTCCAAGGCTCAGATCCTTGACCACGTGTGGGAATACGATTTCAACGGCGACGCCTCCATCGTGGAGTCGTACATCTCCTACCTGCGCCGCAAGGTCGACATCGACGCGTCGCTGCCTGCCCTGATCCAGACCAAGCGCGGCGTGGGTTACGTGCTGCGAACTGCCGACAAGCGCTAGCACCCGCCAGTACATTGATTAAGTTGTGGAAGAACGCCTCCCTGCGCTCACAGCTGGTGGCGATCATCAGCGCGCTGTTGACCGTTTCCCTGCTGGCGCTGGGAGCCACAACGTTTCTTTTGCTGCACTCCTTTCTGGAAGACCAGATGGACACGCAGCTGGCCACCTCCCAGCAGTCGATTATCCGCAACGGCACGGTGGATTCAGAGAACACCGGCCGGGCCCCGTTCAGCTTTGACTACTATGTGGGTTTCCACTTCAATGACGGCGGGCTGGCGGACCAAAACCGCCCCGGCATGGACAAGCCGGTGTACCCCACCTTCACCATGGCGCAGGCCCAGGCGCTGAACGGCAAGAGATTCACGGTGCCCAGCAGTGACGGCGGGGCTGCGTGGCGCCTGACCGTCATAGCGCCGCAGGACTTCCAGCTCACGGACCCCGTTGGTGCCAAGGACATCTACACTGGTTATGTGGTGGTGGGTCTGCCGTATGAGAGCCTCAATCTCACGATGGAACGTCTCGCGGCGGTGGTGGCGGGAGTCGCCATCTTGGCCGTCACCATGGGCACCATGATCGCCTATTGGACAGTCTCCCGCTCCTTCCGGCCCCTGAGCCGTGTCGAGAAGACCGCCGCAGCCATCGCCGCCGGGGACCTGTCCCGGCGCGTGGACATTGAGAACCCGGCCACGGAAGTGGGCCGGCTGTCCGTGTCGCTAAACACCATGCTGGCCCACATTGAGCATGCCTTCGCCGCCAGGACCGCATCTGAAAAGAAGATGCGCCGCTTCGTTGCCGACGCCTCCCACGAATTGCGGACCCCGCTGGTCACCATCCGTGGCTTCTCCGAGCTCTACCGCCACGGCGCCCTGCAAACCCCCGAGGACGTCGGCACAGCCATGGGCCGCATCGAGAGCGAGGCCAAACGGATGGGCGAGCTCGTCGAAGACCTGCTCATACTGGCCCGCATCGACGAGCAGCGGCCGCTGCAGCTCAAGCCCGTGGACCTGCTGATCATCGGCCACGACGCCGTGCTGGATGCGCGCGCCACCGCACGTGACCGCAGCTTTAAGGTCATAGGGCTCGACGGCGGACCCGGCACCTCCGCGCCAAGCGTCGGCGACGAGGCGAAACTACGCCAGGTCGTGGCAAACCTGATGGGCAACGCGCTGCGTTACACCCCGGATGGTTCCCCCATTGAGATCATGGTGGGCACCCGCACTGAGGGACCCGCCGCCTACTCGGTCATCAAGATCCGCGACCACGGCCCGGGCATCTCCGACGAGGAGGCACCGCGCGTCTTTGAACGTTTCTACCGTGCCGATTCCTCACGCGACAGGAACACCGGCGGCAGCGGATTGGGCCTGGCAATTGTGTCCGCGATCGTCGCATCCCACGAGGGCACTGTGCGGCTGGAACAGACTCCCGGAGGTGGGGCGACCATGGCCATTGAATTGCCATATCACGCGTTCGAGGACGCACCAGAGCCCTCAGACGAAGAATCGGCATCCTCAGGCGATGTTTCAGAGCCATCCGGTGATGTATCAGAGCCATCCGGTGATGTATCAGAGCCCTCCGGCGGCGTATCAGAGCCCTCCGGCGGCGTATCAGAGCCCTCCGGCGGCGATTTCCCCGGCGCTGGTTCCTCCACAGCATAGCTGGCACACCGCGCCGTCCACAGAAGCGCTTCCGGAGGTTCCGTGCACTGTGGCGGGCTCCTACGCTGGGACATGTCAGTGATGCCCCGGCATCTCAGCCGTTCCAGCAAAGGCGCTTCCCATGGCACAGTTCAACGTCAACAGCGACGATCTTGTTCTCAAAAGCTCAGCGGTCAGAGGATCCGTTGACCGGATCCGCATGGAGGTTGACGCCATGAAGCGCAATCTCCTTGACCTGCAAAGCTCCTGGACGGGTACGGCAGCCACCAATTTTCAGGCTCTCCTGCAGGAGTGGCACGCCACCGAGCTGAAAGTTGAGGCGTCCCTGGAGAGCATCAACGGCGCCCTGTCCATGGCGGCAACCCAATATGCGCAGGCGGAAGAGGCCAACACCCGCATGTTCACCATCCGCTAACCGCCTCGCACCTCGTGCCGTCCAAGTCCAAGACACCTCCACGCCCACGTCCAGGTCCAAGTCCAAGACACCTCCACGCCCACGTCCAGGTCCAAGTCCACGACCACGACACATCCTTTCGCGACAGCCGCCAATCCCTGTCTCGCGCACCTTTTCCACAAGAATTATTCATAAATATATTCGGATCAATGGTTGTTTCTACTTGTCTTTTCGTATAAACTTCTGTTATGGACGCAATGGAGCGACCCGGAAACTCACAGCCTCCCGAACCTTCCGGACCCGCATTCTCGGGATTCAACCTCGAAACCTCCCTCGAGGGATACTTCGCGGCGGTTGCTCAAGTTCCTGAAGACCCCTGGCTGGACAGCCTTTCAGACTCCGAAAGCCCGCGACCGGACCGGGGCGTCCCACCCTGGGAGGCTCGGCAGATTGAACGGCTGGCGTGGGCCGAGCAGATGGAAAACGGCCGTCCGCTTCTGGATGAGGACGAGTTCTTTGCCCTGGTAGCCGACCACGCCCTGCGCGCCGTGGCCAGCCACGAAGGCCGCACTACCCCCATTGATGCGCGCACACGGCGCTTGGACGGCAGTGGCGTGGACGCCAGCGAGGCGGACTACAGCGACTTCGACGGCCAGGCAACCGCCTCGGAAGAAGACGAACTAGAGGCCATGCGCAGGGAATTTCATCTGAACGTGCTTCGAGCAGCCGAGCCGCTGACCATGCCACGGCCTGTCCGCGTCCCGGTGATCGGCGGGCTCAAGCGTGTCCAGCGGATGCTGCCACCCATGACGGCCGAAGAGCAGGCAAGCTATGTTCCCTGGACCCCTCAACTCGGCACTGCAGCACTGGACGCAACAGATCCAGCTTCGTTGGACGATGACGAGCTGCTGAACTACATCCAGGCGACGGAGCGCCAGGCTTCTTGGGCCATGGCCCGGCAGGCAGCCGCCATCAATGAGTTTGCCGCAAGGCGCCCAACGATTCCCGGTGAGGGGTCCCCGGAGAAGCATCCGGACCGCTCTCGCTATGCTGCTGCCGAGCTCATGGCCATGTTTGCCATTGGCCCCGGGGCTGCCGAACACTTGATGACCGACGCCGAACTGCTCGTCAGGCACCTGCCGGACACTTTTGAACAGTTCAATGACGGCTCCTTGGACATCCGCCGAGTCAGGGCAATCATTCGGGGATGCGAAAACACTCCGCCGCAGATCCTCCACGACGTGGAAAGGAACTTTCTGGAATTCGCCATGAGCAGCAATCCAAACGCCCTGACTCGACGTGTCCGGTCCATTGCCGAGCGCCACAATCCTGAACCCCTGGAACAGCGGCACCGACGGGCGCGAACAAGCAGGGATGTATGGATCACCCCATTGCCGGATGGCATGGCCTGCCTGGGTGCGCGCCTGCCCGCCAAGGAAGCGACGCTCCTGTTCAACTCGCTTGACGACTGGGCCAGGTCAGCCAAGTCAAGAGGCGATGACAGCCATGGCACCACACCCACCGGGCGGCCTTCCCGTTCGCTTGGGGAATACCGGGCCGACATCCTGATGGATCTGCTCCACCAGATTCTGCTGCACACCGTGTCAGGAACGCAGCCCAAGGATCCGCAAGACCCTCACTTCCGCAATCGCATCCCGGCAGTCCTGAACATCATGGTCCCTGCCAGCACGCTGCGTGGACTTTCCGCTGATCCTGCCATCCTGGAAGGTTACGGCCCCATCCCCATCGACGATGTGCAGGAATTGGCCGCCACTGCCAAGTTCTGGCGAAGATTCCTTACCGACCCGGACACAGGGCGTATTGTGAGCATCGGTAGAAAGTCACGAAAACCTCCCAAGGCCATGGTCCGCGAAGTGCGTTTCAGGGATCCGGTCTGCACAGGAATTGGTTGCGACAGACCCGCCAGGTCATGCGAGCTTGACCACACAACACCATTTACCCGGCTCGCCCGCGCATCGGACGGAACATTGCTGCCGCCCGGCGAAACCAGCATTGACAACCTGCGCCCGCGCTGCCCGTACTGCCACCATGTCAAGGATGATCCCCACACCGGATGGACCGTTGAGAATGTCAGTCCTGGTGTCACCAGGACCACCACCCCCACCGGCAGGGTTTATCTCCAGACGCAGGGAGACATTGCTCCACCGTTCTAGGCTTCGCGCGTCCCCTGGTGGAAGCGCAGGCGCCACTGCCCGTCAGCAAGTGACCACAGGGAGCTCCGCAATGTGTTGCCGCTTCGGGTGATGCTGCGGTAGGTCAGCAGGGCCGTTGCAGCATCCACCTTGTTCAAGGCGAGGACCTCCAGTTCGGCTTCGGCCGCGGCTTCATCGACCAGCGCTTCGATCATTTCCTTCCTGGACCACAACTGCCCCGAGGCACCAATCTCCTCGAAATCCGGATGCAAAAGCTCCGCCAGCCGAAGCGGATCCGTCCGGACAGCCGGGTCCAACAGTTCCCGCTCCAGTTCCACCACGTCGTCGACGCTGGCGGCACGATCCACGACAAAAAACGGATCAGGTTCGTCTTCCAGCATGGAGAAAAGGTCTGGTTCGTCAAAGAGTGCCGTTCCTGCCAGGATCGGCTGCACCGCATTCCGCACAGTGTTCTGGACATTCTCCCGGGCAGCGGCAGGTGTGACTTGGCTGGTTCCCGGCATGCCGGCGTCGAACTTGTCCTGGGCTGTTGAAGCACCCGAACCATTCAGGGACGAACCGGGGAACCCGGGGCCGGCATTTGGCAGGCGCTTGGCCTGGTGCGCCGTGGCGGCGTCACGGGCACGGACGTCGGCCGCCTCATTCAGCTCATGGCCGGCGTGCCCCTTGACCCACTCAAACGTGTATTTCCGGCCAACCAGCAACGCGTCAATCTCCTTGAGAAGCTCAAGATTAAGAACGGGTTTGCCATCCGACTTCTTCCACCCCTTGCGTTTCCAACCCGGCATCCATTTCGTCACCGAGTTGATGACGTACTGACTGTCGCACAGGATATGCAGCGGCTCTTCCGGAATATGCGCCGTGGACTTGAACAGGTCCAGGACAGCCATGAGCTCGCCCATGTTGTTGGTGCCATGGTCCCAGCCGCCGGAACGCCAACAGTTGTCATCCACGTACCAGGCCCAACCTGCGGGACCGGGATTTCCAAGGGCCGAACCATCGGCGGCAGCAACAATCGTCATGGGTCCATACTTTCAGATGGTGGTGACATTTAACGCCAAAGGGAGCGTTTTCAACCACCATGTGGGCAAGCAAAAGGCGCCATTGCCTGTAGCGGGGATGGATTTCGCATGCTTTTCGCGAAATCTTACTGCCCGCGGGGCAATGGCGCCCTTTGCTAGACGACTAGGGGTGGGTGATTAGAAACCGCCCATGCCGCCCATGTCGTCTCCGCCGCCGCCAGCCGGTGCAGCCTTCTCAGGCTTGTCGGCCACAACGGCTTCGGTGGTGAGGAACAGGCCGGCGATGGAGGCCGCGTTCTGCAGCGCAGAGCGGGTCACCTTTACCGGGTCGTTGACGCCAGCAGCCAGCAGGTCTTCGTAGACCCCGGTTGCAGCGTTCAGGCCGTGGCCGTTGGGCAGTGAGCGGACCTTGTCCACTACTACGCCGGGCTCCATGCCTGCGTTGAAGGCAATCTGCTTCAACGGTGCATCGATGGCAACGCGGACGATGTTGGCGCCGGTTGCTTCGTCGCCCGTCAGGTTGAGGCCTTCGAATGCCGTGACGCCAGCCTGGATCAGGGCAACGCCACCGCCGGGGACGATGCCTTCTTCAACAGCAGCCTTGGCGTTACGCACTGCATCTTCGATGCGGTGCTTGCGCTCCTTGAGCTCAACTTCGGTTGCGGCACCTGCCTTGATGACTGCAACGCCGCCGGCCAGCTTGGCCAGGCGCTCCTGCAGCTTCTCACGGTCGTAGTCGGAATCGGAGTTTTCGATCTCGGCACGAATCTGAGCAACGCGACCTGCGATGGCTTCGGCGTCGCCGGCTCCATCAACAATGGTGGTCTCGTCCTTGGTCACAACAACCTTGCGAGCCTTGCCCAACAGGTCAAGGGTGGTGTTTTCCAGCTTGAGGCCAACTTCTTCAGCGATGACCTGGCCACCGGTGAGCACTGCAATGTCAGCCAGCTGGGCCTTGCGGCGGTCGCCGAAGCCCGGAGCCTTGACGGCAACGGACTTGAACAGGCCGCGGATCTTGTTCACGATCAACGTGGCAAGCGCTTCGCCTTCGATGTCTTCGGCAATGATCAGCAGCGGCTTGTTGGAAGCCATGACTTTTTCCAGAACTGCAACGAGGTCCTTGACGCTGGAGATCTTGGAGTTCACGATCAGGATGTACGGGTCTTCAAGAACCGTTTCCTGACGCTCGGTGTCGGTCACGAAGTAAGCGGAGATGTAACCCTTGTCGAAGCGCATGCCCTCGGTGAGCTCAAGCTCCAGGCCGAAGGTGTTTGACTCCTCAACGGTGATGACGCCTTCCTTGCCAACCTTGTCCAAGGCCTCGGCAATGAGTGCGCCAATTTCGGGATCGCCGGCAGAGATCGACGCGGTGGCGGCGATTTCTTCCTTGGTCTCAATTTCCTTGGCGGAAGCCAGCAGCTGCTCGATGACGGCTGCAACAGCCTTCTCGATGCCGCGCTTCAGGGACAGCGGGTCGGCGCCGGCAGCTACGTTGCGCAGGCCTTCCTTGACCAGGGCCTGGGCCAACACAGTTGCTGTGGTGGTTCCGTCGCCTGCGATGTCGTCAGTCTTCTTGGCGACTTCCTTGACCAGCTCGGCGCCGATCTTCTCGTAAGGATCGTCAAGTTCAATTTCCTTGGCGATGGATACACCATCGTTGGTGATCGTGGGGGCGCCCCACTTCTTTTCGAGAACAACGTTGCGACCGCGCGGGCCCAAGGTTACCTTGACGGCGTCGGCGAGGATGTTCAATCCACGCTCTAGGCCGCGGCGTGCCTCTTCATCAAATGCAATGAGCTTGGCCATGGAGGCTTCAGTCCTTTCGGGACAGTCATTTTACGATTCAAAAATCCCCATTGTGCGCCCGCGACGGACGGATTAGCAGCCGATGATCTCTTTACACCTGCTGCGAACCCTCGCCCAATGAGGAAAGTTCAATACTCCGACGGCGGTTGAGCAGCCAATAATTAGCAGTCGCCACCTCAGAGTGCTAACTCCATAATTAGCACTCGTCACTACAGAGTGCAAGCGGGGAACGCTGTATGAGCTTGCGGCGAACGCCGGAAGGGGTGCGTCTCAGACGCCGGAATGGGACCAGGACGGCGTGGAAGTGGTGTGGAAGTGGCAATAAACGGTCTCCAAGGTGTGACCCACCCCCGTTTCCCGCAACATATTCGCCCCTTCGCGGTCCTGTCCCTTTCAGACACGCGGCCGAACAGATAGCGTTGTTGCCATATGCATTTTCAACCGTTCGCATAAGCAATGCTCGAACCGCCTCCCGGCAACGGCTTGTGCCTTCAATATCAGTAGCATCAGGAGACACCATGAGTGAAAATAACCAGCCCGAACAAAATCCCCTCGACTTTGGCAAGGCGTCCGAGGTTCCTGCAGGTTACGACCAGCCAGCGCCGCCGGCCTATGGTGCCCCCGGCTACCAAGAGCCCGCTGCACCGCAGCCTCCGAGCTACCAGCAGCCGGAACCCCAGTCACCCTACCCCGGAGCCCAGCAGGCCTACCCGCAGCAGAACGTGCAGCAAAACCCGTACCAGCAGCAAGGCGGCCAACAGGGCTACCAGCAGCAGGGATTCCAGCAGCCCTACCCGCAGCCCGGATACCCCATGGTTGGCGGCCAGCAGAAGTCAAAGGTCGTGGCCGGCATCTTGGGCATTTTGCTGGGAGGCCTCGGCATCCACAACTTTTACCTGGGCAAGAACAAGATTGCCCTGACCCAGCTTCTGGTGTCGGTGGTCAGCTTCGGCTTCCTCTACCCGATCATGGGAATCTGGGGCCTCATTGAGGGCATCCTGATCCTCGTCGGCCACGAAAACTACCGCACCGATTCCAACGGCGTTCCGCTGAAGGACTAGCCCAAGGTACGTCTGGTCCCCAGGTCGAGGTAAATGAGCGGCCGAGGGACCGCTGCGAGCATGCGAGCAGTGGGAGGCAGCGAACGGGGAGGCCACCTTGTCAACCAAGGTGACCTCCCGCCGTCGTGCTTTATGAAAAAACTAGGCGCCAGGACCCAGCACAATGGCCAGCGGCAGGCCGAGTTCGGCGGTTTCAACCTGGGTGGGGATGTTCAGCAGGGTGCCGAGTGCTTCGGCGTTGGCCTTCTGCGTGATGTCGCTGTAGAAAATGACGGACGTTGACTGCGGCTGTCCTGCCCAGTTGGCTGACTGCGCCACCGTCCAGCCATCCCCCGTGACACGCCCGGCGTATTGCGCGGCCAGGCCGGAGACACCCGTGGCGTTGAAGACCGCCACGGCGATGCTCTTGTCAACAACGGAATCCGGGGTGGGCTCCGGCGTCGGCTCCTCCGTGGGCGCCTCGGTGGCCGCTTCAGTCGGCTCGGGAGTTGGCGGCTCCGTGCTCTGGTCGGCTTGAGGAGTGCTGACAGCAGATGTGGTGTTGCCTGCCAGCGGGGAGGTGTTGTTGTTCAACAATTTCGGCATGACGAAGAACGCCAAGAGCCCAATGCACAGGGCGGCAACGCCGACGATCATTATGGGCAGCAACGAGCGTGATCGGGTTTCCATCGACGCCCGATGGACTCCGTAGCGGGCCGAATTCTCCTCGACAGCGTCAAACTCATCGCGCGGGTGTTTACTCATTGTGCAGTGCAGTCCTTGTGCGTACGTTGGGCGAAAATGGGTCAGTTGCCCAGTCGGCGTGCGGATCGGGCGTGTTGACGTGACTCACGTAGTCTACGCAACCGTTTGACCAGCATGGGGTCATAGCCCAGCGCGGCTTCCGTGTCGATCAGGGCGTTCAGGACCTGGTAGTAATGGGTCGCCGAGAGGTCAAACATGTCACGGATGGCCTGCTCCTTGGCGCCGGCGTACTTCCACCATTGCCGTTCCAGGTCAAGCATTTGCTGCTCGCGCTGGCTGAGCCCGCCCTCGGAGGGTGCGGCATGGTCCGCCGGGTCGTGCCCATGCGCAATGGCTTCAGCCACAACAGCCCTCCCTCAAATCTCATGCGAAGCAGACCGCCAAACGTGGCCCGCACTGTCCATAATAAGGGCGAATGACAGGGATGTCATTTGCAATTCCGTGGACAGCGGCACAAGCAGCCCTTCCTGTGGAGGAATTAACCAGCAGCCCGCCATGGCCCACAATGGAGAACATGGACAGCGCACCTGCACTCTTTGACCTCCCCGCACCGGCGCCCTGGGATGCCCGGGAGCTGGCGGCCCTGGCCCTGTTGGCGCAGGACCCTCTCACGCAACTTGCCCCCGATTGGGCGCAGGAATTGGCCCCGCTGGAGCCCCTGTTGCGGAGTTTGGGCGCCATGCTGGCCAACGAGTACGACGCCGGAACCCGCTTCCTGCCCCTTCCCACCAAGGTACTGCGCGCCTTGGGCACGCCCATGGCGGCGATCAAGGTCTTGATGGTTGGCCAGGACCCATACCCCACGCCTGGGCACTCGGTGGGCCTGGCATTTTCCGTGGACAGGAAAACCCGTCCCCTACCCCGCAGCCTGAACAACATTTACAAGGAGTTGAACGCCGACGTGGGCATCGCCCCGGCCACCCACGGGGACCTCAGCTCCTGGGCCGACCAGGGCGTCCTGCTCCTGAACAGGGTGCTCACGGTGGCGCCGGGTGAGGCAGGTTCGCACCGCCGTCGTGGGTGGGAAGAAGTCACGGAGGCCGTCATTGCCGCCCTTGCCGCCAGAAAGTTGCCCCTTGTCAGCGTGTTGTGGGGCAAGGACGCGCAACGCCTGGCACCGCTTCTGGAGGGCACAGCGGTGATTGAATCCGCCCATCCGAGCCCACTGTCGGCGTCGCGGGGCTTCTTTGGGTCCAAACCGTTCAGCCGAGTGAATGATCTGCTGTTAGCGCAAGGTGCCACCCCGATCGACTGGAAACTGCCCGCGTAACCTAGACTAGTTAGGACAACCTAACTAGGCGTGCTGGCCGCGCCCGCAGGCCGGGTCGACCCCGGCGACAGGAGTTCATTGTGACCTCAGCCGATACTAAATCACCAGCCGTTACTGCCCCCGCCGTCAAGCCCCGCAGCCAATTCTCGCTGCACGTACTGCGCACCGAAAAGCTCAGCCCGCACATGGTGCGCATCATTGCCGGCGGTTCCGACCTGGCGAAATTCGTGCCCAAGGACGCCACCGACATGTATGTGAAGATTCATTTCCTGCATCCCGGCGTGGAATATGCGGAGCCCGTCGACGTATTTGCGCTGCGCGAGACCATGCCGCGCGAGCACTGGCCCATGACCCGCACCTACACCGTGCGCTGGCTGGACGCTACCGCCCAGGAGATCGCCATCGACTTTGTGGTGCATGGATCTGCCGGACTTGCCGGCCCGTGGGCTGCAGCCGCAGTTCCTGGCGACCGGATCATTTTCTCCGGCCCCGGCGGCGCTTACAAGCCCAACCTCGACGCCGACTGGCAGCTGTTCGCGGGCGACGAATCGGCTCTTCCTGCCATTGCCGCCGCGCTCGAGTCGCTGCCTGCCAATACGCGCGGCCACGCCTACCTTGAGGTGGATACGGCCGCCGACATCCAGCCCATCGGGAAGCCCGACGCCGTTGAGCTCACCTGGGTGTTCCGCAACGGAACTACACCGGACCGGTGCACTGTCCTGCTCGACGCAGTCGCCAACTGCCCGTGGCCTGACGGCACCGTCTATGCCTTTGTGCATGGAGAACGTGAATATATGAAGGCCCTGCGCGGCCTCCTCTTCAAGCAGCGTGGCCTGGAACGCACGCAGGTCTCGCTCTCCGGCTACTGGGCCTACGGCCGCTCAGAAGACAACTTCCAGGCCGAAAAGAAGGACCCCATCGGCAAAATCCTCTAGCGCCCTACTCCCCCAAACACAACGCGCCCCCACCCTCCGCCGAGATGGTCCCCGCCTTCCGCCGAGATGTCAGATGACGCCCTCCGCAATGGTGTAATTCCCGTCTCGAGAGGGCGTCATCTCACATCTCGCGCATTGAGTCTGTGGGGGCGTCCACAGGGACAGGGCTTTATCTGGTGCGGCGTCGGGTTTGTCTCAGGCGGGTTAGCGGCGACGGTTGCGGCGCTTGTCGCGGGGGCCGTTGCTGCTGCGGGTGAAGGGCCGGGCGATGTTGTCGCCGAGAACCACGCCGGCCGCGACGGCCAGAATGATTACAAGCGCGTTGAAGATTCCGACGGCCCCGGTCACCGAGTCCTCGGGCGTGAGCGTCATGACGAACATGGCACGGAAAATGGACAGACCCACCAGCAGGAAGATGATGGACGGGACAGCCACCACCAGCTGCGGGGCACCAAGGCGCAGTGCGATCACGCGGGCCAACATGCCAATGACCACGGCGGCAACCGCGGGTGCAAAGCGGCCGCCAAGACCAAGCTCCATGCCGAAGTAGTAGACCAGGTAGCCGATCAGCGCTACCGCCATGGTGGGCAGTAGGAGCTTGATGGCCGTCTGTTCGGCAATGCAAATGGCCACAGTGGCCAATGCCACGAGCACCAGAACCCAGTACAGCGGCAGGGATGCGGTGATGGTGTCAGCAACATCCAGCCTGTCGGCCCCAAATACGGCGGAGGTTACCAGGGCCACGGCGATGCCTGCAACGATGGCGCCAAAGGTGAGGAAGGCCGATAGAAAGCGTCCGGATGCCGTGACCGGGAAGCCGTTGATCGCATCCTGGACGGCGGAGACCAGCCGGCCCGAGGGCAGCATGAGCAGGATCCCGCCGGCCACCACCACCGAGGGGCTCAATGGAACGTGAAGCACGAAGCACACCAGCGCCACCATGGTGACGATGAAGGAGCTGATAGAGGTGACAAAGAAGTCGGGCACGCGCCATTTGCCCAGGACCCGTGCCACCTGTCCGGCCAGCAGAATGGTCAGGAACGCCACGATCGTGCCGACGAAGGTGCCGCCGATGACGCCCACCACGGCTGCCGCAAAGACGGCCTCCGCCATTGAGACGAGCCACCGCGGGAACGGCTTGGGCTTCTTGACGATGACATCCAAGCGCCGGTACGCCTCGTCCCGGGTCACACCGCCGCTGGCAATGTCGGTGACAAGTTCATGCACTTCAACCAGGCCCGCGTAATTGTTGGTCCATGAGCGCACCACACGCAACAAGGTGATGGGCACGGCGTCGCGCGGCGCGTAATTGATGATGACCGACTGGTTTGTGATGTCTACTTCTATGTTGCGCAGTCCCAGCGCCGCAGTGACAGCAATGATGGACGTTTCCACCTCGAGGGCGCCAGCACCGTACCGGAACATGGTTTCAGCCAGGCGCAAAGCAAAGTCGATGGTCTTGCGTGACGACTCTTCGGCCTTGCCCACCTGAATCGTGAAGTTGGCGTAGGGGCTCCCTGCCAGTCGATCAACAATGTTCATCGGCGCCGTGGGCGGAGATTCGCCCTGGACGAGCTTGCGCAGCACACTTCGGGCAGCCTTGTTGGGCCGGGGAAGCGGCACGACAGGAATCATCCCCACCCGTGGGGAACCAACGGGTCGAGGACTCGCCTTGGGCGCATCCTTCGGGACGGGCTTCGGCGCGGCCCGGGGCACAGGCGCGGCCTTGGGTGCCGGCAGGCCTGCGCCTGCTTGATCCCGATCGTGGGGACTGTTAGTCGTCATTCACGCTCCCTGTCGCATTCGTCCCTGGCCGCTCGGCAGGATCTGCTGCCGCTGCGCGCGTAGGTCACATCACGCCGTCGTACTTCTAGTAGAACTGCTTTCCAGTGCGGCGCGTGTACAACTGTCTGAATACCCGTTCGCCCGCGCTGCTCCACAATTTATACCGCAGCGGGCTCAAAATTAGGTCATAGCAACCTACAAAATCGGTGACAGTCTTCGTGAAACTCGTTTTGAACAGGCCCAGGCCGTGGTGGGCATGCGTGGGATCCTTGAGCTGGTCCGACGGCGGCGTCCCACAGAAATCGTATTCCTGCGCCCCGAGTTCCTTCATGTCGTTGATGGCCACCCACTGGACCAGGTGCGAATCGCCATACTGCTTGCGCTTCTGCAGGGAACCGCCGTCCTTGTACGTGGCCTTGGCGCCGTAATTGATCACGAAGGCGCCGACGGAGGCCACGCCATCCTCAAAGACGAAGTAGAAACGGCCCTGGCCACGACGGCTGAACTCCGTCCAGAACTGACGGTAGTACTCAAAGTCACGGGCCGTGGTGGTGGCCTTCGCGGCGATCGTGCCAACCATCAGCTCATACATGGTGCGCATGGTTGACTCGGTGGGCTCCATCCGCACCACCTCAACTTCTTCGCGGATCGCACGGCGCACGGCGTTGCGCCCGCGCGAGTGCAGATTACGCAGGAGCTGGTTGGGCTCCGGTGAAATGTCCAGCAGTGCCGTATGGTCGTTGGGCTGCAGATCGGGAACCTTCACGAGCCCGGCGCCGGACAGCACCGCGCGGGCGTCCTCGGAGGCAACAACGTCGGGCTCAATCTTGGTGGCGAAAACGTTCAGCCTGGCACGCTTGACGAACGCTTTCAGCGCGGTGAGCATGGCGGGAATGTCGTTCACATCTGCAACGTCGGGCCCCTTGATGAGGTACCAGAACTTGCCAAGGACCGGAAACGACTTCTCCAGGACCAGGTTGTAGCTGGAGTAGTCCGGGCCTTCAAAGACCAGGAACTGGGGGTCCCATCCGTAGTTCTTCTTGACCGCAGCAAACGCTTCGGATTGCAGCAAATTACCGCCATTGGGGTTGGCCGTGACCAGCGTGTCCCACGTTTCAATCTCGGCGGCAGTGGCAAATCGGGCGATGAATTCTGGCAAGTGAGACCTCAATTGTGTTGGCGTTCATTCACTGCCTCCAGTCTACCGGGCAGGAATCCTGGCGCCATTCGCCGCGGCCGGTCGCCGCGGCGCCCAACGCGGCGAACTCACCGAAGATTAAACAGCTGTGACGCAGCAACTGCACCAAAACCGCGGAGAGCGGTTTTCGAGTGCAGTTGCTGCGTCACAGGACTGGAAAGCCGGCAGGGCTCCGCGCCGAGGGCCACGCGCCGAGAAAATGCGCGGCGGGAGGGCACGGGGACTACTGGGGCGTTGTCTACGTTCGCGGCGCCAAAGCCGGCGCATCCGGCTCGGAGGAGGCATCGGCGTCGTTCTTCACATCAACCTCAAACTCAGCCATGGATGCAGCGTTCGGGGAAAGGCCCACGGGGATTGTTTCGCGTTCGATCTTGGTGGCCAGCGGAACCTCCTTGACGAAGAACAGGATGACCGCGGCAATGACGGCAAGAGGCACCATCCAGAGGAACAGCGGGATCAAGGCCTCGTTATAGGACTCGATGACGAGCTTCTTGATCGGCGCCGGCAGGCTATTGACCAGATGCGGGGTGAACGAGGCTGCGCCACCACCGCCCGTGCCGCCGGGGATCTTCTCGGTGACGAGCTCATGCAGGCGGGTGGCAAACATGGCACCCACAACGGCGGACCCAAGCGTGGCACCCACCTGGCGGAAGTAGTTCTGGCCGGCGGTGGCCGTGCCAACAAACTTCAACGGGAAGGAGTTCTGCGCCACCAGTGTCATAATTTGCATGCTGGCACCCAACCCAATGCCCATGATGCCCATGTAGATGCAGATGAGATAGACGGGTGAATCGGCATGGAGCGTGGCCATCAGAGCCAATGACACAGCCAAAATAATGGAGCCTACGATCGGGGCAACCCTGTACCGGCCGGTGGTTGAGACGCGACGGCCGACAACAACCGAGACGACCAGCATGCAACCCATCATGGGGATCATGAGCAGGCCAGCCTGAGCTGCCGAGTAGCCTGTGGCCATCTGCATGTAGGTTGGCATGTAGCCAAGAACACCAAACATGGCGATACCCGTGAGCAGACCAGAAATAGTGGTCAGGTTAAAATTGCGGCTCTTAAAGAGCATCATGGGCATGACCGGCTCGCTGGCACGTAGTTCCACAAAAACAAACAGCACACTGGTGACGATGGCGGCGGCAGCCAGACCCAGGATTTCAGGGGAGTTCCACTCATACTGTGAACCGCCCCAGGTGCCGACCAGAACAATTGCGGTGGTTGCGAGGGCAATGAGCATCATGCCCAGGTAGTCGATCTTGGGGCGTGTTGCGTGCACAATCTTCGGCACGTGCAGCAGGAAGATGGTGGCGAAGATGGCCAGTATTGCCAACGGCACGTTCATCCAGAACGCCCAGCGCCAGCCGGGTCCTTCGGTCAGCCCGCCGCCGATCAGCGGACCAGCAACCGATGAGAACGCGAAGACGCCGCCCATGATACCCATGTATTTGCCACGCTCACGAGCGGGAACGACGTCGGCAATGGTCGCCTGGGAGAGAATCATCAGACCACCACCACCCAGACCCTGGACCACGCGGGCCACAATGAGCGTGCCCATGTCCGGAGCCAGCGCACCGATGACAGAACCAATGGTGAAGATGGAGATGGCAAACAGCAGCATGGGCTTGCGGCCCAACAGGTCGCCCAGCTTGCCGTAAACCGGCATCATGATGGTGGAAGCCAGAATGAAGGCAGTGATGGCCCACGCCATATGCTCGACGCCGTTCAGCTCACCCACCATGGTCGGTAGCGCGGTCGAGAGGACAGTTTGGTTCAGGGAGGCCAGCAGCATGGTGACCATGAGACCGGCGAACAATAGAACTATTTTTCGTTTTTCACCGGGATCTACCGGTGTTTCAACTTTGGTTTGGGTACTCATAGGGTTGCTTTGATTGCCTCTCTAAAAATTTCAATGGACTCATCCACAGCTTTAGTTTCACCGGCGGAGACGGCACTTGGATCACGGCTGAATGCGAAGCGCATGGCGGTTCCCGCCAGCATCAAGAGGGCCTTGGCCCCGTCACGGCCGCCGGGCACTCCGGCACGGGCAAATTCAGGATCAGCGTCGTCATAGCGGTCCACCAGGATTGATTCGACCAAGATCTCCGAGGCGGCGACGTGCTGGAACACGGTGCGGTTAAGTTCCGGGTATTTGCTTTTCAGTTCCTTGCGGCGCGCCTGTTGCGAGGCCTCCGGGAACATGGAGCGGATCACAGCGACCATGAGGCGGACGGTGCTGCCAAAGAGGTCCCCGTCGCCGTCCTCCCGGAACGCGGCCACGGCCTCATCGGAGAGCGTGGGCGGCTGGGTGCCCATGATGGCGTCTTCCTTCGTGGCGAAATAGTTGAAGAAGGTGCGCTTGGAAATGCCGGCAGCCTCGGCGATGGCCTCGACCGTGGTTTTTGTCAGGCCCTCTTCAAGTGCCATTCCGGACGCCTTGTCATGGATCAATGCCCACGTATCCAGGCGATTTCGCTCACGGAGCGGCACTGGGATGGATTTTTGCATGACTACAGTTTATGCGCTCATGCAAAGATTGCACAAGTGCAAAGTTTGCATGCACGCATGCTTTAGCTCACATTCCTGCTTAGCAGGGTGGCTGGCGGAGGTCGCGGCGGTGAGTGTCAGGCCTCCCGGCGCCGCCCCCTACGTCCCCGCTTCGCGCGTAAGTTCGGACGCATGCAGATGGCGGGGAAGGTCGCGGCGAGATGGGACGGCGGGAATCGCACCTCCAACTTGCAGTCATGGCCCCGCAACAGCATCTGAGATAACTCCCGCTCCTTTCGAGATGTGAGATAACGCCCTGCTTAAAAACCCAGGAACAGGTGCGAGAGGGCGTGATCTCGCATCTCGGCGGGAGGCAGGAGGAGTCAGGCGTCGCGCCCTGAGCAGGAGGGGGTCAGTCGTTGCGCGGCCGCAGCCAGGTGAACTTTGGCGTCCCCTTGGCCAGGAAGGCGCCAACACCGATGGCGGCGTCCTCACTGACGGCCATCTGGGCCTGCCAATAGGCGCTGAGCTCAGCCACTTCAATGTCGCCAGCCCCCCCGCTCATCGCATTCACCAGCGCCTTGTGTCCTTGCGCCGAGAACTGCGAGCGCGCCGACAGGTGCAGCGCATAAGCGTGGACCGCTTCCCAGAAACCGTCCAGGGCAAGGACCTTCGTGGCCAGGCCAAGCCGCAATGCCTCCTGGGCGTCAACAAAGTCGCCGCTGAACAACAGGTACTTTGCCGTCGCGGGGCCGGCCAGTTCCACCAGCTTCTTGATGCCGGACAGCGGATACACGATGCCGATCTTGGCCGGCGTGATGCCGTACACAGCGCGCTCCGAGGCCAAGCGGATGTCGCAGGCGCCGGCGATCTGCCAGCCGCCGCCCACACAGTAGCCGTCAATGGCGGCGATGGTGGGTTTGCGGAAGCGGGCCAGGGCATTCTCGGCCACGGTGATGTCGCCGCCGTCGCTCTGTCCGGTGGACGGATCGTGCAGGATTTTTTGCACGGAGGCGATGTCCGCCCCGGCGGAAAAGTGTGATCCCGCACCGCGCACCACAACCACTTTGACAGAGTCGTCGGCATCCAGCTGAGCCAGCAGGTCTTCAAATTGCTGCCACATGTCCTGGGTGATGGCGTTGCGCATTGCGGGGTTGTCCATGATGAGCGTGGCCACCGGTCCGGATTGTTCAATGCGCAGCATGCCTGCCCTCTCCCCCGCATTAGACGGAGCACGTATCGGAGCATTGCCCGGAACAACCTCAACAGCGCTCGCACTCATGAGACTACATCCACGGACTCCGGCGGCGCAGCAGGAACCGGCGGCGCAGCCAGCACAATCCCGGCGTCCACGAGCCCGGCAATCTGCTGTTCCGTCAGGGACAGCCCGGCCAGGACGGCACGGGTGTCCTCCCCCAGCGACGGCGGAGCCTTGCGGATGCGAGGCGCCTGCCGGTTGACGGAGATGGGCCCCCGGATCAGCGGCAGTTCGGAACCGTCGGCGCGGCGCACGGTTTCCACCATGGCCAGCGACTGGACCTGCTCGTCGGCAAACGCCTGTTCATAGTTGTAGATGGGCCCGGCCGGGATGGCGGCGGCACGCAGCACGGGCAGCCATTCGTTGGCGGTACGGTGGGCCAGCAGTTCCTCCAGCTCCACCTTCAGCACCGCCTCGTTGCCGTGGCGCAACTTGCCTGTGGCGTACTCGGGGCGCTCCACCAGTTCCGGGGCGCCGAGCAGCGAGCACAGCTGCTGCCACTGCTTTTCATTGCCCACCGCGATGATCACGGGGATGTCGGCCGTGGCAAACACACCGTAGGGCGTCAGCGCGGGGTGGGTGTTGCCCAGCGGCACCGGCACCTCACCAGTGCTCAGGTACTTTTGGCCCTGGAACGCGCCGAGCGCCAGCCCGGTTTCCAGGAGCGACGTCGAAACCTCCATCCCGTCCCCGGTGCGGGCCCTGCCTACGAGCGCGGCAGCGATACCCAGCGCCGTATTGATGCCGGAGACCATGTCCACGATGGGCACGCCCACCCGGTACATGTGGTCCGAATCCGGGCCCGTCACGGACATCAGCCCGCTCATGCCCTGCGCCACCTGGTCCAGCCCGGGCGCCTGCGACAGCGGTCCCGTGGCGCCAAAGCCACTCACGGAGGCAATAATCAGCTCGGGCTTGGCAGCCCGCAGCACCTCTGGGTCCAGGCCCATGGTGGCCAGCACCCCGGGACGGAAGTTTTCCACCACGACGTCGGCACTCATCGCCAGCTGCCACAGCAGCTCCCGCCCGGGCTGGCTGTAGAAGTCGATGGCAATGGAGTCCTTGCCCCGGTTGGCCGAGTCAAAGTACAGGCTGTTCTCGTTCTCAAAGGGTGGCCAGGCCCGGCTGGAGTCCCCGCCCTTGATGCTTTCGGTCTTGATGATGTGCGCCCCCAGGTCCGAGAGCAGCGCGGTGGCGTAGGGTCCGGCCAGTGCGCGGCTGAGATCCAGGATGCGAATGCCGTCCAGGGGCAGACCTGCGGTGCTGCCTGCCGGAGCGGCTCCCGCCCCGGAGCCGCCGGAGCCCTTAACCATTGGGCACCCCTCGCAGGCGCACATTGATCTGCTTGGTCTGGGTGAATCCGGCCAGCATACCTTCCAAAGACACTTCTCGGCCCATGCCGCTTTGCTTATAGCCGCCATAGGATTGGCCGGCCACCTGCCCGCCACCCTGGTTGACCTGCACCCAGCCGGCGTCCACCTGGTGGGCCGTGTTCAAGGCATCGTCCAGGTTGTGGCTCCACACGTAGGCTGCCAGACCGTAGTTGGTGTCGTTGGCCATGCGGATCACATCGGCCGTGTTCTTCCACGGGATCGCTACGAGCACCGGGCCAAAGATCTCCTCTTGAGCCAGCCGGAATTCGTTCCGGGCGCCACTGAACACTGTGGGCAGGTGGTAGTAGCCCTCGGTCAGTGCCCCCTCGGTGGGTGCGCTGCCGCCAAGCACGGCCTTCATGCCGGAGGTGGCGCGCCCCTCATCAAGGTAGCCGGTGATGGCCGAGTGCTGCTTGAGGTTGATGACGGCACCCATGTCTGTGGCCTCATCGAGCGGGTCCCCCACCTTCAGCGCGCCGAGCTTGGCACTGAGCCGCGTCAGCACGTCGTCGTAAATGTCCTCATGGAGGAACAAACGCGACCCTGCGGTGCAGCTTTGACCCTGGCGGGTGAAGCGCGAGGCAAGGAGCAGGCCGTCGATGAGTTCGTCGTCGACCGCGTCCGGGAACACGATGGAGGGGTTCTTCCCGCCCAGCTCCAGGGACATGTGCGCCAGCCGGGCGCCAGCCTGCGCGGCCACCCCGCGACCTACCTCGGTGGAGCCGGTGAAGGAGACCTTGTCCACGCCGGGATGGTTGGCCAGGGCCTCGCCGATGATGGAACCGCGGCCTGTCATGGCATTGACGACGCCGGCCGGCAGGTGATTGTTGCACACTTCTGCGAGTAGCAAAATGGTGAGCGGGGCGTCGTCGGCGGCTTTCATGATGACGGTGTTGCCCGCGGCGAGGGCGGCCGGGATCTTGAACGCGGCGATCATCAGCGGCGAGTTCCATGGCAGGATCGCGGCAACCACGCCAAGCGGTTCGAGGCGCGTGTACTGCAGCTGGTTTTCGCCCGCCGGGAGGGTGGTGCCCTTGACTTCCCCGGCCACGCCGGCAAAGTAGCGGAACATGGCGATCATGGTGGTGGCCTCGGGGCGGGCCTGGGTGCGCAGCGCGTTGCCGGTGTCCAATGCTGTGAGCCTGGCAAATTCCTCGACGCGGGCCTCGAGCTCGTCGGCGATGGCCAACAGCGCCTTGGAGCGGCCACTGAAGTGCTGGGCGCGCCAGGCCGGGAAGGCGGCTCGGGCCGCGGCAACCGCACGGTCCACATCGGCTTCGTTGCCGGCCGGGACGCGGGCAATGACGGTGTCGCGGCGGGCGGGGTTCTCCACATTGCGCCATTCACCGCTGGCCGAGGCCACTTCCTCGCCACCAATCCACATGGGCCAGTCCCGGACGGCTGGAGTTGTTTGAACGTCAGTCATGGCAAATTCCTTAGGCGATAGTGGCGGAAGCGGAAGTTTTCAGGGACCCATCCATCAGGGCCACGATCTTGGTGCAGTCCTTGCCGCCTTCACCCTCGTCGATGAGGCGCTGGAACAGTTGCTGGACATGCTCGCCAATCTCCAGCGGGGTGTCGGTGCTGCGGGCGGCGGCGATGGCCAGGCCGATGTCCTTGTTGGCAAGGTCCGCGGTGAAGGTGGGGGCGAAATCGTTGTTGGCGGCCGAGGTGGGCACCACACCGGCCACCGGGTACCAGGTGCGCAGCGCCCAGCTGTCACCGGAGGAGACGGAGGCGATGTCCCAGAAGACCTGCTTGTCCAGGCCAAGCCGGTCGGCGAGCACGGCACCTTCGGCGGTGGAGGCCAGGTTGATGAACAGCATCAGGTTGTTGCAAATCTTCGCAGCCTGGCCCGTGGTGGCTCCGCCGGTGGGGATGATGTTCGCGGCCATTGGTTCGATGTAGGCGGAGGCGTCGGCCACAGCACCAGTTTCGCCGCCAATCATGAAGGTGAGTGTGGCGGCAGCCGCGCCGCTCATCCCACCTGAAACAGGGGCGTCGACAAAGCGGAAGCCGGCGGCAGCAGCGGCGTCGTGCACGGCCCGCGCGGACTCCACATCAATGGTGGAGGAGTCGATCAGGAGGGTTTCCGCAGCCGCGTTGGCAAGGACCCCGGCGTCACCGAAATAGACGCTGCGGACGTGGTCGCCCTTGGGGAGCATGGTAAAGACGACGTCGGCACCCGAGACAGCGTCGGCGATCGAGGTGGCCGCTGTGACCCCGTTGTCCACGGCTGCGGCCAGTGCATCAGCGCTCAGGTCGAAGCCGCGGACGGCGTGCCCGGCCTTGACCATGTTCGCCGTCATGGGTCCGCCCATGTTTCCCAAACCAATCCATGCCACAACAGCCATTGTGAAAGCTCCCTTGCTTACGTTTTCCATTATGTCCCAGGGCCCTGACATTGACCCGTTATGACCAGCATCACACCCTGATAGAGTGCAAACAAGACCGAAAAAGGCAGAGCGCATGTGCATTTATGCATAGTGGTGCCGTACTGCGGGCCGACGGCGACCCTGCCCGCCGCACACAGTTGAATCGCGCACGTCTATCGCACCTGCATATAAGGAGTATTTCCATGGTGGATTTCAAGAGGTTCCCCAGCCCCGACGACTTGCTGATCCTGCTCACGGTGGCCCGGCTGGGGCGGTTTACGGCTGTGGCCGACGCTCTGGAGACCACGCACACCACCGTGTCGCGGCGGATTCTGGCCCTCAACAAACAAATGGGCGGGCGGACGTTGGAGCGAACCCCTCAGGGCTGGGAGTTGACGGAGCTGGGCAGGGCCGCCGTCGCGGCGGCCGAGCGGATTGAGAGCAGTCTGAGTGCACTGTCGGCGGGGATCGAGGATGGTGTGGACATTGTTTCCGGGGTGGTGCGGGTGAGTACCTCGGACGGTTTTGGTGCGCTCATTGCCGCACCGGCACTGGCCCGGCTGCAAAGGCAGCACCCCCAGCTGCGTGTGGAGCTGCTCAGCGCCACCCGCCGCCTGAGCCAAAACCGCTCCGGCGTGGACATTGAGGTGGTGGCCGGCAGCGTCGAGGCCGGTCGGGCCGAAACCATTTTGCTCTCCGACTATTCACTGCGGCTGTATGCGGGCACCGGGTATGCCGCCGCCCACGGCATGCCGGCGACCGTGGAGGAGCTGTCCAGACACCGCTTCGTTTCCTATGTGGACTCCACCCTCCAGGTGTCCGAGCTGGCCCTGCAACGCCCCTCGCTCACCAACGATCCTGCGCAATTCCAGTCCACGAGCGTTTTTGCCCAGATCGAGGCGGTGCGGGCCAACGCCGGCATTGGCATGCTGCCGGCGTTCATGGTGGCCGGGCAGGACGGGTTCGTGCAGGTCCTGCCGGGCGAGGTGGAGCAGATGGTCCAGTTCTGGGCGGCGGCACGCCCCGAATCGCTGCGCTCCCCCGCCGTGCAGGCGGTCCTGGGCGCGTTCCTGCAGGAAACCCGCCTCCGCAGCGCCGAGCTCGTCCCGTCCTAAGTAGCGCCGAATCGCAACGACTGCAGGAGCGTTGGGACATAATGCCCCTTTGCTGCAGGAGCGTTGGGACATAATGCCCCTTTGCTGCAGGAGCGTTTCTTGAAGCACGACAAACGCTCCTTCACATCCGGGGCATTTTTTGCGAATGCTCCTGCACTACGAGGTCCAGCCGCCGTCCATGAGATAAGAGGCTCCGGTGACCATCGCGGCCGGCTCGGAGGCGAGCCAGACGACGAGCCCGGCGATTTCTTCCGGTTCGATGAGCCGTTTGATGGCATTCTTGGCCAGCATGACCTCCGCCAGCACCTGCTCTTCGGGGATGCCGTGGGTGGCCGCCTGGTCGGCGATCTGCCCCTCCACAAGCGGGGTCCGCACGTAGCCGGGGTTGACGCAGTTGCTGGTCACCCCGTGGACGCCGCCCTCGCGGGCGGTGACCTTGGACAGGCCCTCGAGCCCATGCTTTGCCGCCACATACGCCGACTTAAATGCGGAGGCGCGCAGCCCATGAATCGATGACATGTTGATGATCCGTCCATGCCCCTGCGCGTACATGTGCGGCAGTGCGGCCCGGATCAGCAGGAACGGCACCTCGAGCATGATGGTGGTGATGCGCCGGAAGGCGGCGGGGTCAAAGTCCTCGATGGGGCTGATGGTCTGGATGCCTGCGTTGTTGACGAGGATGTCCACCTCCAACTTCAGCGATTCTAGCGCCGCCGTGTCCAGCAGGTCCACCTCCCAGGCTTCCCCTCCCACCTCGGCGGCTACGGCGGCAGCGCCAGCACCGTCGCGGTCGGCCACGATGACGTGGGCGCCCTGGGCCGCAAGTGCCCGGGCGCAGGCAGCCCCCAAGCCGCCCGCTCCCCCGGTGACCAGGGCCCGCCGCCCCGCCAATGGCCCGGTCAGCGGCCCGGCCAGCGAACCACCCAACGGCCCGGAGCCAGCCGAGCCCACCGCCCCGCCGGGAGCCCCAATCCGGGCCCCGTTCCCCACTGAGCCGGCAACCATTCCCTAGCCCACCTTTGTTGCGGACTTGGCCGCGGCGGCACGGCTCAGGGCCAGCGTTCCGGCGGCATCGGCGTCGTCAATGTCCTGCAGGGAGACACCCTTGGTTTCCTTCAGGAACAGCACGGCGACGGCGGTCACCATGCAGGCGCCGAGCAGGTACAGTGCCACGGGGACGGAGGAGTTGTAGTGCTCCACGAGGCCGGTGGCGATGAAGGGAGCCATGGAGCCGGCCACAATCGAGGTCACCTGGTAGCCAAGGGAAACGCCGGAGTAGCGCATGCGGGTGGGGAACATTTCGGCCATAATGGCGGGCTGGCCGGCGTACATGAGGGCGTGGAAGATCAGCCCGATCGTGACCGAGGCCAGGATCATGAGGTCGTCCTTGGTGTCCATCATGGGGAAGGCGAAGAAGCCCCAGGTGGCCCCCGTCAGCGCACCGAGCATGTAGGTGGGCTTGCGGCCGATCTTGTCGGAGAGCTTGCCGACCAGCGGGACAACGATGAAGTGGATGCCGTGCGCCACCAGCAACAGCATGAGGATGCGGGAGGTGTCGATGTCGACGATGATCTTCAGGTAGGTGATGGAGAACGTGACCACCAGGTAGTACAGGATGTTCTCCGCAAAACGCAGGCCCATGGCCGTGAACACGCCGCGGGGGTAGCGGCGCAGCACCTCGAAGACGCCATATCCCACCTGCGGGTTGTCCTCGATATGCTCCTGGGCTTCCAGGAAGATGGGGGCGTCGCTGACCTTCGTGCGGATGTAATAGCCAACCAGCACGATCACGGCGGAGAGCCAGAAGGCGACACGCCAGCCCCAGCTCAGGAACGCCTCGTCGCTGAGCACGGAAGCCAGGGTGAGCAGCACGCCGGTGGCGAGCAGGTTGCCCAACGGCACGGCGGACTGCGGCCAGGAGGACCAGAACCCACGGGACTTGTTGGGGCTGTGCTCGGCCACCAGCAGCACCGCGCCGCCCCATTCGCCGCCGACGGCGAAGCCCTGGATGAAACGCAGGCCCACCAGAAGCGCCGGAGCCCAGTAGCCGATCTGGCCGAAGCTGGGCAGGCAGCCCATGAGGAATGTGGAAACACCCACCAGGATGATGCTCAGCTGCAGGAGCTTCTTGCGGCCGAACTTGTCACCAAAGTGGCCAAAGACAATGCCGCCGATGGGGCGGGCCACGAAGCCGACGGCATAGGTCAAAAAGCCTGCCATGATCGCGTCGAGTTCCGAGCCTGCATTGGGGAAGAACATCTTGCCAAACACCAGGGTGACGGCGGTTGCGTAGAGGAAGAACTCGTACCATTCCACAACGGTCCCCGCCATGGAGGCCGCGACAACCTTGCGCAGACCCGAATCTTTCGTCGATTGTGACGGCCCAGCAGTTGCACTCATTTTTCTCCTCCGCGCCAATGGCGCGCCTGTCGACGTTGACACTTGGGACTAGCTGCCTGCGCCCAGCTTGTGAGCTGCAGCACACGTGTTGCTGTCCTGAGTATGCCAGCGTCCCAGATAGAACATCAATGACCATTCGCGCAGAGTTAGTGCGCAGAAATGCACATTGGTTGTGGTGGCGGGCCGGTGGCGAGTCAGAGGTGCCGGCTGCCATGCCCGGGGGTGGTTGTTGCCATTCGCCGCCGGCACACCGACCGCGGATGGCAACAACCACCCCCGCGTGAAGGCAACCTGTCCGAACCGACCGCGGATGGCAACAACCACCCCCGCACCTTACCCGCGCCCCAGCCCGGCATCCCGGGCCCGCACAATGGCCTGGCCCCTATCCACCACCCTCAGTTTCGCCAGCACAGCCGAGACCACATTGCGCACCGTCTTTTGCGCCAGGTCCAGGGCAGCGGCAATCTCCGCGTTCGACTCCCCGCGGGCCACATGCTCCAGCACTTCTCGTTCCCGCGGCGTCAGCTCCGGAAACGGCTGCACCGCCAGGCCCCCGGAGGAGGCGGCAGCAAAGAACGCCTGCATCCGCCGGGCCACCGCAGCCGAATACAGCGCCTCGCCCGCCGTGACCGCCCGCACGGCCCGCTCGATCCCGTCAATGTCGGTGCCCTTGAGCAGGTAACCCAACGCCCCGGCGCGCATCGAGGCGAACACGGAATCGTCGTCGTCGAACATGGTCAGGATGCAAATCTGCACGCCCGGCACATCGCGGACCAGCCGGCGCGTGGCCTCGGCGCCGTTGATGTCGGGCAGGTGCAGGTCCATGAGCACCACGTCGGGCCGGTGCTCCTTGACCGCGGCAATGCCACCCACACCATCCACGGCCTGCGCCAGCACCACCATTCCGGCCGTTTCCAGCAGCGAGGTCAGCCCCCGCCGGAACACCGGATGATCATCAACAATCACCACCGTCAGCGCGGTCACAGCCCCTCCCCCGCCGTCAGCGGCAGCCACGCCCGCACGCACGTCTCGGCGCCGTCGCCAACCTCGATGCCGGCCCGTCCGCCCAACTCCTGCGCACGCTGGCGCATGGATTCGAGCCCCACACCTTTCCTGAGGGACGACGGCGGCACCCACCTGCCGTTGTCGGCAACACTGAGGTGCAACTTGCCATCGCCGACCCGCAGTTCCACCTGCGCCGCGCTCGCCTTCGCGTGCGTGGCAGCATTGGCCAGGGCCTCGGCGACGATGCGCAGTGCCGCGACTTCCACGGCGGCCGGCAGGGTCTTGCAGTTGCCCTGCGTGGTGACGGTGACGGCGAGTGCCGAATCGGGCAGGATCGCCTGCACGGCCGCCACCAGTCCCAGGTCGTCAAGAATGGGAGGGCGCAGGCCGTCAACAACCACCCGGATGTCCGCGACGGCTTGGGCGAGGTCCGCCCGCGCCTGGGCCAACAGTTCTTGGACGGCGGGAGGCTCCAGCGTTGGGGCGCCCGCAGCCTGCAGCGTCATCGCCGTGCCTGACAACAGCGGGCCGAGGCCGTCGTGCAGGTCGCGGCGGATCCGGCGTCGTTCTTCTTCCCTCGCCCCAAGAACGGACCGGCGGGAAACCTCAAGGTCCTGGGTGAGCAGGAGGTCGTGCAGGATCAAGGCGAGGCTGGGCTCCAACGCGGCAAGCACCCGAAGGTCCGTGGGGCGCACCCGCGATGCCCCCCCCGGCGCGGTGCCGCAACGACGGTGCCGAGCACCGCGCCGTTCCAACGCACGGGCAGCGGGGTGACTGGTCCCGTGGGCCTTTCCGGGCCCAGGGCGATGTCCAACCCCGGCATGTGCAGCGTCCCCCGGAGCAGGACCGCAGTCTGTTCCAGCGCCTCGCGCGGGGTGACGGCGTGGGCGGCAAGGGCGGAAATGGCACTTCCCAATTCGGCGGCGTCCGGCCGCCCGCGGGAGAAGATCCTGTTGCTCCAGCCCAGCGTCAGCCTCCGCACCGGGTCGAGCAGGAGCACCACCACGGCCGTTGCGGCGAAGCCGGCTGCCCAGGATCCGCCAGCATTTTGAAGGAGCGCACCAACACCAGACGCCGTCAAGGCATAGGCGGCGCCCAGCACCGCCAGCACCACCATGCCGGCCGCGCTGCGGGAGACCAGCTGGTCGATTTCGTACAGCCGATACCTGGCCACCGAGAGCAAAAGGGCGCCCAGGTACACAGCCGCGGCAACGGCGCCCAACCACGGCGGCGAGAGTGCACTGGCCACCAGCAACAGCAGCCACGCGCCCAACACCAGGAAGGTCTGCCGGCGCGCGGCCGCCTCGGAGCGCTTGAAACGCAACACGATGTTCACCAGGGATCCCGCGGAGAGGACCGCGAACAGCACTGTCAGCAGCCACCCCACGGGAAGGGCTGCAGCCTCGACGGCGGCGAGTGGGCTGCTTTCCGAACTCTGCAGTCCCAGCCAGGGGTTGGGCAGATCAGGGAAGAGCGGGGATGCGGGAGCCAGCGCCAGGGAGATGAAAACCGCGGCGGCAACGCCCAGGCTCGACCACCACCACACCCGCCAGAACCGGCCCGGCAGCAAGGTGCCGAAGGGGAACAACTGGGGCAGCAGCACCAGTCCCATCATGGCTCCCGGGGCCCACCCGGCCGTGGAAACCCACGCGGTCCAGGGCAGCCAAGGCGCCTGCGGGTCGGCCGATAGACCAAGCGCGGTGGCCGCCGTCGCCAATGAATAGGCGGCGGAGGTGGTGCCGCTGGCGATCAGCAGCCAGGCCACCAGGTTGCGCGGCTGCTTTGCCGCGATCAGGGCGCCGACGGCGGCGCCCAGCAGTCCGATGACGGGCGTGGGCCCCAGTTCGAGGGCGCGGAACCCGGAGGGTGTTGACAGTGTCAGCACGGCGGCGAGCAGGACGGCGGCGGCGCTGAGCACGGCAGCCGTGTGGACTGCCGTGCCCAGCGCCGACCGGGCTGCCTGCGAGTTGATGGCACTCATTGCCGTTCCCCCTGTGCGCCTGCTGTTCCCTGGGCCGGCGTTGGCTGTTGGAGCAACCATAGTTCAGGGACTACCGGCCGGAGAAGGGCTGCGTGTGGGTCCGCAGCACGGACCAGGCGGCGGCGGCGGCAAAGGCCACAAAGATTAGGTGCGCGTCGAGGAACGGTGTGGCGGGAAGGACGAAGTCGGCGACAAAGAAGATGAGCAGCGAGATGGGAATCCACGCCGCAGTGGCTTTTGATTTCAGCAGCGCAATGGCCGTGCAGACCATGCCTACGGCGTTGCCCAGCAGGAACGGCAGCAACATGGCCAGCATGCCGGAACTCGTGCCCGTGAGTTGTTGCGCCGCCGCAACCGCATTCCCGCCCGCGCCGAGACTGTATAGCGCCACCAGCGCTCCGTTCATGCACAGGAACGCAATCATGCCGATGGTCGTGGCGGCGAGCGCGATCCTGCTGACCACCGGCGCCTTTGGACTGGCCAGCTGCAGCAGGCCCACGATTCCTGCCAGCATGAGCGGGATTCCCACGATGTTCAACAGCACCCCCGCCAGGCCGAAAGAGCTGCGCTCCGCCAGGGCGCCGCTATAGCCCGCCACGGTTGGCTCGCCCTGCAGGAAGGCCGTGTTGATGAACGACGCCGAGGCGTTCAGTGCCGCGCCCAGCACGAGTGCCGCTGCGGTGCTTCGCCTGCCCATGAAGCGGATGGGCGCCTTGGCAGGGGGCCTCGGGGATGTGCGCGCTGCGTCGCGTGCGGTGCCGGCCAGCCCGGTGCCGGCTTGTACGGCGCTCGTCTGCTCAATGCTCGCTTGTTCGGTGCTCGCTTGTTCGGTGCTGAATTGTGCGTTCATGGCTGGTCTCCCGGTGTTCGCTGGTGGAAATGCAAGTTCCTCCAGCCTCACGTGGCGGCCGTCCCGGGCGGCAGTGTCCAGCGTCCCGGGTGGTCAGGGATTCCGTCACCGGATGGCCGGCGACGCATCGAAACTGCAGATAAGGCGAAATCCAGTGCCGCCCCCATTCGAAACTGCAGATGAGGCGATAATTTCGGTGGTTTCGTCGCCTTATCTGCAGTTTCGAATCGGAAAATCGCCCCATCTGCAGTTTCGAATCATGGTGCCGCACCGCGGTTTCCGCCGCGGCCCAAACCCGCCGTCCGGGCCAGCAGCAACGCGGCGTCCCGGCTGTCCACACCCAATTTCCTCGGAATCAGCGCCAAATAGTTGCGGACCGACTTTTCACTCAGCTGCAGTGCCAACGCTGTGGCCGACACCGATCGTCCCGACGCCGCCAGGTCCAGCACCGAACGCTCCCTGTCGCCGAGCTGCGGCAGCGGCGGCGCCCACCGGCCACCGGGACCGCTACCGGGACGGCCACCGGGACCGCCACCGCGCAGTATCCGCCGCGCCCCGTCCGCCATGGGGCCGCCAAACAACAGGTCTCCCCTGGCGGCCGCAATGACAGCCTGTTCCAGTTCCTGCGGTTCCGCATCCTTGAGTAGATGCCCCGCCGCCCCTGCCCGGAGCGCATCGGCGAGGGTTGCGTCGTCGTCAATCATTGTCAGCATGACCACGGCAACCTCCGGAGCCGCCACCCGGATTTTAGCCAGCGCCGACAGCCCGTCCATGCCCGGCATGCGAATGTCCAGCAGTAGGACATCGGGTTGCTCCATCACCGCAAGGCGCAGGGTCTCGGCCCCGTTGGCGGCCTCCCCGGCACATTCCATCCCGGGCAGGGTCGCCAACAACGCCCGCAGTCCCTTGCGAAACAGTTCGTGGTCGTCGGCAAGCGCCACCGTGATCCGTGCAGCGTCAGTCACAGTCGTCTCCCCCGCCGCCGGAGGTCTTCCCTGAAACGTTCGACGCCGTTGCCCGCGGAAAAACCGCCGTCACCCTTGTTCCCCCGCCGGGCGGGACGGACAGGAGCAGGCTGCCCGCGGCTTCCTCCGCCTGCCGCGCCATCGATTCCAGCCCCACACCCCGGCGCACGGGGACCGGGAGCCCCGCACCGTCGTCCGTTATGTCCAGTCGCAGGGATGTCCCCCGCATGCCGAAACTGAGCGTGCACTGCCGCGCACCGGAATGGCGGACGGCATTGTGTGCCGCTTCCACGGCAATCCTGTACGCGGCCGATTCAACGGCCGCACCCACGTGCGGGACGCCGCCCTCAACCGTGATCGCCAGCGAGCCTCCCTGCAGGGGTGCAACGGCCGAGCGCACAGCTGCCACTAGGCCGCGATCGTCAATCCCCGGCGGCCGCAGCTCGTTCACGAGACTGCGAATTTGCGCCACGGACCCTTTCACGGCCGCGCGTGATTCAGCGACCAAGGCCTGCGCCCGGGCTGTATTGTCCTGTGCCAATTCATTGCCGGCGGCTGCAAGGTTCATCAGGACCGCACCAAGGACAGGCCCCAGCCCATCGTGCAGGTTGTCGCGCAGCCGCTGCCGTTCTTCTTCTCGCACCGCCACCAGATCCTGGTGGGCCGTGCGCAGAGCCGCCTCAAGTTCCACGGCATGCAGCAGCCCGGCAAGCTGGTCGGCAAGGGGGCGCACTGCTGCCAGGTCCGCGGCGGTGAAGGCGTTTTCCGGCCGCTGATCGGCGTCCCGGAGAGCCAGTTCAAGGGTGCCGATGTGAATGCCCTGGTGGTTGAGGTCCAAGGTGGCGACGGGCCAGTCGGGGATGGGGTCACCGGATTCCCGCACCTCAGGGTCTGCGAAGTCGCGGTCCACCACGAGCCGCACAAACGGAATGTTCAGCAGCAGCCGCGCCCCGCCGGCCGCACCGTCGAGCAGTCCGGCAATGTCCCCGGCCGCGGCCAGCTGGCGGTTGAGTTGTGCGAGGACGGCCCCGGAAGTCCCGCGCTCTCCGTACAACGCCCGTTCCACCCGTCTGCCCGCGATGAGATGCAGCGGATGCACCCCGAGCAGCACCACCATGACCGCAATGACCGAGGCCACGGTTTTATCGGCACCAAGCAGGTGGCCCGTCACGCCCAGCAGCAGGTACGCTCCCACCGCCAGGACCGTCGCGAGCGAGGCGGAAATGGTCCGGGCCAACGCACCCTTAACATCCCACAAACCCTGACGCAGAACGGCCGATGCAACTGCGGCCGGGATGCCGAAGAACGCCGCCACCAGTACCAGCTGGAGAACCAGGTCGCCCACGGTCCCCGGCCCCCAGCCCAGGGCCCACTGTCCGACGGCTGCAGCAACCAAGGCTGCCACCGCCGCCAGGAAGGCAAGCAGGACCGCCCGCAGTCCCCGGGTTCCGGTGCTGGGGAAGCCCGACGGCGCCCGGCCAGCCTGCCGCCTGTGCCGCACCAAAAGCACGGCCGCGACAAACACCGCGACAATGCCCCACGCCAAAACGATGAAGGGTGCCACACCGGCAAAGTTGAGAATTTGCAGCAAGGCCAGCATCCCCGCAGCCACGGCCAGGAAGCGGCCGCCGGGCTGTCGGATCCGGCCCGAGGGAAAGGCCAGGAGCCACACGAGGAAGACTGCGAAGGACAGCGCTTCGGCGATGCGAACAGGCCATTCCCACGCGGCATCGACGGCTGGCAGTGCTGAGATGGTCTGCATGGCAACCGCACCCACGCCCATCAGGACCAAGGCCGACAGCACAGCGAACCGGTTGCCGTGAGCCAGGACCAGCAGGATGGCGGCCACGGCAAAATAGCTGGCCGCCAGCAGGGTTTGCAGCGCCAGGCCGGTGAACACATAGCTTTGCGGGGACAGGCCGAGCGATTCCAGCCCTGCCAGCGCTCCGGCGTCGAACGCGGCCATGCGCAAGTCGAAGGCCGGTCCCAGGCTGAGCGCAAAGACCACGGCAAGGGCAGCCCCGGCGCAGGTCGCCACAACGGTCAGGGCCGCCGCCGATGCGGCGCGCCGCCTGATCCGGTGCAGCGGCACTGCTGCGAGCGCGTCCATGCTTTGGATCCTAGCCGTCCCGTGCTGCCCGGGTCACTGCCTGAAGTTTGAAACGTCCGCAACGTCCGGCGCGTCCGGCATGTCCGGGGCTGCCGTGAACTGCCATGCGGCCAGCACCCACACACCCGCCATGATGAGCGAGTTGAACGGCAGTGCGAACATGATCGGCAGCAGCAGTGCAATGCCCAGACCTACCCACCACGGCCAGTTCCGCCGCCGGACACCACTGACGCCGATGGCTACGAGCGCTGGCACCGTGACGGCGACCTCGGCAAGGAACAGCTGGAATGGCGGTTCCAGGGCGGTGGCGAAGACAGCAACCATGGTCAACCCGGACGTTGCCAGGCCGGCGATGCCCATCAGCCAAAACCAGCGGGCCGAGGCCGGGCGGGGCAGCAGGGCGGCCAATGCCACAGCGCCGGCCAGAAACGAGACACCCACCACCGCCTCGGACAGGCGGCCGGCCGTTGTGGCGTGATCGCCCATTTGGTCGGGGGCCATGATGGCCAGGACCATGTTGGCCAGCAGGAAGAGCGCCGCTGCAAGGGCTGCAGAGCGAGCGATCCGCAACGGCCGCAGCTGTGCCGCGGCCCGGTTGGCAAGTGTTGTGTTCATGACTGCTCCAGTTAGTGAGGGGACGTCCGGCGAATTGCCGACCGTCCCCTCACCGTCCCCCGCCAGGTATCCCAAGAAGTTGGGATTTAGTCCCGAATCCAGTCTGCAGCCATATCGGCCACCTATCCGCCACGCTTTGAAACAGCAGCTGATGCGATGAAATCAGCGGATTCATCGCATCAGCTGCTATTTCACATGTCGGGGCCCGCACGGGCTTCCCCGTTTCAGCGTTGAGCACCAAAGATGCAGCCCCGCAACGGCGCCAGAAGCCAGACTATGCGTATAGCCCGGTCAGCCAGGCACCCCAGGCCGCACCGGCGGCATCGGCATCCGCCCCGGGGGCGAACAGGTGGATGGTCAAGCCCACCACGGCGCCGAAGGCGTTGCGGCCGAAGAACCGGTACATGGCATCCTCGGTGCGCAGGCCAATGAAATTCGGATCAAGGTAGTCCACCACGGCGTCCACCGTGCCGAGGCCCGCAATGGCGACGCTGACGTGTCCGCCGGCTCCGCCGTCGTGAATCCCCAGGGCGGCCTTGACCGCGTCAAAGGCCTCGGGCGTGGAAGACGTGCCGGGCCCCTGCACGTCGGCGAACGCTGCCTGCTGCCCGGCAAAGAACTTCACGTACTCGCCGAGGGTGTGCTGGTAGAAGGCGGTGTGCTTGGACGCGCCAACGTATTGGTTGTCCCAGTCCTCGAAGAAGACGCCGCCGTGGACATAGCGCAGCCACGACTTGCCGTCGGGGAGCTCGGAGATGTCGTAATCAAGCTGGTTGAAGAAGCCGCCCTCGCCGTCCATGCGGTTGGAGAAGCGGTGAGGTGGCTCCCACACGGTGACGGTGCTGCCGAACGGGCCCGCGCCGCCCAGTTTCGGCTCGATTCCCATGGGCCACATCCAGCCGGAAGTCCCCTGAGTTGCCGCATCAAACACCGCCTGCGGGGTGCCCTCGATCTCGGATTCGTGCACGATCTTGAATTCCTTGGCCATCATGGCTCCTCGGTTTGGCCGGTGGTACCGGCATTGTGGGTAATCTTCTGCGGGCCTGTAGTGGCGCTCACGTCCGGCGTGACGCTGGGATGAAGTGCGACGACGATCCTGTGTTTGCGGCCGCCGGTTGCGGTTCCGCTGTGGTAATTTTCCACCAGCTTCGCCGTTCCTGCCGCAAGTTCTGCGACAAAGGCGGCCCGCTCGGCGGCGCTGGCCACGCTCACCTCGCCGTCCATGGCGAACGTGGCCAGGCGCTGTTTGGCACGGTCGGCGCCGGTGAAGAGTGTTCCCACGTCCTTGACGAGCCGGGCGGCGAGCGCCAACATCCACCGGGCTGAAAGCATGTTCGGTTCCAGCGCCGGATCGGGCACCTCGGCCAACAGCCGGGCCCGGATGGGGTCCAGCACCGCCTCGGCGGCTGCGGCATCCGCAATCACGACAACGTCCAACATGCCTCCAGTGTCCCACCAACAAATAAATTTGTTCAGCCTGGTTTTGGCACCTGCACCCAACGCACCCGGGTGGCCAACCGTTCCCGGGGCACCGTTCCCCGCACATCATTTCGACGCCCCGTAGAAATATGGAATACTCATTGGTGGCCGGGCACCACCGGGTCTGGGAATCCACCAAGGAGGCAGGGATGGCGTCACGAGGCGTTCGCCTTGCGCGCGGCTGGGCAGGTGCAGCTGCCGCAACCTTTGCTGCGGCGACCTCCCACGCACTCGCCGGCGGAGGCATCCCCAGCCTGCCAACAGCCCTGCTGTCATTGGCTCTCTCCGGCTTGGTCTGTACATTGCTTGCAGGCCGGGTGTTGTCGTTCTGGCGCATGGCAGCGGCCGTGGCGTTGAGCCAAAGCGTGTTCCACTGGCTTTTCAGTGCCGATGCCGCCATGTCCGGCTCCCCTGCAGCCCTTCCGCAAGGCGGCCACGGCGGCCACGACATGGGCTCCATGACCATGCTGGCCATGTCCGACTCAGCCACAGCTCACTCGGCCATGAACCACGATTCCGCCCTCATGTGGCTGAACCACATACTCGCAGCGGCCGTCACCATCGCTGTGCTGCGCCACGGCGAGACCAGCACCGTCCGGCTCATCCGGGCCCTGCGTCTGAGACTCATCCGGCTGCTGCCGGTGTTCCGGCCGATGGCCCTTGCCGCCGGCTCCCGGTTCACTCCGACAGAATGGCCTGTTCTAGCAGTGCCCAACCTTGGCGTCCCGATGCTTGCCATGCGCCACCGCGGGCCCCCTTTGCTTTCCCCCGTGTCTTAAACGCCCAGCGTTTTCAACTGGAAAGCCCTGCCTGCCCATTGCGCGGCAGGGCGGGAAGCAGCCATGCCTACAAACAATTCAAACAACGCCCTGCGGCGGAACTACCGGCAGCAACATCTCGCATTAATCTGGGCTGCAGCGGGTGCCGTCCTGCTGCTGTGTCTGGGGCTATCCCTGGCCACCGCACCCGGAGCCGCTGCCCACGACCAACTCATTGCCACCAATCCCACCCCCGGAGAGCAACTCAAAGAGGCACCGGCCAGCCTGGAATTCATCTACAGCGGCTCGTTGCTCAACCTCGGAAACGAGGTCCGGGTCATGGATGGGCGGGACAAGGACTGGGCCCAGGGCGATCCTTCCCTAAGTGGCGAAAAGCTGACCCAGCCGCTTTTGGCTGACATGCCCGACGGCGAATATCTGGTCCGATGGCGGGTGGTCTCAAGCGACGGCCACCCCATCAGCGGCACCCAGACCTTCCGGGTTGGCACTGCCACTGCTGCGGCAGAACCGACGCTGAGCTCGCAGTCCAACAAAGAGACAACAGGCACAACTGGCGCCACGGCACCCTCATCGCCACATGGCGGCCCCGGGACCACCGGGGACGCCGCCGGGAGCGCCGGGACCGGCACGGACGGATCCGTTTTGGCCAAGGTTGCGCCAATAGGCATTGGCACAGCCATTGGGTTGGGCGCCTATCTGGCCTTCGTCTTCATCGGGCGTGCACGGAAAAAATCCAAGCAAACACCCTAACTACGCAATTCACATTCCTCCCGGCCTGCAACGCACAGCTGCGGCACGCCCGGAAATACCTTTCAGGAGCATCATCATGAACAAGACCATCACTTCCCCGCGCAACACCTCCCTCCGCTACACCCTGCTGACCGTGGCGGCCGCGGCCTCACTGGCACTCACCGGCTGCGGCGCGGCGGTCGACGCAGGCGCCTCACCGTCAGCGTCAGCCAGTTCAACCGCTGCCGCATTAACCATCAGTGAAACATGGGCAAAAGCCATCGATTCCGGCATGACGTCCGCGTTCGGCATCATCAGGAACACCACTGATGAGAACGTCACCGTTGTCGGCGTCAGCACCCCGGCGTCAAAAACGGCTGAACTGCACGAAATTATCATGGGTACCAACGGGGACATGAAAATGCAGGCCAAGGAAGGTGGCTTCACCATTCCCGCCCACGGCGAACTTGTCCTTGAACCCGGCGCCGAACACATCATGTTGATGGGCCTGGTCAAGCCGGTCGAGGCCGGTGACGAACTTCCTTTCAGTCTGGAACTGTCCAATGGCCAGAGCCTGGACTTCACTGCCGTGGTCAAGGACTTCTCCGGCGCCAACGAGAACTACGGTGACATGGACCATGGCGATGGCGGACACGGCGACATGGACCATGGCGATGGCAGCCACGGCGACATGGACCATGGCACCCCCGCGGATGCCAAATGACGGACAGCACCACAACGGTCGCACCCCAAGTCACTGGTAGTACAGGCAAGGGCGGCGTGCAACGGAGGCACCTGCTTTTCGGGGGCGCCGCCGCCGGGATCGGCGCCTTGGTAGGTGCGGCCACGCTGCTGCCGGGCGGGAAGGCAGAAGGCGAGGCCCCGCCGTCGTCCATGGCATTGCATGGCAGCGGGACTGTGCCCTTCCATGGGGCGCGGCAGGCCGGGATCAGCACGGACGCGCAGTCTCACGCGAATTTCGTGGCGCTGGAGCTGCTCCCGGAACTGACCGCGGACCGTGTCAAGGCGCTGTTGCGGCTGCTGACCGACGACGCCGCCAGACTCACCCAGGGCCGGGGTGCCTTGGCGGACACGGAAGTGGAGCTTGCGACCAGTCCCGCGCGGCTGACCGTGACCTTTGGGTTCGGACCCAGGCTGGTGGAACTGGTCAACCCTCGCCAGAAGCCGGAATGGCTCACGGCGCTGCCGGCATTTTCCGTTGACAAGTTGCGCCCGGAATACAGCGGCGGCGACCTGCTGCTGCAGATTTGTTCCGACGATCCGTTGACGGTGGCCCATGCCCAGCGCATGCTGCTCAAGGACAGCCGCAGCTTTGCCACCGTGAAGTGGGTGCAGCAGGGTTTCCGCCGCGCTTACGGCACCGAGCGGCCCGGCACCACCATGCGGAACCTGTTTGGCCAGGTGGATGGCACGGCCAACCCGATGCCTGACAGCGGCTGGCATGAGGATGTGGTGTGGGGCCGGGAGGAGATTTCACCGTGGATTGAAAACGGGACGTCGCTGGTGATCAGGCGCATTGAGATGAACTTGGACACCTGGGATGAGCTGGATCGAACCGGGCGGGACGCCTCCGTGGGCCGCCGCATGGACAACGGGGCCCCCTTGACCGGAACGGCTGAACTCGACGAGCCGGACTTCGAGGCACTGAATCCCACGGGATTCCCGGTCATCGAGGACTTCGCGCACATGCGCCGGTCCCGGCCGGATGACCCTTTGCAGCGGATTTTCCGGCGAGGCTACAACTACGACCAGGCACCGGACGCCGGCAGCATCTCCGGGTCGGGGCTCATTTTTGCCTCGTATCAGGCTGATGTACAGAAGCAGTTCACACCCATCCAGCGGCGCCTCGATGAACTGGACATCCTGAACCAGTGGACTGTGCCGATCGGGTCTGCCGTGTTCGCCATTCCGCCCGGCTGCAGCGAGGGAGGCTTCATAGGCGAACAGCTGTTCGCCTAACCCTGCCGCCCCGAACGCGGCAGCACCTTCCGGGCTGCTTTTCCCAACGCGGCAGCACCTTCCGGGCTGCTTTTCCAAACGCTCCAGCACTAAGTGCTGGAGCGTTTGTGTTTAATGCCCGTTTGCTGCTGCGGCGTTCCCAGGGGGGTGGGCGGGGAAGCACCGAAAACTTTGGCTACACGGCGTCGCAGGTGAACAGACGGCGCACCACAAGTCCGTCAGCCAGGTCGTCCAGCCCCTGGTTGATTTCCGCCAGCGGCTTGGTGTCCGTGTGCAGCAGTTCGACGGGCAGGCGCCCGTCGCGCCACATTTGCACGTAGGCGGGGATGTCACGGGCAGGGTCGGCGTCGCCCATGTAGGAGCCGATGAGCCGTTTGCCGGTGCCAGCAAATTGCAGCGCCTGGACGTTGAGCATCTGGTCCGGGTGCGGCAGCCCTACCGAGACGAGGGCGCCGCCGCGGTCCAGCAGCTCCAGGCAGGCCTCCATGACCCTGGCGCTGCCGACGGCCTCGATGGCCACATCGGCACCGAACTGGGTATGCGCGGCGACCAGGTCGGAAGCCTCGGCCGGGGGCCCCGCGAAGTGGGCGCCGCAGCGCAGGGCGAGGGCCTGTTTTTCGGCCAGCGGGTCGATGGCAATGACGGTGGTGCCGGGAATTTGCACCGCCGCCATGACAGCGGCAAGGCCTACGGCTCCCATACCAAACACGATCACCGACTGCCCCTCGGTGACGTTGGCGGAGTGGATGACGGCGCCGATTCCGGTGAGGGCGGCGCAACCAAACATGGCGGCGACATCCAGCGGGACGTCGTCGTCAATCACCACCACGGACTCCCGGGCAACCACGGCGTATTCCGAGAACGCCGAGACGCCCAGGTGATGGTTGATCCGCTCCCCCGACGCCGATCGCAGGATGGCTTCGCCGTGCAGGAGGTCGCCTGCGCCGTTGGCCTCGGCGGCGCGGTGGCACAGGGCAGGGCGGCCGCCGGCGCAGGCCTTGCAGTGCCCGCAGCTGGGGACAAAGACGAGAACGACGCGGTCACCGGCCTTGACACCTTGCACGCCGGGCCCGACGCCGGACACGGTTCCGCTGGCCTCGTGCCCCAGTGCCATGGGCAGCGGGCGAATCCGGGAGCCGTTGATGACCGAAAGATCTGAATGGCAGAGGCTGGCGCGCTCGATTTTCACCAGCACCTCGCCGGCGCGCGGGGCCGGGACGGGCAGTTGCTCGAGGGTGAGCGGCTCACTGTCCGCATAGGGCCTTTGCGCGTCGGAGGTGCGGAGGACGGCGCTGGTCATCAGCGTTGCTTCAGGCATCCGTTAACCCTTCAAATGTTTCGATGCGGCGGGAGGCCAGTTTGGGAATGACCTGGCCCATGCCGATGGTTTTAAAGTGATCATACCCGCGGTGAGCGGCGAAGCCGGGCACCCACCGCGCCGGGTCCCGCATTGCCCTCATGCCTTGCAGCGCCCCCGGCCACAACGTATCGCTTAACGAGCGATTCCACTGTTTTTCGATCTAAGGACTTCCCGTGGGGAAACTGACAGTCCTCGCCCTGCGAGTCCTGTTGGCGCTGGTTCTTGCCGGCTCGGTGTTTGTGCAGGCCGTCATGGTGCCGTTGCTTGCGGTGGATCTCGGGGAGGCCGGGGCTGCCATGGCCGGAGTGCGCGTCCCGGTGGTCGTTATCGTGCTGCTGGGATTCGTGACGGTGCAGGTCACGCTGGTCTGCGTCTGGCGGTTGCTGGCCATGGTGCAGCGCGGAACCGTATTTTCGCAGGGGGCGTTCCGCTACGTTGACATCATTGGCGGTGCCGGGCGAAGCCGTTGCACCCGGCGTGGCGCTGCTGATCGGCGGGGCCGGGCTGCTCATTTCCTGCGCGGCCCTGATCGTCCTGGTACTGCGGATGCTGCTGGCCCGGCGAAAAATGGCCGTGGGCACGTTGGCAGAGCTGGTCGGCATCACGCCCGCCAACCTGTCAATCCTCAAGAACGGCCGGGCCAAGGCCGTACGCTTCAGCACCCTCGAGGCCCTGTGCAGGGTCAGCGACTGCCAGCCCGGGGACGCAATTCCGCAGCGCTATCAGAACTGCGCCGCGCCGGCTTCGTCGTGGTGGAGTTGCAGGACAACTACACCCATGGGAAAGCCTGGCACCGCGCCCTGCCCCGGAGCGGCTAGACTCCCGATCATGAGCGCCGAAACTTCCACGCAAACCATCCAGGCCGTCTTCCTCGATGTCGACGGCACCTACGCGGACTTCGGGGTCGTTCCAGACGCCCACGTGCAGGCGGTCCGGGCCGCCCGCGCCTCGGGACACAAGGTCTTCATCAGCACCGGCCGGCCGCTGCCCATGCTGCCGGAGAGCATTCTCGGTGCGGGTTTTGACGGAGTGATTGCCAGCGCCGGCGCGTATGTGGAGGTGGCCGGTGAGGTCCTGCTGGACAGGGAATTCCCCGCGGATCTGGCCGCCCGCGCCCTCGCCGCCCTTGACGCGCACGACGCCGTCTACCTCCTCGAAGCGCAGCACGCCCTGTATGTGAAGCCCTCCGCAGAGGCCCGGCTGCGCGCCCACATCGAGGCGCATTTCGCCGCGGACCCCGACGGTCGCACCACCGGCGCCGCCGCGATTCTGGGTGGAGTGCGGGTGCTGTCCGGGACTGATGAGGCCATCTTCGCGAAGATCTCCGTCTACGAATCCCCCGTGCCCATGGCGCAGCTGGTGGCGGAAATCGGCGGTGACATTGACGTCGTCGGAAATTCCATTGCGGATGAGGGTCCGCACGCCGGGGAGCTGTTTCAGCGGGGCATTTCCAAGGCCGACGGCGTTGCTGCCGCCCTCTCCCGGCTCGGCATCGCGCAGAAGGATTCAATCGCCTTTGGCGACGGACAGAACGACCTGGAGATGCTTGCCTATGCGGGGCTTGGCGTGGCGGTCGAGGGTTCCCACCCGGACCTGCTGGCCATAGCGGACCGCACTGCACTGCCGCCGCACCAGCACGGCATCGCCGCCGCGTTCGCCGAGCTCGGGCTGATCCCCCGCTGATTTGACCTGGCGCTTCGACCCCTGAGTGAGCCAGTCGAAAACTTTTGCAGATTGAGCCCGCCGCACACCTCTGATGGTTTCCATAGGCTGCACCCAAGGTCAGCGCGGGCGCGGCGCATGCGGAAAGCAGGCCGGGTTATGCGCAACGGCCAGACACAGCATGGCGTCAGTGTACGTGCTGCGCCACCGCAGCTGGCCCGCAGGAGCATGTCAAAAGTCTACTGTGCACATGCTCACTTGCAGCCGTCACATCATGCACATAAAGCAAAGCCACCCAAGTTATGTGCCCCTCCCGCCATGGGCAAGGCGCATGGCGCATGGCGACCAGCGTCAGGAGTTGAGCTCCGCAGCTTCCACCCGGGCCTGCTGCTCGTTGGTGGCGGCCCCGATGGAGAGCAGGCGCAGGGCTTCTTCCGTTGAGAACCCGGGCTCGGCACCGTACACAATCCGTGACTGCCCCCCTACCGGCAAATCCATCACTTCAAAGGTTAGTTCCAGGTCGCCCACCTCCGGGTGGTGCAGCGTTTTGGAGCCGGTGTCATGGTAGCGGACGTCGTGGGCTACCCAGAGGGAGGAGAATTCCCGGCTGTTGTTGCGCACACACGCCGGCGCATCGCTCAGCCCGTCAACAACCCGCTGCACCGACTGACGCACAGTCTGTTGGGGTGCGCGGCGCCGTCCGGGTTTGATCGTCCCGGTGCGGGCGGCCAGGTGGGAGAGGTGCTCCCGCTCAGGCTCATTCAGTTGCAGTGCCTGGGCCAGCGCGTACAGGACGCTCTTCGAGACGCTGCCGAAGTTTCCGCGTTCCCGCTTCGTGTAATAGTCGACGCTCACGCCCGCGAGCATTGCCCGTTCCTTGCGATGCAACCCGGCAACCCGCTGGTTGTCACCGTAGGCGGGCAGCTTGGCCTGGGCCGGGGTGATCTTCCCCGGCGGGAGGTGAGGAACGCCCTGATTTATTAACGTGGATCCATGCCTTCAGCAGTACTCGGCGGGCCCTTGCCGAGGACGGGGCTGCCAGTACCTGCCCGGCAGTCCCGCTGTCTCTACTTGTGGGCGGACACGGCGGCCAGGTCCTGGCGAACTTGTTGAGGCTCGACGTCGGACGGCTGGTTCCGCTGGTCCCTCACCCCCGTCCACGGAGCCGGCAGGGTCCTTGTCCAAGGCGGCAACGACGGGCTCCAGATCCGCTGGGCCGCCCTTCAGGCGTGGCAGCGGGAACTTTCAGACCGGGGCATGGCCCACTCCCCGGCTGAGGACACGGCCATCGGCGCAGCCCTCGTGTTCCGCGATCCGGACAACATCCAGTTGGAATTATGGTGGTATCGGCCAAAGTAGAGGCGGGATCACTTTACTGGCGCAGGTATCCGGAGCGGGCGATGGTGTTGAGCGCATGCGCAATCAGATCAGGTTCATCGCGATCCCCCAAGACGGCGGCAAGGTACCCGGCAGCATCACTCAGGTAGTCAGCACCGTCCTATCGGCTGCAGCTCTCAGTTGGCTCGCTCATGGTTCTTCCATTCTTGGCCGGTCCGTCTTCAACGGCAACCCCACGCCACTGCCCCGTCAGCTGCGCAGCACCTGGTGCACAAACTGGACCGCCACGGAGCCCTCACCGACAGCGGAGGCAACACGTTTCATCGACCCGGAGCGCACGTCGCCCACGGCAAACACTCCCGGGGCACTCGTCTCGTAGAGGAATGGGTCCCGGTCGCCGCCGGCTGTGCGGTGCCGCAAGTCTCCCAAGGCGGGCCCGGTGAGGATGAAGCCGCGGTCGTCGCGGGAGATCTGCGGCGGCAGCCAGTTTGTGTGCGGGGAGGCTCCGATGAACACAAACAGCGCGGAGGCGGCCACGGATTCCGGGCCGGAGCCATCCCGGATCGCCACGGCCTCAAGCTTCTCCGTCCCAGTAACCGAATCAATCGACGCCCCGCAGCGGACGGCGATGTTGGGCCGGGCGGCAATCTGGTCCACAAGGTAAGCGGACATCTTCGCCCCAAGCGAAGCAGCCCGGCACAGGATCGTCACGGAACGGGCGTATTCGGAAAAGTACACGGCAGCCTGGCCGGCGGAATTCGCGCCGCCCACCACCACAATGTCTTCACCAGCCACAGTGTCCCGCTCACTCAGCGACGCCCCGTAGAACACTCCTCGCCCCTCCAGCTCGGCACTGCCGGGTACGGACAGGCTGCGATATGCGACACCGCAGGCCAGGATCAGGGCACCGGCGCTGATGGCAGATCCGTCGGCCAGTTCCACGCGCGGATAGGGGCCGGTCAGGTCCAGACCCGCAGCGGAGGTGGGTGCCAGCACGTCAACCTTGAACCGGCGCGCCTGCGTCACCGCCCGGCGGGCCAGGTCCGTGCCGGAGATGCCGGCGGGAAACCCCAAATAATTCTCAATCCGTGAGGACTGGCCGGCCTGGCCACCCGCCACGAGGGCCTCAACACATACAGTGCGCAGCCCCTCGCTCGCCCCATACACCGCGGCAGCAAGCCCCGCGGGCCCCGCCCCGATGATCGCCAGGTCAAATGATTCGGCGTCCGCGTGGGTTTTGTGGCCCAGCGCCGCAGCCAAAGAGGAAACGTCGGGGGCGTGTAAAGCGGTGCCATCCGGGGTGATGACAAGTGGCAGGCCATCATCCTCCGCAGCGTCCCACAGGGCCCGGCCTTCCTCGCTGACATCGACGTCGAACCACTGCATGGGGATCTGGTTGCGCTGCAGAAAATCGCGGATCTCGTGCGTGCGCGCCGACCACCGACTGCTCACCACCCGGGTCACCGTGTAGCTCGGCTGGTTATGCGCGTGCCAGTCACCGAGCAGGTCGTCAATAACGGGGAAGAGCCGCTCCTCCGGCGGATCCCACGGCTTCAGAATGTAGTAGTCAAGGTGCAGGTCATTGATGGCGCCGATGGCCACCTCGGTGTCGGCGTACGCGGTGAGTAGCACGGTGCGCACCTCAGCAAACAGCTTCAGGGCCGCGGTGAGCACCTCGGTGCCGGTGACCTCCGGCATGCGCTGGTCTGAAATGACGACGGCGACCGGGTCACCTCGCAGTTTCAACCGGTCGAGCGTCTCGATGGCCTCACCGCCGCCGGACGCTGTAAGCACCCGGTAGTGGCGACCGTACCGGCTGCGAAGATCGCCCCGGACGGCGCTGAGCACGGCAGGATCGTCGTCGACGGCGAGAATCACCGGCCGCGCAGGCGCAGCTTCAGGCACTGTTTCAGGCGCAGCTTCAGGCGAAGCGCCCTCACTCATGGCGCCTCCCCCGCTCAGCCGAAGGCTCCGCGTCGGGCGGCCGCAGCGGTAGCCACACCCGGAACACGGTGCACCCGGGCTCGGACGCCACATCGATGTGCCCGCCCATGCCGCGGACCATGTTGAACACGATGTTCAGCCCCAGCCCGGTCCCCTTCCCCGGAGGCTTCGTGGTGAAGAAAGGGTCGAAGACCTTGCCCACCACCTCAGGCGGGATTCCTGCGCCGTCGTCCGCTATTTCCACGCACACCCCACCCGAGGCGGCCCGGGTGCGGATGGTGAGTCTGCCGGTGCCGTCCATGGCGTCGGCGGCGTTGTCGATCAGGTTCGTCCAGACCTGGTTCAGCTCGCTGCCCAGCGTCTCGATGCGCGGCACGCCGGTCCCGTAGTCGCGGCGCACCTCGATGCCGAGCTTGAGTTTGGAGGCGAGCATGACCAGGGTGCCGTCGAGCCCGGAATGGATGTCGACGTCCTGCACCGGTGCCCGGTCCATGTAGCTGTAGTCCTTGAGCGCGGCGACGATCGCCGAGATCCGCGCCGCACCGTGGCCGATCTGGGCGATGAGCCCGTACGCTGTGTGCGCCTGCGACAGTGCGGTAATGGCGGTCCCCAAATGGTCCGGCGAAAACGTTCCGGCGAGCGCGTCGAGGCTCGCGGCATCCATGCCCAGGTCTACGAGGGAATCCGCCGCGTCCCACGAATCGCTGAGTCCGTGCGATTCCAGCCAGTCCTCAACGTCGGCCTCTAGGTCGCCGCGGCGCAGCGGGTCCAGCGGGTCCAGGCGGTCTGTGTCCTGCGCCTGCACCGCGGCACGGCCGATCAGCTCGCCCAGACGGGCAGCCTCTTCGGGGCTTTGGGCGGCGTGGGCCAGGGTGAGCAGGGCCGTGCAGGCCTTGGAAAATGCACCCTCAAGGAGTGCCGCCCCGCGCCGGGCCGCGGCGGCAGGATTGTTCAGCTCGTGGGCCATGCCGGCGCTCAGCCGGCCCAGCGTCGCCAGCTTTTCGTTCTGCACCAGTGCGGCGGACCGCTCGGCCACCTCGTCCTCCAGCTGTTTTTGGTAGGCGGCCGTCAGCGCCTCGGCCTGTTTGCGGTCGCTGATGTCGCGGAAGAACGTGTGGGTCGCCATGTATTCGCCGCCACGGAACCGCCCCGTCGCGTTGCCCTCCACCGGGAACGTGTGCCCGTCCTTGGCCACAAACGTCACCTCGACCCGGTCGAACGACATCCCGCTCATGATCTGCGCAATCAACACGGTGCAGTGGTCGTGGTCCACCTTGTCCACAATGTCGAACAGCGTCAGCCCGGGCAGTTCCTCCGGCGTGTAGCCCAGGGCTGCATGCCAGGCGCGGTTGACGAACTGAAAGTGCCCGTCGGGCAGGATGCTTTGGACAATGTCATGGGCGGATTCAATCAGGTCCTGATAGCGCCGCTCGCTCTCAAGCACGCGCGCCTCGGCGTCGTGTCCGGGCGTCACATCACAGACGACGGCGCGAAATTCCTGGTCCGCGGGCATTCCTGCCACCGTCCACAGCAGCCACCGGGTTGTCCCGTCCTTGGCCTGGGCCTGGTTTTGGAAACGGACGACGTCGATCCCTCCCCTGGCGCACTCCAGTTGCGCCAGCGCCGCGGCAGCATCGGCGTCGTGCAGGAGATCGGTGAGCTGGAGGGTGGGCAGCTCCGCGGCGCTCCAGCCAAGGAGTGCTTCCCAGGCCCCGGTGGCCTCCCGGAAACGCCCGTCGAATCCGATGACGCAGGCGAGATCCACGCTCAGATCGAGCAGGGGCCCGGTGACTGTGGGGGGCCAGGAATCGAGGCCGAGCCCGTTGTGCGGCATGGCTGCTCCTTCATGGAAGCTCCGTCCGCCAAGGGGCGGGCGCTCTATTCGAAATATACGCCCACCGGACGGGCCCGTCGAGACCCCGCTGGCCGTGCCGCCACCCGACGGCTGCAGCCCGGGACACAGACCCGCTTAGCCGACTGCCTTCTTCAGCAGCGCCACCAACTGCTTCGTCTCGGCTGCGCCCAGCTTCGTCACGGCGTAGGCGTTCGGCCAGAGGGTGCCGTCGTCGAGCTGCGCATCCTCCTGGAAGCCGATCGTGGCGTACCGAACCTTGAATTTGGCGGCGGCCTGGAAGAACACCACCACCTTGCCGTCGGCGTTCATGTAGGCCGGCATCCCGTACCAGGTCTTGGCACCCAGGCTTGTGTGTTCCTTGACGAGTTCGTGCAGGGTTTGCGCCAATTCCCTATCGGCGCCGGTCATCTCGGCGATGGCGGTCAGGCACGCTGCCTCCATGTCGGCGCCCGCCTTGGCTGCCTTCGCCTCGGCCGCAGCCGCCCGCATGGCCGCCTTTTCCTCTTTGCTGAACGTGGTGTTTGCCATGGCCGCATCCTTTCGTTGTTCCGTTATTGCACCAAGAATAGGCGCATCCGGCGGGGAAGGCTTCTTTGATCCTGCTCGGCTTTGTCCTGCCCTTAAAGCACGACGTCGGCAGGCGGCTTGCGCTGGGAGCCGCCTACCGCCGTCGTGCCTCATGCGCTAAGCCCGAAGGGTCCTGTCCGTATAGGGGTCGATCCGCAGGGAGGCGCGGACGCGGTCGGCCCAGTCGGGGGTGGGCCACGTGTATTTGCCGGGGTGCTGAGGGAAGGCGACGTGCACCCAGGCGATGAAGATGAGCTCCGCCCAGTCGGAGATGAGGAGCACCCGGTCCATGCCCTGCTGGCGCGGGATGAGGAGCTCAATGGTCGAGGGAGCCTTCCATTCCATGTTCTGGATGCCGCCCCACGCCCAAGTTGTGAGGCCGTACACAGGGTCTTCGATGTAGAAGCCGGACGAGCTGACGGTGATCACGCCTTGGGGAATCGTGTCCATCCACCGAGGCGCCATGTCCGCCTTGGCGCGGCGCGAGCTCATCAGGTTCATGGCGATGGTGGTTGCCGCTGCACCGGCCATCATGGCCGTGCCCTGCCGGTTGGCGACGCCTGTGAACAGCACCGGCATGCCCGAGGCGTTGTAGGAACCGTCGCCGGGGGCGCCCCACGTCATGAAACGGCAGGTGCCCGACGCCATCATGTTTTCACTCTGCGGGTTGATGGAGGGCCGGACCGGGCGCATGGCGTACCGCGGAATCAACAGGAACTCTCCCGGCGCGATGGGGTTCCCCGAGTCCAGTTTCTTCTGGAACCTGAGGGCCTGCAGGATCGCAATGTCAGTGTTCGACAACTGCGGCGGCGCCCCCGCTCGGCGGCCTGTTGGGTCGTTGGTCATGCGTGGGGCATCCTTTCACGGCTGGAAGTTCTACTTGATCATAATCAGCGGCTCAGACAAAAAAGCAAGCTCACGGTGTGCCAGACCATCGCGTGTTCCTCAGCCCGGCGGGACCACGCAGGAATCGACGCGCGTGATGAACGTGGCGGACCTGTCTGCGCTTACATCCGGGCAGCAGCCAGATCGTGGTGATCTTCCAACGCCCTGACGACCTGGCTCACATGGGCCGCAGTACTAATTTTGGAAATTTCCATAACAATGCCGCCCCTATACGCCGGTCTGAGGTCAACCTGCGGGACGTCTCGGTGCAGCTGCAATTCTGCAGGCGTTCCCACAGCGTTGTTGAATGCGCCCTTGATGGCGTTGACTGTTAGCACTAACTGCTCGCCATCGATCTTGTGCGTTTTGAATTCCAAGACAACCTTCAAGTCCTTGGCGCGAATGGTCAGCAGCCCTATACGTGGCTCGCCTTTCGCCATCCGCATGGTCCAGTCAACAGGGTTGGTCTGCGCCGCAAAAACGTCATCCTTGGCGGTGAATTCCCTTTCAAATTGCAGGGCCAGATCTACCAGCTCTTGGGGTCGCTTCTCGATGGCACGCAGACGGCGTTCGGCTGGGTCAAAGGTTTGCATGTAACGGCCAGGAGAGGCATCGTTTGATGTCACGCTCGTGATCGATGACTGGCTGAACGCCCTGTTGAAAGCCTCGTTTGAGAACGTGGAGTCGACCGTGAATACGCTGGTCAGCTCTTCGAAGAATCGGCCCACCAAGGCCAATTCATTCTCCGGAATACCCCAGCGCTGGAACTGTTCATTTCCGTCCGAGTCACCGTGCACACTGAGCTCATCAGCCGGATCGCCGTTTCCACCATTTTCAGCAAGGGCGGAATATGCTTCCGGAAATGCTGTCTGCAGGCAGAGCACGCTAAAGAGCTGGAGGTAATTCTCCGCCGGACCCTTCGATGTGCCCTTAGCTGGAATCTTTTTTTCGGATTCTAGAATGGATTTCAACAACAGGAAAGTGTTCAGAAGGCGTTTCGTTGACCGTGGATTGGCTCCCACAGAAGCTGACGAAAGCGCCATGTACTGCATAAAAGTGGCCTGTGTGGTTTCCACCTTGGCTCGTGCAAGACCAACTGTAAACAACTTGGTCATGTCGTAGCGTGCCACTGGCATGTGAAATGGCACCTGAATGATCTTGTCGAAGAAGGACCGCGCTTTGCGATCGGATACAGTTTCCCCATATTTTTCCTGTACGCCCAGCTTCACGACTTCAAAGTCGATGGCCAGCACGAAGACACATTTTGGCACGTCAAGGAAGACTTTAATTGCCTCCATGACCTCGATGGCACGGCCGGGCGCCAGCCGATCCAGATCGTCGACGAAAACAATAAGCTTTCGCCCAGAATCCTCGACCGCTTCCGCGAAAGCGTGCCGCAGAGATGACAGGATCTCGACGCTGTCCAGCTCTTGAGTTGTGCGGTCAGTCATGTCCGCGGCGGTCTCTACAGCTGCACCAACAGCTTTACCGACCAGGCCCAGCCCAGCCAGGTCCATAAAAGCGGGCACCGTCTTACTGGCGTAGAGCCTTCCTGCCTTGAAGATCAGTCGCTTCAAGTTCTCGACCTTTGCTGTCTTCTGAACCGCCTGACTTGGTTCCAGCCCGTTGGCGATCGCTTTTAGCATGTTGATCGCGAGATTCTCGCCGAGGTCAAACTGCGAGTACTGCCAGGTGTTGAAGAATATTGTCTTGACGTCAGGTTTTTGGGCCTGCAGTTGCTTACGAATCTGCAGCATTGCGCTGGTTTTTCCCGTTCCCCAGTTCGCTTGCACTGCGACAGTCATTGGTGTGGGACACGCATCGATGAATTCCACCAACCCGTCCACATAGGACGAAATCGATAATAAGTCGTCCTCCGCCGGGACGTCGTCGAACCCAAAATTACCATCCACTGACTGCGTCATATCCGCCCGTTTCACACGCATGCAGGGATAGCGCCGCCACCCTGAACTTGAACATAGTTACGGTTCAACCTAACACCGGCCATCGCGAGCCTGGCTGACATGACAGGTCAGGGACGCAGTGTCAGGACTGACCAACCGGCTGCGCCCCAAGCAGCAGGTGCCGCACCCTGCGGGCTGCGGCACCTGCTGCTCTGTGGTCTTTCCTGCCCGGATGGTGTTCCCAGTGGGCAACGGCTAGGGCACTCCCGGATGCGGTGGTGCTATTTTCGTGGGTGGTCTTCTACTACTTGGGCGAAGCGGGTGATGTAGTCCTGTAGGAAATTGATGGTGGAAACTAGGCGCATGGTGCCGTCAGCGTTGATGAGACTCGGCGATTGCGAGAGGAACGCTTCCGGCTGTCCCGGGGTGGGCATATCAAAGTAGGACAGTGCGAGGCGAAGGTTCTTTTGTGAGCTATATCCGCCCATGCGTCCGACAGAGTGGCTGATGATGCCAACTGGTTTGTTCTTCCATGCCACGTCACCGTTGGGTTTGGAACCAATGTCCACCGCATTTTTGAGGCAGGCCGGGATGGTTCGGTTATTTTCTGGGGTGATAAAAAGAACGCCGTCGGAATCCTTAACATTTTCCCGGAATTGAGTGTATTCGACGGGCGTGAGCTTGTTGCTGACTTCGGGATCGTCGTAGTCGAAATCATAAAGCGGCAGGTCACGGATTTCCAGAATCTCGGCATGGTAGTTGGATGGGAAGAGTTCGATTGTGTTGATGGCGATTTGGCGGGCATAGGAGCCCGCGCGCAGGCTCCCGACGAGGATGGAGATCTTTTTATGAAGGCTCACGCTGATCCGTTCGTATGGTGAGGGACGTGAAGGGGTTAGAAGTTCCAGTCATCGTCGTTGGTGTCCTCGGCCGTGCCGATGACGTAGGACGAGCCGGAGCCGGAGAAGAAATCGTGGTTTTCATCGGCGCCTGGTGAGAGCGCGGCGAGGATCTCGGGGTTCACTTCTGTTTCTTCGGCAGTGAACCGTGCCGGGTAGCCGAGGTTCATGAGCGCTTTGTTGGCGTTGTAGCGGATGAAGACGGCTACGTCATCCATGAGCCCGAGGGGTTCATAGAGCGCTCCGGAGTAGTCAAGTTCGAGTTCGTAGAGCTCTTCGAGCAGTTCATACGTGAATTCCCGCATGGCTTCTTGTTCCGCCGGTGTGTGGGTTTCAAGCCCGCGTTGGTACTTGTATCCGGAGTAGTACCCGTGAACTGCCTTGTCACGGAGGATGAGCCGGATCATGTCGGCGGTGTTGGTCAGCGTTGCGTGGACCGAGAAATGCAGGGGCAGGTAGAACCCTGCATACAGCAGCAAGGACGAGAGCAAGGTTGAGGCGACCTTGCGTTTGAGCGGATTGTCACCATAGTAGTGCTGCAGCACGTTCTTGCATCGTATCTGCAGCACATCGTTGCCGACGGCCCATTCGTAGGCTGCATCAATTTCCTTGGTGCTGGTCAATGTGGAGAACACTGAAGAATAAGAGCGGGCATGGACGGCCTGCATGAAGGCGATGTTGGTGTACACGGCTTCTTCATGCTCGGTCCTAGCGTCCTGGATCTGGCAGACTTCACCAACTGTGGCTTGCACCGTATCCAGCATGGTCAGCCCGGTGAAGACCCGCATCGTAAGTGTTTGTTCCTCCGGACTCATTGTCTGCCAGGCGGGGATGTCGTTGGAAAGTGCAACTTTCTCCGGGAGCCAGAAATTGGCGGTCAGCCTGTTCCAGACTTCGAGGTCTTTTTCGTCGGTGACCCGGTTCCAGTTGATGGGTCGCAGCCGCGCAGAGGGGTCGTGCCGGTAGGACGGCGGGGTGACCGAGGCAGCCAGCAGATTCGCAGGTGTCGTGGTGTTTTCACTCAGGCTCATGGTTTGCTGTGGGCTTTCTTTCGTCAACAGGGGTGGGTGGGTCACAGTGCGCAGGAGACGCAGTTTTCGATCTCTGTTCCGGTGAGGGCCAACTGCCGTAGCCGGATGTAATAAAGGGTTTTGATGCCTTTTCGCCAGGCGTAGATCTGGGCTTTGTTGATGTCGCGGGTGGTTGCGGTATCGCGGAAGAACAATGTGCAGGACAGGCCCTGGTCCACGTGCTGGGTGGCTGCGGCGTAAGTGTCAATGATTTTTTCGTAGCCGATGTCATAGGCATCTTGATAGAAGTCAAGATTGCTGTTGTCCATATGTGGTGCGGGGAAGTAGACCCGGCCAAGTTTGCCTTCTTTGCGAATTTCGACCTTGGAAGCGATGGGATGGATCGACGCTGTTGCGTGGTTTATATAGCTGATTGATCCGGTCGGCGGGACTGCCTGCAAATAGGCGTTGTACAGCCCGTGTTCCTGAACGGATTTTTTGAGATCTTTCCAGTCCCGGGGTGTGGGCAGCTGCACTCCGGAGGATTCGAAGAGGGCGCGTACACGCCCAGTCGCCGGTGCCCACCACCCGTCAATGTACTTATCGAAAAAGGAGCCGTCGGCATAGCTGCTTTCCCGGAATCCGTCGAAGGCGATGCCGCGTTCGATCGCAATCTGGTTCGACGCGCGGATTGCCAGGTATGCGATGGTGTAGAAGTACATGTTGGTGAAGTCAACGCCCTCCTCGCTGCCGTAGTGAATGCGCTGGGAGGCAAGGTAGCCGTGCAGGTTCATCTGCCCCAGCCCGATGGCATGGGAGCGGTCGTTCCCGTTGGCCACTGAAGGAACGGCGTCGACGTCGGACTGGTCCGAGACGCTTGTCAGTCCCCGCACTGCGGTGTTGACCGTGGCCCCGAGATCGGGTGAGGCCATGGCGGCCGCGATGTTCAATGAACCGAGGTTGCAGGATATGTCACGCCCGATCTCTTGATAGCCAAGGGCGGCATCGTATGTTGACGGCGTGTTTACCTGGAGGATCTCTGAGCACAGGTTGGACATGTTGATCCGCCCCTGCAACGGGTTGGCTCGGTTGGCTGTGTCCTCGAACAACACATAGGGGTACCCGGATTCGAACTGCAATTCGGCAATGGTTTTGAAGAATTCGCGTGCGCTAATGGTCGTCTTCTTGATCCGGGGGTTGGCAATCAACGCCTCATAGTGTTCGGTAACTGACATATCAGAAAGGGCCACCCCATATTCGCGTTCAACATCGTAGGGCGAGAACAGGTGCATGTCCTCACCAGTTTTTGCCAGTTCGAAGGTGACATCAGGGATGACAACGCCCAGGGAGAGAGACTTTATTCGAATCTTCTCGTCTGCGTTCTCCCTTTTAGTATCGAGGAAGCGCATGATGTCGGGGTGGTGTGCGTGGAGGTACACGGCACCGGCTCCTTGGCGTGCACCCAACTGGTTCGCGTAGCTGAAGCTGTCTTCCAGGATCTTCATCACCGGTACTACGCCGGAGGCCTGATTCTCGATCTGCTTGATTGGTGCGCCTTGCTCGCGGAGGTTCGTCAACAGCAACGCCACCCCGCCGCCGCGTTTGGAGAGTTGCAGTGCTGAGTTGATGCTGCGGCCGATGGATTCAAGGTTGTCCTCGGTCCGCAGCAGGAAACAGGAAACGAGCTCGCCACGCTGGGCCTTGCCCGCATTGAGGAACGTCGGCGTTGCGGGTTGAAACCTGCCGGTCATGATCTCATCGATCAGCCGGGTAGCAAGGTTCTCCTCTCCCCGCCCAAGGAAAAGGGCGGTGGCCACGACGCGGTCCTCGTACGTCTCCAGGTACTGGCTGCCGTCGAATGTCTTCAGGGTGTAGCTGGTGAAGTATTTGAAGGCACCCAGGAATGAGGCGAACCGGTGCTCGTGAGCGTAGGCCTGCCGATACGTGCTCTTCACGAATGACCATTCATAGGCCTTGATCGGGGCGGCTTCGTAATAGTCGTTGGTAATGAGGTACTCGATCTTCTCCTCCAGACTGTCGAAGCGGATCATGCGCGGGAGCACGTGCTGGGTCAGGTAGGCACCAACAGCTTCATGATCCTTCTCGAACTGGATCGACCCCTCGGAAGTGAATAGATTCAGCTGGGCATTGAGCGCGTGGTAATCCTTGCGTGTGCCCACACCCTGGCGGGCTGCGGGAGGTGTGTCCGTTGTAAGCGTCATGAGAAATCCTTTAGAGACGTAGTAGTGGTTCTTTTCCAGAATTCGGCCAGTCCGTCGCGGACTCTAGCAACGTCGCGATCGGTGCCAAGAAGTTCAAAACGGTACAGCTCGGGAACCCGGCATTTTCTCGAGATCACCGGTCCTGCCAGGCAGTAGTGCTCACCAAAATTCGTGTTGCCCGCAGTGATAACGCCGCGAAGCAGCCCACGGTTGACTGAATCATTGAGGAATCCAACAACCTGCTTTGGCACCGCCCCCACACGTTCTCCCCCTCCGTAGGTGGGCAGCACCAGAACGAATGGCCGGGCTACTTGCAGGTGCCCCTCAACCCGTGGCCGCAGCGGGATGCGAACCCTAGGAACGCCCAACCGATCCACGAACCTGCGGGTATTCTCCGAAACACTGGAGAAGAACACCAGATCAGGTGAAGAGGACTCATTGAGCACTCGAGTAACCGGCAGCAACTCCCCGTTTGCACCGGTTCTTTCATTCGCGTCCATCAGGCTGTGCCTCCTTCAATCAAACCCTCTAAGGCATATCTAGTGGTTCACCGCAAGAAGTGACACCACATCTAGTACCTGAGACACGCTACACCACAAATTTACGGTTAGCCTAAATGTTGAATTTCGCCTTGCCTAATATTAGGCTGGGGGCGGTCTGACATGACTGAGGGAGGAATGCCATGCAGCAGCGGAAGCAAGACCGTGGCGGCGAAAGAGTTGAGTCCATCGCACCGTTCCGGCCGGTGCGCGAGGGCGAGCCGCAGGCTGCCAGGCGGCTGCGCTACACACCTCAGATCCGAAATTGGTGGGCCTGGATATCGAGCCTGCTCGGCGTCTACCGCCGCGGCACAGACCCCGAAAAACTCGATCGGTTCGCCGCCGCATCCCCCAGGGATCACGTCCTCAGTTCCGTCAAACAAGGATTTGACAAGGGGCGCTCGTGGAAGCATTTAGCCAGCAGATAATCCACGGCGCCCAGGTACTGGCAGAGTACTTCCCAGGCGAGGAAGGAGCAGGGCACGTCGCGGCGCCCGACCGCGTTCACACTGGGGCACCCACGGCAACCGTGTTGCTTATCCGCAGGTCTTCACGGACCCTCAGCCTCAGTGCCTCGGCGGCTACGAACGCGAACGGGCCCGCGCGGGTCAGGGGCGGGCCGGTCAGGGGGCGGGCCCGGCAGGCGACGACACGCTCATCAAGGTCTGCCGCCATGCCGGAGACCTGTGATTTCAACAGGGAGTCGATGCCCTGGGTCTCCACGAGCTTGTCCCTGCGGCGGGGGGAGACCCCCGCGAGGTTGCAGTCCGTGACGACGGTGATCACGGATGCCTCGGCACGGGCGTTAGGCTTGCGGCGACAGTTGGCCATTGCGCTGTATCAAACGCCCGAGTGAGTGCTTGCCCCACTACGCACCGACCACGGCATCCGCGTCGGTGGACAGCAGCGCGTTGCCCAGGGGTTGCGGCAGGTGGCTGATCAAATCAGCAGATACGTCTCCCAAAGATGAGCGAAAGTACGCCGGCAGGGTCGGGCATGACAGGCGCGGCCATCGTGAGGTGTCCTTTCGAGGGGGATGTGAGAGTTTCTTGGAAGGACCCACGGTGGCCGCGCCACGTTCAAGGCCATGCCTCACCGGAAGGTGTTACACCTCGCTACGGGGCACTACTGGGCTGGGGACGCGCCAGGCCCAAATTATCCCGCAGGGTGCTCCCCTGATAGCAGGAACGGAAGATCCCCCGTTCCTGCAGGATGGGCACCACCAATCCCACAAAATCTCGGAGCGATTCAGGGTAGGCGGGACACATAAGGTTGAATCCATCGCAGGCCCCAGACTCAAACCATTCCTGAATTTCATCCGCCACCTCGTTGGCGGTGCCTATCATGGTGGCGTGGCCACCGCCGGCGGCCAAAAAACCCAGCAATTCGCGCAAGGTGGGCGCCATCGTCGCAATGATGCGCTGCACCGTGAGGTACCGGCCCTGGGGCCCCGTGAAGGTTACTACCGGGGGCAGCGGGGCCACAAGGTCATCGAGTCCGTGCCCGCTATAGTCCATCCCCGTGAAAATATTGAGCTGGACGATGGCTGTGTCAATGTCCAGGTAGGCGTCCAATGCGCGCTTTTTCTCCATGGCCTGCTCGCGTGTGGCGGCGACGTAGGTGACTAGGCCGGGAAGAATCGGCACCGTGGCCCCTCCTCGTCCGGCAGCAGCCAGTCGCGCACGCATGTCCGTGGCGAATTCGATGGCGGAGTCCTTGTCCCACGACACCGAATAAATGGCTTCGGCAAATTGTCCAGCAAAATCCCGTCCTGCCTCCGAGGAACCGGCCTGGAACAGCACCGGCTGGCCCTGCGGGGAACGGGGGACATTCAGCGGCCCCGCCACGGAGAAATACTTCCCGGTGTGGTTGATCGGCTGGATCTGTTCCGGATCAATAAATGTTCCCAACTCCCGGTCTTTGAGCAACGCCTGGTCTGACCAGGAATCCCAGAGCCGTTGGATCACCCGGACGAATTCATCCGCCCGCTCATAGCGCTCAGCGTGCTTAGGCAGAGCGGCGAATCCATGGTTTTGCGCCTCGGCGTCGAACATGGAGGTGACTATGTTTGCGCCCACCCGGCCGCCGCTGATGTGGTCCAGGGAGGCCAGCATGCGGGCGGCATGGAAGGGCGTGTAGAAGCTGGAGGACACCGTGGTGACCAGGCCGATGTGTTTCGTGGCCCGGGCGATGGCACTCAGTGCCGTGATCGGTTCCAAAAGCGAGGGCACGCCTGCTGAATACTGGCGGTTGACGCTGTGCCCGTCGGCGAAGAAGACCGCGTCAAGGCAGCCGCTTTCAGCCAGCTGGGCCAGCTCCTCGAAATAGGATATTTCCCCGACACGGTCGGCGCTGGAATCCGGATGCCGCCAGCCCATGGTGTGGTGCCCCGCACCGAAGAGGAAAGCGTTGATGTGCATTTGCCGCGTGCTGGTGGCGCCCACAATTCCCATCACTAGTTCATCACCAGTCCGCCGTCGACCACGAGGTTTTGTCCCGTCACGGCCCGGGACCAAGGTGAGGCGAAGAACAGCACTGCATCAGCAAATTCGGACGGCGTGGTGACCTTGCGCAGAGGTGTTCCGCCAGCGATCAAGTCGAAGACCTGCTCGGGTGTGGCGGCAGAGGCGTCGGTGGTGCGCAGCAACCCCCCGGAGACCATGTTCACACGGATTTTGGACGGACCCAGGTCGGCAGCGAAGGTGCGCGTCAGTGCCAGCAAAGCAGCTTTGGCCGCGGTGTAGTCGTGATAGGGCACCACGGGGTTTTGAAACAGGTTGGTGCCAATATTCACGATGGCGCCGAACCCGGCATCCTTCATGCCCGGCAAGACCGCCTGAATCGTGTTCAGCGCACCCCCCACAACGCCGGAAAACTGTGCCGTAAATTCGCCGTAGCCAATGCCGTCAGCCTTCGACCGCCCGTCGCCGTTAAAGGAAAAATCGGGCAAAGCGTTGTTAATGACGGTGGTGATGGGCGCACCAAAATGATCGGCTGCGGCAGTCACCAAGGCCTGGACCGCGTCGGCGCGGGTGACATCGGCGTGCAAGGCGATGGCGTGTTCCGATCCGATGTCAGCGGCAAGTTCCCGTGCCGCCGCCTCACTGTTGCGGTAGTTCAGCACCACTCTGGCACCTTCCCGGGCGAAGGAACGGGCCACATCGGCACCTAGTCCGCGGCCGGCTCCGGTAATCAGTACAATCTGGTCTTTAATTTGCATGTCGTACACCTTTCAGCGGGGCGAAAGGATGCCAGGAATGCGCGAAGGACAGGCACAGGGCACACTTCGTCATTGCTGCAGGACCGGCATCCCTTCGCTCGGATTATCGAGATCAGGTTCAACGGGTCTAACTCTCAGCCGCCAGGCGGCACCCCGTGTCGTGTCCACGGCCCAAGCTACCACGGTTCGGACGGCGGCAGGCAACGCTGCGCCCTCCCGCTTCGACTCAGCGTTGCGAAGTGTTGCTGTGGCTGCCCCGTGGAAACTGGCGGTCTTTTGGGGTGGGGAGCCGCTTTCTGGTGAAAAGAGTTGGGCCGCGGTGACCGGGGTGAGGTGGCGGTGGTGGTCGCTGCAGGATCGGCCTTCGAAGCGGTCCAGGCCGAGCCCGTTCTCTAGTTCCCGGTAGTCATGCTCGATGCGCTTGTCGCTCTTGGCGAGCCTGACGAGAGTTTTCAGGGGCGTGTCGGCGGGCAGGGCGCTGATCCAGTAATCGGTTGGTGCCGGCTCGTGCACGGGCCATGCCACCAGCATCCACCCTCGGGCAGGGAATGATCCTCATCCAGCGGGATATCGCGATGGGCCGGGCGGATCCGGATGGCCAGGAAACGTGATTTCGTGGCCGCTTTGGCGTTGCGGGGACCGGTTGGGGTGCCGTGGTGCCAAGCCACCTGATGCAGGTCTTTCCGCCCGGCCCCCAAGGCCAGGGCCTGCAAGGACCGTGTCGGGGTAGCGGGGAAGTCCGGGCCCGCGCCCGGTGTCCTCCGGAGGTGAGTTCATCAATCATCTCGTGGGCTTGGGACCATTTCGTGCGGTGCCGGACGGCCTGGCGGGATCCCCGCCCGGCGTGCCGGCTCCACCACCTGGTCGCGAGCTGGCGGCTTCGTGCCGGCGCAGTGATCAGCCGGAATTGGCGCCAGGTTGGGCCCAGGCCTCATCCGTAAGAGCGATTTCCTTGGTCATGTCGTCAAGGAACCGGATGACCACATCGCGTTCCGCCGAGCTGAGCCGTGCTGCCGCATGGAATCGCTTGGCTTGCTGGCGCCCCACGGTGTCCATGGCTGCTTGGCGGGTTTTGGCCGTGATGGAAATGGCCAAGGCACGGCGATCACTGGGATGGGGCGCCCGGGTGATGTGACCCGCATTCTCCAGCCGGTCCAGCAGCTTGGTGGTTGACGCCGTCGAAATCTTCAGGTGGCTGGCAATGGCTCCGGGGGTGGCAATTGTCTCGGTGTTGGCCGTGACGATCAAGTAGTGCAGGGCCCGCATGTCCGACTGGTTCAACTTCATGTATTTCAGCGATGCATCCGAGAGCTGCTGCTCCGCGGTGCGCAGCCTGCCCAGCGCGGCCATGAGCTCACCGATGTGCGCCACGTCTTCGGTGGCCATCGCCGATCGGTCGATTAGTTGACTCTTCGGGTCGGCGGCATTGACGTCGTAGATGTTGGGCGGCAATGGTGCGGGGGTTGCCTCGATACTTGCCATGGTGATAATTCTATCCTTCCCCCAATATAAAGATCCACACATGTTGCAAGCTGGGTTACTTGCTAGCTAAACTAGATTAAAATTGTGCAGCTACCGGAGATGAACCCATGACTAAGACACTGCAGTCGAGCAGCGGTGGAACCCGCCACGATAAGCCACCGAGAAGCGCCAAAAAGTGGCTGAGGATCCTCCTGCCCGCGTTGATCATCATCGTCTGGTTCGCCGGCGGTTCAATCGGTGGACCATATTTTGGCAAGGTCAGTGAGGTTTCATCCAATGACCCCACCGCGTACCTTCCCTCTTCTGCCGACGCCACTCAGGTGCAAAAGTTGCAAGGCGAGTTCCGTGACTCCGATGAAATCCCCGCTGTCGTGGTCTTCTCCAGCAATAGCACGCTGAACGAGACCCGTATTGCCTCAATTTCCAAGGCGATCGCAGCCCTGACCTCCATCCCCGGGGTTGGTACGGAGGTTTCCCCGGGCATTCCTTCAGAAGACGGCCGGGCGGTGCAGGCATTTGTGCCGATCCAAGCCGATGCGGACATCGGTGCGGCGGTCACCGCCATTGGCACGTCACTGCGGGCTGCCGTCCCTGACGGGGTGGTGGTTCATGTCACCGGCCCCGCCGGTTTCACGGCAGATCTCATCGCGGGATTTTCCGGTATTGACGGGATACTTCTGGGTGTGGCCCTCTTGGCCGTCTTCGTCATCTTGATCCTTGTCTACCGCTCCCTGCTGCTTCCCGTGGCCGTGCTCGCCACCAGCCTCTTTGCCCTGTGCGTAGCGCTGCTGAGTGTGTGGTGGCTGGCAAAAGCCGGAATCCTGATCTTGAGCGGGCAAACCCAAGGCATCCTGTTCATTCTGGTGATCGGCGCGGCTACCGACTATTCGCTGCTCTATGTGGCCCGGTACCGGGAGGAGCTGCGAGTCAGCACGGACAAATGGGCTGCCAGCATGGCGGCCATCCGCAAATCCGCCGAACCCATTGCAGCGTCCGGCGGAACCGTGATCGCCGGCCTGTTGTGTTTGTTGTTAAGCGATTTGAAATCCAACAGTTCGCTGGGACCTGTTGCCGCGATCGGCATCTTTTTTGCCATGCTCTCGGCACTGAGCCTTTTGCCTGCGCTGTTGTACGCCTTTGGCCGGAATGCTTTCTGGCCGCGACGGCCAAAGTTTGAGCCGGAGGTGGTGGCCGCAGAGCACGGCGTACATGCGACAGGCATCTGGGCCAAACTCGCCCGCATCATAAAACGCCGCCCGAGGGTGATTTGGATGGTTACCACTGCTGTCCTGCTGGTGGGAGCCTTCGGTGCCACCACGCTCAATGCCAGCGGTGTGCCGCAATCGGATTTGGTGTTGGGCGCCTCCGAGGCACGTGATGGCCAGGCCATTCTTGGCGAACACTTCCCCGGCGGCACCGGCAGCCCCGTGCTGGTGGTGGTCCCCAACTCTGAACTTCAGGAGGCTGCCGATGTGATGCTGGCACAGGACGGCATTGAATCCGTTTCCGTGCTCTCTGCCGGGGCGCCCAGCGGGGCCGCCACCGTGACAACTCAGGGACTCCAGGCGATGGGAGCCCCCGGCGCTGCCGTTCCCAAGCCGACGGTGGTCGGCGGAGACGTCATGCTCCAAGGCACGCTGGCAGCCGCCGCTGACTCGGATGTGGCGGCCGGCGTCGTGCGTGAGATCAGGGCGAGCCTGTCCAGCACTGTCCCCGAGGCCTTGGTCGGTGGAGTCACGGCAACGGCGATTGACACTAACGATGCCTCGATCCATGACCGCAATCTCATCATCCCCGTAGTGCTTGTGGTGATTCTGCTGATCTTGATGATGCTGTTGCGTTCGGTCCTGGCTCCGGTACTACTGATCTTGACCACGGTGCTCTCCTTTGGCACGGCGCTGGGTGTTGCGGCCTTCTTCTTCAACCATGTCTTCGATTTCCCCGGCGCCGACCCGGCCGTTCCACTATTCGGTTTCATCTTCCTGGTGGCCTTGGGAATTGACTACAACATCTTCCTGATGACCCGTGTGCGGGAGGAATCTGTCAAACATGGCACGCGTGAGGGGATCATTCGGGGCTTGGTGATCACCGGTGGCGTGATCACCTCGGCCGGGCTGGTCTTGGCCGCCACCTTCTCCGCCCTGGGGGTGATTCCGATCCTGTTCCTGGCGCAGATCGCATTCATCGTGGCCTTCGGAGTCTTGCTGGACACCTTCATCGTGCGCTCGTTGCTGGTTCCTGCACTGAGTTACGACGTCGGAAAAACTATTTGGTGGCCATCGAAATTGTCCAGGGTGTCGGAAAGTGACGATGTGGCACCATCAGGGCGCCACCGCAGTTAGCGTTTCCTTGATCGGACCGGCGGAGCCTTTCAGTGCTCGGCCTCGCCGGTTCGCTCAACTGCCCTCATGTGCGCATAGGCGGCCAGTGCGCCGGTGCGTGATTGTTTCAAATCCACCACAGGCTGCTGGCTCAGTGTTGGCCCGAACCGGGCTTGGTAGCTGCCGTGGGCGTCAAATTTTTTGGCTTGCAGGACGGGATTGAAAACCCTGAAATAGGGTGCAGCGTCTGCGCCGCACCCCGCGACCCACTGCCAGTTCGCGGGGTTGGAGGCAGCATCCGCGTCCACCAGGGTGTCCCAGAACCATGCTTCGCCGGCCCGCCAATGAATGCCGAGATTCTTGACCAGCAAGCTGGCGGTGACCATGCGTACCCGGTTGTGCATCCAGCCGGTTTCCCACAGTTCCCGCATGCCTGCATCGACCAGCGGGAAGCCTGTCTCTCCTCGGCACCAGGCACCATAAAAGTCATTGATCTGCCCCTGCTCAGGACCAGCTGAGCAGGGTTGGGGCTTTGATGCGCCGGGGCTGCTGTTAGGTGGGGGGAGTAACTCGGTGGGCCATGCCCAGCCGAAATTGTTGAATTCCGGGCGCAGGTTGGCTGTACCCAGGTCCGGGCGGTGGTAGAGCTGGTTCCAGCAAAAGTCCCGCCACACCAGTTGGCGCATGATGGCCCGGGCGCCTTCGGCGGCGCCCTGATTCCCTGCCGCCAATGTCCCCAGGGCTTCCCATACTTGCACCGGGCTCACATGCCCCCACCGCAGTGCCGGCGATAGCCGTGAGGTGCCGTCGGTGCCGGGGCGGTCCCGTCCGAGCTGGTAGCCGGCGGCCACGTCTTGAAGCACCACTGCGAGGCGCTCGTGCGCCGCCGCTTCGCCGGGAGTCCATGTCGCAGCCAGCCCGGCGGACCAATCCGGGCGGCGGGGCAACAGCCCCCAACTGTCCAGGTCCTCGCCAGCGGGCATCTCCAGCGCCCTTGCCGGTTGAATAGTTGACGGTGCCGGCAAAGCCGGGCGCAGCGGAATCAACTGCTCGGCGTTGTAGAAAGGCGTGAATACTTTGTAAGGGCGTTGCTCTTGGGTTTGCACGGTCCACGGCTCGTGCAGCAGGGTCCCGGAAAAGCTGGTGACGGTGGCGCCGCGTTCACGCAGGAGCGTCATGAGGGAAGCATCGACGGCTCGTTCCCCGCCACCATAACGACGGTTCCAATAGACCGAGAGGTTTTCAGGGGTCAGGGCATAGTGTTCAAGGATATTCTGTGTTGCCTGAGGGATTTTTTCCAGTGCCGTTCCTTGGTGCAGGAGCAGGGGTACGCCCAGTTCCCAAAGTTGGGTGCGCAGTTCCCGCAGGCCATGGTGGAGCCACCATCGTGCTGCGGACCCCAGAGGCCGGATATGCTCGGACACTTCGTCGTGCACATAGACGGCGATGGTGAGCGTACCGGCGTCGTTCTTTTCCAGTGCAGAAAAAAGTGCGGGGTGATCAGCAATGCGCAGATCATCTCGGAACCAGACAATATGCACGTTGTGCACAGCAGAAGTGGTCATGGCAGCTGAGGTCCTTAAAATCATGCCCTGTGAGGGCTCACCGTGTGAGGGAATACCAAATCAAAAGCATTGTGACAAAGAAGCCGGTCACGTAGTTCAGCCAGAGGAAACGCACCCATCCTGTGTGTGCCCGGCCCGAGTCAGCATCGTGCAGCGCCAGAAAAGGCAGCACATTAAGCAGATACGGCACTGCCAACAGCCCCGCCAACGGTCCAGGCCAGTCGGTGAACAACAACAGTATTGCGGCCAACAGGTAGGACAGTGCGGCTAAGGCCACCGTCCGACGGGTTCCCAGCACGGTGCCGATGGAGCCCAAGGATGCGGCACGGTCCGGGACAATGTCCTGCACGGCCCCGAAGGCGTGTGAGGCCATGCCCCACAGGAAGAAGGCGGCCGTGATCGCCACCAACTCGGCGTTGAAATGCGCTCCTGCCAACACCAGCCCATAGACCATGGGGGAAACAAAATGGGTGCTGGAGGTCAACGAGTCAAGGAAAGGACGCTCCTTGAAACGCAGACGCGGGGCACTGTAGGCCCCCAGCGCCGCCATGGACAGCAACAGCACCAGATTCGCCTGCAGCGAGCCAACAATCACCAGCAGAACGAGGAAGGGCAGCACGGCCAGCACGCACAGCAGCAGCATTTTTTGGTGTTTGCTGCGGTCCACCAAGGCCCCCTCTGCACCACCTTTTCGGGGGTTGAGCAGATCGGACTCGTAGTCAAAAACGTCATTGATGCCGTACATGGCCAAGTTATACGGAATCAGAAAGAAAACCGTTCCCAGGACCAGAATCCAGTCCACGGTTCCTGTGCTCAGAAAATAGGCGGCAGCAAAAGGATAGGCGGTATTGACCCAGGAAACAGGGCGGGAGGTCAGAAAGAGTTCACGCAGCATGGCCTATGGTCCTAACCTGTTCGTGCCGGTCGCTGCCGGTTCCCGCACGGAGCCTGCCGGAGGGCGCCCGCCGGCAAGCCACCACAGAGCCGGGGCAAAAAACACCACGCTGACCGGGTAGCTGAAGTCCTCAATCGGGGCCAGACCCACCCGCAGCCCCAGCAGTGTCTGCTGGCCATAGTCAAAAAGTCCTGAACTGATCATCACATTGTCAAAGACTGCTGTCAGGACCAAGAGCACGGCTAGGGAGAGTCCAAGCGCCGGAAAAACACTGCCCAAGTTTATGCGCCTGACACGCAGCGCAAGGCACAGCAGCAGGGCAGATCCAGCCATGAAATAGAGGGAAAGCAACCCGAAACTCACATCGTCTCCTTGGCATCGGCGGTGGTCGGAGCGGGCTGTTTCGGCTGTCTGGATGAACGCCAGCGCAGGAAACCCGTCACGAGGAGCATGGTTTGGTAGCAGAGGAAGAAGAGGAAGAATGCTTCTTCCAGCGGCAGTTGTTCTCCCAGCATGAGCCCGGTCATGAGGGGAGATTCGCGATGTAAAAAGATGCCCCCGGCGATGGCGATGACATCCCACAGCAGGAAAATGCCGGTGCCTGCCAGCAGGGTCAGCAGTGCCGGCAGCGGTTGGGAGAAGACAAACAAGCGGTATCTGGCGTCCAGCGTGGCGATGCAGATGATCAAGACAATCAGAATCAACAAGTACGTCATTGTCCCTCCTGTTCCCGCAACGGTGCGGGTTCAGCAGTATCGAAGGTCAACGGTCCCGGCGTCCTGATCCCGTTGATGCGTTTTGTAACGAGCTCGGCGCTGATCAGGCACATGGGGATCCCAATCCCCGGCCTTACCGAACTGCCAACATAGTGCAGCCCACGGACCTTGGGGTTGTGGTTTGCGGGTCGGAAGAAGGCACTTTGTCCCAGCGTGTGGGCCAGGCCCAGGGCGCTGCCGCGCCAGGCATTGACATTGTTGACAAAATCTTCGGGACCATAGCTTTGCCGCACCACGATGCGCTCATGGAGGTCCGCAATTCCGGCCCACGCAGCCAGCTGGTCAATGGCGGCATTCGCCACGTCCTCCACATGGCGGCTTCCCGTGCCGTCGGGTCCCCCGCTTCCCCAGGATGGCAGAGCGGGCGCCGGGACGAGGATGAACAGGTTCTCATCTCCCTGTGGAGCCACGGAAGAGTCAGTATGGCTGGGCATGCAAACGTAGATGCTGGTTTCTGGTGCAAGATCCCGACCCTCATGGATGCGGGCGAAATTTTCCTCCCAGTCACGGGTGAAGAATAAGTTATGGTGGTTCAGTTGCGGGAGTTTTCCCTTGACACCTAAACACACCAGCACGGCGCTGGGGCCAGGGTCGCGACGTTTCCATGACGCTGGTGAATGGGAGCGGAACTTCTCCGGCAGCAGGTCCGTCTCGATGTGGTGCAGATCGGCGGCACCTACGACGACGTCGGCCTGCACCTCATGGCGCTTTGTCCCCGTTGTCGCGGTGTTCACCCACCTCACCGCTGCAACCCGCGGCGTGCCGGTGGCCGCATCGACATCGATGCCCTCCACCCGCGCATCCGTAATGATCTCCACACCCGCCTCCCGGCAGATGTGCGCCATCGCATCGACGAGTTGTGCGAATCCACCCCGGGGGTACTGCACCCCCTGGGTGAGATCCAGATGGCTCATCAAGTGATAGAGGGCCGGGGTTCGTTGCGGGCTGGCACCCAAGAACACTGCCGGATAGCCCAGGATTTGCCGAAGCTTCGGGTCGCTAAAGCGTTTGGCAACATGATTTTCCAGCGAGCCGAGCAGAAGTGGCGCAAGTCTTGGCAGCAGCTTCAGGAGTTGGGGGTTGAGGAAGGTTTTAACCGACGAGAAATCATCGTAAAGGAAATGCCGCAGGGCAAGACTGTAACTTTCCCGGGCTTCCCGCCGGTAGTCCGCGAGCGCGGCACCGGCCCCGGGCTGCAACGACTCAAAGGCAGCGTCCGCGTCTTCACCCGTTGACAGATCCAGCGAACCGCCGTTCTGTCCAAACCAGATCCGATACCCGGGGTCAAGGGCCACCAGCTCCAACGCTTGGCTGGTTGAGGTTCCCATCAGCTCGAACCAGTGTTCAATGACTTCCGGCATGAGATACCAGGACGGACCGGTATCAAAGGTGAATCCTTCCCGTTGCAGGCGCCCTGCACGGCCGCCAAGGTGCTGCTGCTGTTCCAGCACGGTGACCTTGTGCCCTGATGCCGCCAAGAGCCCGGCCGTCGCCATTCCGGAGAAGCCTCCCCCGATGACCACCACGTGCTGGGCATCGACTGCCTGCCGGGCGTTCTTATTGTTCTTTTTCACTTTTGGCTCTCTTGGTGCTGTGGCTTGTTCATCGGGCGCGGCCACTTGAAGGAATATGACAGCAGGGCTTGCAGTGCGATCGTCGCCTTGCGCCCAGAGGACACCGACACCCGATGGAGGCGAAGATCCGCAGCACTGGTGCGTTCCAGCTGCGTGTTGAGTTCGGCAAACAGCCCGTGGGCCAGACTCACCGCCAAAGCCGCGCGGGGTGGCAGGTAGGCGATGCCACGGGCAGCGGCGTCTAGGTCATCATGAATCTCCTGGACCAGCTTATTTTTGTGTTCATCTGAAAACCCCGAAGGATCCAACCCCGGGAAGTAGCAGCGGCCCAGCACGCTGGTGTCCACGGCCAAATCGCGCAGGAAGTTGACCTTTTGGAAGGCTGCACCGAGATGTCTGGCCGCGGATTCCACCTCGGCGTCGTGGCCTGTGGGGGCGTCCGGCGCGGAACGAAAAATACGCAGGCACATCAGTCCCACCACCTCGGCGGAGCCGAAGATGTACTGATCGAGGGAGGCCTCATCATGGCTTGAAATGCTTAGATCATTGCGCATGGATGTGAAGAAGGGTCGGGTCAGATCGGTGTCAATGTGGCTGCGCCTTGCCGTGCAGGCGAAGGCATGCACGATCATGTTGGTGCTGTAGCCGCTCTGCAAAGCCGCTTCCGTTTCCGCTTCCAGCCGGTCCAGGGCTTGGGCCGTAGCCTGATCGCTGAGCCCGGCCTCGCGGGCCACCCCGTCTACGACTTCATCGACCAGGCGGACTAGGGCATAGACGTTTGCAATGTGCATCTGTGATTGTTTATCAAGCATCCGGCAGGCCAGCGAAAATGAAGTTGAATACTTGGTGATCACTACCCGGGCACTGCTGCTGGCCGTTGCAGAGTAACGTTCCAAGGGTGTAGGAGAAGCTCCAGATGCACGCCTCGCCGCCGTCGACTTCGCTGAGGTGTCATGGCTCATTAACTACGCCCCCCTAGTCAAAATCAATGTTGCAAAGTTTTTCAACTGGGCCGAAACAGCCTCAGGCAAATCCAGCCGCCGGGCCGAATACAGCGCACTGTCACAGAGTTCCTTGGCCAGCTGCCGAGCCAGCGGTTCCGCGTCAGCAGCGGCCAAGGCCGAACGCAGCGACGTGAGCGTGGCGGTGTGGGTGCGCAGCAGTTTCAAGCTTTCGCCAAATTCGGGCTGTTCAGCGGCCAGCGCCGTCAAAATGGTGCTTTTTCCTTCACGCAGGTCGGAGTCAACCGACTTTCCTGTCGTGCTGGGATCACCAAAGGTGCCCAGCACATCATCAATCAGTTGATAGGCGACCCCGAGTTGTCCGCCAATGTCCGCCAGCGCGGCTGCTTCCGCTGGGCTTGCACCGGCCAGCAGGGCCCCTGTCTGCAGGGGGAACCTGAAGGAGTACGACGCGGTCTTCAGTTCCTCCATGCGCAGGACGTCCTGAACTTTGGCGGGGGAATGATCCAACGAATACAGCAGGTCTTCGAGTTCTCCGGCACCGGCATTCTGGATGGCCAACTGAAAAGACCGTTCAATGGCGCCGGCCTGCGCCAACGAACTGCCGGCACGCAGGGCCAGTGAGATGGCTGCGGCAAGGAGCAGGTCACCAGCAATAATTGCTGCAGAATGCCCGGCATGTTCTGCGTCGGGCACTCTTTGCCCCGCGGCCAGGGCATCGTCGCGGTATTGTGCTGACAGGGTGCGCCGTCCCCTGCGGGTAAAGTCCCGGTCGATGACATCATCATGCATCAGCAACGAGGTATGCAGCAGTTCAAAGGCGCAGCCCAGAAGGACTACCCGGTGACCGGCACCGTGGTGCTGTGGCTGTTCCTGCCTGGGTTGGGGTTTGAAGGCGTCGTATCCCAGCCTGACCAGCCGCGGGCGGGTAAGCTTTCCACCCTCCAGCGAGGTAAAGATGCGTTCCCACAAGACCGCCGTGGCCGGTGAATAAGCCGCGGCGTCCTTTTTGTAGCCATCCACTAGCTGAGAGATTTCATGGCGTACTGATGCGTCAAATCTCGAGCCATCTGCAGCGCCGAGTCCTGCTGCTGGCTGGGCGGTTGTCCAGGTCGACAAGGTCATGATCGTGCTCTCCGTTTCGCGGCAGCGGTCGCAGGGAGGGAATCGATCCCGGCATGGATCGAGTGAAGTACGTCTTCCAGAAAGGCCGTAACCGCTTGTTGTTCCTCCGGCGCTGTGTTGTTCAGTCGTTCGTTGGAATCTTTGAAATGTGGACGCAGCGCCGTCACCACCAGTTCCACAGTCTCTGGGCTGGCGTGAACCAGCACGCTGCGCCGGTCCGAGGGGTTCGGCGTGCGCATGACCTGCCCTCGTGCGCTTAACCTGTCAATAAGTGCCGTGGACGCAGCCGAGGTGATGCACAGCCTTGACGCTAATTCACTCGGAGTCAACGCTTTTCCAAAGGTCAGATGCTGCAGGGCATTGAAATCGGTTTCGTTGATCTGCAGTTGCCTGCAGATTGAATGCTTGAGTGCGTCATTGAAGAGCAAGACCTCCTGCAACAACCGGGCTGCTGAACAACCGTCGCTGGCTTGTTCGAAAGTACGTCCTGTCATCTTTACCTCGAAGGGTTGATTGCTTGCCTATCTAGATACATTATGGGTTATATGACTCACTCTTGTCGAATAGGGCAAGTTCTGTAATGTGGGGCCTCAATTGAGAAGGGTATTGGCGATGCGAACTACATATTCAGCTTCAGTGACCGCCCGGATATCGTGTGCTGTCGCGGTCTTGCTGGCAACCCTGGGAGCCTTCTACGGCAGCGGAGCGCTGGGCGGCACCCCGATTGCCGACGCCGCAGGCGGTCGTCTCGGCGCTGACTCAACACTGCTGGCACCGGGAACCGGGGCCTTTTCCATCTGGAGCTTCATCTACACCGCGTTGCTGGTTTACGCGCTCTGGCAGTTAACCGCCACACCCGGCGAAAGCCAGTCCCAGCGAACGATGCGCCCCTGGGCTGCAGCCTCGGCGGTCATCAACGCGCTGTGGATCGGCGTGGTCCAGCTCGGCTGGCTTGGGCTCAGTGTTGTGGTGATTTTACTTTTGTTGGCGGTCCTGGTCAGGATCTTCCTGCTCATGATCCCCGGCGCGGAATCTGCGCCGGAGCGCTGGATCACAGCACTTGCTTTCGGCCCCTACCTCGGCTGGGTCAGTGTTGCTGCAGTGGCGAACATTGCAGCGTGGCTGTCCTCACTCGGTGTGGGAGAGGGCGCAACATGGGTTACCCCGCTGGCAGCAGTCCTGGTGGTTGTTGCAGCACTTATTGCCGCCGGTACAGTGCACTTCTCCGGAGGGCGCATAGCGGCCGCGCTGGCCATGGCGTGGGGCATCGCATGGATTGGTGTGGGTCGCAGCGATGGCGGGCTGGAATCGGTGCCAGTGTCGATCACGGCCTTCTGCGCCGCCGCCCTGGTGATTCTGTACGCGCTCGTGGCAGCTGCCACGCGCCGAATGAAGTTCAACCGCACATTGGAGAATGCCGCATGAGTGTCATTGCCGTCACCGGAGCAACCGGTTATATCGGAGGACGCCTTGTCCCCGTCCTCCTGGAACAAGGCCACGACGTGCGGGTCCTGACCCGGCGACGAAATGCCTTGCGTGATGTGCCGTGGAGCAAGAAGGTCACCATTGTCGTCGGCGATCTGGCAGATCCACAAGCGGTCCAGGACCTGTGCTCAGGTACAGAAGTCCTTTACTATTTGGCGCATTCGATGGGTGGCACCAAAGACTTCGGGCCGGTCGAGGAACGGTGTGCGCGGGTGCTGGCAGCTGCTGCCAAGGCCGCGGGGCTGCAGCGCCTGATCTATTTATCCGGGCTGCATCCCGACGGCGAGCTGAGCACGCACCTTACTTCCAGGGTCAAGGTCGGCGAAATTCTCGAATCCAGTACCGTCCCCACCCTGACCTTGCAGGCTGGACTGATCATCGGCTCCGGTTCAGCCAGCTTCGAAATGATCCGCCACCTCACAGACGTCCTGCCAGTGATGCCGGCCCCCCGTTGGGTCTTGAACCAGGTGCAGCCCATCGCCGTGCGCGATGCCCTGCACTACCTCAATGAAGCCGCCGCGCTGCCACCAGATCTCTCGGGCCGCTTCGACATTGGCGGCCCGGAGGCTCACAGCTATGCGGAGCTGATGCGGCTCTACGCCGATGCTGCAGGAATTCGTCGGCCAAAGATCCTGCCCCTTCCGGTACTGACCCCTTGGTTGGCCGCTCAATGGGTCAACCTGGTCACCCCTATTCCGCGGTCCTTGGCGGTCCCCCTGGTCGAATCCCTCCAACACGATTGCGTGATGCGCAACCATGACATAGACGCTGTGATAGCCCGCCCTGCCAATGGACTGACAGGATACCTGCGTGCGGTGGAACTGGCATTGGCCAAGATGCGTGATGACACGGTGGAAACCACCTGGGTGAGCGCACACGCGCTGGAATCACCGGCAGACCCACTGCCCTCGGACCCGCAATGGGCTGGACACACCGTCTTCACCGATGTGCGGGAACGCGACACCCGAGCCCGCCCCGATAGTGTTTTTAAGGTCATTCAAGGAATAGGCGGGGAGACCGGATACTACTCACTGCCAGGCGCTTGGGCACTGCGGGGCATCATGGACAAGCTGGTGGGCGGGGTCGGGCTGCGCCGTGGCCGGCGCAGCCGCGAAAGCTTGGCTCTCGGGGACGCCGTCGACTGGTGGAGGGTTGAGGAAATAGTGCCCGGCCAACTTCTGCGACTGCAGGCAGAGATGCGCGCCCCAGGCCGGGCATGGCTCGAGTTTTCCGTTGCCCCCACTGGATCGGGAAGCCGTTACACGCAGCGCGCGGTCTTTTTCCCCCATGGGGTCGCCGGGCGCCTCTACTGGCTGGCCATCTTGCCGTTTCACGGCCGGATTTTCTCTTCCATGTCCAAACGCATCACCACAGCGGCTGAAGATTTGGAACGCAAGCAGAAGAACCATTGATGCGAAAGCCCGTGAAGTCAGGCCACACGCGCACTGACGGGCAGTTTTTTGCTTCGGTGCCAGGGGTCCCAGATAGGCCCAAAGGCGGGGATGCCACGGTGTTCAAATTCTAAAACGATACGATCGGTGACGTTTTTGTTGGAGACACAAATGACGTCCGGCTTCCCCTGCTCCGAAGTGTTCCAAATGACAGCTTCCGGCTGCGCCGACGCCACCTCGTCAACAAGGTCATCGCCGTAGGTGGACCGCGGCGTCTTGGTGACCCAGACGAGCCTGGCTCCCTGTGTGTCGGTAGGCAAGTGTCCCAGGCCGGGGCCAATCCCACTGCCGGTGACCACGTAGAGCACCCTGTTGAATAGGCGTTTGGCGTTGGCCACGCCGGCCGCGGGTATGCCTTTGGCCCAGACATGGCTAGGCGGGTTGTCCATGAAGTCCGCGGTCCAGCCCCCAGCGCGCGAGATCAGCATGCGGTACCCGGGCTCCCCTGCCACGGCCGGCAGCAGGCGAAGGGGTGCCACCCCAGGAGGGGTTTCGACTACTGGATCTGGTGGTGCCAACCTTGGAGAGGTAGCTGTGGTCAAGTTTGACAATGGCGGCGTGGTTGGACGGATTCGTGACGACCATACGGACCTGGCGCAGCAACAAGCAGGGCCAGATGGCCGGCGAGGTCGAAACCACAGCATCCAAAAAATCGGTGAGGCCAGCAGCAGCACCAGCCAGGTGCCAAAGCGGTGGGAGGCTTCGACGATGTCGTGGTGTTGTCTGCGGCAATTCGGCCGTGCCAGAACATAGATAGCCAGCAGGACCAGAACAACCACCAGTGCAAGTGCCGCTGACAGGTCATCGTACCCAGCGATTCCATCAGCCCATGACGGTGCCAAGAGGATCACAAAGAACACGTGCCCTACCGTTCCGGCCAGCGCACCTCCCACATGCAAACCACCCACGTGATAGTACTGGACCAGCCGGATGTTCATCCACGTGCGATACCCGGGCAGAGAGGTGCATGGCGTCTAAAACTGCCAGCCCGTCAACGGTCTGCGCAGCTCCACCAGACGTCAGAACCCGCCCCACGCCGGCGGCCTGCAAGGCCCTGATGTCCGGCGCCAGTTTCCAGCATTGCTTCCACCGTGCCGGCCGACGGCGTCAGCCCGCCCACGTGCAGGCCTGTGCACAGTTCCAGGCGGTCCGCGCCTCCGGCCAGTGCAGCACGTGCCCCCGCGGCATCCTGGAGGACGATCTCCAGAGCCGCTCCGTCCCTTGCTGCACCGCCTTTTGAGTTTTCCGCCCCTGCCGCCGTCACTGCAGAAACTCCCGTCCCGGCCATGCGGCGACGGCCTCCGCACCGGCCATGAAGGTCGCGTAGTTCATCCCGGGCACGGCACCGCGCCACATTTTCTGTGCCAGCACCCCGAAGGCCGGCTCCATCATCGAAGGCATGGTGTGTTCGTCGTAGTCGAGCAGCACCAGGTCGTTCCACAGTGCGCTGGCCGCCCCCAACAGCTGCGGGTGGCCCCAACCAGCATGCCTGCTATGCGGTTTGTGTCGCTCGGTGCAGGGTTTTGCCTCCGGCTTCCTTCCCACCCCACCTCACGGTGACGCTGTTGCCATTGGCGAGAAGCTAAACCATCTTCTCCTTCAGAGGACTTTCACCTCCAAGCAAATGCCCATGCTGGGCGTACAAGACAGGAAGATCCCCGGAAACCTGGAGATCTTCCTGTCTTAACCTGCGTAACTTCAGCTTAAATTCTTCCCTTCCGCCGATCGGCAACGCCCACGGTGAGCTGAAAAAGGGATCCAGTCACGAATTGGGTCTGCACACAGCAATGTTGGTGCACTGGCTGAGAGCAAAACGACATGGGCGAGGCCGGCGAGGGCCTTTCCCATGCCGTTTCAATGACACGCAACGAACCGCTACTGCAGGACGACCCGGAAGCTTAGCGCCGCTGGCGTTAGCACGTAGGGGGGAAGGACTCCCGGTCCGCACGATGCTGTGCCAATCCCGTTGGCTGCAGCATCGAGGGTCAAGTAGCTGATCCCGTCCGCCATCAAGTCCGGCGTGTGTTTGGCCGCCGTCAAAACCGATTGCGACCACGGCCGCAGCGTGAATGCCATGGAGTCGCTGCGGAACGCGATGGCAGCACCGGATCCGGGCGCACCCAGCTCCAACCTCGAAACCCCGGCCCGGGCACCATTTTCCTGCGGCCGCACGTACGGCACCTGCAGCTCCTGAATGGAAGCGCTGAACCAGCCCAGCTTCGCAGCCATGCCCGTGTCCGGGTATTTTTGTCCCGGACCAAAACCTGTCCACGATGTCTGGGAGAACTCGCCGGGCAGCTCAAAGTCGAAACCAACTCGTGCCCAGTTCCGTCCCCATCCCGGACCCGGTTCCACCTGCGCCACCAATTCAAGCCGCGTCCCGTCGCTGGTCCACACATATTCAACATCAACATGCGTCCTGGCCACCGGCACACCGTAGCGCACCCGCACACGCAGCCGCCCGCCGTCGTCCGTCATGGACGCCAGGCGCCCTTCAAGCAGCGGCAGCCCGGCAGCCATCCAGGTGTCGGCATCGCGCGGGTTGCCCGGCAGGCTCCGTTCCTTGCCGCCGTCATTGTCGGTGGGCGAACGCCACAACGTCAGCCGCGGCCCGTTGACGGGGACACCCTTGAAACTGCCAAGTTCCCCCGTGGCCAGGTCAAAGGTGGCCGGGCCAAGCCGCAGCACACCGCCGTCGCGCTGCACTTGTTCCACCGGGTTGACGGCGGGCAGCGGCGCGGCCGGGTCACCCTGCTGCGTCCACGCGATCTCGTGCCCGGCCGGTGCCCACGGCTCATCCGCGGCGAGCACGGCGCTGATGGAAAGCACCCGCTGTTGCCGGCGTTCCGCCGTGATTTCTGCGGGAAGCCCGACGGCGGACCGGTCACCGGCCGCCGTCACCGGCACCTGAAGTGTTCCCTCCGAGTGACGGCCGCCGGGGCCCTCAATGTGCCAGGTGAAAGCGAGGTGGGCCGTATCCAAAAAGTCGTACTTGTTGTGGATTTTCAGAGTGGACCAGTCCTCCGCAATCACCATGACCACCGGTTCGATGACCTTCTTGAAATCGAGCAGTCCCGGGCGTGGTTCCAGGTCCGCGGAGACCAGTCCGTCGATGACGAAGTTTCCGTCGTGGACCGTCTCGCCAAAGTCGCCACCGTAGGCAAAGTACGCCTCGCCGTCCGGGGTGTGCTGGCGGATGCCGTGCTCAATCCATTCCCAGACAAAGCCGCCCTGCAACCGCGGATACGCATCGAAGAGGTCCTGGTACTCTTGCAGGCCGCCGGGGCCGTTGCCCATGGCATGGGCGTATTCGCACAGGATGAACGGCAGGTTGCGGCGGTGCGCGTCCTGGCCGGCGTCCGGCAGGGGTTCCTCCTCCTGCCGGCCAATCAGCTCCACATCGGCCGGGTAGAGGTACATGCGTGAATACACGTCCACGTAGGCGCATGCCCAGTCGCTTTCGTAGTGAACCAGCCGTTCCGGGTCCCGCTGCTTGGTCCAGCGGGCCATGGCTTCCAGGTTCTGGCCTGTGCCGGCTTCATTGCCCAGCGACCACATGATGATGCTGGGATGGTTCTTGTCCCGCTCCACCATGCGTTCCATGCGGTCCAGCATGGCCGCCCGGTACTGCGGCTCCGCACTGGGGTTGCCGGCCCAGCGTTCGTGGGCCGGGTCGCCGTCTTCAAAGCCGTGGGTTTCGTAGTCGCACTCGTCAATGACGTAGAAGCCGAGCTTATCGGCGGCGTGGAGCAGGAACGGGTGCGGGGCGTAATGCGCGGTGCGGATGGCGTTGATGTTGTGGGCTTTCATCAGGTGCAGCTCCGCCAGCACTTGTTCCTGCGGCACCGCGCGGCCCAGGTCAGGGTTGTGCTCATGCCGGTTGACTCCGCGGAACAGCACCGGCACACCATTGATCTTGATCTGTGCGTCTTCCACAGTGATGGTCCGGAAGCCAACCTTTAGGGTCAAGGTTTGTACCGGTGTGGTGATGGTGAGTTCATACAGTGCAGGAGTCTCGGCGCTCCAGGGCTGCACCGGCCCCACATCCAGCACTTCTCCGTGCGCCGCTTCCAACCCGCTGCGAAAGCCCAAGGCGCTAATCGTTGCGATGGCCCCCTCTACCGGCGGGTCCAATTCCACACGCAAGGTGCCATGTCCGCCCGGTGTGAATCCGGCGTGCACAAACACATCGCGCACGGCATGGGCAGGTTGGGCCAACAGCGTCACATCGCGGAAAATGCCCGGCAGCCACCACGCATCCTGATCTTCCAAATAGCTGGCGGCGGAGAACTGTGACACTCGCACCACCAAGAGATTTTCGCCCGTGCGCAGAACAGCCGAGACGTCGAACTCGTGTGGCAGCTTGGAGCCGCGTGTTGTTCCCAGCAGGGTGCCGTTGAGCCAGACCGTGCCCGCATTCTCGATCCCATCGAAGCGCAGGACGGCACCTTGGAGAAAGTCCGGGCCGGCCTCGAAACGCAGCCGGTGGTCCCCCACCGGATTGGCGTCGGGCACAAACGGCGGATCCAGCGGGAACGGAAACTGCACATTGGTGTAGGCCGGGGCGCCGTGCCCATGGAAGTTCCAGTTCGACGGGACGGGAAGCGTTCCCCAAGTCGCGTCGTCGAACGCTTCCGTCTCAACACCCTCTGGGGCCTCTGCCAGGGACGGTGCGAAATTGAACCGCCAGTCCCCGTTGAGGGAGAGCGTAGGCAATCCGCTCGCCACATGCGCACGGGGTCGGATGCTGCCATGGCCGGGACCCGGGTTTTCCAAGTCCAGGATGTCCCGGTAAGGGTTGGCAGCAAAATTGAGGTTGGGGGCAGTCACGGAAATTTTGTCCTTTAACTCTGGGCCAGTTTTGTTGGCGTGGTAGCTGCGGTGTACCTGAAGTGAAATGAGCGGCCCATGTGCCGGGGCATCATGGACCGCTCATTTCCTGCGACGCTGCTCTGTAGGGCCATGCTATCTAGTCCACAGTGGCGGTGGTGCTCACTTCACGAACGTGCGGCCCGGCCAGGCCGACACGGTCTGCGCGCCTTGGGTAAACACCTCAAAATCCATGCCCGGCACGGGGCCACGCCACATTTTCTGTGCCAGGACACCAAAGGCGGGTTCAATCATGGCGTGCATGGTGTGCTCGTCGTAGTCGCGCAGCACCAGGTCGTTCCACAATGCGCTGGCGGCGCCCAGCAACTGCGGGTGCCCCGGTTCCAGGTCCTGGTCCTCGCCGAAGACATGCGGCTCCCATGAGGTGAAGAGAGCCTCGGCGTCAAGCGGGCCGCCATGGTAGTAGTCGGCGAAGGGCACGATGTAGAGGAGCACGTCGTTGGTGTTGATCACCTTGTAGCCGTCGGCGGTGGCGGCCCGTCCGCTGTACCAGTCGTTGTTCCACGAGCAAATGATGGGGGTGCGGTCAAAGCCTTCGCCTGGGTTGGGTGCCCCGTTGGCCATGGCCGTCAGGCTGCCCCACGCCACGGGCGCCTTGCCCAGGTCCTGCAGGTGGGCGCTGATGACATTGAAGAAGTCGCGGTATTCCGAGTGGTGATCCTTGCTGTATTCGTCAGCCCCAAAGTTCACCATGGGGCTGCGGAACCACGGCACAAACTCTGTGAAAAGTTCTTTGACCAGCTCAACCGTCTCCTGCTTGGACAGATCCAGCATGTCCGAGTCTCCGCCGTTCAAACCCAGCTCCGGACGCCAGGCGATGAGCGAGCGGGAGTGCGCAGGCACGTCGATCTCCGGCACCAAGGTCACGTGGTGCCGGGCTGCCAGGTCCTCCAGCGTGTCCCATTCGGCACGGCTGTAGCTGCCATCGGTGGCGACCAGGCCGGCCAGGGCCGGGTTTTCCGATTCCAGCCGGAAGGCACTCTGCGCCTCGGACCAGTTGCGCCCGGTGTCCTTGGCAATCTCGTTGTCGTTCAGGTGCACCATGAACGTGTTCAGCTTGTGCCAGCTCATGAACCTGACCAGGTCCGCCAGGTATTCCGGCCGGGAGAAGCGGCGCCCCACATCGAGCATGAAGCCGCGCACCGGATAGTTGGGCCAGTCCACGGCCGTGCCGCGCGCCAGGCCCTCCGGTGCCAGCAGCATTTGCAGCAGCGAACGGGTGGCCCAATACACCCCGGTTGCCGTCCGCGCCTTAAGCACGACGCCGTCCCCCACCTCGAGCACATACCCCTCCCCTGCCGCCGTGGCCGGGGCTGCGCCGAGGTCGAGTGCCGGGTCCAGCACCAGCTCGATCGCACCGGCTGCTGTGCCAGCGGTGTCGACGGGGCGGATCGCACCGAATGCGGGGGCCGCAGCGGAACGGACCGCCCCACCGGCGGAACCGCTCAGGCCGGCCAGTTCGGCGATCTCGGCCATCAGGGTGCGGGCCGTGTCGGCGAGCGCAACGTCATTCCACACCACGGTGAAACCGTCGCGCAGGGCCAGGGTGCCGGGGGCCGGCTCCCAATGCTGAAGGGCGGGAACCACAACGGGGGCGGCGTCGGCGTCGTGCTGGGGAAATGCTGTGGCAGGCAAGTGTCAGTCCCTTTTCGTGGGTTCGGGTTGGGTTTGGATATCAGCAGGCGGCGCGCTGGGCTGCCCGGATCTGGGGTGTGACGGTGGCGGCGGCGCCTAGTACTCGTACGCCCGGGGCACTGCCCGGGGCGTACGAGGGCCGGCGGTATGGCCGGTCAGTTCTAAGACCCTGCGGCCGCGGCCAGGGCCCGGCGCTCCTCGCGGCGGTGGCGCTGGCGCACGGGGTCGGCAATCGGCGATGCCATGAGCAGCCGCCTCGTGTAGTCGTGGCGCGGTTCACTCGTGACCTGGTCGGCCTCGCCGAACTCCACGACTTCCCCGCGGTAGAGCACGCACACCCGGTGGCTCAGGTGCCGCACCACGGCCAAATCGTGGGAGATGAACAGGTATGCCACTCCGGTTTGTTCCTGAATTTCCAGGAACAGGTCCAGCACGCGGGCCTGGGTGCTCAAGTCCAGCGCCGAGACGGGCTCGTCGCACACAATGAGCTTGGGTTCCATGGCCAGGGCCCGGGCAATGGCCACGCGCTGGCGCTGGCCTCCGGAGAATTCGCGCGGCAGCCGGGCCGCCGCATCCGCAGGCAGTTGGACGCGTTCAAGCAGGCCGGCCACCCGGGCGCGGGCCTTGGCGCCGCTCATGCCCTGCACCACGAGGGGTTCGGAGAGGATATCGGTGATGGTCATGGCCGGGTTCAGGGACGTGTAGGGGTCCTGAAAAACCACTTGGATGTCCTTGCTGACCGCCCGGCGGGCGGCCGGCTTCAGGTCCGAGATGTCCCGGCCGTCAAACAAGACTTTCCCGCCGGTGACCGGGGCCAGGCCCAGCACGGCCCGGCCGATGGTGGTCTTGCCCGAGCCGGACTCGCCCACCAGGCCGACTGTCTCCCCCGGCTTGACGTCCAGGGAAATCCCTTTCAGTACCCGGACCGGCGGATTGCGCCAGCCGCGGGTGGGGAATTCGGTGACCAGATCTTGGATCTGCAAAAGTGCAGGGCTCACAGTGCTGCCTCCTCAAGGGGCGCCGTTTCCGATGGGAGCAGCCGGGTGCGGGGAGTCTTGTTTTCCAGCCCCGAGTCCAACAGCATGCGCGTGTACGGGTGTTGCGGGGCGGCAAAGAGCTCCCCCACGTCGTTTTGTTCCACGATCCGGCCCAGCTTCATCACGGCCACCCGGTCGCAGATGTCCGCCACCACGCCGAAGTTGTGGGTCACCAGGACCACGGCCATGCCCTTCTCCTGCTGTAGTTCGCGCAGCAGGTCCAGCACCTCAGCCTGGACGGTGACATCCAGCGCCGTGGTGGGTTCGTCGGCGATCAACACGTCGGGGTCGCACGCCACGGCCCCGGCGATCAGCACGCGCTGCGCCATGCCGCCGGAAATCTGGTGCGGGTACGAATCAAATGTGCGCTGCGGGTCGGCGATCCCCACCCGGGCCAGCATGGCCAGGGCCTTCGCCGTGGCTTCGGCCTTGCCCAGGCCCAGTTGCTTGCGGATGGGCTCCACCAGCTGGAAGCCGATCCGGAACGTCGGGTCCAGGTTGGACATGGGCTCCTGCGGAATGTAAGCGACGGACTGGCCCAGCAGGGCGCGCCGCGCCTTCTTGGGCAGGCCCACCACGGACTCGCCGGCAATTTCCACGTCGCCGGCCAGGATGCGCCCGCCCGTGGGCAGCAGCCCCAGGATCGACCAGGCGGTCTGCGTCTTGCCCGAGCCGGATTCACCCACCAGGCCCAGCACCTCGCCGCGGCGGACGCCGAAGGAGATCCCCTTCACGACGGCCTTGTAGCCGTCTTCCGACGGGTACCCCACCTGCAGGTTGCGGACCAGCAGCACGCTGTCGGCGGGAATCGTCCCGCTGCCGGGGACCAGCTCAGGGTCGCCGTCCGCGCCCGGGGAAGGCACGACGTCGTCCGTTGCCTTGGGTGCGGAACGGCGGCGCTTGCGGGCCTTGACTCCGGGACGGTCCTCAAGGGCGTCGCGCAGGCTGTTGCCGAACAGGATCAGGGCTGCGTTGACCACGCCCAGGGCGATGCCGGGCCAGAGCATGAGGCCCGGGGCGATGTAGAGGTTGACGAGGGCTTCGTTGAGCATGGTGCCCCAGCTGGGCACCGTGACGTCGCCCAGGCCCAGGAAGTCCAGGCCGGCCTGCACGCCGATGACGACGACGCCGGCCAGTGCGGCGTAAATGATGATGGGTGCGCGGATGGCGACGAGGATGTGCTTGCCCAGGATGCGGTCCAGGGTCAGCCCGGACACGCGGGCCGCGTCAACGTAGAGCTCGTTGCGGATGCCGCTGACAATGGCGCGGACCAGGCGGTGGAAGCCCGGCGCCATGAGCACGCCGAACACGGTCATGCTCAGCCAGATGTTGCTGCCCCATGCTGCGCGCACGGCCAGCAGGATCATGATGTTCGGCAGTGCGATGAGCAGGTTGCTGACCCAGTCGACGGTGGCGTCCAGCTTGCCGCCGAAGTAGCCGGCGAACAGGCCGGTGGTGACGCCGATGGCGGCGGCGATGGCCAGCGCCAGCGCGGCACCGCCCAGCGTGGTGCGCCCGCCGTAGACGATGCGGGCAAAGACGTCGCGGCCGGCACTGTCGGTGCCGAGCCAATGCTCGGACCCGGGCGGGAGCAGGGCCTTGCTGATGTCGCCGCTGTTGGGATCAAAGGATGTCAGCAGCGGTGCCGCAATGACGGCCAGCACCACCAGGACCAGGACGGCCAGGGAGATCGCGGCCATGGGTGAGCCGGCGATGCGGAGCCAGAGGCTTTGGCGGCGGGCGGCGTCGCTCTTGCCGGTGGCCGGTGGCGTTGCTGTTACTTGTTCGGAACGGGGGCTCATGACAACCGCACTTTCGGGTTGAGCCAGCCATTGACCAGGTCAATGGCAAGGTTGACGATGACAACGATGACGACGGAGATCACCACGGCGCCCACCACAATGGGAATGTCCCCCACGCCGGTGGCGTCGACGGCGATGCTGCCCAGGCCGGGAAGGGCGAAGACGCGTTCAATCATGACGGCTCCGGACATGAGCGCAATGAAGTTCAGCGACAGCACCGTCAGGGTGGGCGGGGCTGCGTTGCGGATCACATGGCGGAACAGGACGCTGGATTCGGACAGGCCGCGGCTGCGCAGGGTGCGCACATAGTCCATCTCCAGGACGGCGATGGTGGCGCTGCGGACCTGCTGGGAGAGCCCGGCGACGGCGCCGATGGCCAGCGAGAACACGGGCAGCAGCAGGCTTTGCATCCAGCCGAAGGGTGACTCGCCAAAGGTGATGTAGCCGGTGGCAGGCACCAGACCCCATTCGATGGAGACCTTCACCACCAGGACCAGCGCCAGCCAAAAGCCGGGGAAGACCAGGCCGGCGACCGAGACAATCTGCAGGACCCTATCGAGCCAGCCGCGGTAAACAGCTGCAGCCACGCCCATCGCCAGGGAGATGACGGTGGAGACGATCACGGTCCCCACGGCAATGGACAAGGTGACGGGCACCCGGCTCATCAGCAGATAGCCGACGGATTCGGCGTTGAACCAGGACTGGCCCAGGTTGCCTTGGACAGCGTTGCCCAGCCATTGGAAGTACTGGACGAACAGGGAGCCGTCCAGGCCCAGTTCGGCCCGTTTCTCGGCGAGCTGCTCCAGGGATGCCTGGTCGCCGAGGATGTTGCGGGCCACATGCTCACTGTTGGCGAGCATGAGCCCAAAGACGATGAAGGAGGCGCAGGCGATGAGCACAAGTCCCGAGCCGATCCTGCGGCTGATGTAGGAAATCACAGGTGAATCCTTGAAGGGTGGGGGCGTGGGGGGGAAGATCCCCCCCACGCTATATGGTGGCTTTTGGCGTTTATTTGGCGGGCTACTGAGCCGTTACTTGGCCGGTTCGAAGTTGTAGATCGAGGGAACTGGCTGGCCGTTCTGGACTGTCACCGATACGTTCTTGGAGATGAAGTACGGCTGGTCAATCCGGTACCACGGGGCGAACCAGGCGTTGTCCACCAGGTACTCGTTCAGTTCCTGCTGCTTCGCGGCGGCTTCCTCGTCGCTGCCGGCCAGGATGTCCGCCAACAGGACCTTGGTCTCAGGGGTACTGGACTTGAACACGTTCCAGGGGGCGGATTCGGTCACCATGGTGTTGATGGCGGTCCATGCCACCACGGGCTGGCCGAACGCGGTGAACAAGGCGGAGTAGCTTCCGGACTGCTGTTCGGGCTGGTACTGGGCCGAGGGGACGTCCACCCAGTCCACGGTGATGCCCACCTTGGCCAGCTGGTCCTTGATGGCGGGAGCCAGGGCCGGGTCCATGTCGGAGGAGGTCGGCATCTTCAGGGTGAAGCCGGACTCCAGGCCGGCAGTCTTCAGCAGTGCCTTGGCTTTGTCCACGTCGTAGCCGTAGGCGCTGTCGAGGTCAGCCACAAAAGCTACCGAGGAGGGGCCGAAGACCTGGCTGGTGACGGTGCCCAAGCCCTGCGCCACGTTCTTCAGGATGGCGTCCTTGTCAATGGCGTAGTTGATGGCCTGGCGGACCTCAACCTTGCCCAATTCCGGGGTCAGCTCGCCGGCGCGGTCCAGCAGGGTCAGGCCCTGCCAGTCGCCGGGCACCATCTTCACGGTGACGTCGGCGGCTTCAGCAGCCTTGACGGTCTTGGCCGTGGCGATCATGCCATCAGCCTGGCCCGAGCGGACCGCGTTGAAGCGGGCGTTTTCATCCTTGATGGGCTTGATGACGAGCTTTTCAAACTTCTGCAGATCGGTATCCCAGTAGTCATCGTTCTTCACGAAGGTGTACTGCGAGCCAGGGGTCGTGGCGGCACGGTCCAGCTCGTAGGGGCCGGATCCGATGGGCTGGGTGTCCACCGTGGGGCTGTCAAAGTTGGCCGGGGACTGCATGTAGCCGCTGGGGCCGCCCAGCGCGTAGACCAGTGCCGGATCCGGCGTGGAGAGATTCAGTTTCACCGTGGTGGCGTCAACGGCGTCAACACTTTCGACGGCGGCCAGGGCTGCGGTCAGTGGGCCACCAGCTTCTTTGAATCGTTCCAGGTTGCCCTTGACCGCCTCGGCGTCGAGCTTGGCACCGTCGGTGAACGTGACGTCGTCGCGCAGGGTCAGAGTGAGGCTCTTGCCGTCCTTGGCCGTCTCCCACTTGGCGGCCAGCATGGGAACCGGCTCACCGTCGCTGTTGCGTCGAATCAGGGTGTCGAACACGGGCTGGAAGTACTGTACGAACTGTGCTTCGCGGGACATGGCCGGGTCCAGGGATTGCGGCTCGACGCCGGAGGCCAGGGTTAAGGTGGTTACGGCCTTGGCTGCTGCCCCGTCACTTCCCGGCTCGGCGCTGCTTCCGCAGCCCGTCAGGAAGATGGCGGCGGTGGCGGCCAGTGCCAGGGCACGGACTGCCCGGTTTGGTGCCTTCACAAAAACTCCTTTGTCTCGCCGCCGCACTGGGCGGCAGCTGATGGCTTCACGATGTCAAACTATAGACTTACTCAAATACTTTTCTTACCAAAAACTAATGCTTTGCGGGAGCAATGCAAGATGAGTATGATTCTAATCATATAGTCGAAGGAAGGGCAACCAATGCTCAACAAACTTGAATGCATCATCTTGGGCCATTTGGTGCGCACGCCCATGGCCGGGTACGACCTGCACAAGTGGCTGGCCCAGGAGGGCCCGTTCTTTGGCTACACCCCGCAGCCGTCCCAGATCTACCGGCAGCTGACCAAGTGCCTGGAGAAGGGCTGGGTGGACCAGGTCATTGACCAGCACCGCTCCGGCCCGGACGCCAAGGTGTACCGCCTGACACCGGCCGGGATCCAGGCGTTCAAGGACTGGGCGCACGCCCCCTACGAGCCCACGGTCCGGCCGCTGGACTCGGACTTCCAAATGCGCTTCGTGCTCACCGGCGTTCTGGGGCCCGAAGTTGCCTTGGCACTGCTGACCACCGAGCTGGACTACCGCCGCAGGCAGCAGCGCGAAAAGGCCTACAGCGACGACTTCGACCCGGAGCAGGCGGCCTTCCCGATCGACCCGGCGTGGCACCGCGAACTGGTGCGGCTGGGCCGGGAGAGGTCGTACCTGCTCGGGACCACCTACCTGACCTGGCTGGAGATGACGTATGCCAGGCTCACCGAACAGCTGCCCGACTTCACCACCCCCACCCCCCGCGGCGGCGCTGGCGCCACAGCTTCGCAGGAACAGGACACAGAGACCGCATGAAAATCATCTACGTGGATGTTGACACCCTGCGCCCGGACCATACGGGCCCGTACGGCTACCAACGCCCCATCACCCCGAACCTGGACGTCTTCGCCGAGGACGCCGCACGGTTCGATCGGTACTACGCCTCGGACTCCCCCTGCATGCCCTCCCGCACGGCCCTGACCAGCGGCCAGTTCGGCATCACCAACGGCGTTGTCGGCCACCACGGCGAGGCAGCCCGCTTCCGGGCCGACTCCGGGCACGGCCTCGTCGAGGGCCGGCCGCTGCTGGGCCAGCACCTGGGCGCGCACGGCTACCTGACCGCCGCAGTGTCATCCTTTGCGGAGCGGCACCGGGCCTGGTACTTTCTGGGCAACTTCCGCGAAAGCATCCGGGCCACCCCCGACGTCGGCGACGAGCCGGCGGACATCGTCACCGACACGGCCCTGGAATGGATCGGACGCCACCTCGACACGGACGACTGGTACCTGCACCTGACGTACTGGGACCCGCACATGGACTACCTGCAGGAACAGGAATGGACCGACAAGGCCGCCGCGTCCGGACCGCCGCCGGCATGGCCCGACCAGGCGGCCATTGACGGGCATGCGGAAATTTACGGCCCCCGCTCGGCCCTGGACTTCATGTACTCCGACGGCCTGTTTGAACGCCGCGTGCCGTATAACTTTCCGCAGCAGATCCGCACCCGCGCCGACTACGAAAAACTCATCAACGGCTACGACGGCGCCATCCACTTCTGGGACAGCGAATTCGGCCGGCTGCTCGACGGGCTCAAGGCCATGGGCATTGCCGACGACGTCGCCATTGTCGTCAGCGCCGACCATGGCGAAGCCTTCGGCGAACAGGGCTCCTATGCCGAGCACGGCCTCGCCAGCGAGCCCACGCACCACCTGCCCATGCTGGTGAAGTGGCCGGGCCTGACCGAAGGCGCCGGCTCCCGGCTGGGCTGCGACGCGTTGTTGTACAACATCGACTACGCGCCGACCATCTGCGAGCTGCTGGGCCTGCCGATCCCGGCGAAGTGGCAGGGCGAGTCCTTTGCCGACGCCGTTCGTGGCCTTCCCATCGAATCGCGCGACTACCTGGTGCTGGGCCATGGCGCCCACACCTATCAACGAGCCGTGCGAACCCGCGATCACCTGTACATCCGCACCTATCACCCGGGCGCGTTCCGGGCTGAATGGGAATCGCTGTTTCATGTCACGGAGGATCCGTACCTGACCCGGAACCTGCTGGAGGAGGAGCCGATGCTCGTTGACCAGATGCGTTCGAAGCTGGCCGTGTGGTGGAACACCTATGCGGGCATGCCCGGTTCCCTGCCGGACCCCATGCAGACCACGCTGCAGAACGGGCCGGCCCTGTACAACGATCCGGTCCTTTACATGGAGCACCTGCGCCGTACCGGCCGCGGACACCTGGCCGACGACCTCGGCCAAAGGCTGAACCCCGGCACAGGCGCGGTGCCCGTCTCGTGGCAGGCGCCCGTTGACCCGGACAATTCCGGACGCGTCAATGGCCCGCACTGGGCCAGAACATTCCCGGACACGGGAACACACCTGTTTGGTGACGCCGCCGTGAATGGCGCAGCGGACCGTGATGAGGCCGCGCTGAGCAGCTAGGCTCTCCCGCCCACAGCGCACAAAAGGGCCCTGGCCAGGAACAAAGACTTTCCACAGTCACTGTTCCCGGCCAGGGGCCCTTTCGTGTTTTGGCGCATTGCTGGTTTAGCGGTCGAAGGCGGCGGGGGTGCTAGCGTACCTGATCCACCCGGTATTGGACGGGGAGCCCCACAGCTGCCGGGCCACGGCCTGACAGGGCAGTTCCGCATCGTTCAGCACGGGTTTCCGGACTTGTCTGCCGGTTCCGGGACTCGCCGGAACCGGCAGACACTCTCAGACCTGCTCCGCAGGCGCCCACGCCCTTCCAGGCAATGGGAACTTGCCCAGCTAGGAGGCGCCGCCGAGGCGGCGAAGCAGTTCGGCCTCGAAGCGCTCGGTGGCGAGCTGGCTGGCCGCCGCCTGGACGACGGCGTCGAAATCTTCCACGCCGCCGTCCTTGCGCGAGAGGCACTCGAGTTGAGCGAAACGGCCATCGGGCCGTTGGGCCGTAGCCTGCTGCCCCGCAGTCAGGCCGAGGGCTGCGGAGATGACAGTGTCGTCGCCTTCTTGAAGCATGCGAACGTTGCCCGCATCAATCGTCACCTCGGAAGAGGCCAGGGCGCGCCCGTTCTCCCATTCGGTGATCTTGAGCGCAATCTCGTCCTGACGGCTGAAGGCGTCCGCATGGCTGTCGTAGAAGGTGCGAACCTCGTCCAAGGACAGGCCCTCGAGGAGGTGGTCCCGGAGCTGCTGCTCGCGGCGTTCCACCTCCTCAAGATAGAAATCCCACAGCGACATGATGCGCGCACCGTAGGCGCCATCGCTGCCCGCATCGACGACACCTGCAGCGGCACTCGGCCCCTGTGGCGTCATCGTCGGCCCCGCGGGCGTCATGGAATTGGCATAGCCGGCCTCCAGCGCACGGGCCGAGAACGGCTCGCCGAGCCCAAGCTCGGCGGACCAATTGAACACCGTGACGTCGCGGGCCTGGCGCTTGACCAGGTCATCGTCGCGAACACCCTCGGCATGCGCGTAGATCCACTGGACGGCTCCGGCAACTCCGGGCGCCGGGGCACTGCCGGGGGCGGAGGAGCAACCGGCCAGCAACGCCGCGAGGACAAGGCCCATGACGGCGATGACCGTGCGCAGCACCCATCCCATTGTCGTTGGCTGGCCGGCGCGCATCAGGCCCGCTTCCCGGTACGACGCAACACGCCACCGGCAATCAGTAGAAGCAGTGCAAGCCCTGCGATCGACAGGCCCAGTGTGCTGTTCATGCCAGTCGAGGCCAGTTCGTCCCTGTCTGCAGCGCCGCTGCCTGAACCTGGCGTCGCAGCGCCATCAGTTGCTGCGGCGGAGCCTGCGCCGGTTGTGGCGGCGGTACGGCCGGTGGACTCATCCGTTGCACTCGGCTCAGGCAGGTTCGTGCTGTCGGGGCTCGAGCTTGGATCCGTGGTGGGCTCAGGGTCCGTCGTCGGCTGGGGCGAAACCGTCGGCTCAGGCGTCGTGGTCGGCTCGGGCGAAACCGTCGGCTCAGGCGTCGTGGTCGGCTCGGGCGAAACCGTCGGCTCAGGCGTCGTGGTCGGCTCGGGCGAAACCGTCGGCTCAGGCGTCGTCGTCGGCTCGGGCGAAACCGTCGGCTCAGGCGTCGTGGTCGGCTCGGCGTCCGGCGTTGCGGCCAGGTACTGGATGGCACCCACGGTCAGCCCCTCCGCTACGTCACCCGTGGCGGCACCAGGGGTCACGTTGCCCAGAAAGTCCACGTCGTAGCGCACGCCATTCATCTTGGGCATATTGTGGCCCGCGACGAAGTCAATGCTGGGAGCCTGCAGGGCGAGGGCATGAACTTGTGTGGGGCTCATGTCGCTGCGGTCGGTCACGGTGCCGCCGAAGTGGGCCACTACCTCCTCCAGACTCAGGCCGGCGTTGCGCAGCACAGAGCTTTCCGTGGGGGCGTACCCTGCGAAGTGCTGGGCCGCATTGACTCCGGTGAGTGGCGCCGTCGACCTTGAATTGTCCTCCGGTGCCGCACCCACATCGGGCAGGCCCAGCTCGCCGGTGATGGCGCGCTCTTCCTCGTCCGGGACGGAAATGCCGCCGGCGTAGGCGTTGTTGAACAGCTTCGCCTTGGTCTTCATCGTGGCGGCTTCACCCACGTAGAAGGTCTGCCCTGCCGGGTAGTGGAAGACGTTGTTGAAAATAAACACCTCGCGGTTGCCCGTTCCGGCGCCGGAGTTGGCCAGATCCAGCACACCGCCGCGCGGTCCCTGGAGGGTCGTTGCGGAGTAGATGGTGTTGTTGTGGATCATGGTTCCGGCGGCCGTCCCACGAGCGAACTCGAAGGTCTTGTCGGCATCGTTCTGGCTGATGTTGTAGCGGATCGTCGGAGCCGTGTGCGGGAAGCCGTTCATGATCAACATGAATCCGCCTTCATTGTTGTGTGAGTAGTTGTACTGCATCACGGAGTACGCGGAGACGTGGTCAAGGTCCAGGCCCTGGCCGTCCTGCACACCGTGGGTGTTGGAGACCTCGTTGTACTGGATGACCGAGTTGGTGGTCTGGAACGGCCAAATTCCGGCGTTGTAGCCCGTGTTCTGGAACCGGGCGTGGCGCACCAGGTTGTACTCGACAAGTGTTCCGTCGGTGTCGCGAACCGTGATGGCATCGCCACCCACATGTCGGAACTGGTTGTCACGCACCACCACATTGGTGGAGGGGTACCAGTTCAACGGGGTGTTGGGCGAGTTGGCCAGTGACTGGTTGGACCAGACAGAGTCCACGAGTTTGATGCCGGAGCGGTCCACCCGCTCAAACTTATTGCCCTCGATGAGCACGTCATCGAACTTGGTGGGGACACCCAGAATTTCACCGTTGACAACGCTGCCGGCGACATTGAAGAAGATTCCCCCGTTCCATTTTGAGTTGAGGTTTCCATTGATGTCGTGAATGAAAAGGTCAGTGACGGTGATGCCGTGCACCACACCGAAGTCTCTGGCGGAGATGTTGACCGCGCGCAGGTTCTTCTGCGTATTGGTGCTGGTGTTGAGGCCGAAGGTGGAGTCGAACAGCGGATCCCTGTTCGTGATCTCGAGGCCTGAGACGTGTATGTACTCTTGGTTGTGAAGGGACACCACATTCTCCACCACGCCGGCACCGTTCAATTGTGGCCGTTCCCCCTCACCGTAGGCACCGACGATGATCGGATTCTGGGCGGTTCCGGAGCCCGTGAACGCCAATGCCGCCGACGCGCCCTCGAACACGCTGCCCCGCTTCAGGACGATTTTGTCGCCGGGGTGAAGAGTGCGGTTGGCTTTCGCCAGGCCGGCCCATGGCTGCCCGGGCGAGGTGCCGGATTGCGCGTCGTCACCTTCCTCGGAGTCGATGTAATACGTGGTCCCGGCTGTGGCGTGCTGTTCGAAGTTTGCAACGAGAGTGATATCCGTTGTGGCGCCCTCGGGCACCACGAACTGATCGCCCGGCAGTGTCTGGCCTTCGAACGAGATCCCCGTGAACCTGTAGCCGCCTTTTGGATAGGTCTTCCAGGTCAGGGCTTTCCCGCCTGCAGTCGTGTACTCCGAGAGCACGACGGCGCCGCTTACCTGCTCTGGGTCCGGTTCTCCCGCGTTTGTCACCTGAACATTCGCCTTGACGTATACCGGGGTCCGTGCCACTTTCACGTTGTCGAATGCCATCGATGCGCCCGGGGTCATATTGATGAGTGCGAATCCGGGGGAGACTCCCGACCAGTTTGCGCTGTCATGGGCTGGGTCGTCGCGATTGGTGTAGGAGAGGATCGGAGTGGCGTTGGCTGACACCGAGACAGTATCCCCGGATACATCAATCAGGAACCGGCGCGCTGTCTGGTCGAAGTTGTAGAGTGTGCTCGCGAGTTCGACGTTGTTTCCGGCATTGTCGAGTCGTCGCAGCATTGCCTTGGAACCGTTCAAGGCGAGGACATAGCGCTCGTCAAACCCTGCCGTGCGGAATGCCACCTGCGTCGTTCCCGGGGAACCGTCAGCCTTTCGGGCGTCGAACTCGATGCGGTAGTTGACGGGCTCCGCCCACTCCGTACCGTCGACCAGCACATAGGCTGGTCCCTGCGTTGGCGTGAGACGGAGCTCGCCATCAGCGATACTCACGTCCCCTGGCGCGGAGATCGCGTAGTTGCCGTGCTCGTTGAGCTCCCCGTCGAAGTGGTCCTTGAAGATGACGTTCGGGTCGTCCGGTTCTGTCACGAACTTAGCGATGATGATGACGCTGCCGGTCTTGTCGTTGAATGTGAACCGATTGTCCGCGATCGTGAGCAGACCGTCCGTACTTGTATTGGTGTCCAGGCGTTTTGACTCGTAGCCATCGAAGACGTAGCCGGGCTTCACCGTATACGAAAGAGTGACGACGTCGCCGTCGTTGCCCGAGTTGCGATTGGCTGTGAGTGTTCCCCCGGCCGTTCCGGGGTCTACATCCAGGGCCTTGTTGGTCTCGGTCGAGAGTTTGACTTTGTACTCGCCGACGACTTCCGGGTCCATGGTCGTCACACGCACGTTATCGACGCTGAAATCCTGGTTCGGGAACTGCCCGGCCACGAGTATCCGACCTTGTGCAGCGGAGGCGGTACCGGCTTCGGCCACGGTCAGCAACAGCTCACCGTTGACTGTTGCCCGCACCTGGTCCTCATCGACCTCGATGCTGATCCTGTGCGGCTCGCCGCCGGAATTGACTGTCAGGTCGGTACTGACAGGTCCGCCGACGACGGTGACTGCACCACCTTCGACACGTTCGAGCCTGAGCTGTTTTTTGGGCCCATCGAACGTCACCTGATAGCGCGATCCTGCCGACTCCGAAGCGAGGAAGCCGACCTTGCTTGCGCTGTTGGTGTTGCCCTCGTGGATGAACAGGTCCAGGTCGAGCGTGAAGTTGTCCGCGAGGATCTCACTGTTCGAAAGGATACGGTTTTCTGCCCCTCCGCCCTTGATGCTCGCCATGTCATCGGCGAACCGGATATCTGTCGCGGCGTTTGACTTCGCCTCGATCCACTTCGCGCCGTCGTTAGCCGAGAAGTCGTCACTGAAGAGGACACGCTGCGCTGCGTCCGCCTTGTTCTCCGTGTGAACTGCAGCGCCTGTGACTGTCTCTGCCACGGACGCAGTGGCAACACTGCCGGGCGGAAACACACTAAGACACATTGCCAATAGACCAGACATTGCAACTGATGCGAGAAGTCTGCGATTCATTCGCCATCACCACCATTTTTAAGGGGAAGAGAGTTGATCAAGCACCCGACGGGGACCTGGGCAGTGCCGCATAATGTCCACACATTTCACGCTAACTGCCCTGTGAAGCGTGTAGTTTGCCCGGACATCGCGCTCTACCATTGACCAGACTGCCCGGTTGGTGACATGGTGTCAAACCATTACGTCCTATAATACTTTGCACATAGTTGTCGTGGTATTAGGCGCTTGGGGTGCAACGCTGAACTGTGCGCTTGACCGGTTCACTCCGACACAGCGAGCGATGGGGGCAGAGCAGAAACATGCGGCAGTTGATGTCGACACCAGCTTGGCAATATGCACTAAGACCCAAGCCACCATGAGCAAAGAGGGGCCTTGAACCTCGAACTGAAATTGCTATATGCAACGCTTGCTCGCACCATCCTGCCTGGCTCGAGTGGAAACTATTCCCGCTGCCCCTCCGGGTCGATTTTGAGCTGCCAACAGACCATTTGGGCCTGTTGGCATAGTGGTGTTGCAACGATGCAAGGCACTGGGCACTCGCCACTTTGCACTCAAAAGAATGCGTTACAGATGGTCCGATCGGATTGTCTTGCAGCCTGGTCAAGATAGGACTTGCTGCGTTTTAAGAATCTTGGTGCCAAACCAACTTTGTTGGCCCGTGTGTGGGAAGCGAGCTCGTGGGCTCAAAGGTGGCCCCAGCGGCGCGGCCTTATCGATGCTGCGTTTCCATGGAACTGGCACTGTCTGCTAACAACGATCAACACAGCACCAAAAGCATTGGTTCCAGTGCGCCGCGGCAAGCAACTGATTCCACTACTGAACTCCGGTAGAGGTGGCCAGAGTCTCGGTGTAGGCAACAGCCGCGGCAAAGGCCGTTGCAGGCGAGACATGGTGCTCCAGGGAGGCTCTGTTGGTGCAGAATGTGAATGAAAGACGCTGTGGACTTGTGAAACGGAAACCGTCCGAAAACTGTCCTCTCGCATCAGAATTGCTCGGGCGGGACGTGTGCTGGAGGTGGGTTTAGGAATCCCAGATTGGTCCAAAGGCAGGAGTCCCACGCTGTTCAAATTCTGCGACGATGCGATCGGTGACCTTCTTGTTGGAGACGCAAATGACGGCGTCGGCTCCTGAGGCCACGAAAGCTTGGTAGGTGATTTCAAAAACGTCGGGCTTGCCTTGCTCGGAGGTATTCCAAATGACGGCTTCAGGCTGAGCGGACTCCACCTCGTTGACAAGGTCGTCACCATAGGTGGCTCGCGGCGTCTTGGTGACCCAAACGAGTCTCGCTCCCTGCGTGTCGGTGAGGAGATGTCCCAGAACGGGTCCGATCCCACTACCCGTGACCACGTAAAGAACCCTGTTGAACAAGCGCTTGGCATTGGCCACCCCTACAGTGGGAATGCCCTTGACCCACACGTGAGTTGGCGGGTTGTCAATGAAGTTTGAGGTCCAGCCGCCAGCGCGCGAGATGACCATTCGGTATCCGGGCTCCCCGGCTACCGCCGGAATGCAGGCGAAGGGGTGCCATCCAAAGAGAGCGTTACGGCTGATAGAACGGGTCGTGCCGACGTTGGGGACATAGCCGTGGTCAAGTTTGACAATGGCGGCGTGACTGGACGGGCTTGTGACGCTGACACGGACGCGGCGCAGCAACAACCAGGGCCAGATGGCCAGCGAGGTCGAAACCAAGACCATCCAAAAGATGGGTGAGCTCAGCAGCGCCTCGCCGAAGCTTCGCTGCGGGGTTTGCAACTTGGCCAGGACCATCGTGTTGGTCCATGCCAGCAGAAGCACCAGCCAGGTTCCAAAGCGATGCGAGGCCTCGAAAATGTCGTGGTGTTTTCTGCGGAAATTCGGCCGAGCCAGGAAGCAGATGGCCAGCAGAACCACCACAACGACCATCGCAATCGCGACCGACAAATCATCGTACTCATCGATTCCATCGGCCCATGACGGCGCCAGCAGAATCACAAAAATCACGTACCACGCAGTTCCGGCCAGCGCACCTCCAACGTGTAAACCGCCCACGTGGTAGTACTGGGCCAGACGCCAGCGCAGTGACAAGGGCCAAGACACAGGGGCGCGAGTGGCGACGGCCGAAATCAGGTTGACCATCCAGTTCTGGCGAGGCAAAGTCGCAAGAAGGAGGTTCAACTGCGAGATCGCGGCGATCAACTGCAGGCTTGAGGCCTGGGGGCGCCACCACCCTGCGAAAACACCCAGAAGAAAGAAGACGGCATTGAGAATGAGCACGCCGACCAAGAGCGCTGCATAGAGTGCAGTCCTCCTTCGCCCCAGGACGGGCGGGGCCACATCGGAAGCCGAAGCCGTGGATTCCGCTGGGTCAGTGGTGTTCGTGGAACGAACGACATTCATGTTCGCCTTCTTTCAACTCGAATCAGTACTTGGCATCGAGTTGAGGAATATGCGTCCCACCCCATCGTCATTTTCGATGCAGAAAATTCCATGGATCACTGGGAGGCAATCGAGAGGTCTGATTGTCAGGACCCGGCTCACCCCATGCCTTCTGCATGTTCTCAGCAAACCCTCAACCGATATTTCGATGCTACAAGTCCACGGGCGCAACCCCTGATGCACCGGTGGGAGCATACCCGCGAAGCAACATGGTGGTGGGTTTGAAATGAAGCAACCGGGGATGCCCCCACCATGGTCCATTCACATACCCAAGAAGCGCTAGATTCCGGGTCTCTGGCCGCCCCTCGACTTCAAACGGCCGCGCCCACCCGAAGTTTGGGAGCTCGATCGAACAGGCCCTTAGCCCGTCTCCCCTGAATTCCAGACGATTATTGCAACCAACAATTAGGTACTGATTCAACCAACAATAGGTACTAAACGGGGCTGCCCGCCGGTATTCTTGGCTCTCTGAATCTCGGCGCGCGCATGATCATGGCCGCCCTATCCGCAACCTTCACCAAGGCCGAGCATTTCTTCGACGGACTCAAGGCCCCGGGGTTCTCCTCTTCCAAAAGGAAGCTACTGCACCATCCAGCCGTCTGCGGACGGCGGAGTGTATGACAGATCGGCCAGTATCGTCCCGACGGCGGCTTTCCTCGGCCGCATGAACGGCCGCAGCACCTTGGAGAGGGCAGAGGTCATGAGAACAGCCGAGTCGGCAGGTCTTTCCCAAGCCGAAACAGTTCCGATTCAGCAACCACCAAGCACAATCTGTGCTGGGCGACCACAGCATGCCAGTCAGGCCCACGACGGGTCAGCAGGCGCCCTATTTGACCGCGCGAAGTCCGCTGCTGCCCGGAGCGCAGAAAAGTCACTCACCGAAAACGAACGGTGGCACTTCCGAATTCACGATCATCAGCCATGGAATCACCACAAGCTGGAGCGGACAACAGCTTCGCAACGACAAGCCGTAGGCAATTCACACAGCCTCCGGCTTGTTGGCAATACCCCCAGCCCGCAAAACAAAGGAACCAGACGGCTCCAGCCCAGCACACCGCGCCGCATATCCTCGATCCCCTCCACAGACCAGGTCATGGCGCCTTTATCCGAGGCGCAACAGCACCGTTCCAAACGCAGCCCAACCCACTGGCAACTGCTGCTAACTGACTCTGCGACCACCCTCCAACCTGATCACGGAAGTGGCGGCAGCAATGGAATCATCGTCGTGGCTGACGCAGGCGACCGCCGCGCCACGCTCTGCTTCTTCGGCGAGCATGGAGCGGGTTCGCGCCCTGCTCTGCGCGTCGAGTCCTGCTGCAGGTTCGTCAAGGAGGAAGATGCGTGCCCGGCGGGCAATTCCCTGCGCAAGCAGCACGCGTTGGCGCTGGCCACCGGAAAGGCTATTAAAGGGCACTGCTGCAAGATCGCCGAGTTGGACCCGGTCCAGAGCATCTGCGATCCGAAATTTTCGCTCCTTGGCATCGATTTTATTGGATGGCCCAGATGACGCACCCCAGGTCCCCATCGCGACCACTTCCCGAACGGTGAGGGGCAGCGCATCCGGGGTGGTCACCCGCTGGACCACCAGCGCCACCTCGTCGGCCCGCTCCACCGTGCCCGTGACGGCCCGTCGAACGCCGGCAAGAATCTCGATGAGGGTTGATTTGCCAGCTCCGTTGGGCCCGGCAATGGCGGTTACACTCCCCCCTTGCAAGTCAATATCGACATTCTCAAGAACGGGAATGCCATCGAACCTAAAGGACAGGTTTCGCCCACGCAGGGCGTAGTCAGAAGTAATCACACCTCACCCTAACCCTTATTTGATAATCGTTCTCATTATCATTAGTGTGGTGACATGCATTGGCTCACTGAACCCTTTACCGCAGACTTCTTTCTGCGCGCACTGCTTGGCGGCGCCCTCGTTGCGATCATCTGCGGAGTCGTGGGGACCTGGGTTGTTGTCCGTGGCATGGCATTCCTAGGCGAAGCGATTGGCCATGGCATGCTCCCCGGCGTTGCCCTGGCCACACTTGCCGGGGCACCCGCCGTCGTGGGCGGTGCGGTAAGCGCCATTGTCATGAGTGCGCTGATCAGCGCATTGCAGCGGCGTGGTCGACTGTCCTACGACACGAGCATCGGCCTGCTTTTTGTCGCCATGTTGTCCCTTGGCGTCATCATCGTCTCGCATTCGCGGTCCTTTGCCACCGACGCAACAGCCATGCTTTTCGGGGACATCCTCGCCATGAACAGCGGTGACCTGATCGGCCTGCTCTGCGCCGCGGTGGTGACAATAAGTGTCGCTGCAGCCCTGCACCGCAGTTTCGTTGCTGCGGCTTTCGACACCCGCATCGCCGTGACATTGGGGCTTCGTCCCCGTGCCGCACAGCTGGCCCTGGTGGGATTGGTGACGCTTGCCGTTGTTTCCTCATTTCAGGCTGTCGGCTCGCTGCTGGTAGTTGGCTTGCTCCTCGCCCCGGCTGTCGCAGCCACGCCTTGGACAGCCAGCATCCCTGCCCGCATGGTCGTCGCCTCCACCTTCGGCATACTCGCCGCCGGGCTGGGCCTGCTCTGCTCCTGGTATGGGGGCACTGCGGCAGGGGCCTCCATTGCTGCGGCCGCCATCGCCCTTGCCGCCCTTTCAAATGCGGCAGCAGGGCTCATCGCAGCGCGCCGCCGCTCAGCGACAGCCAAGGCCCAAGAGTGCATCCCCTTGCCCGTTTCCGTGTCTCTCTCTGGAAAGTAACAATGAATAGCCGAACTCCACAGGCCTTACTGGCCGCCTTCATTTTGTTTGCTCTCGCCGGATGCAGCAGTGCACCCGCCCCGCAACCGGGCGTGAGTGAATCTACCCAGCCGGAGCATGGCGGTATCCCCGGGGTTGCCGAGGTTGCCGAACCACAGCTTCACCTGGTGGCCGTCGACGCCACTGGCGAAGCCTCCATGTTGGATCTCTTGAACGGCACGGAGGCCCAGCTTGAATCTGTCCAGCCGCCGGTCCATGTCACGAGCGATGGGCGCTATATTTTCGCGGCCAACACCAACGGTGTGGAGATCATCGACAGCGGCGTGTGGACGTGGGATCACGTGGACCACTTCCACTACTACCGGGCCGAACCCGCGGCGCTCGGCACAGTCGCCGGCGAGGGCACGGCAACCGTCGCCACGGGGTTGCTCTCCACGGCCGGCACCACGGGCATGTTCTTCCCGTCCTCCGGTTCCGCCGTCCTTATTGATAATGCGGCACTCTCGGACGGAACAATTTCTGAGACTCTCCGCCTGGAAGTTGCACCGCATGCCGGCCTCATCGCTCCCCTGGGCGACGGCGCAGTCGTCACCGAAGCGGATGAAAGTGGCACGGCTGCTCGCCTGCGTGCCATTGGCGCCAATGGCACGGAAAGCACGACGGCGCAGTGCCCGGCTGCCGCGGGCACCATCACCACCCGGGTCGGTCTCGTCATCGGATGTGCCGACGGCGCGGTGATCGCCACCAGCGATGGGGCGACGCCCGTTCTGGTACATGTTCCATATCCCGAGGGGGCGGCCGCACCGGCAACGGCATTCGACGCACGCAAGGGCCGCCCCACCGTTGCCGGCATCGGGACGGACACCGGGGTGTGGCTGCTCAACACCCGTGAGCGGGAGTGGGACTGGGTTCCCACCGCCATCCCAGTGCTCGCCGCCGCCGCGGTGGACGACAACGCCGGGCACGTCGTCGTCGTCGGTACCGACGGCACAGTCCAGGTGTATGGCGAAAGCACCAAGGAGCGCATGGCAACGACGAAGCCGCTGATGCCCAAAACACTGGCCAGCCCGGAGCTGACGGGAAAGGTTAAGCTGACCGTTGACGGCGAGCGCGCCTACGTCAGCGCACCGGCGGAGGGCGTGGTGTTTGAGATTGCCTACGCCGACGGCGCCCGCATTGCCCGAACCCTTAAGTTGCCAACCCAGCCTGTGCATCTCGTGGAGACCGGCCGATGAGGCGCCCCGTGCTGCTGACCATCGCCACTGTGCTGGCGATGATCGTCGTGTCGGGGTGCTCGCAGCCGGCACCGCCACAGGGACCGCAGATCGTGGTCACCACAAACATCCTGGGGGATGTGACTCGTCAGGTCCTTGGCGACCAGGCCGTGGTGACCACACTCATGCAGCCCGAAGCTGATCCGCATTCCTTTGAGATTTCCGCCCAGCTGGCGGCCCTGATGGGCGACACGGACCTGTTGATTTCCAATGGTCTTGGCCTGGAGGAGGGGCTGGTGCAGCATCTCGACAGGGCTGCCGCAGCCGGCGCCCCCATGCTGGTCGCCGGTGAGGTGATCGACGTCGTCCCCTACAGTTCCGGGGACGCAGAAGGTGCGCCGGACCCCCATTTCTGGACCGATCCGGCCGCCATGCTCAGCGTCGTCAACGCGATTGAGGCCGCCGCAGCCACGATCGACGGGATCGACGCCGGGAAGCTGGCCACCAGCGCGGCCGCCTACCGGGCCCAGCTGGTGGAACTCGATACCGAGATGGCAACGGCTTTCGCTGCACTCCCGGCCGAGCGCCGGGCTTTGGTCACCAACCACCACGTCTTTGGCTACCTCGCGAAACGGTTCGACTTTCGCGTTATTGGGGCAGTCATTCCCGGCGGAACCACGCTGGCTGCGCCCAGCGCAGCAGACCTGCGCCAACTCAGCGAAGCGATCCGCAGTGCCGGGGTCCCCACCATCTTTGCCGAATCGTCCCAACCTGACCGTCTGGTCCAAGTGCTCGCCAGTGAGGCCGGCATCGATGTAGAAGTCCGTGAACTGTTCACGGAATCACTGACCCGCCCCGCAGGTGATGCACCAACCTACCTGGACATGATGCGCACCAATATCCAACGAATCGTCCAGGGACTTTCGCCCTGATCACGCTCACCCACCTGCAGTTGCAGTTAACAATGAAAATGAGGAATCACCACATGCTCCACCACAGAAGAACCCGCCTGGCAGTCACCGCCTTTCTCGCCGGAATCGCACTTATGGCATCTGCCTGCGGCAACGCATCTGGCACGGCCGACTCAACTGCCGAGGCTTCCAGTACCTCCAGCAGTTCAGCTGATGCGCACGGTCGCGTCGCCGTTTCCTACGAGGGCGGCATCAGCGTCCTTGATGGTGCGACGCTCGAGGTCGTCAAGTCCTTTGATTCCGAAGAGTTCACCAGGCTCAATGCCGCAGGCGACGGGAGGCATGTCTTCGTCACCACAACGGCTGGTTTCCAGCTGCTTGATATGGCCGAACCCAAGCTCACCGATCTGGTGTTCGATGCGACTGCGCCGGGCCACGTGGTTCGGCACGCCGGTAACACGGTCCTCTTCGACGATGGAACGGGTACCGCCACCATCGTGAAGTCCGAGGATCTCGCTACCGTCAACGGCTCACTGCCCCAGACACGGACGTACACAGCCGATGCGGCCCACCACGGCGTATCAATTGTGCTGGAGGATGGGACGCTCCTCACCACTTTGGGTGACAAATCCTCACGCCCCGGAGCTGTTGCCCTTGAAGCTCACGAGGACCACTGGCACTCAGTAGCACAGAGCAAGGAATGCCCAGGGATTCACGGTGAGGGTGCTGCCGCCGATGAAGCAGTGGTCTTTGGTTGCGAGGATGGTGCGCTGCTGTACCACCACGGTAAGTTCGAGAAGTTCACTGCACCGGACACGTACGGCCGGATGGGCAACGCATTTGTCTCAGAAACTAGCCCGATCGTGGTTGGCGACTACAAGAATGACCCCGATGCAGAAGGCTACCTGCTCAACTCCGTCGCCCTGATTGATACCGAGAAGCACAGTTACAACGTGGTCGAGCTTCCCGACACCGTCAACTACACCTTCCGTGACGTTGCCCGGGGTCCCGGGGACCTGGCCTACATTCTGTCCACGAACGGCTCCATTCACGTGCTGGACCCGAAAGACGGAAAGATCGTCGATGAATTCCCTGTGATAAAGGCTTGGGAAGGTCCCACCGATTGGCAGGACGCCCACCCGGCCATCATGGTCAACGGCGACACCGCCTACATCACTGAGCCTGCGGCCCACACCGTTCACTCAGTAGACCTCACCACGGGCAAGATCACCGTCTCCAAGAAAATGGACGTAGTCCCCAACGAAATCGCCGTCACCGTCGGAGCCCACTAGCCACAGCACGACTCTCAACGCAGCAGGTGCCGCCTCCTTCTGGCTGCGACACCTGCTGCGTTGCGTTCCATGAACCCTATCGGGAGCGCTTCCTTCGTCAATCGCCCCTGCCGTCGAGATCGTGCAACGGTTCTGCGTTGCCGCCAGAAAGTTGATGGCCAACTGGACCCAGGACACGCCCCTCGGCATCTTAGGAGACCAGTGCCAAACTATCGGCGGGCACCCAACACCCCGCCACCATGGTCTATCTAGGGCCGCCCGCCGGTACAGATTTCGGATGGGCACAAAAGACCCGCAGAATCCGGCACGCCCTAGTCTCGGAGAAAAGGAACCCGCTCACATATCTGAGAAATTCACAGTTCACAACCGGATGGTTGCACTGGGTCCTGTCGACTGGGCCCCGTCGGATGCGAACCGACGAATCCCGCTGTCGCCTCGATCGACTCTTTTGCCGTGCCGATGGCTGTACCTGGCCTTTGTTGGTGCGCAAGGCGCGCAACAATGGATGGCACCGAAGGGGTGGCAGTTGTCATCCAATTCAATGAGTTTCTGATGACTTGGTGACATCCATCTACATTCTCACTCGGCCTGTCGAAAGAATGATTGACAACTAATTTCAAATGATTAAACGGACAACCTACATCCACTTTTTGGTTTTGAAGACAATATATAGCGCCACGGCCAGGGCAATCATCGCACCCACAGCCAGAGGGTAGCCGAGGGCCCAGTGCAGCTCGGGCATGACATCGGAGTTCATGCCATAGATTGCACCTATCAGGGTGGGTGCGAAGAGGATAGCTGCCCAGCCGGAGATCTTTTTCATGTCCTCGTTCTGCCGCTGGGCAACGAGGGTTGAGTTCACGCTGAGGATCTGCGAGAGTGCGTCACGGAGTTCGGAAACGCGCGTGCTGGCGTGGGTGAGGTGATCTGCAACGTCCTGCAGATACGCCTGCAGGGGCTCCGGAACTTCGTAGCGGTCAAAGCCCTGCCGAAGTCCAACCAAAACATCTGCCATCGAGGTGGTTGTATGTTGCAGGTCAATGACTTCCTGACTCAGCCGGTAGATGCGTTCGGCGACGGCGGCATCCCCGCTGAATACCTGGCGTTCAATTTGTTCCTGGTCAATGGCCAACCCTCGCAGCACCGGGGTGTACCCGTCAACGATCGCGTCCAGAAGCCGATAAGCGACCGCCTCAGGGCCCAAATTCAGAAGATATTCGTCATCAAGGAGCGTGTGGCCGTTACGGTCAGCAAGATCGGACGCATCGCCGGACATGGTCGCCTCACTGGTCCCGTCGATCCACCGCTTGTCCTGGCAAAGGACGACAATGGCGTGGGGACGAACCAGAACGTGAAACTCCGAAAAATCGACATCCTCGGCAGCGTCGTCGTATCGCGCGGACCGCACAACCATGAAAAGGACATCTCCGTAGCGTTCCAGCTTCGGACGCTGGCCCGCGTGCAGCAGGTCTTCGACAAGCAGAGGGTGCAAGGCCCAAGCGTCGGCGAGCTCAGCAATGTCCTGCGGAGTTGGCGCGGGGAATAGACTCAGTGCCATCCGGTGTGGGGCCGCTTCCGCAAAATGCAGGGCTTCAGCCACGGAAACGCGCTCGGGGGTGGGACGAAGGTGACCGTCAACAATGTACCGGGTTCTGCACGAGGAGACCTCGGCTCGGGGCAGTTCAGTGGCAGACCGTCGCTGGAATCGTGCGCCCCGGCGCCGTGTGGACTCATCGCTATAACGCTGAGGCATATGTTTCCCTTGCTCGAGGTATCAGGTGTGGGCGAATCGCCCCGGTCTTGAGAAGACGGTGCGCGCTCCAAACGGTGTGGAGCGCGCATCGGTTTCTCGTGTCATTCAACCAGCTTAGTCCGGTGCTTTAGCTGTCCTTGATGGGAAGCTGCAGATAGGACGCGTGGTCTCCACCGGTGTGAATGACGTGCGTTCCGCTATTCGCGGGTACATACTCCTGCGCCCCTGGCATCATCGGCCCCAGAAGGCTGCGACTGCTGATAACAAAGCGGAGCTGCTCACCCGGATGGAAGACAAGCCCGATCGGAAGCAAGTCAATCTCGACCTCCACGATCTGCTCCGGTGCGAGCTTCTCGACGCGATCGAAACTATGCGCAGGGATATCTGGAGTCGACAGTTCCTCATCCAGGTTCCGCAGGGAGACTCGAAGCCGGCCGTCCGAACCTTTGTAGCGCAGGATCGAGCCGCCGCGCTCGGTGACGTCGTGAATCATCGCGCTTTGATTGGGAGCGGTGAACTGCTGCAACGGCGTGCCAAACTTATCCAGCTTTTGCACCAGGACGAACAGGTCCATGTCATCAGCGCCCCGAGCTTCGACCCACAGATGTGCTTTCGGGTAGCCCACCATCACCGTCTCTTGATCGAAACGGGTGATGAAGGAGACCAGATCCGTATTGGCTTCCACAGCGTAGGTTGCTGTTGCCCCCTGTTCGGGGTGGGTCGGGATCAATGCGCGGGTGCGGCCGTCGAGGAAGTACTTGGTTGAGGCGACATTCGAGGGAGGGAATGCTTCGGCGGCAACGGCGACCTGGTCGCCGCCGGCAAGGTCGAGCAAGGAGTAGCGGACCGGTGGTGTCTGCTCCCACCCATTGTCTGCACCCTTGAGGAAGTGGTCAAAGAAGCGGCGCAGATCCTCAACGTTTTCCGGGTCGTAGTAGTCGGGCCATTCCTGGCTGTTGTGGATGCGAAGCCATTTCTGCTCCGATGCCATCCGGCGCCAGGCCCGGAACGTGCCAGCGGTGTGGAGGGTGTTTGAGTAGCTGGCCACGACATAGGCGGGAACGGTGATCCGGTCGAAGTCCGGAATTTTATTTTCCCAGAGCTCGGTCATCAGCGGGAAGGCTTCTGCCTCCGCAAGGATGTCCTCCTTTTGGTTCTTTCCCCAGAAACTCCCATTCTTCAAGACCGCAGCAAATCCCGTGTCCGGCATGCCGCCCCGCAACACCAAGTCGCGGTAGACATCGCTGACACCCTCCCATGGATTGATCGCCGCGAGGTGGGGAGGCTGCTCTGCCGCAGTGAACCACTGCGACACCGCCAGATACGAGGTCCCGCTCATGCCGACCTTGCCGGAGCACCAGTCCTGCTCTGCCAGCCACTCAATCAAGTCATAGCAGTCACGCCCTTCCTGCCGGTCCCACAGCACGCTGTCACCCTCGGAATCCACCACTCCCCTAATGTCCGGATTGGCGATGGCGTAACCCTGAGCGCACCAGTAGGCCGGATCCGGGCCTTCAAACTTTTCCAAACCGGACACGACATCATTGTCGAGCCCAACAAGCCCAAAGACGCCCATGACGCTAGCCGAGGTGCCCTGTCCCTTGCCGTAAGGGCTCCAGGCAACAATGACTGGAACCTCTTCCGAGCCAACGGGCCGGAACACGTCAACGTGAATCGTCACACCGTCCCGCAAGGTCACCGGCATATCCTTCTCAAACACAATATCCACTGGCAACGGGCGGAAATGCGGAGCAGCCTGATAGCCCGCAGCCAAGGTGCGGGTACCTGGGTCGTAGGCAGTCAGCAAACCTGTGCGCTCGGGAGGAAGGGGGTGGGACGGGACGAACATTTTCTGGTCAGTGCTCATGGTGAGCTCCTCAAATCACTGGTTCGGGACACGAATCGTTGTGCCGATCCCAGCGTAAGTCGGACACACGATTAAATCAACGCATGTTTATATAAATCTTTTTCTGAGGTAGATTGGTGTCATGACTAAGCAGGAACTGACTTCCCCCGGACGACGGAGGGGACGCCCCCCGGGCAGCGGGAGCACCCGGAACGCCGTCCTTGAAGTGGCCCGAAGACGATTTGCCACCGAAGGTTTCACAGAGACGACTATTCGAAGCATCGCCACAGATGCCGCCGTCGACCCATCCCAAGTCATGCAATTTTTCGGTTCAAAGGAAGCGCTTTTCGCCGCCGTCATGTCCATTCCCCCGACGGTCATTGCCCTATTTGACACAGCCTTCGAGGGCCCCGACGAACACCTCGGAGAACGTGTAGTCCGCGCCTACCTTCAGGCTTGGGAGGGATCCCCAGAAGAGTCGGAGCCCTTGATGGCCATGCTGCGCGGAGCCATCGTCAACAACAACGCAAGCACACAGCTCGCGGACTTCATCCAGTCCAGACTGGTCGGCGGGTCAAAAGACCGTATCGGGGATGATTCCGAAAGCGCGTTACGGGCCGGCCTCGCCTCAGCGATGCTCGTAGGTCTCGTTACCAGCCGCCGCATCATCGGCGTCCCCCTCTTGGCCGAAGCCGACTCCGAGACGCTCATTCGCCTCGTTGGCCCGGCAATCCAAAAAGTACTCGTCCCAGGTACAGCCAACCGCGCATCGTAATCCTCCCATTTCCTTGGGCCCGCAGTACTTGAATGCAACACTTGAATACAGAACAGCGCCCGGAAATCGTGTTTCCGGACGCTGTTCTGCGCTGCTTGGCCGTGCTTGGGGCACCCTTCTAAGCGTCGGCCAACAGCAATTCCAAGATGGCCCCCAGTGGTGTGGGCTCCAATTCCATCGCGTGCAAGTCGCTAACAGGCCAAACCCGATACGGGTCAGGATCAATTTAGCGAGTTTTAATGAGTCCGGCGGCGCCGTCGCCGTTGGCGGTTAGGACATGACGACGGTGAAGTGACATTCGCCCGGTACCAGTTGGTAGGCCGGCAGTACGCCGGCCCCGCAGGAGGCGGTGCCGATTCCATGCATGGCTGCGTCCAAGGTCAGGTAAACTTTTCCGTCCGGAAGGAGATCCGGTGTGTGCGCCGCCTTCGCCAATGCTGCCTGCGACCACGGGCGCGCAGAGAAGGCCATGTCCTCGCAGCGGAAGGTCAACACTCCAGTCTCGGACGCCAGGCTGAGTTCAGAAACCCCGGCCCGTGAACCATTTTCCTGCGGCCGGACATACGGTACCTGCAGCTCATCAATTGAGGCTGAAAACCAGCCCTGCTGTTGGGCCATTCCGGTGTCCGGATATTTTTGGCCCGGACCACACCCTGCCCACGACACCTGCGACAACTCCCCCGGGAGCTCAAAGTCAAAACCGATCCGCGGCCAGTTCTTGCCCCACCCCGGCCCGGGCTCCACATGGGCAGCCAGTTCCAACTGGTCACCGTCGCTCGTCCACCGGCAGGTCAGGTCCACATGCTGCGGGAGGCCCGCCACACCGTAACGGACGCGCACCGTCAGGGTGCCGTCGTCGTCCGTCATTGACCGCAGATTCCCCTCCAGCAGGGGAAGGCCGTCCTTGGTCCAACCATCCGCGTCTGGCGGAATCGGTGCGGCAGCCGTGGGGGTCCAATCCGGCAGGCTGTCATTGTCGGTGGGCGCGCGCCATAGGTTCAGCCGTGGCCCGTTCACGGCCAGGCCCTTGAATTCCACCATGTCGCCTGTGGCGCGTTTGAACATCGCAGGCCCGAGGCGCACTCCACCGTCCCGAATTTCAGCAGATGAGATTGCACGAACCGCCGGAACCGATGTCTTGGCGGATCCCTGCTGCGCCCAGGCGATCTCGTGCCCCGCGGGAGCCCATGGGGCGCTTTCCGCCAGGACGGCGCTGATGGTCAGCACCCGCAGCTCCCCCTTGGCCGCAATAATTTCTTCCGGAAGAACGACGCCGGACACGGCACCCGCCGCTGTTGTCGGTACCTCCAGCGCCCCCTCCAACAGACGTCCTGCCGGGCCGTCGACGCGCCAGGTAAAGGCGAGGAATTCGGTGGATAGAAAGTCGTACTTGTTGTGGATTTCCAGATTATTCCAGTCATTTGAGACCGTCATGGAGATCGGCTCAATGACCTTCTTGTAGTCCAGCAGGCCGGGGCGGGGCTCCAGGTCGGCTGAGACCAGTCCGTCGATGACAAAGTTTCCGTCGTGGACCTTTTCACCGAAGTCTCCTCCGTAGGCAAAGTATGCTTCGCCGTCTGGAGTGTGTTGGCGGATGCCGTGTTCAATCCATTCCCAAACAAAGCCGCCCTGCAGGCGCGGGTACTTCTCGAAAAGGTCCTGGTATTCGCGCATGCCGCCGGGGCCGTTGCCCATGGCGTGGACATATTCACACAGGATGAACGGCAGGCTCCGGCGGTGCGCATCGTGTTCAGGGTTTTCCAGCTGTTCTTCTTCGTGGCGGCCAATTGCTTCCACAACTTCGGGCACGGCATACATGAGTGAGTACACGTCCACATAGTGGCTGTTGATGTCGCCTTCGTAGTGGATCAGGCGTTCGGGATCGCGATGTTTGGTCCACCGGCCCATTGCTGCGAGGTTTTCACCTACGCCGCATTCGTTGCCCAGGGACCACATGATGACACTGGCGTGGTTCTTGTCCCGCTCCACCAGGCGCTGCATGCGGTCCAGCAGGGCGTCGCGGTATTCGGGTTCCGCGCTCGGGTTGCCGTTCCAGGCAGCCAGTTCAAAGCCGTGGGACTCGTAGTCGCATTCGTCAATCACATAGAAGCCCAGCTGATCGGCTAGGTGCAACAGGTCCGTGTGCGGGGCGTAGTGTGCGGTGCGGATCGCGTTGATGTTGTGCGCCTTCATCAGATGCAGTTCGCGCACCAGCTGCTCATAGGGGACCACCCGGCCAAGGTCCGGGTTGTGCTCGTGGCGGTTGACGCCACGGAACAGGATGGGTGTGCCGTTGATGCGGATTTGTGCGTCCTCTACGGTGATGGTCCGGAAGCCGACGGTCAGGCGCAAGGTTTGCACCGGCGTCGTAATTTCCAGGGCGTAGAGGGTTGGTGATTCTGCGCTCCAGCCCTCCACCGAGCCCACCTCGGTCAGCGGCAGGGAGCCGTCGCCGAGAATGGTGGTGAAGCCGAGAGCGGGAATGGTGACGGTGGCGCCGGGCTGCGGGGGGTCGAGCTCGATCACCAGCGTGCCCTGGCCCGTTGTGGTGTAGCCGGCGCGGGCGAAAACGTCGCGGACTGCACCGGCCGGGTTGGCGAGCAGGGTGACGTCGCGGAAAATGCCCGGGAGCCACCAGGCGTCCTGGTCCTCGAGGTAGCTCGAAGCAGAGAACTGCGAGACACGGACCACCAGGACGTTGGCGGTGGCGCGCAGGCTGTCCGAGACGTCAAATTCCTGCGGCAGCTTGGAGCCGCGGGTGATGCCCAACAAGGTGCCGTTGAGCCAGACGGTGCCAGCGTTGTCAATCCCGTCAAAGCGCAGAACGGCACCGTCAAGGAAGCCTTCGTCGGCGTCAAAGGTCAGCCGGTGATCGCCCACGGGATTCGCATCCGGCATGAACGGCGGATCCAGCGGGAACGGGAACCGTGAATTTGTGTAGGAGGGCCGGCCGTGGCCGTGCATATTCCAGCTGGAGGGGACCGGGATGGTGGTCCAGGCGGAATCGTCAAAGTCCCCGGCCTCGATCCCGTCCGGCGCCGTGGCAAGTGTCTCGGCGTAATGAAATCGCCACATGCCATTGAGCGATCGCTGTGGCAGGCCTCCATCAAAATGGGAACGTGGGGCCATTGTGCCTGTACTTGGGCCGAAGTTGCTCAGGTCCTCCGCTGCCGTGCAGGGGTCTTTGGCGAGATCGACGACGGTATGCAAGGTATCCATGTGGTGCGTTTCCTTTGTGCTGTAAATTTTCGTACGGTGGCGAGTGTCAGGCCAGTGTGGGCACTGGCGGGAGTTTCCTAGCTATGTGATTCGAGACTTGTGTTATGCCTTGTCAGGGCCTGACTTAAGTTTCCGGGAGTGTATGACCTGACTTTTCCTTGCTGCTCCGAAGTTCAGTTTGGGACGAAAGTAACCAAAGTCGTGACATCTGGAAGACATCTCGGCAGTGTTCTACCGACAGCATGGGAGTCAGGCGTCCCATTCCGGCCATTCGCGCCCCACAGCATAGGTGTAACAGAGCCCGAATCGCACTACTGGGTCATATATTTTTGTTCCGTATTGGGGCCTCGTTCGGGCCAGAATCATGCGACTTTTTCCCGGCCGTCCGAACGAAATCAAAACAGCCGGGAATCTCCCGCTAGGCGCTGAGCAGCAGGCCGTCTGGCGTCAGTTCATGATGCAACGGTTCACCATTGGTTAGTCGCTCAATTTCAGCAGCAACCAGAGCGCCCATCAGGCCTACTTCGGACCCCAGGCTGCCAGCAATATGGGGCGTAACTACTACATTCGGTAATACAAAGAACGGGTGGCCGCTCGGGAGTGGCTCGGGGTTCGTGACATCAAGAACAGCAAAGACGTCGGGACGTTTGACAAGCGTGCTGACTAGTTCATCAGTCGGGACAAGCGCACCCCGCGCAGTGTTGATCAACGTTGCACCAATCGGCATCAATTCCAGAAGCGACGCACCATACATGTTCCGAGTGCTTTCAAGCAGAGGTGTATGAATACTTACAACGTCTGACCGTGAGAACAATTCCTCTATCCCCACAAGTTGCACACCGAGTTCCGCAGCATCGTCCGGTGAAATATAGGGGTCATACGCAATTACCTCAACTTCTAGTGGCTTAAGCTTCCTGACCACTTCTCGCCCAATGAGCCCAAGACTTGCAATTCCAACCGTGGCACCCGTAACGCCGCGTGTCCCCGTCGAAAATGTCGGTTTCTGAAGTGCACGAGACTGCAGCACCTTTCGCCAACCACCCTTGAGTGCATACTGAACCTGCCCCGCAGTGAAATCGGCGACGGGGATAGCGTTCGCCGCTGCAGCTGTGACGACTCTGATACCTCGGTCCCATGCTGCTTGGCTCATAATCGGCCGAGGCGAGCCTGCCGCATGCATTACAAAGCGTAATTTTGGCAAACTCTTGAGTGCTTCTTCATCGAGATATGGTGCTCCCCATCCGGTAATCAGAACCTCTACAAGCGAATTGTCGGCCTGAAGTCGTGGATCAGTTCGCTCATGTGTCATCTCAAGACGGGCTGAGATTCGATCTCGAACATTCTGTGGAAAAACAGCATCAAAATGCTGCTCACCAATCGCATAAGCACCAATGAGCCGGGACGGTCCCAATGATTTTTTCCTTTCGGTACGGAACCTGGTGGACCCAACAACTATTGGGCCCACCAACATTCGGTTACTTTGCGTCAGCAGCGATGGCAGCTTCTAGTTTCTTGCGAAGCTCGTCACCGCCACCGTTCCGCCAAGTATTTGCCAGTTCATCCACATGATCGACGGGCTTGCGACCCGTAATCACGGCGGTGATGCCGGACGTGATCTGGTCATCCAATGAGGCCATTCGCGGCACAGTGATCGGCCAGTATTGCCCCGCGGGGTCGCTCACGCCAATAGGAGCAATGGCGACCTGGAATTCGAACTGGCGCTTGAGGCTATCGTCGATGGGGACGGGAGAGAAGAGCGACTGAGGACCATTGGCCAGGCGGTCAATGCTTACACCCTTCTCCGCACTGCCCTTCTTCGTTAGCGTTGGAACGCCGTTTTCGACCTCAAACGTGCTGCCTTCAACGCCGAAGGCAATATTAAAGTTCTCCTGGCTACCGAAGGGCGCACACAGATAATCCAAAATGCGCAGCAGCTCTTTTACACGTTCCTTGTCTTCGGTCTTCTTCAGTGAAGTCACAGAGAACAGAGGTCGGCTGGTCAGCTGAGTTCCGTCGCCACCATTTGCACCGAAGTTCTTCATCGCGTCAATGTCAATATCCGGGTGCCCGCTGGCAATAGTGGACCAGCGTGGGAAACCCTCACTAAACGTCATGATATTTCCGGAGACGAACAGGGCCTGGGCATTTGCCGTCTGCTGATTGGCGCTGTCGGGATGCCAGTAGCCACCTTCCCAGAGCTTCCTCCTGAACGCGACCGATTCTTTGAACTCCTCGGTTTCAATGTCTCGAATGAGAGACCCATTGGATTCATGTCGCCAGCCGTTGGGCACTCCGAACATCCCAGCAAAGTTGTCGTCGCACCATCCGCCAGCGGCACCCGACAGAGCGTACCTATTCGCTTTTGGATCGGTGACTGCCTTGCACATTTCTTCAAATTCTGCTGCATTTGCCGGGTTGTAGTTGACACCGAGTTTGTCGAATATGTCCTTACGCACCAGAAACGGCCGGCCGATGGTGGGTCGCTGGGCCGGAATTCCGATGATCTTCCCATCGACTCGACAGTACTTCCACGTGTCTGTGTCGATGTTTGCAAGATTCGGGTAGTCCTTGATCGCATCACCTGACAGGAATTCGCTCAGGTCTTGGAAGATCGACTTGTACATCTCTTGGACACGCGGGAGACCAAGAAACACTGGTATGGACACCATGTCTGGAATATCGCTGCCAGCCATTGTCGCTGCAAACTTTGCCGAGAAGTCGTTTGCTGCCGCGAGTACGGGCTGAAAATCAATATTGAGCTCTTTGTTGATGAACTGCCAATAGGAGTTCTGAGCCAGAGCCGCTGGCGGCTGCGAGTAGGTCATGACCAGTGCCGTCACCGACTTGCCAGTTCCGACAGCGCCCTTGACGGTGGTAATTTTCTCTGCGGGGTAGCGGAGATAGGTATTCTGCACTTGCGGATTTGGCGCTTCCAAGTCCGGCTTCGGAATTGCTTGAGCCACGTAGGTGGGCAACGCCACCATAGAGGACGGTCCGGCCAGGGTCGACGGTGACGGCGCGCCGCACGCTGATAGAAGTGGGCCGCCCAGGGCTACGGCCCCGAGACCAAAGGCGGCTCCCTTGATGAATGAACGCCGACCGAGCGGAACTTCATTGATGTTCTTAGTCATTCTATTATTCCTTTCGAGAAATACTTACTTAACCCTTTACCGCACCCGTCAAAACACCCTTACTTAGGTGACGCTGAAGGAACGGATACACGGCAACAATTGGGACAACTGCGATAACAACAACCGCCATTTGCACTGACTGCATTGGTGGCAGCGCCATCATGGTGTCGGACACTAGCGGTGTTGCTTGCAAAACGTACGTTCGGAGAACTAGTTGTAACGGCCACATGGTGGAGTCGTTCAGATAGAGCATTGAGGAGAAAAATGCGTTCCAATAACTTACTGCATAAAACAATCCAATTACTGCTATCACACCCTTTGACAGTGGCATAACGATCTGAAATAGGGTACGCCACTCACTTGCACCGTCGATTCGGGCTGCCTCCAAAAGCTCTTTTGGAATATTCATGAAGAATCCACGAACTATGACCAAGTTGAAAGCATTAACCGCAACGGGCAAAATCAAGGCCCAGTAATTGTTCAGCAGACCAAGTTGCTTGACCATTAGGTACAAGGGGATAATTCCGGGCGCAAACAGAAAGGTGAGCAAAACGATGGTTAGGAGAGGTTTCTGAAAGAGTGATCCCGTCCTGCTCAGTCCGTATGCAGCCAATACGGTCGTCAGCAAACTGATCGCTGTTCCGGTTAGTGTCACGCCTGCGCTAACAAGTAGCGCCCTAGTGACTACTCCACCGTTGAATATCTGGTCATATGCCTGGAATGATACGTCTGTTGGAAATATTACAAATCCACCGTTAGCGTCAAGCGCTTCCTGCGTTGCAATTGAGGTCGAAACGACAACGAGGAAGGGAAATAGAACCAATACGCACAGTATTAAGAAGGCAACTCCGCGAAGCGTCGATCCCCAAATCGTAGGCCGGCCCGCCCACGCAGGACGCGCCTCGGATGCAATCCGAAGTTTTTTTGAAAGTGTTTGCTGCATCATTTCGAATAGATTCCTTGTTCTCCTAGTAGATGGGCCGCTTTATTAGCCATCAATATGAGGACCAAACCCACGACGCCCTTTACCAGGCCAGCTGCTGCGCCAACACCCCAGTCACCGTCAACGACTCCATGAAAATAGACGAACGTATCCAGCACTTCTGCTGCGGCCGGGCCTACACCGTCGCGCTGCAGAAGAACTTGTTCGAATCCCACCGTCAACGAGTCCAGGACTCCTGACATCACGATTTAATTGATAAGAGCCGGGGTCTTGGTTTTGATGGCGTATTTGAGGATCAGGTTGCTGCCGGGGTAGCGGGTTTCGGCGGCGGTCAGGTGGTTGCAGAGTTCGGCGGCGGCCGCAGTTTTCGCTGTGGTCGGTAGCGGGTCCAAGGTGATGGTCAGGTATCCGGGCTCGGTGGTGTTGATGTCGCCACTCTGATGGAACATCTGGCGCATGAGGGCGTGGGCTTCCTGGTTCGCGCGACGGTAGCCGGTGTTGGTGCGGATCTCCCGGGCGATCGTCATCGCGGTGTTGTAGGCGGCCATCCGGATGCCGGTGTGGATCATCTTCACCTCGGTATCCAGGACTTGCTGGCCGGGGTTCAGGTCGCCGAGGCGGATCTTCGCCGGGATTCCCTGATGAATCTTTTCAGCAGCAGCCAAGGCATTTTCTGCTTCCCATACTGGTGCCATGACGTGGTTGTGCATGGCGCTGGTCACCGTGACTTCATCCGTGCCCTGGGCCGGGGTTTTCAGGGCCAGCAGGTTCAGATCGGCCACGGCTGCTGCTTCTGCGTGGTGGCGCCGGGCGGCAACAACTTTTTGGTAGGCGCGGGCCTTCGCTGGTTCCGGCACCATCCGGTCCTCGTTGTCATCGCTTGAACGGTAGGAGTCATGGGAGTCGAGCTCGAAGTGCATGCGGGCGTAGCGGAACTGGTTTTCCTGCCGCCACCTGTTCCCCATCCGATACACGACCTCCCCGGCAGGAAGGTCTTTGTCTGTGGTCAGGATATGGATTTGCCGGGTGCCGCCACCGGTGGTGGCCACGATGCGGCTGATCTGGCGGATGTTGAACACTTCCCCAGTTTTCTTGGTGGTGTTCAGGGGCAGGTCAACGAGCGTGTCAGCGACCGACCAGGACCGTGTCTGGCCGTGTTCATCGGTATGGGTGACCTCTTTGAAGAGGTCTTCCTTGATGTCTTCGGTGGTGCCTTTGTGCCAGGTCAGCACATCAAAACCAGCCGCATCCATGTGTTTGAACAGTGCCGGTGACCAGCCGCCACGGTCAAAACCAACCAGCACCCGGCGGTCGTCCCCGACAGTTGTGCGCAGTTCCGGCAGCAGGTCGCGTAGTTCGGCGGCCAGGGACGCACCCGGTGCGGCCATGACAACGAACACGGGGGCGCCGTTCGCGTCGGTGACCCAGGTTTCCTCGGTCGCCGGGACCGGGAACTTCAACCTCGTGGAGTAGAGCCGCCCGATCTTTTTCGTGCCCTGATAGGCGCGCACATGCCCGTCAACGTAGAGGATCGCTGCCAGGTCCTCACCACCAGGACCGGTGCCGGCCAGATGGTGTTTGGCCAAGGCGGCGATCATTTCCTGGGCCTTGCCGCTCTCGGCGAGTTGGCCGATCCGACGGCGGATGGTTTTCACTTCAGGTGCCCGATCCAAACCCAACACCCGCCCCAGCTCTTCCGGGTCAAAACGGGTGGAGCCCTCTGCACGGGCTTCCCCAGCCAATGCCCGCAGCACACTATCGATCAGGACGGTTTCGAGGCCGTAGAACCCATTCGGCAACGCCCCGTAAACCTCCTTCGCGCAGGCGAGCAGGCCGGTGGTTTCCAGGGCGGGGAACGCCAGAAACAGCCCGGCGTGACGGATATGTGCGGCCGGGGCAAACACCGGAGCAGCGCACTCGAGCATGCTGGCAGCGGCTCGCTCGGCCGTGCGGGGTGCCGAGGCCGGCAAGATCGGTAGTTCCCGCTGTTGCGCAACAGCGGGTGCTGGTTCTAGGGGCTCAGGGTTACCCGCGGCGGCTATGTCCGCAGCGTCAGTAGTGGCTTGTTCCGCAGCGATTTTCAGGGCCCGGCGGACGCTGAACTCAGAGACGCCTACCGCGTTGCCGACGGCCTGCTGGGACAGGCCCGTGCTGCGCAGTTCCACGATCCGGGTGATGACAGCGCCGGTGAGTAGGGAAGCTTTCTTTGGCCCCTTCTTTTCCGGCACTAAAGCGATGATGCCGCCATCAGCCAGCAACTGCTTCCATAACCACACCGTTGACGGGGTGACATCAAAGACGGCGGCGATCTCACCGACTCCGGCGGCCTTCATCGCCGCTAGTTTCACCGCTGCCCAGCGGCGGCCGGCTTCGTCCCCCGCGTCCCAGGAAAACGAAGTTTGGCCGTGAAGAAAAACCGTGCCACCACCATCGGCGTCCCTCACCAGTTCCCCGGCCAGACCCAGCGGCACAGCATCCAGAACCATCGCCACAGGAAGAGGAGGTTGAGCAGTCATAACACTCATCATTTCACCCTTCCAAGAGACACTGTTTCTTGGATCTATTATATCGAAGAGTGGGCAAAATTAACAGGCTTTCACCAAGGGAAATCCCGAAAAATCAACGAACTCGCAAACCCGTCACCCGAGCGTGTCCGGAGTCCTGGAGTCACCCAGACGAAGAATGAGTAGCAATACGATGATGGGCCGAATACCAGGCAGAGTCACATGCCAGAAACGATGCCATGTCCCCGCGCCATCGATGGCCGCAGACTCGTACAGCGATTCATCAATGGAAGCCAGGGCAGCGATAAAGATGATCGTTCCCCATCCAGCATCCTTCCAAATAATCTGGGACGTCAGAAGCAATTTAAATATATCCGGATTCGTCAAGACATCCAGTCCAGGTGCATCATTCTGGATAAGAACCTGACTGATTGCGCCACTTCCGCCCAAGATTTGCTGGAAGAATGCCACTACAATTACCCAGGAAAGGAAATGAGGAAGGTAAATTACTGACTGCAAAAATCGCCGCACAACTGGAATAGCTAGGCTGTTTATATACAGTGCCAGTGCGATCGGCACCGGAAAGTAAAGTAACAACTGAAGGACTGTGAGTTGCAATGTATTTGAAACTGCATTCCAAAACGCCGGATTCGCGAACAACTTTTCAAAGTTTGCCAAACCAATCAGGGGCGACTGCTCAATCGGAATGAACGGTACGTAATCCATAAACGCGATAATGTTGCCGAGTAGTGGAAGGTAAACAAACGCAAGCAACAGCACCACAGCAGGCAATACCATAATGAGCAGTGAACGGTCCCGGCGGAACTTGGCTCCGAACGCCACGCGCCTTGGTTTATCGGGTCGTTCCGCTCGGGATCCCTCGGAGACAGCGACGGTCTTGTCGCCTCGAGTCACCAACAGAGTCATAAGAATGTCCAATCACTAGCAAGTGAGCCAAGTCTCACATCCACAAGTTTCACAAGTCAACACAAGTTGTAGATAATGAACATTATTTAACATTGCTGGACATGTAGCCGGGCGTGGCCGCACCAGTGCTTCCTGCACCACGGCGTACGTTCCGCTCGGGATCCGCGCCGTCGTTGGTGCCGACTCGTTTTCCTTTAGCTAGGCACAAGCTCGCTAAGCCAGCAGCCTTAGACGTGTGAGCAGAGCACCGTTCCAGCATCGCTAGGCGGAACTTGGGTACGTCTAGATTGACGGACGCACGGGCCCAGTCGACTCCCTGACTGTGAGGATCGGAGATAAATTGATCCTCTGAAAAGCTGCTGTGGTCAAGCTAGATGACCCAGACATCCTAGCGAAACAAGTCCTGACGGCCTGAACGCCAACATCAAACTTTGGTGGCGCGACTGCGGTCAATGGCACTTCGGCCAGCGCAGCGACTTCGTCATCGTAAGAGACGATAGACATGGCCGCAGGAACGTCGATACCCCGCTCAAGTACAACATTCGTCAGCTGAATAGCCGCTTCATCATTGACGACAATCATGGCCGTAGCGCCCCCCGAAAGACAATTTTCAACGATCTTAGGGAGCATCTCGTGGCGTATATCCGGATCTTCGTGAAGCTGGGGAAGGCCCATGATCATGGCCTCGTTGACCGGCATGGAGCTTCGTGACAATGCCTTCCGATAGCCCATTGCTACGGCGGGAGCAGTTGGATTGCCCTCATGCATCAACAAGGCAATACGTTGATGACCCAGAGAGATCAAATGGTTCACCGCGATCTCGGCCCCCCTGACGTGATCGCTTCGTACGGCCTCGAGGTTACCTTCCTCGTGAACTTCATCAATGGACCGCTCAACGATCACAACCGGAACTTCAGCACTCGACAGGAGTTCCATAATCTCCTGGCCATCCAGAACCGCCGAACTGGGAGTTACCAGGAGTCCATTCACTCCGACATTGAGCAAACGCTTCACCTGGCGATACTCATCCGCGGCCGAGTAGTTGGACACTGCAAGTACCAGCCGCACACCAAGTTGAGCTGCAGCAGCTTCGGCGCCCCTAATAATGCCCGAAAAATAGTAGCCAGATTGCGGAACTAACATACCGATCGTTGCTGCGCCGTTTCCAGCCGTCCACAACTGGTTGGCGACACTCTTGGCGTCTGGTGCCAGGAGGGGAATCGCGCCACCATGAACTCTTTCCAAGATCCCCTTGGCTGCTAGTTCATCCAAGTCCCGCCGAACGGTCATCCCCGAGAACCCCACACGCTCCGCGAAATCCGCGATGGTGAGTGAACCATGCGTCGCAAGTTCCTTGAGAATGAGCTCATGTCTCTCAGTTGGTAGCATGTGGTCGATCTCCCTAAGTATTGTTACTTTTTGTTCATTACCAGCCATTCTAACTAAAATTTACATAGTGTTGTATCTGGCATACGGTCGATCGTCCAGCTGACGACCGTCCTACCTACGTTCACTGAAGAATGATGGAGGTTCCACGGTGAGCCCTAAAGGCAAAGCTCCGAACATCTTGTTCCTGATGAGCGATGAACATAGGCCAGACATCGCTGGCTTTCTCGGAAATCAGCTTGTTCGCACCCCGGTATTGGACGATCTGGCCAGCACCGCCACAGTGTTTGATAACGCGTATACACCCTCGCCCATATGTATCCCCGCGCGCCAATCGATCGCCGCAGGAAAATTCCCTAGGTCGCTTGGAGTGGAGCATTTCGGCCAAGATCTAGAGCCGGGTTACCTGACTTTTGCACGTACATTCAGCCAACACGGCTATCAAACAGTGGCCTGCGGCAAGTTACATCACTTAGGCCAAGACCAAATGCAAGGGTGGCGTCGGCGCATTGGCGCTGAGCAAGAAGTGGGTTCATCGTTCATCGGTGATCGGGATGATAGGGATTTCTCACGATTCGTCTCTCCCGGCGTCCACAAATGGTCCATGATCGACGAGATCAAGAATTCTGGTCTCAAAGAAAACACGTGGGGACTTGATGATGCCCTCGCAGTGGAGGGGGCCTTGGTCTTTATCGATCGATTCTTTCAAGATGAGGCCTATGGTCGGGCCACACCTGATGTGCCACTCCTCCTGAAGGTCAGTCTAAACGAGCCACATTATCCATTTGCCACCAGTCGCCGCGAGCTGTTTGAGTACTACTACGACCGTGTGCCGCTCTTTACCGACCAAGAATTTTTTGATCATCCTTTCCTCGGTGGCAATTTCCGTGCGCGTCCGGGGCATGAGGTCAGCGAGTCCGAAGCCCGAAGTGCCACTGCCGCCTACTATTCGATGATCGAGAATGTCGACGAGAGATTCGGTCGAATAATTGCAGCACTGGAAGACGTAGGACAGAACCTGGACGACTGGATTATTGTCTACACGTCTGACCACGGTGAAATGCTGGGTGAACACGGGGTGTGGGAGAAACAAAAGTTCTTTGAGGCCAGCGTTCGCGTGCCGCTGTTCATCAGGGCACCAGGTCGTTTACCAACAGGTCGCGTCAATGAAAACGTCAACCTCTGCGATCTTTTTGCGACACTGTGCGAGCTAGCAGATATCCCAATCCCGGGTGGGCTCGAGAGCCGACCCCTTACATCGCTCTTTGACGCATCTAGCTCTTGGGACAATGAGTCAGTCTCTCAATTTGCTGGTTCAAATCTCATGATCAAGCGTGACGCGCTGAAGTATCAGTACTACGAGGACGACAATAGCGAAATACTTTTTGACCTGATCGCGGACCCCACCGAAAGCAGCAACAGGATAAACATGCCTGGGTACGTCGAGGCAGTCAATAACTTCCGCAGTCGACGTCGCCAATTGGGTTTTGGAATGAGCGAAGGATCAGCATGACATTGATAGGCAAAGATACCCGTCCTCGGTTGAACTTCCTCGTGGTCCTGACCGACGATCAAGGTCGCTGGGCAGTGCCCTGGCGAATGCCAGAACTAGTGATGCCACATCTGGACACGCTCTTGAAGGAGAGCCTGGAACTGGATGAGTTCTATTGCGCGTCACCTGTCTGCTCTCCCGCACGCGCATCACTCATCACAGGTCGGATGCCATCAGCTCATGGCATTCACGACTGGCTCGTCGGGGAGGCCTCCCCGGATGCCTACCCAGATAGATACCTGGAAGGTCAACCAACAACCCCCGAACTGCTGGACAATGCAGGCTACGAGTGCATGATGAGCGGTAAATGGCATGTAGGGCATTCCCAACGGGCTGCGCCGGGATTTTCTAGTTGGTATGCCCACCGCCATGGCGGCGGACCCTACTTCAATGCGCCTATATGGCAGGGTGGCGAACCCGAGATCGAAGAACGTTACTTAACCCACGCAATAACAGACAATGCCGTAACTTTTCTCCAGCAACGAGATGCTTCACGACCCTTCTATTTGCAAGTGAACTACACGGCGCCTCACGACCCATGGATTGACAATCACCCACAGGAGTATCTAGACCATTACGCTGACACGGATTTTCCGTCTGTTCCGAGGGAGGAACGACATCCTTGGACAAATCCACGTAAACGCGATTTTGCAGCAGCATTCGCCGACCCTGCCCCGCACATAGCCGGCTACTGCGCATCCCTGACTGCTGTAGACGAAGGTCTCGGATTAATTCGTGCAGAGCTGGAACGGCAAGGTACTTGGGAAAACACAGTAGTTTTGTTCACCTCAGACAACGGCTTCTCGTGCGGACACCACGGGATCTGGGGGAAGGGCAATGGGACTTTTCCCTTGAATTTTTGGGACAACTCAGTGCGTGTTCCTGCCCTCGTAAAAGTTCCGGGAGGAGCAACAGGCGTTAGCGGCGATTTGATAAGCGCCGCGTCGTGGCACGCTACGGTTTGCGAACTCGCCGGTGTAGAGGCACCGCATGATGAGTGGGCCGTCAGCAAATCGTTCGCCGAACTCCTACGTGGTGGCGTACCGCACAAATCCGCAGAGACCGTGACAGTTTTGGCGGAGTATGGACAAGGTCGCATGATCACAGATGGGCAATGGAAACTCGTCATAAGAGCCGAGGGCCCCTGCGAGCTCTACGACCGACAGACCGATCCCAGCGAGCAAGAAAATCGATACGACCTCCCATCAGCCAGAGGTGTCAGGAATGAGCTTACGGGCGCCCTGAGCGATTGGTTTGCTCAACATGAACGCGCAAGCTACTCCGCCTATACCAGGGGCGTTACTGGGTTTGGCCAAATCCACCCGCTTTCCCGTGGTCGCAACGACACCGGAACATATATGCAACCACCACAGGCTTAAGAATGCACGTCCATTTCTTATAGGGCTCAGAATCATGAGAAGTTCTTATCAAACCGTTGATCTTCCCAACGTACCGAAGAATTCGTTCGAGAATTTATCAAGTTTCGGTCCAAGCATCGCGGCTCTTAGACCGCGCGCATGGCTGAAATCTGATGTACTGAGGTGCTCTAATGATGTGAGACAGTTCCTGAAAGGATTGTTCCCATGTCTTCTCGACCAACCTATCCTGATGAGTTCAAGGCCGACGCTGTTGCGTTAGCAGATTCTTCTGGCCGCCCGCTAGCGCTGGTGGCGGCTGAACTCGGCATCTCCCTGACCGCTCTCAAACGCTGGGTCAAGCTCTCCCGTGACAGTCAAGAAGGGGGCCGCCGGAAGCATGATGACCCGGTAGATCCCGCTAAATACAAGGCCATGGAGGCCCGGCTGCGTGAAGTGGAGCGGGAAAATGAATTCCTAAAAAAAGTTTCCGCGTTCTTCGCCAAAGAGCAACGGTAGATGACACCTACCGCTTTGTTCAGCAGCAGGAGAACGCTGGAGAGAAAGTCGCGTGGATGTGCCGGCAACTGGATGTGCCCAGGTCCTCGTACTACCGCTGGCGAGATGCCACCGATACGCCCACAACCATCCGCCACCGGGAGCTGACCGATCAAGTGAAGACTATGTTCGATTCCTCCGATGGGATCTTTGGCCACCGCATGGTTCACACGAAACTAGCGGCTGACGGAGTCGAGGTCTCCGTGGGAACCGTGGCCACGATCATGGCTGAAAACGGGTGGCAGGCCAGGCGGATGCGCGCCTTCAAACGCACCACCATCCCCTGCGATCCGGACGCAGTGTTCAAGGATCTCATCGGCCGTGACTTCACCGCAGATACCCCTGGCATCCGCCTCGTCGGAGACATCACGTATCTGCGCACCGGTGAGGGCTGGCTGTATCTGGCCACCGTCATCGACCTGTGCACCCGCATGATCGTTGGCTGGGCCATGGCGGACCACATGCGCGCTTCACTGTGCGTCAAGGCACTGGAAATGGCCAGAGACAATGGCCATCTGCAAGCCAGAGCAATTTTTCATTCCGACCATGGAACGCAATACACCTCCAGTGAAATGGGCACATGGTGCACCGGAAATAACATCCGCCAGTCCATGGGAGCCAAAGGCGTGTGCTGGGACAATGCCGTGGCTGAATCAGCGTTCTCCTCCCTTAAGAACGAGTTCTACCACCACTACAGCTTCGACACCCGCCAGGACGCCAGACGGGCCACCATGCGCTATATCGAGGCCTTCTACAACCGGTGGAGACCACACACCCACAACAACGGCCTGCCACCAGCAACAGCCATGGCCAACTTCAACACCCCAAACCAGCTACAACTCGCTGCTGCCTAACCCAAAAGAAACTAACCAACTGTCTCAGATTCTTGACACACCTCAGTACTGAGCTGCCTATAAACCCAGTCGGCTCTGGACATGATGCTGTACGCCACTGACAAGAACGCCGCCGCCGGGGCGACCGATGCACTTATTGAACTCCTTGACCGTCCAGAGGACCTAGACGTTCGCGCTGTGGAACGCTCCTTCGGACAGCTACTCACCCGCTTCCGGACCGGATTCCGAGCCGGTGGGAGTCAGAAAATGTTCACAGAGCTGTGCGCGCTCGTGTTGGCGCGCAAGTTTTCGGTCCCTTCTCAGATTGGGGCAGCCTTCCGGGCGCTGGCCGCCGTCGAAGGCATCTTGCTAATCATTGACCCCGGCATGGACTTGGTGACCGCGGCCCGCGCAGAGCGTAGCCGTCTTGTCTCAGATAAAATCAGCGTCGGACGTCTCAAGGACCAGTTCGAGCAACGCATGATGGCCCTGCTGCCAATGCTTGCTCGGGTGCCGCGCCGGATCAAGAAAACCAGTGAGGACTTAGAACACGGGCGGTTCTCGATGAATGTGCGCCTGCTGGCGCGCCCGGCAGTCCGCCGCTACCTCACGGGGTTCTTCCAACAGCTCATCGTTGCTATATTGGCCGGGGCGGCAGCGGTGGGAGCCATCATGCTCATCGACAATAACGAGGGGCCCTTGTTGACCGGCGAGATTCATCTCTACGCTGTTTTCGGTTTCGCTCTGCCCTTTGGTGGATTTGTGCTCGGCATGTGTGCTCTAAGGTTGGTCTTCAAACCCGATGACCGATAAGTGAAACGACGGTACGAATCCAGAGACGCTAGGCTTTTGCATCAACCGAAGGATTGAGTTCAGGGTCAACCAGTTAGGCGATGTGGCGCGCTGACGGCAAATGATGCAATGAATTCATGTCTAATTCACGGCACCGCCTCTCCCTCCCTGAGCGTCTTACTTCCCGACGGGGTGCTTGGATTTCCCTCGCTGTCGTCCTGTTGGCCATCGTGGCCCTATTCGGCCTGCTCAGCTCCGCGCAGACCCCTTCGGGAAATTCCATTTCGCCGAGCACATCTGAATCAGCCCAAGTCAAGGCGCTCACGGATCAGTTCCCCGGCAGCGACGAAGGCTCAGTGCTAATAGTGGCCACCCGTGACGACGGCGGTGCACTGACCGAAGCTAACATGGCAGCCCTTACCGGGCTGACTCCAGGCATCGACGCCGCCACCGGCCATGAGGCCATGAAGCCGTTCACCAGCGAGGACGGGCAAGCCGCCGTCATCCAGACCGCCATTACCTTGGGCTCAGACAACACCGCCACTGCACAAACAGTCAAGGACCTTCGGGCAGAGCTTGCTAGCAATCCCGTGGAGGGCATGACCCTACAGGTGACCGGCGGATCCGCCTTCGGAGCCGACATCGCGGCGTCGTTTGAGGGGGCAGACTTTACTTTGCTGCTGGTCACGATCGGCATCGTCGCCTTGCTGCTGATCATCACCTACCGCTCCCCAATCCTGTGGCTGATTCCTCTGATCATTGTGGCCCTGGCAGACCGCCTAGCTGGCCTGGTCACCGACGAAGTCGGCACCGCTTTGGGCCTGGAGTTCGATGCAGGCATTATTAGCGTTTTGGTATTCGGCGCTGGAACAAATTACGCATTGCTACTCATCTCTCGCTACAGGGAAGAATTGCTGAAGACCGACGATCACCGGCTCGCCCTAACGAACGCTTGGCGTGGCACCGCTCCTGCAGTTCTTGCCTCGAACGTGACCGTAGTACTTTCGTTGGCGACGCTAGTCTTTGCTGTCATTCCCGGCACCCGTGGTTTGGGTATTTCCTCTGCGATCGGTCTGGTGATAGCCCTGGTCGCCGTGCTGGGTGCGCTTCCGCCATTGTTGGCGGTGTGTGGCCGGAACGTCTTTTGGCCCTTCGTTCCACGCCCCGGTCTGAGCGCGAACCGCAAGCAAGTATGGGGTGCGATTGCCACCCGCGTTGTGCGCCGCCCAGTGGTGGCGATCATCGCCGGCGGAGCGTTGCTGGCCATCATGGCCACGGGGCTGTTCGGCACTTCCGTGGGCCTGACGCAGACCGAGAAATTTCGGGTCGCTTCCGAATCGGCTTCCGGACTAGAAACGCTCTCTGAGCATTTTCCCGCCGGTGAATCACAGCCGATGATTGTGCTCGCCAATAGCTCCGCAATTGACCAGGTACGAGCTGCCGCGGACATCCCTGGGGTAGTACGGGTGACGCTACTGGGTACATCCGATAACGGTGAGCTGAGTAAGTTGCTGGTCACCGGTGAACCCGGACCCGGCACGCCCGAGAGTTTGGCACTTGTTGATAATTTGCGGGATTCTGTCCATGGGGTTGACGGCGCAGACGCCATGGTAGGCGGGGCTGTGGCCGAAGATGTCGATGCCCGGGCAGGAAACCAAAAGGACTTGCTGTTGATCGCCCCGCTGGTACTGGCGGTGAGCTTCATTGTGCTGTTGGTGCTGCTACGCTCGGTTGTGGCTCCAGTGCTGCTGCTGTTGGTCAACATGGTCAGCGCCATCGCCGCGATCGGGGCGGGCTCCTGGCTGAGTCGTGTCCTCTTTGGCCAGGACGCCCTGGATTTGCAGGTGCCGCTGCTGGCGTTCCTGTTCCTTGTTGCCCTCGGCATTGATTACACGATCTTTCTGGTCCATCGGGCCAGGAGCGAGGCGGCCACCCATGGCACCAAGCAAGGCATGGTGCGCGCCGTCGCCAGCACCGGAGGGGTAATCACCAGCGCCGGGATCGTACTGGCCGCCGTTTTCGCCGCGTTGGGGATGCTCCCGCTCGTCACCCTCGGCCAACTTGGCCTGATCGTTGGGCTGGGAGTATTGGTGGACACCTTGCTGGTGCGCACCATCATTGTTCCTGCTATCTTCAGCCTGGTCGGTGACCGTATCTGGTGGCCCCGGCCAGCGCCTCGGCTCCCGGACAACAGTGGTGACAGCTCTGAAGAGTGCCCCGAAGGAGGGCCAACCCGTGGTACCTACTCTGATCAGGAAGCCCTCACCCAGTAGTTCCGGTGGGCGTAGTGTGCGGCGCGAGCCGCGCACTACGAGCGCCACCATTCGCTCGATGCAGCTCGGACTCCATCTACTCACCGTTTCCCTCATCGTGATTTCCGCGGCACGCGCCGCTATCAGCGGGGCCCCACTAACCCTTGTAATCTCCAGTGCTTTCGTGTTTTCTTGTTGGTACCTAGCTGGCATTCTCGTGGCCGGACGCGTCCCCGAGGGCCATGTCGATGGCCGGTGGCTCTTCGGTTTGGCTCTTCTTTGGTTCGCAGCCGTGAGCGTTTCAGCTGAATTCGCTTGGCTGGCTTTCCCTCTCTGGCTGCTCGCTGGCTATATCCTGCCCTGGCGCTGGGCGGTGGTTTTCTCAGCCGTGGTGGTGGGGATGGTCACCGCAGCCCCTATCCTCCAATATGGCGCCGTAAACTTCGCCGGGATCGTTGGCCCCATACTCGGCGGCGTGTTTGCGCTGAGCATCGCCCGCGGTTATAGCGAACTGGCCAACGACCTTCGAGAGCGCCAGCGACTCGTTATTTCGCTGATGCATGCCCAAAAAGAAATGGTTGCCTTGCAAGAAGAACTCGCTCAAACGCAGCGGATGTCCGGGGCGCACGAGGAACGCACCCGCATCTCACGCGATATCCATGACACCATCGCTCAAGGACTGTCCTCAATTTCCCTCCTAGCCACAGTTGCTTTGGAGAACGGGGCTAAGGAGCGCATGCCTCGTACCCTGTCACAGATCGATGCCTTGGCCCGTGACAATTTGGGCGACGTACGCAGGATCGTTTCCGCGCTGGCACCTGCCGAACTCGAAGATCGGGCCTTGGCAAGCGCGCTGGGACGCATGCTAAACCGTCTTGAGGCCGAAAGCGGTCTGAAGACACAAGTGCGTATCGATGAGCGGCTGCCGGTGTTGCCCACCGCCGTCGAGGTCGCGTTGCTGCGCACAGCGCAATCCGCGCTGGCCAATGTCAGACAGCACGCAGGGGCGACGAGAGTCGTGTTGAATCTGGCCGACGCCGGTGATTCCGTGCGCCTTGACATCGTCGATGACGGGTGCGGATTCGACGTCCCCGCGTGGGACACCACCTTTGAGCCCTTGAGCGGCACCGGTGCTGGCGGGTATGGTCTGCACTCGATGCGGGCCAGATTGCGAGAACTCGGCGGCGGCCTGGATGTGGAGAGCAGCCCTGGCGATGGTGCCGCGCTTTCGGCCCATGTCCCACTTGCTCTGCACCCCAGGGATGGAAGCTGACAGTGGCAATAACTGTGCTTTTAGTCGATGACCACCCCGTGGTGCGCACAGGCCTGCGAACCCTCATCGAACTCAATAATCAAGTCGTGGTGGTGGGCGAGGCCGCCTCTGGTGAGGAAGCGATCGCGTTGGCTGAACATCTGAACCCTGACGTGGTGCTGTGCGATCTACGTTTAGGCGCAGGCATCGATGGTGTTCAAACCACGGCGGCACTGCGTGGCCAACGGCAAGCACCTGCTGTGATCATCTTGACCACCTTCGACCACGACGTGGAGATTCTCCGCGCCATCGAAGCAGGTGCCGCCGGATACCTGCTCAAGGACGTCACTCCATCGACCATTATCTCTTCCCTGAAGGAGGCTGCACGCGGTGGCATGGTGCTGGCCCCGGAGATGGCGCAGCGCGTTGTGCACGGCATGCGCCACCCGCGTTTGCAGCTCACCGAGCGTCAACTTGAAGTTCTGAAGCTTCTGGAAACGGGGGCATCGAACCGTGAGATCGCCCGGGAACTCTTCGTCACTGAAGCCACGGTGAAGACTCATCTGGTGCATCTGTTCACCAAACTCAACGTTGAGAGCCGCGCCAAAGCAGTGACCTTGGCTAGAGAAACTGGGCTCCTCTAAACGCAGGATGGGGCTACGAAGCCGAAGTCCGTGATGCCCGCACATCATTGCAGCGCAAACATTTTTCGATAACTAGGGGAATCATAATGTTCGTTTACCGCTTCTTGCTCGCAGGTTCTCTTTCCTAACCTCGAATTTTCATGACACGAGGTTTCTGGCGGGTCAGGGGGCAATGCAGTGTTGCCAAAAGGCTTTCCTGGCCTTTGGCAGTACGACGAAAGCATAACAATGGATGGTACTGAACAGATGGCAGTTATCATTCAATTTAATGATTCGGTTGCATCCATCTACGGTTTGGGATAATTAATTTTTGCTGCCAAAACATTCGATGTCACATCCGGGACAGATCCGTCCAATTCCTGCGCATGTCAGCCACCTCCTGCTGTAAAGGCACGCATCCGGCCCGTTAGTGATGGTCTGGCGCCCTTCGAACAACACCTGGATCCCGAAAAACACGGGGCCCCAATCAGTACTTTGGACATGCGTGGCCAGGTACCGTTTGACGTCCGTGCTCCGGATATACCACCGCACAGGTGCCTCAGGAAGACCTCAAGTGAGGGGGACAAGGTGTGGGGTTCCTCAGAGGGCTCGTCGAGCGGGATCGTGGCATGCGCGAGTGTGCCACTCCCCTCCCTCGCCCGATGCAACAACTTCAGCCCACCGCCTAAATACTCGATTGTTTGCGCCGTATTCTCGACGCCAAGTCCGGTGCCGGGATTCTCTTGGCCTGCCTCGCGATGGAATGTGCCCGCCGCCCTCTCTGGCTCCCGGATTCCCGCTCCACCGTTGAGTACTTCGAGCCGGATCCAGGTCGGGCCCCTGTGTGCGTGTACCTCGATGGGTCCCGCAGAACCTGCATAGCGGATCGCGTTTTGCACCAGATTCTGTAGGACGATGCGCGTTCCGGAGACGGAGACGCGGGCATCTGCGGCGTTGTTGCGCGTCGCGTTGTCTGGTGATGCATTGGCGGAGCATAGCCAATCGCTGCGACAAGCTCACAATCGCCTACCGCTCCGGAGTCGCCTCTTTTTCAGTCCTCATCTGGCTGCTCCAACAATGCGACATGCCCTATGCCAATGAGGTCGTCACCGATTTCACGCGAGTGTAGCTTTCCAGCGCATAAACAGACAGGTCTTTGCCGTTGCCTGAATGTTTGAAGCCACCGTGGGGAGCCTCCGCCGGACAGACTTGATGGCAGTTGATCCAGGTCTCCCCATAATCCAGGGCATTGATGACCCGGTTGGCTCGGCCAATGTCTCGCGTCCACACACTGGCCGCCAGGCCATAATCGCTGTCGTTGGCGAGGACCACGGCCTCCTCTTCACTTCGAATTGCCTGCACCGTCACGACCGGCCCAAACAACTCCTCCTGCACGATGGCATCGTTCTGGCGGACGTCAGCGACCACGGTCGGTGCAAAGAAATTCCCGGGACCGTGGACAGTTCCCCCTGCCAGCACTTTCGCATGGGCTGGCAGTTGGTCGATGTACTCTTTGACACGCACCAGCTGGGCAGGGCTGTTCAGGGGGCCGATATCCATGGCACCCTCCTCGGGTCCGCCGTAGGTAGTGGCTGCCGCCGCTTTGGCAAGCTGGGCGCACATTTCCTCGTAGATGGATTCGTGTACCAGAACACGGGTGATGGCAGTGCAGTCCTGACCGGCGTTGAAGAATGCATGGATGGCCAGTGACTTCGCTGTTTTTTCGACGTCCACGTCGTCGAACACGATGGCTGGCGCCTTTCCGCCGAGCTCCAAATGGACATCCTTCAAAGATTCGGCCGCACTGGTCATGACCTCCCTGCCGGCCCGCGTGCTGCCCGTGATGGCCACAAGCTCCGGGCGAGGATGTGCCACCAAGGCGGCGCCCGCCTCACGCCCCCCGCAAACCACATTAAGTACCCCTTTGGGCAGAAACTGCTGGGCCATCTGGGCCAACAGGACCGTGCTGTAGGGCGTTGTGTCTGCAGGCTTGATCACCAAGGTGTTGCCCGCCGCCAATGCGGCGCCGATCTTCCAAACGGCCATCATAAGCGGATAGTTCCACGGTGTAATCTGGGCGACCACCCCGATGGGCTCCCTCCGTGTCACAGTGCTGAACCCCTCCAGGTATTCCGCCTGCCCATTTCCGGAGAGGGTCCGCGCCGCGCCGGCGAAGAATCTTAGTTGATCCGCTGACCGCAGTATCTCGATGGTGCGGGTTGCGGCGCGGGGCTTTCCGGTGCATGCAACCTCCGCATCCAGAAACAACTCCACGTTTGATTCGATCAAGTCGGCCAGCTGCAGGAGCACCCTCTGCCGCTGCGACGGGGTACTTTTCTTCCAGCCGAGGAATGCACGTGATGCCGCGTTGATGGCGGCGTCAATTTGTTCCGGTGAGCTGTCCGGGGCCACACCAATTTGCTGGCCTGTGGCGGGGTTGTGAAACGGCAGGTTGATGTCGCTAAAGACGACTTGGCCGTCAATGACATTTCCAAGGGTGATCATAGTCTGGTTTCCTTCGCTAGACCGCGGGTCCGCGGGTCGTTGAATCTGTAATGAGGTGCAGCACGGCAGGCCCGTCAAACTCAAGAGCTTGAGCAAATGCTTCGGCAAAGTCCGCGGCGTCTTTAACCTGAACCCCGAAGGCTCCGTAAGCCCGTGCCAGAGTGGCAAAATCGGGGTTTTCCAGCGATGTTCCGCTGGGTCGGCCCGGATAGTCCCGCTCCTGATGCTGGACGATGGTGCCGTAACAGGAGTTGTCCACGACGAGCACGATGAGTCGTGTGCGTTCGGCGACCGCTGTCGCCAGCTCCTGGCCATTCATGAGGAAACAGCCGTCTCCGGCCACGGAGATCACCTGCCGTTCCGGAAAGACCAAGCTGGCAGCGACCGCGGCGGGGATGCCGACTCCCATGGCACCGTTTTTCGGTGCCACCACCGACGGGTACTGGTGGGAGGCGAGAAAGCGCTGGGGCCAGATGGCATGATTCCCAGCCCCGTACGTCACGACGGCGTCGCGCGGCAGCATTCGGTGCAGGGTTGCCATAACCTGGCTCAGGTCCACGCCGATGCCGCCGTCTTCAAGGGCTGTGGAATACGTCTGCCAGGCACTGTGTCCGGCCGCCATCCAACCGTCAATGTCGTTCCGCCGGGTCCCGGCAATCTCCACCGCATCTTCAACAAAACGTGCTGGTGAAGCCAGAACCTGCAGGTCGATGGTGCCGCTGTGCGCCCTGACGCCGGGGTCTGCCGAGACAACCACGGTACGGGCGCCGTTGCCGATTGAATAGCCGTCGCTCAGCACGTCGGTGTGGAGCGCACCCAAATAGATGATCAAATCAGCCCGGTCCACATAACCGCTAAGGTTCTTGTCCCGGCCGTAACCCAACATGCCCACGAAGGCCGGACTGGAATTATCGATCACGTCATAGGCGCGGAAGTCAGTGGCTACAGGAATGGACTTCGCTTCTGCCCAGGCGGCGAGCGCCTCCGCGGAGGACGCCTTCCATCCCTCGCCGCCAGCAATAATGAGGGGCCGCTGGGCCTCGTTCAAATATTGCACGACGGCGGCATGGGAGTGTGCGCCAGCGTCCCCCACGGGCAGCGCTCGTGGTTTCTCCACTACAAAGGGCACATTGTGGCGCAGCACTTCTTCCGGCAGTCCAATGACCACGGGCCCCGGTCGCCCGGAGACAGCCAGGTGTGCAGCCTCCGCGACGATTTTTGCGGCTTGTTCCGGGGTGTCCAAGACAAATACTTTCTTGGCGGTTGTGCCAAACCAGCCCTGCAGGGAGAACTCCTGGAACGCTTCCCGGTCACGTTGGTGGGTGGGCACCAAACCCACAAACAGCAACATTGGTGTCGCGTCTTGCCACGCCGTATGAACGGCGATCATCGCATTGGCGGCGCCCGGGCCGCGTGTCACCATAGCAACACCTGGGAGCCCCGTGAGCCGGCCCTCCGTAAGCGCCATGAGTCCGGCGCCGCCCTCCTGCCGGCAAACTACTGTGCGAATGCTGGAATCGTATAGTCCGTCCAGTGTGTCCAGATAGCTTTCGCCTGGGACGCAGTAGACGCGCGGCACGCCGAGTGATTCCAGTTGTTTGACGATCAAGTGGCCGGCACTGATCTGTGTCACGGGCGATTCGCCCACCTGTGCGGATGTGGTCTTCACGAATTCTTCCTTCTTGTTGGTTCGTTCGGCCGGGACGGACCCGGTGCGGCCTGGCAATACAGTGTCGGCCTAGGCTGGCACCATGTCGTCGTCGGAGTCGGACGTTCCGCGAGCTTGCTCGGCGATGTCCTCCTTGGCCCGCTTGGCCGCCACGCCGCGCGAGCCTGCACCTATGGCCCCGACCATGCTGATGAGGGACACTCCCATAAGCAAGAGCGCAACACCCCAGGACGCGTTGCCTGTCTGAACCAGCAGGACCTGGGAAATGATGGGCAGGAAACCTCCAATGATGCCAAAAACGTTGTAGGAGACGGCCATGGCACTGTACCGGTACTGGGCGGGAAACATGCCTGAGAGCAGGGAACCGATGGGACCGTAGGGGATGGTCAAGGCCCCCATCCCGAGGACGACACCCAGAGTGGCAAGTGCTGCGTTACCCGTGTCCACCAGCGCAAATACCGGGAACGCGGCCAAAGCTGAGATTAGCGCCCCGCCGGCGCAGACCTTCCAAGCACCGATTTTATCTGCCATCCGCCCCGAAACAACGATGACGACGATCTGGGCCACCGCCCCGAATAGCGTGGCGTTGAGCATTGTTTGACGTTCAAAACCCAAGACGTTGGTGCCGTAGCTGATCATGAATGTGGTCATGATGAAGAAGCCCGAACCGCCCAGCAGCGCTGCCATGCCACCAAGGAGCATGCGGCCGCCCGTATGACGGATGGCGCTAACAAGGGGCACCTTGACGACGACATGCTCGGCCTGCATCTGTTTGAAGACTGGGGATTCCTCGACACGGAAGCGAAGGTACAACGCCACCCCAAGAAAGGGGAATGCCATCAGGAAGGGGATACGCCAGCCCCAAGTCAGGAAGTCGTCGTTGGGAAGCGTTGCCACGATGGCCAGCGCACCCGTGGAGAGCAGTGTAGCTACGGGTGAGCCAAGCTGGGGAATCGCTGCGTAGATACCGTGCTTCTTTTTCGGCGCATGCTCCAGAACCAACACCATTGCTCCTCCCCATTCGCCGCCAGCGGAGATGCCCTGAAACAACCGAAGCAGCAGCAGCGCCAGCGGCGCAATGATGCCCACGGCCGGATAGTTCGGAAGCAGGCCGATTACTCCTGTGGAGATACCCATCAAGACGATCGAGCCGATGACCGCGGTTCGGCGCCCCAATTTGTCGCCGAGATGGCCAAAGATGATGGCACCCAATGGCCGTGCCACGAATCCCGCGGCAAAGGTCGCAAATGACAACATGGTCGCCACAGCCAGATCATGTGAAGGGAAGAACAAATGAGCAAAAACGACGGCGGATGCCGTGCCATACAAAATATAGTCATACCATTCCATTGCCGTGCCAGCGAAGGCTGATGCGGCGACACGGTTTAGTGCGCGACGCGAAGTGGTGTTGGTGCTCAACTGTGTCTCCTTTGTAAGTGCGGACCGTCCGCCGATGTGCTTTGCCTCACATGAGACTTTCATGAGATGGTGGTCACTCGAATATCCGCCAAGTACATTCTGGAGACTTGTCTATCCAGTGCGGATAGCGCCCTTGGCACATCGAAGGATCAGGCTTGTAATCAACACCCCGGACTGCTGCACCAGGCAGGGAACTATGCGGATTCTTACACCGCGAATGGAGCATGAGAGCCCTTGTTGAGACTTTCCACCGTCCTAGTCTTCCCAGAGCTTGGCTTAACCCGTGTTGCAGGACCACGGAGTGCGGACCCGGAGGTCAAGTGGGCCCATGTCAGCGAGCTGCACGACCCCACACCATGGCTCGCTGGACAAGAACTGTTACTCACCACGGGGCTTGACCTGTTCCGTGACCCAACCGACACCTTCGACTACTGCGCACGCTTGGCCGCGACAGGCGTTGCCGCCTTGGGCCTGAGCACCGGGGGCTCACTCCCGCACAACACTATTCCCGCCATGCTGGTGGATGCGGCGGATGCGTCCGGCCTTGTGCTTGTGCATGTGCCAGAAGACACGGCGTTGCAATCAGTGGTCCGCCGTGTCAGTGACGCGCTCAACCAGGAACAAACGGAACCGTTACGCCGAGCCCTCCTGGCCCAACGCCAGTTGTCCGAAGCGGCGGTTTCCCCAGACGGTGTGGACGCCGTCCTGCGGGCGTTCGCATCGAACACGAGCTTCATCTCCGCCGTCTACGACCCGACACTTCGCCTCGTGGCCAGCAGCGGTGCCGTGGCGCAGAACGAATTTGAGCTGCGGCGAGATGAGATCCGGGACCGCATGTTTGACGGCCTTCGCTGGTCGATCACCACCGACGATGCCGTCGATGCGACAGTCGTCTCGCCGCTTGGCACACAAGGTCGGCTGCGGGGCGTCATGATCGCCGTCAAACGCGGCCAAATGTCCACCTACGACCGGGCGATCCTTAGCATGGTGACATCACTTTTGTGTGTGCTCCTGGAACTGCGCCATTCCGGAAACTATCAGAACCGGGTGGCCCGGGGCCGCGCCGTCGACGCCCTGACCGCCGGAAACTTGAGCCCCATTGAGGCCACAGTCCGACTTGCCCGAGCCGGGGTGGAATGCACCACCGTCCAGTGCGTTTCCTTGCCGGAAGGCACCAGCGCCCCGCTGGTCACTGCCATCGTGTCTGGGCTCAAGGATGCCTGCTCTGACGTGCTGACCCGGAGAAGGGCAGGCGAATTGATCATGCTCCTCTGTGATCCCACCGAAGAGGTCGCCGCTGCCCTCACTGAAATCCTCGCCAAAGCCGGCACCGGTCCTGTCGGCATGGGCACCGTTGTGAATCCAGAGAATTCGGCCTTGAGCCTGCGCCAGGCCGCCCGTGCACGAGACCTTGCAAAAAGCCGCAACGTCCCTTTCATCGCGTTGCAGGGCAGCAGCGGCTACCGGGCGATGCTGATGCTTGGCGACCCCGCAGAACGGGCCAATTTCGCGGACGCCGTCCTGCAGCCCTTGGACGACAAGGATCTTCAAGGCACGTCGCAACTGGTTCTGGCCCTGCGCTCGTTTCTGGAGAATGCCAGCAATGTTGAATCCGCCGCGATTCAGCTTGGCGTCCACCGCCATACGATGCGCGCCCGTCTGGCAAAAATCTCCGAGCTCACAGGCCGGGACCTGAACAACGCCTCGGATCTTCTTGAATTGTGGCTGGCATCTGAGTTCCGCGAGATGGCCCAGGCCGAGGGGCCTAGCCGGCCATGATGCCTTGCGGGTCAAACTCGACAGCACCGCCAATGATCGTTGCCAGCACATTTATATGGCCGATCGCCTCCGTGGGGACTGCTAGGGGGTCTTGATCCAGCACCACCAGGTCGGCCACATAAGTGGACTTCAAGGATCCCTTGAAATGTTCTTCCCTGGAGGCAAAAGCCGAATGCACCGTATAACTCCGCAACGCCTCGAAGGCTGAGACGCCCTCGTGCCGGGAGAACTCCCGTCCTGAGGATGTCAGCCGTTCCACCATTGCTTGCATGGCGGGCAACGGAGCACCCTTGACCACTGGACGGTCGGAACCGCCCGGCACCACAAGCCCCGCGTCCAGGAACGACTTGTGCCTGTAGGTCCATGGCATCCGCTCGATTCCAACGACCTCGGCAACACCGTCGCCAAGCTCATGGACAAACCGTCCCTGCGGCGAAGGAATGACACCCAATTCAACAAATCGGGTCAACTGATCTTCGCGCACGACTGATGCGTGTTCAATCCGGTGGCGCGGATCCGGGCGTCGCTTCGAGGCGGTTGCTGCGGCAATAACATCCAGCGCGACGTCAACGGCGTGGTCGCCAATGGCGTGCACGGCCAGCTGCCAGCCTCCGGTGTGTGCCGCCACGGCAAGGTCCCGCAACTGCTCAAAACCAAATTGCATGACTCCGGCATGGTTGTGTCCGCAGAAATTCTCGGTCATGGATGCGGTGCGGCTCATGAGAGCGCCGTCGGTGAATATTTTGACCGGGCCAATGCTGAGCCGTTCTCCACCAAACCCCGTATGCATTCCCAGGTCGATTCCTTGGCTGTACCCGTCGGAAGGAGCCGTGGCCAGGGGGTGAAAATTCTCCATGGCCACCATGAGCTGTGTTCGCACGCGGATGGCGCCTGATTCGTGGCCGCGCTGGTAGGCTGCGAGCTCCACGGGGCTGGACCCCACAATGGGGGAAGCCCCGATTCCGGCCTCCGCCACTGATGTCAACCCCTCCGCCACATACTGTTCACTGGCTAGCCCCAGTGCGGTAACCAAGTCCAGTTCACTGAAAGGTTTGCGAAGATCCCTAAAAGGCGCCATTGCCTGCTCCGCCACGAGACCGGTGGGTATGCCGTCGGCATCCCGCTCAAGAAAACCGCCAGCCCTCACTGGATAGTCGGGGTGCATGGCACCGACGGTCTCAAAGACGGCCGTACTCGCCACCAGCATGTGAGAAGTCCGGTGTATGAACATGACCTTTCGTCCTTGCGACGCAGCATCAAGCTTGTGCCGTTCGGGGTGTCCTCCAATGCGTGTCTGGTCATAGCCGGAACCGGTGATCCATTCACGGTTGGGATTCTCCGCAGCGCTGGCGGCCACGGCATCATAGAGTTCCTCGGCCGACGTGAACCCGCTGGCGTCAATCTCCTGCAGCTGTTGCCCAAATGCCGCCATGTGGTTGTGCACATCCTGGAATCCAGGTGTCACCGTCAACCCGCCAAGATCAATGGTTCGGTGTGTTGGCAGTGCCGTGACGTCGTCGTCAAGTCCGGCAATGCGCCCGTTCCATACGCCCAAGGAATGCGCCCAGGGCCGGGCCGGGTTCATGGTGAGGATATTTGCGTTCTTAATCAGGAAATCCAGCTTCATGGGTTCCACTCTAGGCAGTGCGTCGAAGAGCCAGCTTAGACATGACGTATAAGGATTCAGCAGAATTGTCCGTTCTGGATATCTGAATCGACAAGATACCTCCGTAGATTCAAATGAAACCTGCCATTGGCGGTCCGTCACAGCACACTATCCAGGAGGTATCCATGGACCAACTTTCAACGCCCGTTCACCCCTATATTCCGAACTCCGCACCGGCAACGAAACAGGCCATGCTCGAGGTGATTGGCGTCCACTCAATCGAGGAGCTTTTCGCCAGCATTCCCGCTGGGCTGCGCCTCACTGCTCCCCTGGACCTGCCCCCGGCGTTGAGCGCCGAGGCCGAGCTGGACCGCCATATGCAACGCCTCCTGTCACGGAACACGCCAACCACGGATGTGCTCTCCTTTTTGGGGTCGGGTTGCTACAACCACCATGTGCCGGCTGTCTGTGATGAAATCAACCAACGTGCCGAATTCCTGACCGCATATGCCGGCGAGCCCTATGAAGACCATGGCAAATGGCAGGCCATCTATGAATACACATCGCTGATGGCGGAACTGTTGGAAATGGATGTGGTGAACGTCCCCACCTATGACGGCTACCAGGCGGCCGCCACTGCCCTTCGGATGGCGGGGCGCATCACTGGGCGTCCGCGCGTCATTGTCTCCGAGGCCATTGCCGGTGGCAAACGGGCCAAGATCGACACCTTCTTAGCTGGCGCCATGGACGTCACCTATGTACCGGTACGCCCGGAAACTGGTCATGTCCATGCCGACGATGTTCTGGCCCTGCTGGATCATGACACTGCCGCCGTTTTCCTGGAAACTCCCAACATCTTTGGCGCGATCGAACAGGAGGCTTCACTGATTGCGGCGGCTGCACACGCCAACGGGTCAATAATGGTTTGTTCCACGGACCCGCTCAGCCTGGGTTTCATGGAATCCCCAGCCTCCTGGGGCGCGGACATCGTGTGCGGCGACATTCAATCGCTGGGTTTGGGCATGCACTTTGGCGGTGCCAATGGCGGCTTCATTGCCACGCACGACGACGAAAGGTTCGTTTTCGAGTTTCCCTCCCGTCTGTTTGGGCTTGCCCCCACTAGGGTGGCAGGAGAATTGGGGTTCTGCGATGTCGCCTATGAGCGTACGTCGCTGGCCATGCGTGATGAAGGCGTCGAGTGGGTGGGGACGGCTGCGGCACTCTGGGGCATCACCGCCGGCGCCTACCTGGCGCTCATGGGCCCCGCTGGCATGGGTGCCATTGGTGACACAATCGCCAGCCGAACCCGATACGCCATGCGGGCCCTTGCCTGCATCGATGGCCTTGCGGTCTTGCACGAAGACACAGCGCACTGGCGCGAGTTCGCCATCCGTTATCGCAGCCAAAACGTGGCGGAGGTCAATAGTGCTTTGTTGGCGCAGGGCATCTATGGCGGGGCAGAGATTCAGGCGGTGTTGGCCCCTGAATGTGCGGACTCGATCGATTCCGAGCGCACGGCGATTGTTTGCGTCACGGAACTAACCTCAACTACTGACATTGACCAGCTGGCCACCGCACTGAAGGGCATCGTGAAATGACTCCACTCGAATCTGTTCCTACCGATCCGGCCACCCCACGGGCCGAGACTCAGCGGGAGTCTGTTTTTACGGTCGAAAAACCGCTTTTGCGCGAATATCAGGCCGTTCGATGGGATGAGCCTTTGATCTTCCAGCTCCATGCGGAAGGGCATCAAGGGATCCACGTGCCCGTCGTCGAGGCCGCCGATCTTCAGGGCACGCCTGAGCAGTCGTTCCGCCGCACGGCAGCTCTGACGTTGCCGCAAATTGGGCAGTCCCAGGTGCTCCGGCATTATTTGCGCCTCTCGCAGGAAACTTTGGGCGCGGACCTGAACGTGGACATCGGCCAGGGCACCTGCACCATGAAGTACAGCCCCAAGGCTAACGAGCGCTTTGTCCGCTCGCCACAGTCCGTGCACATGCATCCGCTTCAGCACGAGTCCACCGTCCAGGGCACCTTGCAGGTCCTGTCCGAACTCGAAGATTATCTGGCGGAAATCTCGGGCATGGATGCAGTCAGCCTGCAGGCAGGATCGGGGTCCGCTGCCATCTATGGCAACGTGAAGATCGTCCAGGCCTACCATGCGGACCGGGGCGCCGGGCAGGTCCGCGATGAGGTGATCACCACCATCTTTTCCCACCCATCAAATGCTGCGACGGCCAAAACCGCGGGGTACAAGGTGATCACCTTGTACCCCGACGAAAACGGCTTCCCCGACCTTGAGGCGCTCAAATCGGTGTTGTCCGAGCGGACTGCGGCCTTGTTCATAACCAACCCCGAGGACACGGGCATCTTCAATCCGCGCATCACCGAGTACGTGGATGCAGTGCATGCGGTGGGTGGCATATGCGTCTACGACCAAGCGAATGCCAACGGGCTGCTGGGAATCACCCGGGCACGGGAAGCCGGCTTTGACCTGTGCCACTTCAACTTGCACAAAACATTCTCGACGCCTCACGCCTGTGGAGGTCCTGCTGCCGGAGCTATTGGAGCCACCGCCGAGTTGGCGCCATTCCTGCCCGGGCGCCGGGTTCGTCCCAGTGACACCGGCTACACGCTGACGGCGCAGGACGACGCGGCCACCGCCGATGTCCGCCCGTTCCATGGGGTCATTCCGAACTTGATCCGCGCCTACGCTTGGATCCGCTCGTTGGGCCCGGAGGGACTGCGTCAGGTTTCAGAAATCGCAGTCTTAAACAACAATTATCTACTCGCCGAAGTCCTGAAAATCGACGGTATCAGTGTCCCTTATTCTGAGGGCCAGCACCGGGTGGAGCAGGTGCGCTACAGCTGGTCTGACCTGACGGCGCAGACCGGTATTACGACCGGTGAAATCGGTGCCCGCATGGCCGACTACGGCTTCCACTATTGGACGAGCCATCACCCGTATATCGTCCCGGAACCTGTGACCTTGGAACCCACCGAGTCATATTCCAAGCGTGAGCTCGACGAGTACATTGCCGCATTGCGCCATACCGCCCAGGAAGCACGCACCAACCCGGAATTGTTGCACAGCGCACCCCACCGCAGCAGCATCCACACCGTTGACGTAGATGCAATGACGGACCCCGACACTTGGGCCACGTCCTGGCGCGCGTACCGTAGAAAGTACGGCGGTGAGAAGTTTCCAGCCCCGCCACGCTGGCAGGCAGCGGCGGACCTGACGCAAAGGCAGCGCCCGCCCAAGGCCCATCACCGATGAACCCGCTCGGGCAGGCAATACGCGTCGGCTTGGTCGTCAACCCCGTCGCGGGGCTGGGCGGGCCGGCCGGGCTCAAGGGCAGCGATGGGGAAGACATCCAGCGGGAAGCGCTGCGACGGGGAGCTGTCCCCCACAGTGGGGACCGGGCAGTGAGTTTTCTGCGTGAACTCGCCCGTCTCAATGTTCGCCATGAGCTGGTGTGCGGTCCCGGTCCGCTGGGGGAGGATGCAACCCGGCAGACGGGGCTGGGCCAGCCGACCGTCGTCGTCCCGGTCACTGTCTCCGGGAGGACGACGGCCTCCCACACGCGTGCCGTTGTCACGGAACTTTCGGCAATGGAATTGGACGTCATCACGTTTGTGGGCGGCGATGGGACCGCCCGGGATGTCGCCGCACGCCTCGGCCCGGACGATGTTCTACTGGGGATCCCGGCAGGCGTCAAAATGCAGTCGGGCGTTTTTGCCAGATCCCCCGAGTCCGCCGCCGCCCTGGTTGCGCAATTGGCACAGGGCAGGGCCACCACTAGCACTGCCGAAATCGTCGACATTGATGAACAGGCCCGCCGCGAGGGCATCATTTCCTCCGTCCTGTATGAACGTGTGAAGGTACTCGGTTCGGGGCGCCAGGTGCAGGGCGGCAAACTGGGCTCCCGCCCTGAATCCCAGGATTCCCTGGCCGGGCTGGCCAAGGAATGCCACGCCCGCATGGATCCTGATGCAATGTGCCTGCTGGGGCCCGGCACCACAGTGTCGGCGATTGCCGGCGGACTCAACTTGGAGTCGACCCTCCTGGGTGTGGACGTAGTGCACCGCGGCCGGGTCGTCGCCGCCGATTGTTCCGCAGCACAACTGCACGATTTAACGCGCGGACAACGTATACAGGTAGTGCTGTCCCCCATTGGCGGCCAGGGATTCCTCTTTGGTCGAGGCAATCAGCAGCTTGATACCCAAATATTGCACCAGCTTGACCCGCAGGATGTTTTTATCGTCTGCACTCCTGAGAAACTTGGCGAACTGGGTGGCGGGCCCCTGTACGTGGACGTTGAAGATCCCGTGCTCCGTTCCAAATTCACCGGCCTTCGCCGCATCATTACGGGGTTCAGGCAGGAAGCAGCAGTTCGGCTCGTCGCCGCATAAGATTCCTCTGAGCATCAGTTAGAAAGGACCGTAAATATGCCTGCACCATCAAGGATCGCCCTGGTCACAGGAGCCGGCGGAGCTTTTGGCTCCGCAATTGCCCGGCGATTGGGAAATGACGGGTTCACCGTTGTCGTCACAGATGCCGCCGTCGAGCGGGCCGCCGCAGTCTGTGCCACAATCCCCCGCTCGGTGCCGCTGCACATGGATGTCTCTGATGACCATTCCGTCACTACGGCGATGGCGAAGGTGCACGAAACGCTGGGCGGACTCGACGTCGTCGTAAACAATGCGGGCATCGCGCCCACCGGTGGCATGACCACCACGGCCTTGGCAGATTTCGATCGGACCATGGCGATCAACCTGCGCGGCGCGTTCGTGGTCAGTTCGGCTGCCATGCCCCACCTGCTCAAGAGCACTGCTGCGCGCGTGATCATGATCGGCTCCCGCACCTGGCTTTCCGGCGGAAATCCGGCCTACACCGCGTCCAAGGCCGGTGTGGTGGGATTGTGTAGAACCATGGCACAGGAATTGGGAGAAACCGGCGGCACCTGCAATGTAGTGGCGCCCGGCCCGGTTGATACGTCCTTCGTGGACGCGATGGGCATGGGCGGGGAGCGGGTCGCAAATTTTGCCCGCTATGCACGTATGACGCCGATGCGCAGGGTTGCCACCCCTGAGGATGTCGCCAATGCGACGGCCTTCTTTGCCAGTGCTGACGCATCGTTCATTACCGGCGAAGTGCTCCATGTCGCTGGCGGACTCCAACTTGCACCTCGACTTTAGGGGGCACCATGTCCATGACCAATGACATATTTGGCAACCATGTGACCGTTATCGGTGCGGGCACCATGGGTGCCGGGATCGCACAGACGTTTCTTGCTACCGGGTGGAAGGTGGCGCTGGTTGACCCCTCCGACAAGCAGCGAAACAATGCCGGTTCGATGATTTTCGCCGCGCAAGACGGTCAGGACTACCGCACCACCAGACTCCAGCTGGCCGAACGAGTGGAAGAGGTCGCTGGCACCGACTTTGTCATCGAATCCGTGCCCGAGACCGCCGAGCTCAAGGGGCAGGTATTGGCGAACGCGGAGAAGGTCCTGCAGCCCCGGCTCTTGTGTTCCAATACCAGCTCGCTGAGCATTTCCGAGCTGGCCCTTGGCCTGGTTCGGCCCGAGCGTTTGGTGGGGATGCACTTCTTTCAACCGGTGCCGGCAACACAATTGATCGAGCTGGTGATCGGTGCGCAAACTTCGCCGGAGACCGTTGAACTGGCTGTCCAATGCACCGTCAGCCTAGGCCGCAAGCCAATCCTTGTACAGGACTCGCCCGGCTTTGCCACGAGCAGACTGGGCGTTGCGCTGGGTTTGGAAGCGATGCGAATGGTGGAGGAGGGGATCGCCACTGCCGAAGATATTGATGCCGGGATGGTTCTGGGGTACCAGCACGGTGTCGGACCATTGCGCATGACTGACATGGTGGGGCTGGACATCAGGCTCGCCATCAGTGAGCACCTGAGCCGGACGCTCGGCCCGCGCTTTGAGCCGCCCCGAATTCTCCGTGAGAAAGTGGCGCGCGGGGAACTTGGTCGCAAGAGCGGGCAAGGGTTCTTCACCTGGTAGTACACGGCGATACCGGCGACCACGGCCCAACCCCGACGGACAGCGGTCGAGAACACTGCGAACAATATCCATGATTCATATTTCATTCCATGGACTGTCCACACCGGACAGGGTGGTTTTCGGCCGTCACCTCTTAGTCTCAATATCTAGATGCCCCACAGCGTCGGCACCAACTTTCAAAGGAGAAATGATGGTAGTTCAAGAGCAACTCGTCCCGGGAAAACCCGGAACCGCTAAGAAGTCCTCGGCCACCAAAGTGGCGGTCGCGAGCTTCATCGGCACCAGCATCGAATGGTACGACTTCTTTCTTTACGGCACAGCATCAGCCCTCGTATTCGGCAAAGTGTTCTTCCCGTCCGCTGACCCGCTCATTGGCACGCTCCTAGCCTTTGGTTCATTCGGGGTGGGTTTTGCTGCCCGTCCGCTGGGTGGGGCCATCTTTGGAAATCTGGCCGACAAGGTTGGGCGCAAGAAGATCCTCGTCGTCACCTTGCTCATCATGGGCTTTGCCACCGCCGCCATCGGATTGCTGCCCACTTATGCACAGATTGGCGTTTGGGCGCCCATCCTCTTGGTCATGCTCCGCCTGATCCAAGGCTTCGGTGTTGGCGGTGAGTGGGGTGCCGCCGTCATGATGGCTGTCGAGCACGCCCCCAAGGGGAGGAAAGGATTCTTTGGTTCCATACCCCAAATGGGTGTTCCAGTTGGAACCATTCTTTCCACGGGCGCCTTTGCCCTGCTGACCATGTTGCCGGATGAGCAGTTCCTGAGCTGGGGCTGGCGAATCCCGTTCGTTGCAAGTTTCGTTCTGGTGATTGTTGGCTTGGTTATCCGCATGACCCTGGATGAATCGCCTGAATTCGAGAACGCGCTCAAAACAGGAAAAGTTCAGAAAATGCCGGTCAAGACTGCCATCACCGAGCATTGGCGTGTCATTCTGCTGGCCGCCGGCATCCGTTTCTCAGAAAATTCGGTCTTCTATGTTGTGACCGTTTTTGCCTTGACTTACGGCGTGGATGCCCTGGGGCTCGAAAAGGGGCCGCTCCTGAGTGCTGTGCTCATCTGCTCCGCCGTCGAGTTTGTTCTCATCCCACTATTTGGCACATGGTCAGAGAAAGTTGGTCATAGACGGCTCTTTCTGTGGGCGGCCGCCGCTTCCATCGTCATCGCTTTCCCTTTCTTCCTGATGTTCAACACCGGAAATTTTGTGGTGATCACCTTGGCCATGACGGCTGCCATTGCCATTGCTTGTGCCATGTTCGCACTGGAGCCGGCGATCATGGGTTCGCTCTTTCCGGTGGAGATTCGTACCAGTGCCGTTTCAATGGGCTATCAGCTGGCTGCCGTGTTCGCAGGAGGACTCTCTCCCTTCATTGCAACCGGGTTGTATGCCTGGTCGGGACGCCAATGGTGGCCGATCGCCGCATATCTGGCGGTCTTGGGTATCATCAGCTTCGTATCCATGCATTTTGCAACTAAGGCCGCAAAAATCACCGTCGAGTAGGCGTACCACCATGACAGAGCGTCAGCTACAACAGACGGCCCAAGCGACCATATAGATTGACAACGACCGGGTGCGGGTTACCGAATGGAGATTTCCTCCGAATTCGGAAACAGGATGGCACATTCACGAATTTGACTACGTCGTGGTCCCGATGAACACCGGCCAGCTGACGTTACACACACCATACGGAGCTACTGTCAACGAATTGTCTTTGGGCAGCTCATACCAGCGGCCAGCCGGAGGTGAACATAACGTCGTCAATGCGTATCCGGTTTGCTCAGGTTGGGTCAGCGGCAGCCGTCAAGCGAGCTCGAATCAGTCTTATTCGTCGCAGAACCCATTCTGGCGCTCCTGAAACGTCCATGGTTGGCGCAACTTCGGATGGACATCCAGTCAACCTGAGCTAACCGGATACGCACTACGTCGTCAATGACGGACTCGACGAGTTCGTTTTCATCGAAATGGAACTGAAGTAAGCATAGGAATGGACAAGGCCACGACACCGTGCGAGCCAAACTTCGATCGACCACGGTGACATCTCGGTTACGTCCCGTGGAGTGGTGTAGTTCCCGGCGTCTGAGTATCGGATTTCCGACGTGAAGAGCCATCGTGCGATGGTCAGTGAGAACCGATCAAAGTTACTCACAAAGGACACAAACACACGATGGCTCTAGACCAGTCTGCCCTGCTCGATCTTCTGGGACAACTCAAACTCACCGACGTCTCCGACCGGATCCGTACCGGGACCGAAACCTTGTATCAACAACTCATCGAGGCTGAGGCCACCGTGTTCATCGGCGCCGGCCCCTTCGAACGCTCCGAGGCGCGCACCACCCAGCGCAACGGCTCCCGAACCAGGACTTTGACGACCACGGCTGGGGATTTGAACCTGAAGATTCCCAAGCTGCGGAATGGCTCGTTCTTCCCTGCGTTGCTCGAACGGCGCCGTCGTGTTGACCGGGCCCTCTACGCCGTGGTGATGGAGGCCTATCTGCACGGGTTTTCCACCCGCAAGGTCGACGATCTGGTCAAGGCACTCGGGGCCGACACCGGGATTTCCAAGTCCGAGGTCTCCCGGATCTGCGAGGACCTGGACCATGAAGTCGGTGCTTTCCGTGACCGTGACCTCTCCACCATGGACTACCGGTACGTGTTCCTCGATGCGACCTACTGCAAGGCCAGGGTCGGGCACCGGGTCGTCTCCCAAGCCGTCGTGGTCGCTTTCGGGGTGGCGGCGGACGGGCGCCGGGAAGTCCTGGGCTTCGATGTTGGCGACAGCGAGAACGAAGGGTTCTGGACCGCGTTCCTGCGTTCCATGAAAACCCGTGGACTCGACGGGGTGAAGCTGACGATCTCCGATGCCCACATAGGCTTGAAGAAGGCCATCGCCATGGTCTTCCAGGGAGCTTCCTGGCAGCGCTGCCGGGTGCATTCCATGCGAAACGTGCTCTCGATCGTGTCCAAGGGATCCCAGGACATGGTCGGCTCAATCATCCGCACCGCCTTCGCCCAACCCGACGCCGAACACGTGAACACCCAGTTCGATGAAGTCACCAGAATGCTGCAAAAATCCCATCCCAAAGTCGCCGCAATGCTCGGCGACGCCCGAGAAGACGTGCTCGCGTTCACCGGCTTCCCGACCCGGCACTGGCGCCAGATCTGGTCTACCAACTCATGGAACGGGTCAACAAGGAAATCAAACGGCGCACCGATGTCGTCGGGGTCTTCCCCAACCCCACAGCCCTGCTCCGGCTCGCCGGCGCCGTCCTCGTCGAGCAACACGATGAATGGGAAGCCGGGGACCGCCGCTACCTCTCCGAAGCCTCCATGACCGAACTCAAGACCATGAGCACCACAACGCCCACCCCAGTAGAAGAAGGAATTTTGCTCCCAGAACTCACTGCAGCATAATCAAAGCACTGACCCGCACGGTGTTGAGGAAAACTCCACCACTCCACGGGACGCAACCTGGGGGTACGCAATATTGTGGGAATGTGTGAACGACGGGTCAAAACAGAGCCAAGACTGTCCGGCGTTGACTGCATGGCCTATTTAAAGGGTGTGTTGGCGCGAATCGAAGCCATGAGGTCCACGAGCTGGCCGTGCTCATCACTTTCCATCCACGCTTGCGCATCCGGCAACGTAGAGAAGTACTTCCGCCCACCGACCAGCAGCACTCGGCTTTCATAGCCGAAAGAGTTCCTTTCCGTCGGATTAAGCACCAGTACGGCATAGGTCAATCGGGGGTCCACTGTCGAAGGCTGCACTGTCTTGCCAGGCGCAACGAATACACCGAAACGTTTGGGCCAGTTGAGAACCTCCATTGGAGGCTTAGGTAAAGGGTAATCGGCTGCCCCTGTGGCTTGAGCTGCATCGAGTATCTTGGAAGTGACTGTTAGGGTGCAATCTGTGCAGGGTTCCTGAACTATAAAACTCCCAGTGTGCATGGGATCAAGAATAGGCATAGTTATTGGCAAACCCTCAGAGCCCCAAACCAACAATGCCTGCAGATGCCCAAGTTGTTCCCCTTCAGCGTTGAGAATTTTGAGACCAACGTCGCTCTCAATAACCGCCCAACTTGCTGGGTATTTGAAGCTGAACGTCAGGTCCGCACTGGTCGTTGTGAAGGTTTGGAGTGAAGCCGACTTCTTTGCGGCGGCGGCGTCCTGGATCGCCTTAAGCGAGGGGCTATAGAGGAATTGACGGGTGATGTCCGTCAATCCCTGGTCACCGACTGAGGTCATAATCCGGGTGGCCATTGAAGCTGCGGAATAGATCTTCAGAATCGTCTTCATCTTCGCGGCCGCTGGTTTGAGGCGATTCGCCAAGGCCGTCTTGGATGTTTTAGGCAACTTCTTCGTCAGAAACGCCAGAGCACCATTGTGCAGACCGTCGAGACTAGTCTCGATGCAACTCATCGATGTCGTAAAGAGGCTGACTGAGTCCGTTCCGACAACACCGTCGTTGACATCATAGGCGCATTGGGCCAGAGCCAGGGCGGTGAAAGTTGCGGCAACGTCGCCGCCTACCGCATCCTTCAATTCACTGTACAGAAAACCAAACGCCGTATAGACCCACCCCACGCTGACTTCGATAAGTGGCTTGTCCCATTTGCCATCGGCATAGAATTTCTCGACGGCCCCCCTGTTGAAGCCAAAGCTATATTCGCCCAAAGGCTGCACGATGTAATCGTTGGTCGTTTTGTTCACTGAGGACAGGTTGGCCATGGCCAGCATGTTTACCATTGTTTCCGGGCCCATCCCGTCCCAGAGATCTGACCATTTATACTCTGGGTCGAGCGCAGTGGTGATTTTCGCCGCGTACCCTCTGTTCATCTTCAACTTCGCGACCAGGATGTCCGGGTTGTAGGCGTCCCTGCCACCACACCAAAGGACCGGTCCATTAATGTCGTCAAAGAACTCCGGCTCCACCCAGTCTGGTAGCGGCGCATCGCAGGTGACTCCCGTAGTTGCCGCGTTGCCCATCACTTGATTGGCCGCATTGAATAGATAATCCCAAAATCCATATTTGGAAAAATGAGGCACTTGCGCAGTCGCAATCATCCTGTCGGCAGACAGGTCAGTAGTTGCCGGTTCCCAAGTCTTTACGTCTTCATTCCAGTGCGTAATGAGCAGCTCATGGCCCTCTGCCAAAGGCGCCGGGAGGTTAATCGATACCAGAGCACCCGCTTCCGGAAACTCGCCGTGAGTCACCTCAAACTCTGCAACCCCGACGAGTTTAAATGAGTTAGGAGCTGCCTCGATCATCTCTTCCGTAGGCGCAGTGGGCTTGATCGCAGCCTTGGTTCCTAAAGACGAAGGAAATGCGACAGCAACCGAAGCACCTTCGGTTCCGAGCTGCACGCCATCAGTTAGCGGCTTGACCTGATGCCAGACCAGCAGGCCCACCACCAAAGTTGCTGCTGTCAGGAGAGCGCCGATGATGAGCCAAAGGGCTTTGGGTGCGTACTTCCGCACAACAGTAGTCATCTTCACATCCTGCCAGACCATATCGGCCAGATGCAGATGTTTCACTAACTCCAGAGACCAACGACATCTTGGAGCCAGATGTCAACCAAAACTTGAGCAGCCGGCCCTAGAGAGCTGTCAGAACTCATTGCCACCGCCCCGAGGGCAAACAGATCCACTTCCCGGTTCCTGTCCGGGAAAGACTCGGTGCAGCCACACGGGGGAACCACCCACGAACGGGGTCCGCTGGAGTGGCTGAGGTACAGTAAATTCCAATGCGACCGATTTCGGCCTCCCATCAAATGCGAAATTATTTCATAACCACCGACTGTGAGGCAGCCTTGAACCACCGACTGTCCCTTGGTCTTTGACGCATGCTGAATGCAGCCCGGAAAGTGGCCCACCCAAAGCTCCGTCCAATGCGAAAATACCTTCCCGGCTGAGCAGGATGCCAACCGTCCGGGCCGGGACGTTGATGCTGCCCGCCAACCCGAATCACATGAATTTTCTGATATCAAGCGCCGCAGAAGCTGGTGCAAAAAAGGGGTAAGAATATGGTGAATTACTACCAAGCGAAGATAAATTCCCTCCGGAATATTGAAGCGAATACGCAAAGCACATCAACAGCAGCCTGGATGACTGCTGGCTTTCAAGCAGCCACCGCAGACCAGACCCGTCGTGCGGCGGCTGCTCAGGAAGAGCAACTGGCTCTCCAGCAGAAGATGGCGCAGCAAACAAGGAATCATCAATTCGCGATGTGGCGGCAGACCCCTGATGGCATCGCCTACCTGCAGTGGAGAGATAGGGGCATCCATCTGGCACAGTCCATCCGCAACCGGGACTCCGATTGGAGACAGGGGTGGGCGCGTGTCATTGGACGAGCGCAAGCCGAAATTCCCCAAGATGAGATACGGCGATTTGTGAACCACCCTGCTCGGGTGAGGCAGGTCAGGCTAAAAGTGATGTCGATTCTCGGTTTTGTTGTTGCCGGCCTCGCCGGGATCGGTCTACTGTTCAACCTGCTCATGGGCAAGATCGCAGCGTCCATAGACGCAGGCGGCGCATTGACCTACGACGAATGCTTGGAGTTACTCAAAGATCCGGGCACCATCATGACTCCGGGCAACTGTGAAGCAATAAAGCCAGACGATCCTGTGGGCGCATCGATGGCCTGGTTTGTGATCTTGTTTGTGATTGCCGTCGGCTTGGTGATCCTGCGAACCGTGAAGCGGCATGCGGCTCGGACGGACCCAACTGTGCCCAATGAGGCACAAGCGCGCGTTGGACGCTGGGGTTTTGACCCTCTCGCTGTTTTCCCAGGCTATGTGGGTTTCACTTGGTATGCGCGTCAGAAAGACGACGAATACGCGGATCAGCTCATGTGGCTGGCCCTCAACGGACCTGAACGCCTGCCGATGCAGTCGGAACTTATCCGGCTGGAGATGCCACTGGCCGCCCAACCACATGAAAGCCATCCGGTGGAAGTCAATGAGGTTCTCAGCAGATTCCATCAGGAGCGTTCGTAGCAGTTTTTAGGTTGGAGGCAGCGTGCGAGCACGCCCACCATGATTTGTTGCAGGGTTTCTAAGGCGCCATAAAGCACGGTGTCCACCGCTCTGGATTCTGGGGTGGAGAGCCGCTTCCTGGTGATGAAGTGTTGGGCCCGGGACGACGCACCGGAGACGGCCAACGACTATGCAAACCGGTTCATTGCCAACTAGCGCTGACCGCTGCGGGGACGGACACACCGGCTTCCGCACACATGGGCTGCATGGACACCTCAGCGACTGCCCCCAAGCCGACCTTTGAAGAACGCCGGCTGGAGCGAAACATCAAAAACCAGCGCGAAATATGGGAGGGATGGGTCGACCGCCTCCTGCGCAACGGACCAAGCGATGTGGAGGCAGCGGCCGCCATTCATGCCGCTGCTGCCCGGTACAACTATGCGGTCAGTGAGCGATGTCAGGCGCTGCTGGCCGTCCACGACAAGGAATTTGTTGACACCGATTGCGCCGAAGTCAGGACTGCTCGCAAGTACGAGGGAGCCGATGAAGTGCGATGCCTTTGGATCGTCACCCAAGGCGCGCCCCAACTCTACGACGTCAGTCCACAATTGGCGCAACTGCTTGTTGCCCCACGAGTACACGCGTTGGTAGAGCGGAATCTGGTACTGCTTCTTGCCTTCGAGAACGCCGGCGAGCGTCCCATTTTCTGCGCGAACCACACATGCCTCCTAGGGTTCTTGGTAGTAATAGAACGAGATTACAGGGCAAGTACATCGGGTGGCCGCAGCCGACATCGGTTCTATCGTGGACTTAATCAATAACTCCGGATCCAGCGAAGGTGCGCACGCCTAATTGCGAGAACCCCGGGAGCGGGCCATGACAAAACTACGTCCATCCTGTATCCGGCTATCAACGTCGGCGCGGGAAGGGGGTAATCCAGTCGCCGGGGATCCTCAGGATTCCAACCGTTGTTGCTGAGTTGGATAGGCAGGTGGAATTATTCTGCCAAATTCGCACGGAAAGCTATCGCCGCAGGTCAGAGGCATGTGCGATGCCTCAAATCTATCGTCAGCTATCAACGTTCATCACCCCGCTGTCGCCTCTATCGTCAATTTCGACTTGCCAATAGTCGTTCCTGGCCTTTGTTGGTGCGAACGGCGCGCAACAATGGATGGTACTGAAGAGTGGGCAATTGTCGCCCAATTTAATGTGTTTCTAATGAGTCGGTTACATTCATCCGTTCTTTCAGACCAATGCATAACCATCCCAAAATATTCGATGCCGCATCGTTGACTTCTGAGCGAGATCCCATGCAGGCCAGTCGACGGCTTCAGCATCACGTTCGTCCAGTCAGTGTCTTGGACACGCCTGTCCAGGTTCGCCCTGAAGCGCCTACGGCAGAGACGGGCGCGCACAAGTCTGACCTGCCTAGCTACTTTCGATCATTTGAAATCTGGCGGAGAATGCGGCCAGCCAAGTGTCGACGTCAGCGAGCAAATCCTGCTCTTGAAAGCGTGTGGCCAAGCTGTCGACCATATGCTCACGAACAAGAGTGGCGTTCTGTGCGGAGTACATGGCAATGAGGTGACTCACTCCCTCGTTGACAACGTTGCGGATCTCGGCGTGTGCTCGAGCATGGAACATCATAGTCTCGGCAACTTCAGCGCCGTCGGTGACCATCATCAGCAGGGCGATATCCCCGGAGTCCTTCGGTCGTAGCCTGTCCGGACGCCGAGACACCTCAGCCAGCCGTTCGTGGACTTTATGGGCCTTGGCAATCAGAAGCGCCGAGGGACCTGCCACATAGGATTTGGCGGAAATGGTGGGCTCTGCGTCAATCGTGGATATTTCTGTGAGGACTCGGTCGTGGACTGCCAGTTCCAACCCGTAAGCCCGGGTCGTGGCCTTGTCCTGCCCGACAATCCTTGCTGTTCGGCCCTTCTTGCCGGCATATCCTTCAGGCACCAGAAGATCCACGGTTGCGCGTTGCTCCCACGGCAGTCCCCGTTCGCTGGAATACCCGTAGATCCCTGGACGTTCCTCCCGTGCAGGCTCCAAGCCAATTGAAGCCATGAGATCTAGTATTTTGGGGTCTTCCGCGACAAAGACCGGATCAATAACAAGGTCGCCGTCTCGTGTCGATTCCATGTCAATGGGTCCCCACTTCTTTTGGACCCAAACATGAACCGCATGCGCACCGACAATAGTTAGCGCCTCTGCATACGGACCCAACGCAATAATGGTCGTGATCAGCAGCCGTCTCGAGCGTTCAGCCCCATACCTGGCATCTTCCATGCGCGGCTGGCGAGGAATCCCTGAACTATCGCTCATGCTGCTTGAGCAAACGCTGGCAGGAAGCTGAGCGCAACATCGGCCTGGCGCCCCGGAGAAGCCAGAGCGTCAAGCATCCCCCACTCCGCACTCACCATGGCTGTCCCCTCCACCTTGCGCATGAACCGACGCGCGCTCTCCGTCGACGGCAAAACCACAACACTTGCCTTCGCAGAAGGCGACATTGCCGGCAAATCCATTAGCTTTTCAGGATCATCGACATACACGACGGGCGTGAAGGAACTGGTCTGGGAAACATCACCTGAGACAGCCTCCAATGACGAAACAACGGGATTCGCACCCTGCTCTTCAAGCCGCCGGACGAACTCTGCGAGGGAAGAATCAAGGGCGAAGATGCGCACACCAGGCCTCTTTGCAACAGGAGCCAGATTCGCCGTCTGAGCCAGTTTCCCAAGGAGCCGACGCCGCTCTGCACCAGTGGCATTTTGGATACGGTCCAAGGCCACCGCATAGGGCACGTCACTACCCGAATCAGACAAAGTTTCCGTCAACTGAAACCCAGCTCCTGAAGCGATCCGCTGCAACATCGCATACGTCGGCTCAACTGCTCCCGACTCAATCCTGGTGATCGTTGAAGCATGCAGACCAATAAGCTCAGCAAATGCCGTCTTGCTGAGCTGCCGCTTGAGGCGCATTCGAGTAACGATAGACGCCGCTGTTGGAGTAACCATACAACCAAGCCTACGGTCAGCATTGCATATATGCAAGGGCCCAATCAGGCTCACGTTGAGCACTCGCGTAATACTGTAGATGCCTCATTTCGCGAGCACTTTAGTTGAGTCTCCCCCTCTACGTCCGCCTCGTGGAGAACACTAGTACCCGCACGGAATCTACAGGATTGCTGACCCCCGGGGTATTGAAATGTGCGACTCCCAATATGTGCGCGACGGACACTTCCACAAGGCTGGATTTCGAGGCTTGAAGTCGGGGCAAATAGTTGACGTGGATTTGGCTCCAGAGCCGGGGAACCCGGCTGAGAAATGGGCTGTCGCGCTCAAGGCCGCTGGCCAGAGAATTGGATATGTCGCCAGTGATTTTGCATCACTGCGGCAGGATATCGTGGCACGGCTCAACAAGTCAGGGAAGGCCGTTGTCGCAACTGGCCTTATTGCCGATACTGAGGGCCGGACCGCGAGCGTGTTCTGACCCTGGTTGCGGTGGACTATCCATTTTGGGGTCCTCCGCAGAGGATCGTTGAACGGAGGTCTCGCGAGCTATCGAGTTTAACGTCTTGATTGGAACTGCTTCACGGGAGCATACCTGTCTCAGTCACTATGAAGACGGCGCTGACCTGTCCCGGCCCAGGGGCGTGACCGTGGGTGTACCGGTCACAGGGTCGGGCATGACAACACACCGCAGGCCGAAGACCTGCTCGACGATGTCAGCCGTCACGATCTGATCAGGCGTCCCTTCGGCAACCACTGCTCCGTCCTTCATAGCGATCAAATGCGTTCCATAACGAGCGGCCTGATTCAGGTCGTGCAGCACCGCAACCATGGTGCGTCCCGCGTGGTGCAGGTCGGTGAACAGTTCCAGGAGTTCGATTTGGTGGGCGATGTCCAAGAAGGTGGTCGGTTCATCGAGCAACAAGATATCAGTCTGTTGCGCTAGGGCCATCGCCACCCATACCCGTTGACGTTGCCCGCCAGAAAGCTCGTCGACCAGTCGAGCCGATAGGTCAGTAACGCCGGTGGCCTCCATGGCTTCGATAACGGCATCCTCATCGGTCTGCGTCCACTGCCTTATCAGATTCTGGTGGGGATACCGTCCCCGTGCCACTAGGTCAGAGACAGTGATCCCGTCAGGCGCGAGCGCAGACTGCGGCAATAAGCTCAATCTGCGCGCGACGTCTTTTGCTTTGTACGTATTGATCGCTCGCCCATCAAGGACCACTTGCCCTGCTGTTGGCTTCAGTAGACGCGAAAGTCCCCGCAGTAGAGTCGATTTGCCGCAGGCGTTGGGACCGACGATGACGGTGAAAGAGTTGTCGGGTATTGACACACTCAGATGCTCGGAAATGAGGCGCTTGTCGTAGCCTATCGTGGCGTCCTCGACCCAGAGTCTGGTCGGCACGGAATTTTTTCCCTCTGCATGCGTGGAGTTTCCGAGGAGGGTGTTGTTCTTCACAAGGGTTCCTTCATTGGCTTTTCATTCGGATACTACTCGTTCAGGCACGGCGCCTCACCTCGTGGATCAGAAGCCAGACCAAGTAGGTGCCACCGATCACTACCGTCACCAGTCCTACCGGAAGTGCGGAAGGCAATAAGTGCTGGGCTATGTAGTCGGAGCAAGCCAGTAGCAGCGCACCCACACACGAGGCTCCGCCCACTGTGACGCCCGGTGTGCGGGTCAGACGACGAGCGATTTGCGGGGCCGCCAACGCTACGAAAGTTATCGGGCCAGCAGCCGCGGTAACTGTCGCAGTCAGTGCAACACCGACAATAATAAGGCTGAGCCGGGCGGGTTCAGCTCGCACGCCTAGGGCCTTGGCCGCGTCATCACCCATTTCAAGTTGGCGCATCGGACGGCCCAGCAACCCACATACGGTCAATAGCACCGCGATGACTGCTGTAGCCGTCAACACTTGTTCCCAGGTGATTGCATTGAGCGATCCTGCACCCCAGAGGGAAGCGCTCATCGCTACTTCAAGTTCGGCAGTGAGCATCAGCCACGTGTTTAGCGACGCGAGCATCGCACTGATAGCTATGCCAACGATGATTAATCGGAACCCCTGCAGGCCACGGTTGTAGGCAAACACATAGACGACCAGGGCGGTGGCCAAGCCGCCGGTAAGGGCACCTGCGGCGATTTGAAGATAGGAACCTCCGACGGCGAGCATCACCAGTAGCGCGCCGGTGTAGGAACCGGCAGAGAAGCCGATGATATCCGGACTCGCCAACGGGTTCCGTGTCAATGATTGAAAGATCGCTCCGGAGGCACCCAGTGCCGCACCAAATACCAGCGCCGACAATACGCGAGGGGCGCGCCACTCCACCACCACCGTGTGCGCGAGGCCGTCTTGTTTGCCAAGCAAAGCCAGGACGACGTCTCCGAAAGTGAGCTGAAACTGGCCAGAGGCGAGAGCAGTCATGCTGACTAATATCGCGACAGCGACGATGAGCAGGCTGGCAACGAGGGGACGTACATTGAAGCGCAACGAGACTGGGCCCCTCCGAAAGCGTACAACGGCGCGGCCGAAGTCGATTCGGGCTTTCCTTCCGGAGGTATCTTCCATCACGGAGTTCACAGGCCACTCGCCTTCTTGCGACGGATCAGCACGATCAGGACCGGCGCGCCGATGAACGCTGTCACGATACCAACAGGGATCTCACCTGGACGTATCACCACTCGGCCCACAATGTCCGAAACCAACAGTAGGATCGGAGCGAGCACCATAGTGTAGGCAATGATCCACCGTTGGTCCGGGCCAACGATCCACCGCGCAATGTGGGGAACCATTAATCCAACGAACCCGATCGGCCCAGCGATCGCTGTCGCCCCACCGGCCAGCAGGGTGACCGCGATGATGGCGGTCACTCGCATACCCATAACGTTGACTCCCAACGAATTAGCGAGATCCTCCCCAAGCGCAATCGCGTTCAGAGGACGAGCAATGAGCAGTGCCAGCACGAGTCCGATCACTAAAAACGGCAGCACTGGTCCAATGACGTCCAAACTCCGCCCGGTTACTGACCCCGCATTCCAGTTGCGCATCTGGTCAAATGCCTGCGGGTCAAGCAGAGTCATGGCCGTTGTGATCCCTGCCAATACAGCACCCAACGCCACACCCGCTAGGGTGAGCCGGATGGGATCCGCAGGCCCCCGGCCAGCCGCACCGATCAGATAAACCGCGACCGTCACCACCAAGGCACCCCCGAATGCAAACCACACATACCCACTGATCGATCCAACGCCAAAGAAGGCAACTCCGAGAGCGACGAAAAACGCTGCACCCGCGTTCACTCCAAGAATGCCTGGGTCGGCTAGAGGGTTGCGTGTCAGTGCCTGAATCAAAGCACCTGACACGCCTATGGCAACCCCTACCGTTAACGCGACGAGTGTTCGCGGCACTCGCATATCACGCACTATGGAGTCATTTTCGGTGCCAGTGGGTTGGAAGAGCGCATGCCACACATCAGATACAGGGATCGGAGTCAATTTCGATCCGATCGTAATACTCAGAATCGCAACCGCAAGCAACCCTGCCACCGCCGCCAGCAGACCGAGCGAACGAATGCTGTTCCTGTGTGCCACGCCCTGTGGCGTGCTTTTGGCTGGTGGTTGAGTGTTGTTGACCGTTACTGAGGTCATGCGGCAACCACATTCGTGAGACCGCACTCATTCCAGCAGTTCGATTGTCGGTGCGAGCTCAGTGACTGCAAGAGAGAAGCGACATTCATCGGTGAATTTCCTTATTCGGAGCGGGGCGGAAGCCTCCTGATCTGACGGCGTGGGGTTCACCGATCCAGAACTTGGCTGTTAGAGCAGAATTCTCCGGAGATCTTCGATCACGGCATTTGCGCCGGCCAAGTTGTATGCATCAAACCACGGCGCCGAGTTGACTTGGAATGCCTTGTCAGCTTGTACTGCGGATAGCTTCGACCACAACGGGTTTGTCGTCAGAGCTTCTTCGACAGCCGTTCCCGCGTCGGCTTGGCCTCCCGCGCCCACGTAGTAGATGATCACGTCACCGTCAATCAGGGAGAGGTTTTCTGAACTAACAGCAGAGTTGACCTTGGTCGGGTCGGCACCGCGCAAGGAGTTTGCAGTGGGGGTAATTCCTACACCTGAAAGAATATCGGCGTACAAAAAAGTAGTCGACGCATCGAGTGTGTTGTAGGTGCGCACGTCACCGGAGGTGTCCGATACCCGAACCACTGACAAGCGAACCCCATCGGGCCATGCCGCCTTGACATCAGTACGGAGGGTGGCGATACTTTCATCGAGTGCACTCAAATTCTCTGTGGCCTCGGCCACGAGTCCGGCAGCATCAGCAACACCGATGTACTGGTCCCGCCAGTACACGAAGGGAATCAACACAGTGGGAGCGATGCTGGACAATTCATCGTAGTACTTTTCCCCGATGGGTTGCCGGCCGACGATCAGGTCAGGGGCAGCTGCGGCGATCGCTTCGAGTTGAACATCGTCGAGTGCAGTGACACCAATAGAGGGCAATGCCTGCGCATCTTCGCTGACGAGTCTCCTTAGCCCACCTCCTAGGGTTCCTGTAGCTACAACAGGTACACCTAGTTCATCAAGAGTTTGCAATCCGACATATGCGTCCAGGCTGACTATGCGCTGGGGGTCTTTCGGAATTTCAACGAGTCCCATTGGCGTTTCGATGGTGCGAATTTGGCTGACCGTCGAGGTGTCAGTTTTGGCTTCTGAAGAGGAACACGCTGTCACAAACAACATTGTGAGAGATAGAACGGCGGCGCCTATGGCGTATCGACGGTTGCCCGTATTGGAAATTCTCATGGGTGTCCTAACGTAGATATGAAGCGGGTAATTGATTTATAAACCGGCGCGTTCGAGTGCGTTGTCGAGGATACGGGTTAGTTCGAAACCGGATTTGCCGTCGGCCACGGCTTGCTCCCGGAGAGCATCAATGTGTTTTTCGACTTGGGCGTAGCGCTGCTGCCAACGTTCATTGTCGCGACGCCAATAGCCTTTGATCTCGAATCTGTCAGGAGTCCAAGAAAGCTCACGATGGAAGTATTTACGGATCTCCCGTGCCTCGGTTGCCTCGGTAGCGGCCCATACATATCCGGGACCATCCGGAAGATTGAAAGATCGGACCGCTTTAGGCAATGACAGTTTGCTGGCCGTCTTCTCCGTGGTCTCTTGACCTGCAAGTTCTCTCAGATCGGTATGGAGCCACTGGTAGGACACAAAGCCCCGAGTTGAAACAACCTGTTCGTCTGCTTGATTTGGCACTGAAGCGATGACAAAAGCTTGAGAGCCTGCGGGGAGTTGCTCCACGGCGCGGGTCAATGCGGGCAGTGCTGTCATGTCGGCGACGAGTAACTGCCAGCCACTGTCGGCGGGGGGCCTATACCAGCCGCGGGCTTCAGAAATCTTCAAGCGATCACCGAGTTGTGCGTGGACCGCCCAATCGACCGCGACACCACCGTCATGAACAACGAAATCCACATCGAGAAACGGGCCTCGAGGATCGAACGTGCGCACGGTGTAGCTGCGTACGGTTTGGTCTTCGCCCTCTCCGAACAGTAGCCGCAGCCTCTCGTCAGGAACCCCCGAGGTCTCGAAATGCTCTAGTTCAGGCCCTCCGAAGCGAACCCGAATCATCGACGGTGTCACGAACATCTTGGATACTGTCACAGCATCGAACATTCGAGGAACTGTGGGGAAAACCTTCGGCATTAACACAACCATTTTTCGACTAGAGCAACCCTCATCCAACCTAAGTAAGCTAAGCCTAACCTATCTAGCGGCAGTGGGAGTCCTTGCCGGATCATCATGGCCCGCAGGCCGGCCAATCAGCGGTGGAGTGTTGAATCGCGGCATTCGAGCTCGTTAGTTGGGTCAGCCACGGCGCGCCCGTTTGCCCATTACTGGGCCGGGTTTCGCCGTGGCTGCCCGCCGAACCGGACGTGCGACTCTCACCGCATCCGGCTCTCCATGCATCATTACCCGGCGGTGATACGGATGTTCAAGGGCTGTTGATTCCACGGGTTCGGGATGTTCTTGCCGCGGTAACGGTAGCGCGTTACTGGGACTGTTGAGGCCCCGGTGAAACGAGTTGTTGCCGTGGCAAATTGCCATCCATTGATGCAGAATCTACGTTTCATGTCCCGTATCTTCATGCGTCCGTGTTTCTTCTTCAACCATCTCCAAACACGTTGCCACGCGTAGTTGTCAATGTTTCCAAAGACACTCTTCGAGACGCCATGCCGGAAGTAGTTGGCCCACCCGCCCAGGATCCGATTAAGCCGCTTGAGCAGCTCAGAAAAGTCCTGATGCAGGGTCGATCTGTAACAGGCTTGTGCGATCTTTGACCGCACGGACTTGATCGATTTCTGCGACGGCACCGTATACACGTAGGACTTGTTCGTCCCGCGCTTGCGGCGCCGCTGAATCGTGAATCCGAGAAAATCGAATCCCTCATCGATCGTGACTACCCCGGTCTTCTCTTCCGAGAACTCCAGCCCCAGCGGGGCTAGAACCTCCCTGATCTCCTCCTTCAGCGTTTCCGCATGGCCGCTCGTCCCTCTGATAACGCATACGAAATCGTCAGCGTATCGGATGAGCTTCCATGTGGCACCGCCCTTGGCGATCAGCTTTTGCCGCTGGTAGTTAGTGCCCATACGCTCCGACCATGCCTTAGCGGCATACTCATCAAGCACGTTCAACGCAATATTAGCCAGCAACGGGGAGAGAATCCCGCCCTGGGGAGTGCCGGTTTTCGAGCCGATCAGCTGACCGTCCCGAGTCATGATCCCGGCCTTGAGGAATGCCTTGATCAGTGCCAGCACTCGCTTGTCACTCACCCGACGGCGCACTTGGCCCATCAACGCGGTGTGATCGATACGATCAAAACACGCCTTGATATCGGCTTCAAGCACCGTCTCATACCCCGCAATAGCGAAGTGGTGAATGTCTGCGATAGCGTCCTGTGCCCGCCGATTCGGCCGGAACCCATACGAAAACGGCGCAAAGTCCGCCTCGAAGATCGGTTCCAGCACTAGTTTCAGCGACGCCTGCACCACCCTGTCAGCCAGTGTGGGAATACCCAGTTGCCTGATCTTCCCACTACCACTGCCTTTAGGGATTTCTACCCGTCGCACTGGTTGCGGCCGGAAAGTGCCCGACCTCAACAAACCACGGATGTGATCAATGAACTCCTGCGCCCCGACCCAGAAATTGATGGTTTCTTTCGTTACCTGATCAATCCCGGGCGTCTGCGCACCCCGGTTACCGGCCACGCGTTCCCACGCAACCAGAAGGAAATCGGGGTCACAGACAAGGTTAAACAGATCATCAAACTTCTTGCCGGGATCACTCCCGGCCCACCGATGTAGCTTTACCTGCATCCGTTGTACTAACACCGACGCCGCATCACTGCGGGCACGCATGTCATCACCGGTATTCACCAATGAACCTCCAACCTTCTACACGATTCCACTACCTGACACACTGCCGCCCTTCGCCATGTGACCGGCTTTCCCGGCCTCGGACTACTACGGCGACTCCGCCCCAGAAACGCCCTTCAACAGGCAAAGTGTCTATCCGCACCACCCACAAACAGCAGTACGGAACGAAACGTTTCTGGTTCCCACGTTCACTTGCATTCGATCAGCGAGTTAGGCACCCGGCTTTACCCCTGCGGCATCATCACGGCTACGCCGTAGACCTTCACCGTGATCTCCTGGCCCCAACGAGGCAAACCAGACCAAGAGTTCCCCAACCGACCTGAACAATCAGTCGGTGGGTGCGCACCGCAACCCTGCCCAAATTTCCTTGGTTAGAGCAGGTGAAAGTTGAAGAGGTGTAACAACGCCGGTTCCTTTCGTATACCTTCTCGCCTCGCTCACCAGACACGGTCCGTCAAGGAATCCCGGACCGTTCCGACTTTGTCACGGCTGCTCCCACCTCACCCATCAATCCATGGGCTCAGCTGCCGTCAGCTTCAACCAGCACCTACGAGTGCCGGAAGACCGAGGTCTTACACCTCCATTCGAACTACAAGCGCCTCGTGGCGCACGCCTCGAACTTTCATGACACGAGGTTTCTGGTGGATCAGGGCTGACCGTCTGCCTGAATGGTCTTAGTTTGGCATTTGGGTGTGACATTCTGGCCGCTGTCCTGTGGGGCGGTTGTCGGTGACGGTTCCACACCGGTCACGGTGGTGCTGGTTCTGGCCCTCCTGGGGTGAGTTCGGATGGTCGGCTTGCTGCCGTTTATGGCGGGCTGAGCGCGGCGATCCTTTTCACTGCCTTGAGCAGCAATTGCACCTCTGGTGCTTTGGAGGCCAGGTGCAGGGTTGTTTGGCGGGCGTGTTTGGCGAGTTTCCCGCCGATTTCAAAAAGCCTGGCCCGGAGCTTTTTCGGTTCCCACCGGCGGGCTTTGGAGTCCTTGAAGCCGATCATTTGGGTCCAGGCCATGAGCTCGGTGGCCATCATGACCACATGGCACCAGAGTTCGTTGGCGGTGAAGGATTTGAAGGGCAGGTTCGCGAAGCCGGTGTCTTTGGCGTTGCGGATCCTGTCTTCACAGCGGGCGCGGAGCCGGTGGCTGACGTCAAGGTCAGCGAGTTGGCCATGTTCCTGGTTCGTCGCGATGGCCGTGTACCGGTGCCCGTCGATGTCGGTGATCCTCAACTGGGCGCCCACGTGCGGGATTTCCTTACGGACGATGATCCGCATCCCTGCCGGCCACGAGGACAGATCGAGCATGCCGGTGATGTCGGCAACCCAGGCGCCGTCTCGTTCGGTGCCGTCGCTGTCGTAGGCCCGGGACCAGCCCTTCTTTGGGATTAACGGCAGCACCGTGGCGACGGCCTCGCTGATCGTGAACCCGACGGAGTAGGAGAAGTTTCGGCGCTTGTCGGTAAGCCAGTCTAGGAACCCATGAGTGCCACCGGCGGAATCGGTGCGGAGCATAATCTTCCGCCCGGACCGCCACCCAGCAGGTAGTTGTTTGATGGAGTCCTTGACGACTTGGATGTGGTCGGCGACCGTGTTCGAGCCGGCGTTGCCGGGCCGCAACAAGGTCACCAAGGGCTCGCCGGTACCTGCGGCGCCGTGGTCAACGTAGGAACACAACGGGTGGAAGCCGAAACCCTTCTTCCACGTCGGGCGCGCGTCATCCTTTTCCGAATGGGAATTCACCAGGGAAGCATCGAGATCGATGGCCAAGGGGTTCTTCCTGCTGGCACCGTGTAGTGGCGAGTCTTCTCCGGCCTGTTCCCACACATGCGCCCTGGATGCGGCACGGGCCTTGTTGACCGCCACTAACACCTTCGCAGGCTGTACGGTGGCCAGGACCTTGAACAAGCGGCTGATCGTGGGATCCGAGGCGATCAGGCCATAGACCTCGGGTCCGTTGCGGAGCCGGTCAATGTCGGAGACGAAGTCACCGCCCGTTGCCAACGACAACGCCAGATCCGTGAGGATCTTGCCAGGGTTATGGGTGGCGAACGGCTTGCGCCACGGCTCCAGAACCTCGGCCAACCCAGCGGTCAGGCCAGAAGCCTTCATCATCTCCGTCAGGACGATCCCGCCGCCCTGGGACACGACCCCATCGCCGGTGCCATCGACTCGAACGGACGGGTAAAAACCGGTAATGTTGTTCACCTGCAAGGAGCTCCTGAAACTTTGTAGAAAATGTTGTGTGATAACTACATTTTCCCATGTCAGAGGCACCTTTCAGGCTTTAATGACGCCGCAAAGTCATACCGCCATGAAATCTCGAGGCTAAGGTCACTTGACTCCCCGAATGATGCTCTGGCTTGGCGCATACAATTTGGCGTCAAGTATCCATTATCCGATCGCCGCCGATCAAAATACCCGTCTTGGAAACGAAATGCCTCGGCGGTCAGGCGAGGGAGCGATCAGAGTCGTTGCCTCCTTCTCGCCAGTAATCGCTGGACTGGGCTTAACAAATCGCGCTAGCAATATTACAGCGATGACGACCGGCACGCCCTCAAACCCGACCGCCACCCATGACCACGGCGCGCCTCAGCGAGTTGGCGCATGAGCTCTGCGAGTTCTACGTCATGTTGCAAGATGCGGGGCCAGCTGGTCACTGGTCATGGGACACGGCAGCTGCTGACACATTGTCGCGGGCGGCCTTAATGGCCTCCTCGACTTGGGTCCGCAATTCCGTCACGGCTGCTTGGTGGGTGCGGTTGGCGGTGCCGAGGTCGGTGGCGAGCCCATTGGTTTCACGCTCCTTTGGGACTCTTCCATCCCGCTAAACCTTTTCGAGGATGGCATGCTCAGCAGTGGCCGTACGGACAGCCTCTTCCCAGACGGTTCCGGCTAAGCGCAACGCCTGCTCGGTGATGCTGGTCAGCGTGGCGGCGATCTTCGACCCGGCACTGTCGCGTTCGGCCCACCACTCTTTCAAATACTTGCCAGCATCCGTTTGGGACACCGAGCGTCTGCACGCACCTTGGCGACTGTGGGCTTGGCCGTAGGACTGATCCGCTTGGCAGGCAGTATTCCTTGTAGGACCTGAAGCTCGACTTGAACCATGCACACTGGAATTTTGTGGGCAGAGGTCTCACTGGTGTCTATGAAATGTTGCTCGCAGGCTGATCTCGTTCAGTGGCTCATGAGAGCCTATTGGGAACGCAACACCGGAGAGTTCAGCCATGAAAATACCTGCACTGAATAAAGTGCCGCCGCTACAGCAAATATGAAGCAACTTCCGATGCTCTCTTACGACCGACTGTGGTCTTGAGAAATCCAACCCTGATCTGTAATGTACATTTTCACAGGGAGGAATCATGGGTTTCATTGGTTGGATCGTATTGGGACTTATTGTGGGAGTCATCGTTAGTGCCGTCATGCCAGGTAAGGGCGGCGGAGGGTGGTTTACCAGCCTCGGCTTAGGCGTGCTCGGAGGAATTGTTGGTGGGTTTACCGATGATCTGCTCTTCGATGATGGGAAGATGGGGGTTGGGAACCTCGGTTCTTGGCTCCTCACGATCGGCGGAGGATTCATCGTCGCCGGGACCTATGGCGCTGTTACCGGCCGCTCCAAAACCACAGCCTGACTAGACCAGACCAATCCCGTGTCGACCGCTTGGTGGTGGGTGCATCTTCCTCAGCGCCTCACCAACACCGAAAACCCGCTATCTGCGTCCCTTTCGGTGGGATTGGAAATGGACGCGGAATCCATAGCTAACGAAAGGCTAAGCACTATGTCCTCGAATGAAGATATTCATAAAGTCATAGACATGATCGGACACCATCGAATCTGCATGATGACAGCCGTAGGAGCAGATAATACGCTTCAGGGCTGGCCCATGACAGTAATGAAAGTTGAAGACGATGGAGAGCTATGGTTCTTCAGCTCCATCGGGGCAAGTCCCGTAGAAGAAGTTGGCACCGAATCTCAGGTTAATCTTTCCTTCACCGGAAAGAACGACTGGCTCTCCGTTCATGGCTTTGCAGCGATCATCACCAGCGAACCTAAAGCTCGGGAGATGTGGAATGAAGCCGCAGCAGCCTTCTATCCTGACGGTCCTGAGTCCAAGGATTTGGTCCTGATTCGTGTTCGTCCCGAGGGGGCACAATATTGGGAATCCCCAGGAGGAGCAATCTCCACCGTTTTCCAGTGGGCCAAGGCCCGAATGACCGGCGAAGAGATCGACGTCGGGGAGAGCCGAACGCTCAATCTCTAACAACGATTTTCTAGCTTCACTGATCTTCTGCCAAAGGGAAAGTGAGAGTAAAGCTAACGTGTGTGGTCGGACTTGCGGAGGTTCCGGCGGTGTCAAGCCGTCTTAGCACCGTTGTCGTTGAGTAGTTTGATGAACACTTCTCGTGTGGCAGGTATCCAAACGCGGAGCGGGGACGGTCGTTGATTTCGTCTGCGGTGGAGTCTAGAAAGGGTTAGTGGGTGGTGAGTTCGATGCCTTAGGGCAGGTACTCGCGGATAAGGCACGGTGTCGCTTTGGTGTGCTCGGCTGCAGACTAAATGAAGGCTCTTACCATTGCTTCAGTAAATTTCGGCAGTGTTTGCGTCGATCGGCCGGTGATGAGCATCCAGCTGTTGTTGGGACAAAAATGGACGTCTTTATCTGCCCACTCTGCCCCGGCGTGAAGGACATCGTCAGCCATTCCTGGCCATCCGGTCAGCGACTTCCCTGCCAGAACTCCAGAATTGATGAGGATTGCCGGGCCTTGGGAGATTGCGGCGACAGGTTTGCCAGCCGAGACAAATTCAGTGATTATGCGGTTCGTTTCACTGCTGCCACGCAGAGTCTGAACATGATCTGCTCCTCCGGGCAAAACCAACGCGGAAAAATTAGTCGCTTTTAGGGTGCCTACCAGCCCATCCACGAGGAAAATTTCCCCGGCTTTTTCACCCGATCGAACTGTCATGATGGATCCTCCGGAGGTGGATAGAAGCATTGGTTTGCCTCCTGCGTCCTTGACCGCCTCCCACAAAATGACCAGCTCATGGTGATCGACCCCGTTCGGGGCCACCAAAAAAGCGATGCGCTTACCGTTAATTTCATTGGCCACGGCAGGTTTCCTCCCATTGCCGTCCTTGGGTCAGCTTCGAATGGAGCCTCTATTGCGGGCCCAGCCGATTGCGGCCGTGGCAAGAAATAGGACGATGCCAATGATTGCTAACCAGAACAGGCCCTTGATGGCAAATCCCAGTACCGACACAACGATCCAGATGACTAACAGACCAATAATGATTCCCATAGTGACGCGCTCCTGTCATTCGGTGCAGCTCCCACAGCCAGCTACTCGGTTACGCCTGTGATCTGCGGCTTCTTCTTGTGTTTCTAGGCTAGGCCCGTGCTGTGCCAATCACAACCACCTCATTGCCTTCGCCGGCCTCTGTCTTTAAGTTTCCAGAGTTATCTGATTGGACGGTCCGGGCACTCCATCGCGGACTAGTTTTGTCCAGAGAGGTGATCCGTATCGGAGTTCTGCACAAGTTCCGGCCTCGCCTCGTGATGTTCCTGACCGTGCGTTCTGCGGTCCTCTTTCATCTCCGCCTCATATACGTGCCGCTTGCCGCCTAATAGCTCGTCTCTGGCTCGCTTCTCGGCAGCCTTGAATTCGGCATAGTACCCGTCGTCGTAGTCCTCAACGGCTTGGAAGCTCCACCGGCCGCTGATGATGTTGCGGCCCACTATTTGACGCTCAATGTCATCACCCAGTTCTACATGGCCTGCCTCTCTCAACATCTGCACTGCCTCCCCCAGTGCCAGATCGGCTTTTCCAGTAAGCCGGTGAAAACCGTAAAGAAGCCCTCTGGCGTGCTCAACCACTTCGAGGGCTTCGGAGAGTTTGCCGAGGGCCTCCACCGTGGCGTCGGAGACTCCGGGTCCGCGTTGATGGGCGGCGTCGGGCCCATCTGCTGGTGTGGCCGACGATCTTCTCATGGGTTAAGCTCCCTTGCGTGTAGCTGTAGCGGCGGCAGTCTTCTTCGCTGCTGGTTTCTTGGCCGTTGATTTTACTTTGGCAGCTGTTTTCTTTGATGCGGAGGTTTTGGCCGTCATTTTTTCGGCTCCTTTTGGCTTGGCTTTAATGCCGGGCTTCTTGGCAGTGGATGCTCCACTCGCACCCTTTTTTGTGCTGTCACCTTGGGTGGCTGCACGGACTCTTTTTTGGTCCACGCTGCGTTTGAGCGCTTCCATCAGGTCAATGACGTTGCCCCCGGAGTTGCCCTCTTTCTCTGTTTCCTCTTCATCCCCAAAAGTCGCTGCAGTGTCTAGGGAATCGCCGTGCTTTATTTTCTCGTCAATCAGGCTTCGCAACTCTAGTTGATAGTCATCCGCAAAATCACTTGGATTAAAGTCTCCGCGGAACTGATCAACCAAAGCCGAAGACATCTTCAGTTCCTGTGCACTGATTTTGGCTGTTCCCGAGGAGTCCAGAAAACTGGGGTCGCGCACCTCGTCAGCCCAGAGGATCCCCTGTAGAACCAGAACCTTGCCGCTGACCCGCAGTGCTCCCAACCGAGTTTTCTGCCGCAGGGCAAATTTGACCACCGCCGTCAGCTCCGTATTTTCCAGGGTCTTTACCAGCAGTCGGTAGGCCTTGCGAGACTTTGAGTCGGGTTCCAGGTAGTAGCTACGTTCGAGCATGATGGGATCGATTTGGTTGTTGGGCACGAACTGCACCACGTCAATTTCGCGGCTCCTTTCCGCTGGCAGGGACTCAATGTCTTCCTCACTAAGCACCACTGTCCGGTCTCCGTCGTCAAAGGCCTTCTCGATATGCCCATAATCGATTTTCTTACCACAGACCTCGCAACGTCGCTGGTAGCGGATGCGGCCGCCGTCGGCATCGTGGACTTGGTGCAAATCCACATCATGATCTTGCGTGGCCCCATACGCTTTGACGGGCACATTGACTAAACCAAAAGCAATCGAACCAGTCCATATTGATCTCATGGATCCAGCTAAGCACCATCGTTGGGTCTTTTCCAGAGGATAGCCGGTGGTATGAAACAGCGGTGTCCGGGGTGCGATCACGGGCAGGGGTGGCAAAGAATTCACCACACGGTAACAATGAACTATGTCCACCAAGGAGGCCTAACGTGTCCCGTTCAGCAAATCAACTCGTGAATGTTGCCGGCCACCGTCTAAAGCTCAGCAATTTGGACAAGGTGTTTTACCCTGATTCCGGCACCACCAAGGCTGATGTGCTGGGTTACTACGCCCAGGTGGCCCATGTCCTGATTCCACAGGCGGCGAGGCGCCCCGCTACACGAAAACGCTGGGTGGACGGAGTGGGCACGGCCGAGAAGCCTGGAAAAGTCTTTTTTCGAAAAGACCTTGAGAACTCAGCGCCAGACTGGGTTCCTCGGCAAATCCTCATGCACAAGGACCATGTCAATACTTATCCCCTCGTCAACGAGGCTGCCGTTTTGGCATGGTTTGGCCAAGTGGCCGCACTGGAAATCCATGTTCCACAGTGGAGGTTTGGTCCCGACGCGAAGCCAGCAAGACCCGACCGGCTGATTCTGGACTTGGATCCAGGGGATGGTGCCGGCCTCAGGGAGTGTGCCGAGGCTGCGCAGCTGTGCCGTGAACTGCTCACTGCCATGGGCTTGGAGGCCTATCCGGTCACGAGCGGGTCCAAGGGCATCCATCTCTATGCGGCTCTGGACGGCAATCATGATTCCACAGACATTGCAGAAGTCGCTCATGAACTTGCCAGGTCTTTGGAATCGGACCATCCGGACCTGATCGTCTCTGACATGAAAAAGTCATTGCGGAACGGCAAGGTTCTGATTGACTGGAGTCAAAATAGCGAAGCCAAGACCACTATCTGCCCGTACTCACTCCGCGGAAGGACTAGGCCCACCGTTGCCGCCCCACGATTGTGGGATGAGATTGCGGACCCCGAACTGCGCCAGCTCGAACTCCACGAAGTGGTAGCGAGGGTCAAACAAGGAATCGACCCCATCAGTAATTTGGGTTTGCAGCAACCAGTCGAGGATCAGCCAGAGGCAGTGGACCGGCTTCAGAAATACCGGTCCATGCGCGACGCTGGCAAAACCCCCGAGCCGGTCCCCCTCCAAGCTGCGAAAGACGCCGCTTCCTCCGAACCCACGTTTGTCATTCAGGAACATCACGCGTCTCGACTGCATTGGGATTTCCGACTCGAACATTCCGGCGTCCTGGTGTCCTGGGCCGTCCCCAAAGGCCCGCCCCTAGAACATACTGAAAACCGGCTCGCCGTCATGACGGAGGACCACCCCTTAGGCTATGGTTCCTTCGAAGGCACCATTCCTCAAGGTGAGTACGGAGCAGGTACTGTCACCATTTGGGACGCCGGAACATGCTTACTGGAGAAATGGCGAGAGGGAAAGGAAGTCATTGCATTGCTCCACGGCAGGCCCGACGGCGGCTTGGGCGGAGTCCTGCGCCGCTACGCCCTCATCAACACCCCCGGCATGGGAGGGGCAAAGAATTGGCTGATCCACCTCATGAAAGACCCGCCCGATACCGATCCTCAGACACAGAAAAAAGCGGGTGAGTTCGACCTCTCACCCGGTGCCGATAGTGCGGTTAACAGGCTAGTCACGCCGACGCGGCGGGCGAAAATTTGGTCGGGGGAAGCCTTGGACCTCCCCGCTCCCATGCTGGCGACGGCGGCCACAGCAGACGGCGTGGATTTCTCCACATCATGGTCATTCGAGATGAAATGGGATGGCATGCGTGCCATGGCCGGTGTGGCTGGTGGGACAGTGCGTATCGCCAGCAGAAGTGGCCGAGATGTCACTCAGCAATACCCGGAACTCCAGGAGCTTGCATCTTTGGCCGCTGACGGGTCCGTGCTCGACGGCGAAATTGTCGCCTTGGACAAGTCCGGTCGGCCCAATTTCGGCTTACTACAGAGACGCATGAAGCTGAGTAAGCCTCAGGATATTGCGAGGGCCATGAAAACGGTTCCCGTCCAGCTGATTCTTTTTGATGCGCTGCAAACAAGTGCTGGGAGCGTCGTGCAACCACTGCAGCACAAGCCGTATTCACAACGGCGCGAGTCACTCCTTACAGCAGTTGCCCAAGGCCGACACATCCACCTGCCGCCTGCCCTCACGGGAACTCTTGAAGAAGCGCTGATTACAAGCCGTGAATTCCAGTTAGAGGGTGTGGTCGCCAAGAAAATGGAAAGCCGCTATCTACCGGGTAAGCGCAGCCCGGACTGGCTAAAGATCAAGGACGAAAAACATCAGGAAGTCATCGTCATTGGCTGGCGTAAGGGTACCGGCTCCCGCAGCAAAACCCTCGGCTCACTACTACTTGCCGTGCATAACGAGAGCGGGCTGCGCTATGTGGGAAGGGTGGGCACCGGTTTCTCCGAACATGAACTGCAGGAGGCTGCAGCCATGCTGAAGACCAGTGAACGCAAGACTCCACCTGTCAAGAACATCGCCGCCACGGACAGGCGCGACGTCGTGTGGACAACACCTAAACTGGTCGGAGAAGTCAAATACGCTGAACTCACCGCTGACGGCAAACTGCGTCACGCAACCTGGCGTGGGTGGCGTCCCGACAAAACAGCCAAGGACGTGCATTGGGAGCTAGGCCATGCGCAAGGCTCTGGCCTGCCGTGAGGGATCCTCGGAGCTTCCCAAAGCATGGCCGGGCGCCGCGGCGGCACTGAAAAAATGAAATTGGAAGCTGAGTGCCCCTACACACGAGGTATTGGCAGTGTTGCCACGATGACGGTAACCACGAATCGAACACTGTTGCGGGAAAGCCTGCTACGGAAAACCCGCCGCGGGGACAGCGAGTCTGCCAACCCGCTGCCCCCTTCGGGGTGGTGTTCTCGTTAGGCACCGCCAGTGGTGGATGCTCCGCCCTCGGTGTCATCAGTGTGAACGTCGTTAGAGTCCTCCTTGAGGTGAGCCTTGGCGTCGGCCAGCTTGTCCTTGGCGGTACCCTTGGCCTGCTGCAACTTACCCTCGACGACCTGCGACTTGTCATCCGTGGCCTTGCCTACAGTTTCCTTGATCTTTCCGGTGGCTTTGTCCTTGGCTGCGTCGAACTTATCTGCGATACCCATCATTCCTCCTGTTGTGATTTTCTCTTTTACATGCCGAGAATCTATTCTTTCGCGGTACTGGCATCCTCGACAATGGTTTTCCCGTTGGCGTCGGTGAAGACGCGGTACTCATTTGTGGGCTGATTTTCCTTGGCCCTGAGGGACCGTGCGGTCGGTGGTTCGTCAATGGCCGACCGTTCAGCGTCACCGAACACAGCACCGAGGCCCTTAGAATCTTCAGTAGGCTCGCCAGCAGGAATAGATTCACCGTGGCCACGCGATATCTCCGACTCCTCGACGGTGTTCTGGCCCAGATCTGCGAATGTATGCAGGCCCGCATGGCGCCAACTCACATGCACGTGGGCTGATCCGTCTTCGGGAGTTTTGACGTTAGTCACAATTTCCTCCGTGGGGGCGCCCATGTCCTTGATTTTCTGCTGGTATGACCCTACCAATTGCTCCAAGGATTCCGGCGTCCACTCCCCCGGACGCATACGAGTGGAAATCTCCACAGGTTCGTTGGTGCTCTCAGTCACGTTCTTCTCCTAAGTAATGAATTGGCGATTGACAGCCTCCCGGATGTCAAGATCTGGACTCCACTTCCACCGACACTGGTGGGTATCGGGCCACTGTCAGAAACTACGAATTACGCAATGCTTCAATGAGTTCCGACTTACGTTTTTTGGAATATCCGCCCAGTCCAATTTCTTTGGCCTTGTTTTTGAGCTGGGGCACAGTCCAGTCCTCATAGTCTTTGGACTTGCCGCCCTTGCGACCCACCACAGATCGTCCCTTCTTGGCAGCAGCATTGGAGATTCTGGCTGCTTTTTGCTCCGAGGCTCCATCATCGCGCAAAGCCTCGTACATTTCTGGATCCTTCAGGCTGGGATTCTGCTTCTCAGGCATGATCTCTGTCCTTTCGTGATTCGGTTGCGCTGCTTCCAGGCTCACATTCACCCGCTTCGGGGCCAAGGCCCAAACAGTATTTCGGATCATAAATCCTCAGGTACGTGTCGGGGGACCATGGAGGGGATCACAGAGCCCGTTGCGCAAGCCAGTCTTTTCTTTAGCGTCACCAAGGTGCCCTGTCGCAAACATACGGAAACCGTTCATGCCGCTGAAGATCTCTCCGGGAGTGGTGAATTGAGACTTGGATGGTCCTCCCCTTTCGCTTTAGCAAAATTTGCAGAAATCCGGTCAGGCAACGCTTGCTGCAGCGCTGAACGGATCTCTGCTTCGTTCGATGATGGCTGTTTCATCCGCACTTCGACTCTAACCAGACAAGCGGAAAATATCTACGTCTTTTTAAGTTGCCGAAAATCGATTGGAGTGTGAAGCTAGGTGCTTTTCAAGCCTTCCTGGCCGGGTCCCTAAATCCTAGAGCCCGCCGCATAGACCTTGCAGGAACTTCACCAAGGAATTGCTGCGAAGGGGAGAAGTCTTCTATGAATTCCCAGACCCGGCGCTGCTTCCAGCAGGTCCGCAGGATGTACTCGGGGCCAATGCTGCTCTCGAGGACGTGGACGGTCCGCGGCAACCTCGGTAGCATGAGATGACGTTCGCACTAGTGGCAACAAGTGCGGCACTCGCGTCGGGACAGCCCGTCTCCCCACGAACAGCAGCCACTGAGAAGAGGCGCCACACATGAACGAGCACCAGCCCGGTGAACCGCAGCCGCAGGCTCCGGAACCGATTCCCGTCAATCCTTCCCCAAGCCCCGGACCGCCTGTTGATCCGACAGAGCCAGCCCAGCCAGATGATCCCAACGGGCCTCCGCCGCCCGTTCCCGAGCCGAGCGCGCCCGGTCATCCGGACCCGTTTTTCCCCAGCGCACCCCCGGTGATTTAGTCGGAGCTGTTTTATGCTGCAGAGCAAGCCGCTCCCGGAGCCACCAACTTTGGAAGCAGCTCTCTGCAGAGCCGGACCCACCCGGGTCTCAGCCAGCTACGGAGTACGGACCAGCACGACTCAATGGTGGCCAGTCTTGGCTCGGACGTCTGTGCGCTTCGGGTTTTTCGAAGCCGGAAACGCTCACTCCATTCCTCGGTCCTGACTGCACGTAACCGGGCCTTCCCCGGTTGAAGGCCCGCATCATCGCCAAGCACCGAAAGAATTAAATCATAGGGAATACTTGTGACCGCGCTCATAGACCTCTGGCACGAATACAGCACCAACACATCCGTACCACGCAAGTTGTAGGGCAGTTCGCCCGCCAATTATCTGGAAATATAAGCCTCAAACTCCGAGAGCACACCGTAGCGAACCAATCCCGTTGCCGAAGGCAAAACTTCGTCCGCATCCTTGGATGAAAAGTCCCGGTGCTGGATCTTTATCTTCGAACCCGCTGCGTATTGCTAGGGGCATCGCAGAGCGAGAGACTACAGCGGCCGTGGTGCGAGCCCCGCGGGTGAAACGAGAGCCAGATACGGCTGAGAGCTGCCTTGCAATGGCTTCCATGCTTCTGGCACCGTCGTTTCAACTGCGTTCGCCATCAGCCGCTATGCTGCACCCTGATCTGCAGCGCACTTCGCTCAGACGGGCTTCACGTTGGCTGTGTCCTTCATTCTGGCAGGGGCGTGTTTCGTTCGGAGCAACGCTTGTGATGTGGTCCCGGGACGAGTAAAAGTCCTTGTTTGTCTGCGGGCACCCGGCCGCTGTCAGGGCGGGTGCCCGCAGGAACTCCCTGCCTGCCATGGCAGGGACTTTGATGAGTGGGAGAGCTAGACCTCAGCTGGATTGCTTTCCAGCTTCAGTGTTGCCTTGCGTGCAAGTCGTTGTGTGATGACGTGAATGACAGCGCCCGTGACTGCTGTGGCCAGCGCAAAAACTAGGACACCCGGCAATGGATTCCCAAGGTCGTCGGCCTTTTTGGGTGGCTCATGGCCGGTACCTTTTCGCCAGCCTGCAGCCATTGCTTTACGCGCGGCGGCCCCAGCCGCCAGACTCGCCCCAAGGCTCAGAATTTTTATGATAATTTTCATTCCGTTGTCTCCTCTGTCTTGCAGTGGCGTAACCCGTTCCTTACCCACTCTTGCCAACGTGGCAGGCTTTCGCAAGCGGCGGCTTGTGATTACAGTAAGAACAGCGAGACCTGATGAGTGAATCCGTCAACGAAGGAGAACATCGTGAGTATCGAAGAGAACGAAAAACGCGAAGAAACCCTCAGAGGGCAGCAGCCCGCAGATCAGGCTGAAGGAGGGTACGGCTCTCCCACCCCCGAAGACGAAATGCCCGATGATGCTGCCACCAATCCTGGATCACCTGACCCCACACTTCGAGGCCAGGAAACTGATGAGGAAGCACTGAGCGATGATGTGAGCTTGGGTGCTCCCGACAAAAGTTTCTTTGAGGATGAAGAGGCTGCAAGTGATGGTGAATTAGGTGCTGGGCGACTTGGGGGCACTGACGATCAGTACCGGGAGGAGTTGGACCGAGCAGAGGGCAGCGCGGCGCGCATTGCTCCTGGGGATGAGTCGTCCTTGGACCTACCGTCAGCGGATGCCCCTCTCAACGACAGCAATACGGAATCCGCCCGCCAGGATAGGGAGTCATTTTCCTCTCAACCGGAGGCGGACGCCGACGGCGCAGGCCGGTGAGAAAAGTACGCTGACGGTTATACGGAAAATGGGCAAACCGCCAACGCATTTTCGCTGTTCTTCCCGCGAATTGGCCGGAAAGAAAATTCGACCTGTTCGTTTTGTCCGAGATTGGCTATAACGTGAGCTCAGCGACACTGCGTGAAATGGTCGCCCCGCTAAACGGTGCGGATGTGCCCCTTATCCTGCGGGCTGGGAAGCGGCCGGTGTGTGCAGGTGCCTGCGTTGAGGATGACATAATGCTTGATTTCTTCCGAACTACGGCACTGAAACGAGAGGACCCAGAGGGCGAATTGCTGTTCTCGTCCCGGCCCGGGTTGAAGCTAGGCTGCTCCCTATGATGTTGGATGCACTGACAGCAGCCTCACAATACTTCGCTAATCTGAGTCCGCATATTCCGGTGTCAATCACCATTGCCTCGGACAGCACAACAGACAACTCCCGGGAACTGGTGCACCGCTGGCCAGGAGTGAAGGTGTGAATACGATCCGTGTAGCCGTTGGACGGGTGGGAGCTTCTAGAAACGCCGGCGTCCCAGCAGAGTTGATACGGCAAGGGCCGACTAAAGAATTCTGGATTGCCAACACAGACGCTGATACGGAGGTCCCGGAGCATTGGCTCCAGAGACAATTTGAACTTACCGCAGGCGGTGCTGACGTCGTCGTGGACACTGCTGAACCGCGCAGCTCCCCTATTGGTACAGTGCGGAGGCTGCGCCGGCTCAACCTCCATCAGCGAAAGGAGGATCATCCCCACATCCAGGGGGCCCTTATGGGCTTTAGAGCGGATACTTTTGCCGCTCTGGGCGGCTGCAATGACCAAGGGCATGAGATCGGGCCTTCGCGGCTGCGTCCCGAGCCTCGGGCTATATAGTGGCCGCCACCGACACTTGCCGCGGCATAACTTCCGGACGGATCTAAAGCCGAACCGGTGGGGGCTTCGCTGATTTTCTAGACCAACTTGGCCGAGCCAGTGCGCCGGAACCAGAGCAGACCACGTCACTGCCGACAATAGATCTAAGAATGCAAGGAGAGCCCCATGGCCAGTGAATATTCCCATGCGATACTATTCGACGTGGACGGCACCCTGATCGATTCCAACTACTTGCACACACTGTCTTGGTGGCAGGCTTTGCGCCAACAGAGCTTCACTGCCCCTGCTGCCGCGCTGCACAGGGCGATAGGAATGGGTGGCGAAGAACTAATCCGGCACATTCTGGGCAATGGCACCAGCCCCATACAGACCCAGAAGCTCATCGACGCGCATGACGCCATTTTCTCCACCTATTGGCCGGCCCTGCTTCCTTTCGAGTCTGCCGCAGCACTGCTGGAGCATTGTGCCCTGGCAGGAGCGGCGGTGGTCCTGGCCTCATCCGCCGAGCAGACTGAACTGGAGGTGCTGCGCAAGGCCCTAGACGCTGATCACGCCATTGCTGCAAGCACTAGTTCCTCTGACGCCGCGCAGGGCAAACCATCTCCTGACATCCTTGCCGCCGCTCTGAAATCAGTAGGCGTGGACACCACCCATGCTCTTTTTGTGGGTGATGCAGTCTGGGATGCCAAAGCCGCGGCAGCCCTGGGTATACCCATGATCGGGGTGCGCAGCGGCGGCACCAGCGCAGCGGAATTGTACGAGGCGGGAGCAGTGGAAGTCTTCGATGACGTCCGGGAGTTACTGGATAAGGTAGACCAGAGCAGGCTCGGAACGCTGTTACAAGCCGCGCAGGGAGCCGTTCCCGGAGACTGACCCGCCACTTCAGGGCCATCAATTGATCCAAGCAATACATTCAACAATGAGGAGGAACGCTATGCAGACACACGACGAAACAAACGAACCGAAGGCGCCGACGCAATCGGACCAAGAAACCTCAGCGCTAAAGCCTAAGGGGCGTAGGAACCCTGAGGAGTTGCCCGATGGGACGGGAACCGACGCCAAAAAAACAGAATCTGAGCCAGGTCAGGAAGATGGCGGCAAGTCCTTCGACGCCGGCTAAAACTGTCGGGCCAAGGGGTGCGTTCATCCAGCAGTGGCGGAACGCACCCCTTGTCGAGGCAAAAAAGATTTGGGATGTTCGCATCCCCTGCCTATCCGCAGTGTGAGACCCTGTTTGGCTGCTGTAACGGCCCACCTTATCTGCCGTGACTGAGGCGGTGCCTTGCCTGCTCCCCTTTCAGGTGGTGACGCTGCCCTGCGATGCGGACTTCCTATGGGCTCTGGTTCCGGAGGTCAGCAACTCAAGTACAGCGCTGTCACGCTGGCGGTTCAGGGCAGCGACTTTGCCCTGTTCGAAAAGGGCCACCACCCGAGGATTCACGTATGAGTCCTTGGCTATCGTGGGGGTGTCGTGCAGCCACACGGAGGCATCTTGGATGGCCGCGGTGACGGCATCGGGCGATGAGGCTCCCAGCCGATAGGAGCGAGCCAGAGAAATTGTGGCTACCGTGGTTCCTTGCCAGGTGCGAAAATCTTTGGCGGTAAAGCCACTGCCTACTACTGTGCCGAGGTAGGAGTTGACGTCCGAATCGGAGACGGACTGACAGATTTTCCGACGCCCATTTTTGACGATATAGCACAACGCTGGTCCTTGGCGGGGGTTCGCTGGCACTGAGGAAAAGTAGTCCCCCAACAATGTGTCGGATAGATGCACGTCCCAAGCGCCCGCTGATTTGCCCCGGAACACTAAACGGATCTCACCATCTTGGATGTGAACGTGGCGCCGTTGCAACGTGGTGGCGCCGAAGGAACCGTTCTCCTCAGCATAGGCGGCCCCACCCACCCTCAATCCGGCACGGTCAATGAGGCGCACGGCTGCTGCGAGCGTCCGCCGCTTGGCATCGCTGTGTTGTTGGAGGTCTCGTGTCACTATCCTGCGCATGCTGGGGAGCCGTTGGGCGAAGGCCAGAGACCGGATGAATTTCTCGTCATCCCGCAGTTCGCGCCACCGGGGATGGTAAATGTATTGGGTGCGCCCGGCCGCGTCCACCCCGGTGGCTTGAATATGTGCCCGCGGATCCGAGGCAATCCAGACATGCTGCCATGCCGGTGGAACGGCTAGGTCTGCTATGCGTTTGAGTAATTTATCGGAAGTGATTCTGCGACCGTTGGCCGACACATACGAGAAACCCCGACCGGCCCCTTTGCGGGTTATCCCGCCCGTCCCTGGCTCGACTCTGTGTAGCTGTTCCTTCATTGCTCTCTTTCTCGTTGTGTGTCGGCCAACGGTCTGCAGTACCTCTGTCGCTTCAGTCCTCTCCCCGTTGCTGCGGGCTGAACCTTGCCCATACGCGATGCTCTGTAAGTAGCTGACCTAGGCCCTCCACCACTTCCCCCGGGTATCCATGAACTATCCCTGCTGCCTGCGCATCCACAGCGGCGGCGGCCAATACTTCCCCCGCACTGCCCCATCCGCCGATCGCTTTGCCGTGCCGGAATGCTTCTGCTGCCAACACCACGACCCGGGGGTCTAAGCCAGTCATTTCTCCGGTGGCGAGAACGACGGCGTCGTATTCCACGGAGCGGGCAGTGGCGTAGCTACGCTGCACGGGCTCCCCCGTATCAAGGAGCTTGCCGGCTACTGGGGCTATGATCAACGCCAGCATCCCAGCTTCAGTGAGGGCATCTCGTGCTTGGAGTACCTGTTCGGCATCACTTCCGGCGTCGGTCACAATGCCAATGACTCGCGATGCTGTGGGCCACTTCTGACCCAGCTGCGACACAGCCGGGCTTGGGGTTTGCTCCGTAACCGGCTTTGTTGCTTCAGGGGCGGGCAGCCCCAGTTGCTCGGCAACCTGGCGGCACAAATCAGCGTCAATGTTTGCCAGAGCAGCAAGTTGCCGTTCCCGGATGGTTTGTTCGTAGCACTTGCCCAGTTCAAAGGCGTAAGCCTGGGCAACGTGGTCCTGTTCCACTGCGGTAAGGCTGCGGTAGAGCAGCGTTGCTTGGGAAAAATGGTCATTGAAGGTTGCCGGGTTGGCGCGTTCCGTTAGGCCCTGCTGCACAGACTGCGGAATGTCGATGAAGGCACCGGCGTCGGCGCCTGCATGGAAGGGGCAGCCGCCATCCAGAGAGTTGGGTTTGTAAGGGGCCACCCCAGCATGATCGGCGCTTTGGTGCATGCCGTCCCGGAGCATGTCATTGACAGGTGCATGGGGGCGGTTGATAGGTAGCTGGCCGAAGTTAGGTCCGCCGAGTCTACTGATCTGGGTGTCTAGGTACGAAAACAGTCGCCCTTGCAGCAGGGGGTCGTTGCTAACGTCAATGCCCGGCACTAGATGCCCGGGGTGGAACGCCACTTGTTCGACTTCCGCGAAATAGTTTTTCGGGTTCGCATTCAAGGTCATGCGGCCCAGCATTTGCACTGGGGCAAGTTCCTCAGGAACAAATTTTGTGGGGTCCAGCAAGTCAATCCCTGCAAACATCTCATCCTCCGTGTCAGGGAAGACTTGCACACCCAGTTCCCACGAAGGGTAGTGGCCGGATTCGATGGCGTCGGCGAGATCGCGGCGGTGAAAATCGGGATCAATGCCATTGAGAATCTGTGCTTCCTCCCACACCAGCGAGTGCACACCCAAGGCGGGCTTCCAATGGAACTTGACCAGCGCCGTCGTGCCTTTTGCGTTGATCATTCGGAACGTGTGGACACCGAAGCCTTCCATCATTCGGAACGAACGAGGAATGCCACGGTCGGCCATAAACCACAGGGTGTGAGCCTGTGCTTCGGTGTGTAAGGAAACGAAGTCCCAGAAAGTGTCGTGAGCACTTTGCGCCTGCGGGATCTCTCGGTCAGGATGCGGTTTGGCGGCATGGACCACGTCAGGGAATTTGATGGCATCTTGGATGAAGAAGACCGGAATGTTGTTTCCGACGAGATCGAAGGTGCCCTCGTCGGTGTAGAACTTCACCGCGAAACCACGAGTATCCCGCACCGCGTCCGCCGAACCCCGGGACCCCACAACAGTCGAAAAACGCACAAAGACAGGGGTTTCCACTTCCGGAGCCAAGAACCCAGCACGTGTGAGTCCGGCACCTGTGCCGTAGGACTGGAAAACGCCATGAGCCCCAGCACCCCGGGCATGTACCACCCGCTCCGGGATGCGTTCATGGTCGAAGTGGGTGATCTTTTCGCGTAAATGATGATCTTGGAGCAGAGTCGGGCCTCGGCGCCCGGCTTTGAGGGAATGATCCGTGTCCTGCAGTCTGGTGCCTTGTGCCGTGGTGAGGTAGTCACCGCTCTGGCTGCGCGAGTTTTCCGTCTCCCCCGTGGGGGCACCCGTGGGGGAGACAAGTTCGGGCCCGTGCTGATCGGTCTTCGGCGGCAACGGTTTGCGTGGCTGCGTTGGCTCATCATATGAGGGCGGCTCAACCGACGGTGTTCCGGGAACTGGCGGCGGTACGGGCAAACTGGATTCAGTCATGATTCCTCCCACTGATTTGGGTGATTGATGCAACAACACCAACTCTGACCTCGTAGCGAAGCATGGTCAAGACCCCCGCAAGCAGCTGATGGTGCTTAATCCGCGCCAGTACGCGGGCCACTGCACTTAAGAATTCCTATGCTCGGGACAATGTTGCCGGTAGCATGATGCCCGCAACCATGATTGTGCTCTCGATTGTAAATGTCCATCCCGCATCCCTGGCTGAAATGGAGACCGACATGTTGACCTTTGGCATCGAAGAGGAGTTTGTCTTCCTAGATCCCGACACTCTTTCGCCAGCCCATGTGGCCCCCGCCATCCAGAGAGAACTATTGGCCGCGGGGTATAAAATCACTGAGGTTCAGCACGAATTCTTTCAATCACAAATTGAGTTCGCATCACCTATTTTTGACTCCCGGGAAGTGGCAGTCCGTTCACTGTCAACATTCCGCACTGCGCTGATGAGCGTTGCAGCCGAACATGGGGTGGTGGTGGCCGGCACAGGGACGCCCTACCAGAAATCCTTGGCACCGATAATGACCGAGGACAGCCGTTATGAAGAAATTGCTACGGTGGTGGCTGCTCTGAGCCAGGAACATGAAATCAACGGCCTGCACGTCCACGTGGGCATCCCGGACCCGGAGAGCGGACTGCGCTGCCTCAACAGCATTCGCCGCTGGCTGCCCACACTGATGGCCATCTCAGCAAATTCACCGTTCTGGTGTGGCGTGGACACCGGCTTTGCCAGTTGGCGGGCCATTCAATCCCGCCGCTGGACCACGGCGGGATGCCCCCCGCATTTCACCGACGCCCAGGACTACCGCAACCGCGTCAACGCCCTCATAGGCATTGGTGGCACTCCGGACAGCGGCTCCATTGCTTGGTATGCCAGATTGTCCGAACACCAGCCAACCCTTGAGATCCGGGTAGCTGACGCGCAACTACACCCCTGGTCCTCAATCCTCCTAGCGCTGTTGTGCAGGGGCCTAGTCGCAACATGCTTAGACTTTGCCCCCTGTTCGCAACCGGAACCGACCAGCGAATTTATGGATGCTGCCCTCTGGCACGGCGCCCGATACGGAATGAGTAGCCAACTGGTTCATCCCCTTCATCAGAGGTTGGTTCCCGCGTCCGAGGCAGTCGCGTGCCTCTTGGAGACAATCACGCCCGCTCTGGCCGCCAGTGAAGACCTCGCCGCGGTCTCCTCCCTGCTGCTCCAGTTGCAGGTCCGAGGATCCGGGGCTCAACAGCAACGGGCCCATTACGCGGTCGGTGGACGGGACGCTTTGGCGGTACTTTTTTCCAGCAGCGCCGCTCCCAGCATCGGCTTTGGAGACGACGATGGCTATGGCAATGTCGCCAGTATGCCTTGGCCCGGCTCGGCGAGCTCGCCCGTTGGGTAAGCACTCAGTGGCACACTTGGGGGTTCGGTTGCGCGGACATTTCAAGGGCATCGGAAATCAGGGAACGATGTCCGCCGGCAAAGCCACTGGTTCACTGTGACGACGTGACCGGTCCTTGGGGAGTGGCTGCTCCCTCGTCGGCCCAGTCCTAGCCACGTCCGTCGTCGAGCGCAGGATAAGATTCCACGTCGTTTAAATCTGCGATGGTGACCATTTGAGGGAGAGCAATGAACGAACAACAGTTTCAGGTGGGATTCTCCTAGCCTCACCATTACGTACAGAAATCATTCCTAGGAGATATACCTATCAAGCCCCGATCGCTTCGGCTTGAAGGTTCCGGGCGATATCTCCGTGCCTGAGTATCCTGACGAGTTCGTGGCAGTCGGCGACGGGGAGTCGACGCACCCCCTATTCCTGCATCGTTTGCGTGGCGTCTTCTACGCTCGCACCGTCCCCGTGGCCATGGGTGTCCCCTGGGCGGCCCACGCGCCCAAGCTGTGCAAGTGCCTCAGGCTGGGCAAGAGAATTGACGACAATGTCGCGATCGGTCCTCACGGCGTTGAGTCCCTTGTCATCACCGTTGATGGGCAGAGATGCCCCCTTGAGCTCCACCATCTCTGGGCAGCTTGTTCAAGAACTTCGCTATCACCGATGAGCTTGGCTTAGCCCGGAACTCTCTCGCGTCCCGTTATCCTGTGTCATGCTTTTCATCTCCACGTCGATGTCAAGAGCAAGAGACAGAGCGGCCAGGGCTTGCCGCGCAACTTCTGCACCCGTGACTGGGGATCCTCAAAGGCATCGGAGGCAACCCACTGCGGTGCCAGCCGATGGCGCACTGATCCCGGCAGCGAAACTTGTCAATGGATGCTGCCGACAGTGGGCCAATCAGACTGGGCCAAACTGATGGCCAAGCCGGTACAGGATGTCCGCCTACTGTGGCCAATTATCCCGCCGGATAGGGCCGTTCTCGAAGCAACGCAGCCAGATGCACAGAATTTCGGGTAGAGATCCGCGTGGCGTTGGCCGTCACTTCAGGGACCGCTTCAAGGTCTTGATAATCGATGCTATGCATGGCTTCACCCACCCAATAGGTGGCCCCCTGGGCCGGGACGGAATATCCCACTTCGACGAGCCCCTGGGACAGATCGGCGATGACATGGTGGGCACCGTCCTCATTGCCGACCACGGCCACCATTGCGACCTTGCCAAACAGAATGGGCCGCCCTTGACTGTCAGTTTCAGAGAGTTCAGCATCCAGCCGTTCCAACACCCGCTGGGCCAGACTGGATGGATGTCCCACCCAAATCGGGGTGGCCAACACCAAGATTTGGGCGGCCATTAATTTGTCGCGGATGGCGGGCCATGCGTCTGCACCCCCCATGTCCTTCTTCACCCCGGGCTTCACGTCGTGGTCCACAATGCGCAGAATCTCGCTCTGCACACTGTGATTGGAAAATGCTTCGGCTACTTGGTGGGCCAACAAATCACTACTGGATTTCTCCGGCGAAGGTGAAAGTGTGCAGACCAGGATCAGCGCTTTCGTGGATGCATCAGTCATTCTTTCACTCTGCCAGACGCCCGGCCATTGCGCCAGAGCCCTCGCTTTCACCCGCAGCTAAGGCCTCGAAACCCGACGAACGAAGGTGTCAACCGCCGCTCGCCAGAGGGTTGTACGCCGCCGTTCACTGGGATATGTTACGAAATAGACACACTAGGCGTTTGGCACTGACCCGAATTCAAGCCCGCCCGTACCAACCGGAAGTGCTGCATCCATGGAAGTAGAGATCGCATTGCTGGTCGACGAAGTGCAGCGGTCATTGACCGTTGACACCCGCACCACGCTCTTGGACGCGCTGCGGAACCGACTGGAGGTAACCGCACCCAAGAAGGGTTGCGATCACGGCCAATGCGGTGCCTGCACCGTATTGCTGGAGGGTCGGCGAGTGAACTCCTGCCTAGTGCTCGCCGTCACACAGGAAGGTGCTGACGTGACTACGGCCCAAGGACTGGGCGACGGACAGGAGCTGCACCCTATGCAGGAAACCTTTCTGGAGAAAGACGGTCTCCAGTGCGGGTATTGCACTCCCGGTCAGGTGTATTCGGCGGTGGGCATGCTGCAGGAAGCCGCCGCGGGACAGCCCAGCCTCGTCACGGCCATCGGCAGAGGCACAGGCCCAGGCCCAGGCACAGTTGCGATGGAATTGACCGATGAGGAGATCCGTGAACGTATGAGCGGAAATCTCTGCCGCTGCGGCGCCTACGTCAACATCGTTGCGGCGATCCGAGAGGCCATAAACCATGATGCCTCCACCGGGAATGAAGAGCTACGGGAAGTAGCAGAAACACTTGCCGCGCCACGTCCCGACGGTCAGGCAGGAGCCACCTCATGATCCCCTTTGACTATGAGCGTGCCATGGGCGCCGCCAGCGCCGTCGCCACGGTGACCGGACATTCCGGAGCCGCGTTTCTTGCTGGCGGCACCAACCTCGTTGACCATATGAAGCTCGGGATCGCCACCCCGGATTTGCTGGTCGACATCAGTAAACTCCCTCTCGATACGATTGAAGAATTGCCGGACGGGCGTGTTCGGATCGGGGCAACTGTGCGCAACAGCGATCTCGCAGCACATCCGCTGATCCGGCAACGCTATCCCGTGCTTTCCCAAGCGCTGTTAGCTGGCGCCTCCGGACAGCTCCGCAACATGGCCACCACGGGCGGAAACCTGCTCCAGCGCACCCGGTGTGTTTACTTTCAAGATGTAAGCACCCCCTGCAACAAGCGTGAACCCGGCACCGGCTGTTCAGCCCTTGGCGGCTATACCCGCAACCATGCCATCCTTGGCGCTTCGGACAGCTGCGTGGCGGTTCACCCATCCGACATGGCCGTCGCCATGGCGGCTCTGGACGCCAAAGTCGTAGTCCTGGGAGCCCACGGGAAGCGCTCACTTCCGCTCACGGCGTTGTTCCGCAACCCGGGGAATGAGCCGAACCGCGACACCACCTTGGAACACGGCGAGCTCATCATCGCCGTGGACCTGCCAGCGGACACTTCCAGCCTGTCGGCTTACCGCAAGGTGCGGGACCGGGCGTCGTACGCGTTTGCGCTAGTGTCAGTGGCGGCCGTGGTGGACATAGACGACAGCGGGACCTTCCGCGAGGCGCGCATCGCACTGGGCGGCGTGGCCCACCAGCCTTGGCGGGCAGAACGTGCCGAGGAAGTCCTGCGTGGCGCGGAAGCAACTGAGGAGAATTTCCGCCGGGCCGCTGATGCTGAACTTGTATTCGCCTCGCCACTGCCGGACAACGCTTTCAAAATACCCATGGTCCGCAACACCATGATTGCGGTGCTTCGCCAGCTCGCCGGAGGGCAGAACAATGGTTGAACTGCTCAAATGGACGGCTATCGGCTCCAGTCTCCGACGTCTGGACGGTGTGGCAAAAGTGCGGGGTACCGCACGCTACGCCTTCGATCAGCAGGTGGAAAATCCCACCTACCTGTATCCTGTCCAGTCCACCATCGCGTTGGGGAAGGTCAGCAAGATGGACACAGGTAGAGCCGAGGGGGTGAACGGCGTGATTGCCGTGCTCAGCCACCTCAACGCCCCAAAACTGGAGCAAACAGACGATGCAGAGCTTGCTGTTCTACAAGGAACCCACATTGGATTTCGCGGCCAATTCATTGCAGCAGTATTAGCTGAAACGCCTGAGATTGCACGTCATGCAGCCAGTCTGGTGGCCGTGGAATACCAGATCGCCGAACACGATGCAGCTTTTAGAGCGGAGCACCCCGGGCTATATGCGCCCGAACAGGTCAATGGAGACTTTGATACTGACACCACCGAGGAAGATGTTGAGTCCGCACTAGAGGCTTCCGCCGTCGTGATTGACCAGATTTACACCACCCCGGCCGAGCACAACAATCCCATGGAGCCCCATGCCACGGTGGCGCAGTGGCACAATGGCGAGCTGACGCTTTACGACTCCACCCAGGGAGTACACCCTGTCAGGCAGAGCATCGCACCGATGTTCGGGCTAGTTCCTGAGGCAGTGCGGGTAATTGCTCCTCATGTAGGTGGCGGCTTCGGGTCCAAGGGTTTGCCGCACGCCCACGTGGTGCTCGCTGCCTTGGCAGCGCAATGCAGTGGCGGGCGGCCGGTGAAATTCGCACTAGCGCGACAGCAAATGTTCTCTCTGTCTGGTTACCGCACACCCACCATTCAGCATGTCCGCTTGGGTGCGGGCAAGGACGGCCGGCTTGTGGCCATTTCGCAGGATGCGGTGAGTCAGACCTCCAGAATAAAGGAGTTCGCCGAGCAAACGGCTGTCCCGGCCCGGATGATGTACTCCTCGCCAAACCGGCGAACAACGCACCGCCTAGTGCCCTTGGATGTCGCGGTTCCATCGTGGATGCGCGGACCCGGGGAATGCCCGGGCATGTTCGGCCCGGAAGTTGCCATGGATGAGTTGGCCGAGGCATGCGGGCTGGACCCCATTGAGCTGCGGGTCCGGAACGAACCCGACCGTGATCCGGATTCCGGGAAACCATTTTCAAGCCGCCACTTATTGGAATGCTTCAGGACAGGTGCGGAACGTTTCGGCTGGGGCCGGCGTTCCTCTCAGCCGCGGGCCCGGCTCAAAGATGGCTGGTGGGTGGGCTTGGGCGTTGCCAGCGCCACTTATCCCTTCATGCGAAACCCGGGCAATGCCGCACGGATTTCCTTCCAAGAAGACGGATCCTACACGGTGCAAATCGGCGCCGCTGATCTGGGTACCGGCGCCTGGACTGTCCTGACCCAGATCGCCGCTGATGCCTTGCATGTTTCACCGGATCAGGTGCATTTGGAAATAGGTGATACGTCTCTGCCCGTCGCGACGGTGGCCGGTGGTTCCTCCGGCACGGCCAGCTGGGGTGGCACCATCATTGCTGCAGCCCAGGCCTTCCGCCGAGAGCACGGAGCCAATCCTGCACCCGGTGCGCAGACCCAGGCAGAGGCACCCGAAGACCCCGATGCCGAGCGCTATGCGATGCACTCCTTCGGCGCCCAGTTCGCTGAAACCCGCGTGCATGCCGACACCGGAGAGGTCCGGGTTTCCCGCATGCTCGGGGTCTTCTCTGCCGGCCGCATCATTAATCCCCGCACGGCACGCTCACAATTCATCGGCGGAATGACCATGGGCATCGGCATGGCGTTTCATGAAGATGGGGTCATGGATCCCCGGTTTGGCATGATCGTCAACCACGACCTCGCCGACTATCACATTCCCACCAACGCTGACATTACCGATGTAGATGCAATCTGGCTGGAGGAAACCGACCATCGTGCTGGCCCACTCGGGGCTAGGGGAATTGGTGAGATTGGCATCGTGGGAGCTGCGGCCGCGATCGCCAATGCCACCTACAACGCCACCGGACTCCGGGTACGAACGTTGCCGCTCACGCCGGACAAGTTTCTGTTCTGACCGGCGTGAGCAGCACTAGGATGATATTCCGAGTGCCGGTCAGATCATGCATGTTTCTGTCCATGCTTCGACGGCCAAGTCTCTCCTCATCGAGGCGGGGTCTACTGGCCCATAGCTCCTGAATTCTCCTCACCATCATCTTTCAGTCGCTGACGTTGGCTTTCAAGCTCCTTCTCCCCCTCATGTTCGGCATCGTAAAGTTTGGCGTTACTGATCTTCAACTCCAGCATGATGGCATCAAGTTTGACGTGCAGCGCTTCGCTGTCACGGTTTTGGGTGTTCTGGATAATGAACACCATCAAAAAAGTGATGATCGTGGTACTGGTGTTGATAATAAGTTGCCATGTATCGGAGAAGCCAAGCAGTGGTCCGGAAAGCGCCCATAAAATCAGGACAGCTACCGCCGTCGCGAAGATCCATGGACGGCCGAGAACGGTGGCTACCTTGGTAGTGAACCGGGTAAAAATGCCTGGACCTTGATCTTGTTTCTTCACAGTTTCCCCTAACGAGAGCTACTAGAAAGTTTCTAGAAACCTCTGAACTAACCATGTGGACTACACGTCGGCGAGGCCACCATCTCTGTCTGGGCAGTTGACCGCCGCAAACAAGCAAATTCTTAGACGTTCATACGAAAGATTTAGGTGATGAGAATACCGCGCCGGGACCCTTCGATGTCATCCCCCGTGCGCTGAGCTGCCCGCATACTTTCACTTGGAGCTTGCTCGTCACGTACGGGCAGCAACTGCCGGCGGCTCACTGAGGGACCTCGACGGTTGTCCATTGGGCCGCGGCAATAGCTCAAATAGGCGCTGCCACAATGTGTTCTTCTACCAGGCCAAGGAATAGAGAAGGGCACCTGTAGGAGCATCGGAGCCAAGGCAACCATTGGCGCTGTGCAAGTGGGCCCCTGACTGGCACGCAGGGCTCCCCACACTTCCGCCGCCCTCATGTGCCCCGCCCTGAAAGCAGGGCGGGGCACATGAGGGTTCTGTTAAACCGACGTTTTAAGGGCATTAGAAATCACAGAACGATGCCCGCCGACAAAGTAGCTGGTTTACTCTGACGACGTGGCCGATCCTTGGGGAGTGGCTCCGCCCTCGTCGGCCCAGTCTTGGCCAAGACCGTCATTGAGCGCAGGATCAGATTCCACATCTTGTGAAACGTTGGTGGGCACCGTTTGCGGCCCGTCATTTTCAAGTCCAGATGCATCGATTCTGTCTCTGATGGATTCTTCGGCAGCGTCGCGGCTCTCTGGATGGTCGAAATGCTCCGTGTTTGACATGTTGATGCTCCTGATCTTGATCTCGTACTCACTCTTGTCGTACTGCTGGTTCGCTACGTTCTACTTTTATTTCCTGGACTTTGCCGCAGCGGAGGTTTCCGTATGCGTGTCAGCGTCACTCAGTGTCCCCCCAGCGTTTTCCAGATGCGCGCGCATGAACCACTGAAACAGCTCCAGTTTCGCTGTCTGCCCAATGAGCATGTCCTCGGTGATGGGGTCAAGTTCTCCTGTGAGTGCGATGGCATCGCGGTGGCTGGAGACCACGCCGTCGTAGACAAGATCCAGAGCGGCCAAGTGCTCCATCGTGGAGGCGCGTCCCAACCCGTAATCGTCCCAGTCCCGATCCCTGACCAGCGCACCGGGCAGCCCATTGGGCGAGACACCGAGCGTCGCGATACGCTCTGCTGTTTCGTCAATCATCGCCCGGACCAGTTCGATCTGGGGGTCAAGCATGGTGTGGACACCTATAAAATCACGCCCCACCACATTCCAGTGTGCGTGTTTCAATGTCAGTTGGAGGTCATTCAAGGAGTGAAGCCTGCCTTGCAGGGTGGCTGCCACCTGATGGCCGTCCGTCAAGGACAGGCCGGGGACAGTAAATTTCGCCGTGGAAGTTTTCTTGGAAACCATGGGAACTCCTCTCGAAGCGGCCGATCTGCAGCGGCCGGTGTATTTCCCACGGTAATGATTCGATCACAGGAACGCCATCCCCACTCAGTTTCTGCCTCACCCCTAATATCGGGCTATAGATGGCCAGGCCCAGCATCCTTAGGCGTTTTCGATGTGGTCATTCTGCCAGAATTCAATGGCCCGGCTATATCTGGAACAGTCAGCCAGCTCAAGGGCCGCCGCCGTCGGAACGTAGATGACGGGTAAGTGCAGTGAGGATCCGCTGCACATCCAAGGCAGCGGCGGCTCCCGGTGCTAAAGAGTCAACCCCGGCGCCTTGAGGTGCTGCTGCGTGGCTGGCAGCGATAGCATCTGTCAAGTCCCTCAGGCGTGTGGACACACGGACAATAGGCTCCTGATGGTCATCGCCGTCCTCCCACGACTGCAGCAATCCGGCTGTTGCCGACAAGCACCGCCCTAGCGGTTCACGCAGCATCACTTCCAGCCGGAACTCGTTAGGCCCTTCCCAGATCGCTCCGGCCAGGACTTCAGAAAGATCCCGAACGTGGAACGTGATGTCCTCCAAAACAGCTAAGTCACCATAGCTGTTTGCAACCACGCCGTGGCGTGAACGGCGGAATGCACGCGGGTTAGCCCGTTGACTTTCCGCCGCGTTGTGCACGGCATCCCTCACCTCAACAATGGCATCATCAAGCGCATGCCGCCGGGCCGCCCATTCTTCATGCTGTGGCGGCCACTCTTCACCCGAAGCGGCCGCCGCATCCTCTAGCTGGCTGATGAGTGTCAGCCGCGCCCTCGATATCTGTGCCCGGGCTGCATCCAGCGCCAGGGGCGGAAATATGCCCACATTGATCACGAGACCCACCACAACGCCAAATCCCATCTGAACGGCATACCCAATCGAAAATGCGTCAGCGTCTTGGCCCCCAATGATCAACACCAAAAGGACCGCTACGGGGACGTACTCCCGACCAGCTCCGAGTCGAGGCATCCCCGCCAGTAAAACCCCCAAGCCAACTGCCGCAGAGATGGAGACCACGTTCGGATTTCCCAACAAAAGCACCCCGGCAGCCAAAACAATACCCAAAAGCAAACCAGCCAGAGATTGCACCGCTGTGCGCACCGATCCCATGAACGTTGGATACATGCTCACCAAGACCCCCAAAGGCGCGTAATAGGGGTAATCATCAACCACTCCAGGGAGGTGGGGTGCCAAAGACCAAGCAACACCCACCGCCAAGGCAGTCTTGGCGGCGAGCAACACTCGTTGGCCCGTCACCGTGGATTTCATCCATGCACCCAACGTTGCCATGACACTCCCTTGCATTGGCTCTTATCGTGCACCTTTCCGTGCTGAGCTCAAGAATGCCAGCGAACCCGCCCGTATTCAGGGAGAACTCAGGGATCGAAACCACCATCCAGTCAAAAGGGCGGCAAGCACCTCCACCGGAGAGTGGAATGTCTGTAGGCCCAGACTTGTATTTGAGAAGGACATTACGCCTCCTCGCCGCAATAAATGAAACACCTACTGGAGATTTTTGCCCCCGTTGTGGTTAGGCTGTCATTGTCAGCCGTTGCACCTGAGGGCGGCGCCTTCCGGAAACTAGCTTCCGGATTTTTACCGAATAAAGTTAGCCATTCTTTTCTAAGGAGGAGTCATGGGTTTCATCGGATGGATCGTATTGGGCCTTATCGTGGGGGTCATCGTCAAGGCAGTCATGCCTGGCCGCGTCGGGGGTGGCTGGATCACCAGTCTGGTCTTGGGCGTTGTCGGCGGCGTGGTCGGTGGTTGGATCGGCGACTTGTTGTTCGGAGACGGAAAAATGGAATTTTGGAATCTCGGTTCCTGGATTCTCGCAATCGTTGGTGGCTTGGTGGTGGCCGGAATCTACGGCGCCATTACCGGACGGAACAAAACTGCAGCCTAGGAGTTGCCCCGGTCGCGGTGCTGACCGCTCAACCGCAACCAGCACCGCGACAGCTTTCCTCTTTCCTCCATCTGCTTGCCGGCGTTTCGCTACTCCAACGCGAACGATCCAGCGAAACCCCCGGGCGCACAAACGCGGAGCAGCGAAGAGGGCAGGAAGCATAAACACCTGAGATGACCGAGGTTCTCCACACAGAAGGATAGCGTCATGAAATCGAAGTTAACATTTCTCGCCGGACTGACTGCCGGATATGTACTGGGCACCCGTGCAGGTCGAGGCAGTTACGAAAAAATCAAGGCCTCCGCGAAGGAATTATGGAACAGAGACGCCGTCCAGGCGACTGTCTCCAACATCCAAGAATCCATTAAGGATCAAGCGGGCCATGCGGTGCACAAACTGATAGACCAAGTCTTACCAGCCCCCAAGCGAGAATCGACGAGTACTGCCAACCCGCTGGACTCTGTCTCCGATGCCACTGCCGCCACACCTCTGGATATCGCCTCTGAGGTATCGGATGAATTTCCGGACGCAGCGCTCAACGGTGGCGAGGGCCAGAACTGGACCGGCCGGGGCAATCCCGGACCTGCACATCCGAAGGCTGGTATGTGAACGGCAGTCACCACCGGCTTGGGCCAGCTGCCATGATGGCCGATCTGCACCATGAGTTCAAGTGTTTGCAAGTTCATTGAAAGGAATTACTGATGACGAACAATGACCAGTACACATTTCAAAACCCTGTCACCCGCTACCCCAGCATCAGCCCGCCCCTCCAAGATCAGCCCGAGCCAGGATTGGACCGTGATTTGACGCCTCACACGGACCGTGGCGAGAAGTCCTACCGGGGCACTGGCCGGCTCGCCGGCCGTAAAGCCTTGATTACCGGGGCAGATTCCGGCATTGGTGCCGCTGTTGCCATTGCCTTCGCCCGTGAGGGGGCGGACGTGGCGCTGTCCTACCTCCCGGTCGAGGAACCTGACGCGCAAAAGGTTGCAACCATCATCCGTGAATGCGGGCAAAACGCCGTGGCCTTGCCCGGGGACATCTCAGAAGCTTCCACAGCACGTGAATTGGTGGCTAACGCCGTCGAACAGCTAGGCGGTCTGGACATTGTCGTGAACAACGCCGGTCGCCAAATCGCAGTGGAGAAACTGGAGGATCTCAGTGATGAGCAGTTCGAAAATACATTTAAGACAAATATCTTCTCTATGTTCTGGATTACCAAGGCAGCCCTGCCACATTTGGCTCCGGGTTCAACCATCATCAATACCACCTCGATTCAGGCTTACAACCCCTCGCCTACGCTAATCGACTACGCCTCCACCAAGGCAGCTATCAATAACTTCTCCAAGGGCCTCGCCCAGCAATTGGCTCCACGCGGCATTCGCGTCAACGCCGTGGCGCCCGGGCCGATTTGGACTCGGCTTCAGGTCAGCGACGGCCAGCCCAAAGAAGCGCTGCCTAAGTTCGGTAAGGACACCCCGCTCGGCAGGGCGGGCCAACCGACGGAACTAGCACCGGCATTTGTTTTTCTCGCCTCACCTGAATCCAGCTACGTGTCCGGGGAAACACTGAACGTCAATGGCGGAACCCCCTCCCCCTAATCTGTGCACCGCCCAAAAATGGCTTCAATCAACGAGCTGCCCCTCTCACGCCAGCTCCGCTGGTGAAGGTATGACATGGGCACCTGGCACCATAGAGACTTAGAAAGGAAGGAAAATGTGAGTTTCGCACCAGCTGTCAGACGCCTTCTTGGCAGGGATCCTCGATGCCTGAAACAGAGCATGCCGCGCAGGAGAACAGCATGACGGCCCCTCATCCGGACCGCTTGCTAAAGAAATCAGTGGAGATCTCTGCACGAATTTCACGCATCATGCGCCGGACACACCACAAAGTGGCGGCTGCGGAATCCCTGACCAGCGGGAGTATTTCATGCCATTTGGGGGCGGCTGAAAGTTCCTCCGAATGGTTCCTCGGCTCCGTAATTGCCTACGACAGTGAAGTGAAATTCTCAGTTCTGGGAGTCGAACGCGGTTACGTCATTACGGCCGACTGTGCCCGGCAGATGGCCGATGGGACAGCGAAAATGATGCACGCAGACTTCGCTGTAGCTGTGACCGGCGCGGGCGGACCGGAACCTGAAGAAGGCCAGCCCGCGGGGACTGTCTTTATTGCTGTTCACACACCAACAGGGACCTCCGTAGCCAAACACCGCTTTCTAGGAAACCCGTCCGAGGTTGTGCAGGAGACCACGTTACGTGCGCTACAGATGCTCGAGGAAGCAACAATAAACTTAGCCCGTGTCCCTGGCGCTGAATCCGGCACCGATGCCGTGTCAACCTCGCGTCTGGGGAATGATCCACACTCAGGAGAACCGCTATGAAATTTCCAACAGCCCGCGGCCCCGCCAGCCGATCGTTAGTGACCCTGTTGCGGGGCTCAGCAGAGAATCAAACAGAGGATTTCAGCCCGTTCCTGAACAGTGTTGCCAGCGGTATAGCACAAACGCAGGGCATGCTGGCTGACGAAGACCTACAACTGACCCTATTTATCCTCTACGAGCTGCACTACAGCGGCATGGCGCAAGCGGATGAAAGATGGGAATGGAATCCCGGCCTGATCACGGCACGAGGGCAACTTGAGTCCGTCTTCGAACAGGAATTGCGCGCCGCCGTCGTGCTTCCAGAACTGAATGCTTGCACGAGTGATGCAGTGGCGGAGGTCCTATTCGCCATGGCGGCTGTAGACACTGGGCCGTCCATGTCCCGTTTTGTTGCCAAAGCGGCCACAGTGGAACAGCTCCAGGAATTTCTGATCCATAAATCCATCTATCAACTCAAGGAAGCCGATCCGCACACGTGGGCCATTCCCCGCCTGACTGGTCGGTCAAAGGCTGCCATGGTAGAGATTCAGGCAGATGAATATGGTGGCGGACGGCCCGAGCGGATGCATTCGGCCCTTTTTGCCCGCACCATGCGAGGGTTAGGACTTGACGAAGACTACGGCGGCTATGTAGACGCAGTGCCCGCGCTGACCCTGGCTGGAACCAACATGATGTCCATGTTTGGACTGAACAGGCGCCTCAGGGGCGCTATCGTGGGCCACCTCGCTGCCTACGAAATGACGTCGTCCCAGCCTAACCGGCTCTACGGTAATGGATTCCGTCGGCATGGATTCAAGGAGGACGTCACAGGCTACTTTGACGAACATGTAGAGGCCGATGCAGTGCATGAGCAGATCGCCGGCCGGGACTTAGCCGGCGGGCTCTTTGACGCCGAACCGGCCCTCCTAGAAGACATCTACTTCGGCGCGGCTGCGGCACTCGCCCTCGACGCGATGTCGACCCAGAGAACAATGGACGCCTGGGAATCCGGCACCACTTCACTTCTGGCACCCCTACCCACCACTCCCCTACTCACAGAGAAAGCCCCCGCCCATGACTAAGATCCCTACAGCAAGCAAAGAAGAGCCCAGAGTCCCCGGGAGCACCGATCAAGCTCACGCGCATGTGAGGGACACGTCCATCCCGGAAATAGTGGCTTGCCCAGATGGGCCGCTGTTGGTGCGCGGCGATTTTGAGATCGTGTCAACCACTGGAAAGGCTCTGCCTCGACGCAGAAAAGCTGTGGCCTTATGCCGCTGCGGAGCATCAGGGATCAAGCCATATTGCGACGGCACGCACAAATTGATTGGCTTCCGCACCGGCCCCGAAAACGGACAGTAGGCAAAGCTCATGCTTTCCACACATTGCTGGCGGCCGTTCCGGCTTTCAGTGCCGTGCACGGCTACCCCTGATTCGACGGGGATAAATCAGCAACCCAAGCAGCAGCGCAAGTCCGAATGCCGCCGCGACCAAGGACGCTGCCAGCCCGTCCAACACCAGATAGAAAATCAAGGCCGTTGTGCCCATCACCAGCAGCCCAATCAGCCACAACACCACACTGACCACCCGGTGCCCCGAAGCCACCAACCGGTCCTTAACCCGCAAGCCAAACAGCTCACGGTGCATGGCGACAGGCACCAACATCAGGCAGGTGATTCCGGCTGCCAGAACCACCAAGCCCAAATACAGCGCCACTGCGAATGCGTCCAAGTCAGTGAACCTCTGCTGAAACCGCAACGTCAGCAAAAATCCCGCGATGATCTGAGTGCCCGTCTGCATGACACGCAGTTCCTGCAGCAAGTCGTCCCAGTTGCGGTCCCGCTTCTCATTGCGGGTTTCGTGACGCCCGGTGCCAGCATCCGCTATCCCATCGTGTTCGGCGCCGTCCATCCCAGCAGTAGTCATTGCGGCCTCGATTCTGCCCGCCACGGGGCCTGTCGCTTGAGGGTTGCCGATGCTCTTTATCGTAGGGTCCACAACAGCACCGGGGAAAGGAAGCAATCATGAGACGGCAATTTATCGCATATCTGCTCGTCATTGCCCTAGGCCTGATATTCATCCTAGTGGTCGGCTTTTCACAGGGTTAGGACATGCCATGAAAAAAACACTGCGCGAGAATGGCTTGGGATTATTCTTTGGTCTGATTTTTTTGCTGGCTCTCCTAGGCCAGGCACTTACCGGCCATGCGCTATACAACGAAGAACAACTCATAGCCGGCTTTCCCACCGTCAGCTTAGGACAGTATGTAACGTCTTCCAGCTTCGGGGTAGATGTAGCCGAGAACTGGCAATCGGAGTATTTGCAGTTCCTGCTCTACATTGTGGCCACCATCTGGCTAGTACAAAAAGGCTCTCCCGAATCCAAAGAACTGGACAAGACTGGGCCCGAGACCGACAAAGACCAACTCACGGGAGACTATGCAACCTCGCGCTCCCCCGCCTGGGCGAAATTGTCAGGCTGGCGCCACCAGATCTACGCCAACTCCCTCGTACTCGTCATGGGTTCGATATTCTTTCTGTCCTGGTTTGCCCAATCTGTGGCCGGCGTCAGTGCCTATAACGAAAAGCAAGTTCAAGATCTACAAGACACCCTGACATGGGGCCAATATGTTCTGTCTCCAGAGTTCTGGAACCGCACACTCCAAAATTGGCAATCAGAATTCCTCGCAGTTGGATCCATGGTGGTGCTCTCCATTTACCTGCGTCAACGCGGGTCCCCCGAATCCAAGCCCGTCGGAGCAGCCCACGAAGACACTGCTGCGACCGGATAACGAAGTCCCTAGCGATAGGAACCAGCCCAAAACGACGGATCAGGCTTCATGACAAAGCCAGAACTTCTATAGCACCTCACACAGTTTCTACTGATTACCTCAACCCAAGTGCCTATGGTGCCACCGTTCCCACAGCTACAGAGAGCAGTCTGAACCGGCTCTGCAACGAGAACTTGCGAGTCGGCGTGCCACAGAGTGAACCGTGAGGTGAACTTCACGACAACGAAGCTCCCAACGGAACATCGGTTGCATCTGCTTGCCGTGTGAGTCGGCGTCATCGCTCCCCTTTTTGATGCAATCGCGGACCTTTGAGTCTCGATTCTGCAGATTCAACCCGTAGGAAGGTGTTGCCACCTTCCCTGGTCAGTGTTTGACTGAGATGACGAGGAACCACCAGAAAACGGAGGGTATCGAATGAAGGCGCTGACGTGGCAGGGCAAGCGAAATATCGAATACATCGAGGTCCCTGATCCTCAGATTCTGGAGCCCTCCGACATCATTATCAAGGTCACCTCAACAGCCATCTGTGGATCAGATCTGCATCTTTATGAGTTGTTGGGCCCCTACATGCATGCCGGTGACATTGTCGGACACGAGACGATGGGCGTTGTTCAGGAAGTTGGATCAGGGGTTCACCGCATCAAGGTCGGGGACCGCGTTGTCATCCCGTTCAACGTTTCCTGTGGCCATTGCTGGATGTGCGAACGCGGTCTGCAATCCCAATGTGAAACCACCCAAGTTCGCAGTCAGGGCAAGGGAGCAGCCTTCCTAGGCTACTCCGAGTTATACGGCAGTGTGCCTGGCGGGCAGGCGGAATTCTTGCGTGTACCGCACGGTGATTATGGCGCGATGCTGGTAGGCAAGGAACTGCCAGACCACAGATACTTGTTTTTGTCCGACATCTTGCCGACTGCCTGGCAAGGCGTACATTATGCAAATGTGCCCGACGGGGGAACGCTCGCCGTCTTTGGGTTAGGCCCAGTAGGGCAACTCGCTGCCAGAATCGGGGTTCATCTGGGACACCGCGTGATCGCTATAGACCCAGTAGCTGAACGGCGGGACATGGCTGCCCATCACGGCGTGGAGGTCCTCGATTTCTCCAAAGACGTAGCGGCAGAACTGCAGGAGATGACCCAGCGCGGGCCGGATTCCATTCTCGATGCCGTCGGAATGGAGGCCCACGGGTCCGCCGGTGCGAAGGTGATGCAAACAGCAACAGGACTGATGCCCGATAAAGTCGCGCAAAAGGCCATGGAGACCATCTCAGTGGATCCAACCTCTGTTTTGCACACAGCAATCGCGGCGGTTCGTCGCGGGGGAACACTTTCCCTCAGCGGAGTCTATGCAGGCAAAGCCACACCGATGCCCTTGGTAGACATGTTTGACAAGCAAATCCAGTTGCGCGAGGGACAGTGCAATGTCAGAAGCTGGACTGAGACACTGTTGCCGTTTACCGAAGATACTGCTGATCCCTTGGGGCTGGATGACCTGGTCACCCATTCCGCGCCACTGTCCCGGGGCCCGGAACTCTATGAAACTTTCCAGAAAAAGCAAGACGGTTGCATCAAGGTTGTCTTGAAGCCCTGATAGGAGAGCACGTACTACCGACCCGAGGAACAGGTCCCGATCGATATGACTGCACTCCTAGACTTCTCCTTCGAATCCCAGAAAATACCGGCCAATGACATCCGGCACCGACTGTCAGCACCGATCGTGGCGCCCAATAAACTCAAAACAGCTAAACGGGACTCACGGCCCTCACATGAGAACCGACAATGCCCGCTGTCTCAGGCCGCTGGCCTAGGTAAACGGCGAGCCCGGTGATGCTCACTACATTCTTTGAAGCAGAATTGAACGGAAGAGATGACTTCACTCAGTAGGTTATTGGCTGTATGAGTACCCGAGTTCCTCGACAATCAGCAAGCGGTTCATTGACCCACATTGTGCATGCTCGCGGACTTTGGTCGAAGGGCGAGGTAGCCACCATATTGACGCCCAAGGAGCAGTTTTTAACGCTTGCCTATGGGCGAAGGGCTATTCACGGTGATGTCACCAACGCCAGTGTCTTGATCAACATCAGCGGCACGTCGTTCAGAGTTGGGAATGGTTTGGTTGCGATCGCTGGCCCGGTCCAGCGAAAGCTCCGCCCGCGCTGATGCGGAACTAACACACACGAGTATTCCCTTGGACTACTCAAGGTATGCTCCTGTCACCTCAGCTTGGGCTACTGCTTCATCAGATCCAGCAGACGCTTCGCGTTCCCTAACGCGGAACAGATCAAGAACCCCCATTCACCGTTTCGGCGAGGTTGAAATCGACTTTGAACAGGAACACGCGACGAGTATTTCCGTGTTCATCGATGACTCTGTAGCGGCTAACTCGGTGTTTCTCTGTGCTATGGGCGCTATGGAATACACGCTCTACAGCGTCCCCGGCCTTCAGGATGTTATCGGTAAGCAGCACGGGCTGTTTTGGAACAATATCGCCTAGTTCATATCCAAGCATCTCCTCCGCACCCTAGGATCTCTGCCATCTGCCAGTCTGAACTGGAAGAGAGAACTCGCAGATAGGAAAGTCGTCACCGCCAGAGGGGAAGCCAGAAAAGGAACCATACTCTCCAGCTCGATCAGAGACTCGAGTTACGGTGTTTCCGTGCATCCCCATCTGGCTCCACTCCTACTGCCCCGGCCCTGATACCTGGACTCACTAGTCGAACAGTGCGATAGTTCTAGTTCCCGTTCCTAAACGTCCAGGACACCCGCTTATCAGGGCGGGGAACGCAAGTCAAGTAAACTGGCATTTTTAGTCCTTTCGGACTAAAGTTTCCTCCACAACGCGACAAAAGTGGTCTGATCCCGTCTTCTTGTTTTAGTGTAAGTCTCTCTAGATTAGCTAAGGAGTTGGGTAAAAATGTCGCAAATACAGAACAACCTCAGCGCGTCAAGGTTTGAATTCTATGAAGCAGGCGCCTTGTCCATGACCCTGCGTTACTGCATGCACAACGGCCAAATATGGCTACTAGATACCTCTATGTCATCCACGTATGACCAGCAGGCCCAGCTCAACTATTTCTACTTGTGGGTCCTACAAGATATTCAGCGACGTCGTATCGAGGTTTTGCCATTCTGTCCCAAAGCCCGCCAATACATGCTGGCAAACCCGCACTTTCTAGACTTCATTCCTAACAACCCGCCAGGTCACTTCACCGAGCTGAAGACCACAGCCGGACTAAGGAAGCCTGCAGCAAAAGCGTCAAGTACCCGGACAGACAATGCCGCCATTGTCCCGGCAACGTCTATCGCCAAGGCCCCGCCAACCGCCGCTGTGTATTCTCTACGTGCCCACTCCCTAAAGCACAAGAAGAAACAAGACCTCCAAACCCTGAAAGAAGCAGCAGCTACCCCCACTCTTCTTGAGGCCGTGGTCTAATACCAATTCTGCGAGGCCCCGCTTTTCGTGCACAGCTTCACAAAAAAACGCCCATCAGTTCCATTGAAGGAAAAGTCATGAATGAGGAGCAAACAATGGCAGCCGATACCAGCACTGAACCCGTCATAGTGGACCCGGAGAAGCCCGCTGCTGAAGAAATCAACTGCCCGGAGTGCAACAAATCTACCCACCTAGAGATCGAATCCATTCAACGCCTCGAACCGCACTTAGACGGATGGGTCATGATCGAGTACAGCTGCGGAAAATGCGAATCCTACTCAAGCCACGCCGTCTCAGTTCAAAGCGTTGCCAAATTCCTCAACACCGCCGATGCCCCTTTCGGGGTAGTGAAATTTGGCCGCCACTACATACACTGCGGTGAACCCATGGAACAAAAACACCTCAAACTCCACTCGGTCCACGCACCCGAATCCGAGAAAGAACCAATCCTCGATGTAGTCGTACCCAGCGTGGTGCTCCACTGCCGGTGCGGCTTCCAAATAAGCATCCCCCACTAGCCCAGAGCAATGTTCGACCCCCGGAGAGGTAACCTCCACATAACTCGTGCCCATAATTCTCACATTCAGTCGAACCCCTTTTTTATGCGAAGTCGGTAAATGAAGCTGGCAAGTCCCCGACTGGCGACGCGATACGAAGTGAGAAAGTGGGAGCTAGGAGCCTCGAAATTCTTAACCCTGCATCTAAGGCAAATATGCGTCCCTACTAGTTGGGTCAGCCACGGCGCGCCCGTTTGCCCATTACTGGGCCGGGTTTCGCCGTGGCTGCCCGCCGAACCGGACGTGCGACTCTCACCGCATCCGGCTCTCCATGCATCATTACCCGGCGGTGATACGGATGTTCAAGGGCTGTTGATTCCACGGGTTCGGGATGTTCTTGCCGCGGTAACGGTAGCGCGTTACTGGGACTGTTGAGGCCCCGGTGAAACGAGTTGTTGCCGTGGCAAATTGCCATCCATTGATGCAGAATCTACGTTTCATGTCCCGTATCTTCATGCGTCCGTGTTTCTTCTTCAACCATCTCCAAACACGTTGCCACGCGTAGTTGTCAATGTTTCCAAAGACACTCTTCGAGACGCCATGCCGGAAGTAGTTGGCCCACCCGCCCAGGATCCGATTAAGCCGCTTGAGCAGCTCAGAAAAGTCCTGATGCAGGGTCGATCTGTAACAGGCTTGTGCGATCTTTGACCGCACGGACTTGATCGATTTCTGCGACGGCACCGTATACACGTAGGACTTGTTCGTCCCGCGCTTGCGGCGCCGCTGAATCGTGAATCCGAGAAAATCGAATCCCTCATCGATCGTGACTACCCCGGTCTTCTCTTCCGAGAACTCCAGCCCCAGCGGGGCTAGAACCTCCCTGATCTCCTCCTTCAGCGTTTCCGCATGGCCGCTCGTCCCTCTGATAACGCATACGAAATCGTCAGCGTATCGGATGAGCTTCCATGTGGCACCGCCCTTGGCGATCAGCTTTTGCCGCTGGTAGTTAGTGCCCATACGCTCCGACCATGCCTTAGCGGCATACTCATCAAGCACGTTCAACGCAATATTAGCCAGCAACGGGGAGAGAATCCCGCCCTGGGGAGTGCCGGTTTTCGAGCCGATCAGCTGACCGTCCCGAGTCATGATCCCGGCCTTGAGGAATGCCTTGATCAGTGCCAGCACTCGCTTGTCACTCACCCGACGGCGCACTTGGCCCATCAACGCGGTGTGATCGATACGATCAAAACACGCCTTGATATCGGCTTCAAGCACCGTCTCATACCCCGCAATAGCGAAGTGGTGAATGTCTGCGATAGCGTCCTGTGCCCGCCGATTCGGCCGGAACCCATACGAAAACGGCGCAAAGTCCGCCTCGAAGATCGGTTCCAGCACTAGTTTCAGCGACGCCTGCACCACCCTGTCAGCCAGTGTGGGAATACCCAGTTGCCTGATCTTCCCACTACCACTGCCTTTAGGGATTTCTACCCGTCGCACTGGTTGCGGCCGGAAAGTGCCCGACCTCAACAAACCACGGATGTGATCAATGAACTCCTGCGCCCCGACCCAGAAATTGATGGTTTCTTTCGTTACCTGATCAATCCCGGGCGTCTGCGCACCCCGGTTACCGGCCACGCGTTCCCACGCAACCAGAAGGAAATCGGGGTCACAGACAAGGTTAAACAGATCATCAAACTTCTTGCCGGGATCACTCCCGGCCCACCGATGTAGCTTTACCTGCATCCGTTGTACTAACACCGACGCCGCATCACTGCGGGCACGCATGTCATCACCGGTATTCACCAATGAACCTCCAACCTTCTACACGATTCCACTACCTGACACACTGCCGCCCTTCGCCATGTGACCGGCTTTCCCGGCCTCGGACTACTACGGCGACTCCGCCCCAGAAACGCCCTTCAACAGGCAAAGTGTCTATCCGCACCACCCACAAACAGCAGTACGGAACGAAACGTTTCTGGTTCCCACGTTCACTTGCATTCGATCAGCGAGTTAGGCACCCGGCTTTACCCCTGCGGCATCATCACGGCTACGCCGTAGACCTTCACCGTGATCTCCTGGCCCCAACGAGGCAAACCAGACCAAGAGTTCCCCAACCGACCTGAACAATCAGTCGGTGGGTGCGCACCGCAACCCTGCCCAAATTTCCTTGGTTAGAGCAGGTGAAAGTTGAAGAGGTGTAACAACGCCGGTTCCTTTCGTATACCTTCTCGCCTCGCTCACCAGACACGGTCCGTCAAGGAATCCCGGACCGTTCCGACTTTGTCACGGCTGCTCCCACCTCACCCATCAATCCATGGGCTCAGCTGCCGTCAGCTTCAACCAGCACCTACGAGTGCCGGAAGACCGAGGTCTTACACCTCCATTCGAACTACAAGCGCCTCGTGGCGCACGCCTCGAACTTTCATGACACGAGGTTTCTGGTGGATCAGGGCTGACCGTCTGCCTGAATGGTCTTAGTTTGGCATTTGGGTGTGACATTCTGGCCGCTGTCCTGTGGGGCGGTTGTCGGTGACGGTTCCACACCGGTCACGGTGGTGCTGGTTCTGGCCCTCCTGGGGTGAGTTCGGATGGTCGGCTTGCTGCCGTTTATGGCGGGCTGAGCGCGGCGATCCTTTTCACTGCCTTGAGCAGCAATTGCACCTCTGGTGCTTTGGAGGCCAGGTGCAGGGTTGTTTGGCGGGCGTGTTTGGCGAGTTTCCCGCCGATTTCAAAAAGCCTGGCCCGGAGCTTTTTCGGTTCCCACCGGCGGGCTTTGGAGTCCTTGAAGCCGATCATTTGGGTCCAGGCCATGAGCTCGGTGGCCATCATGACCACATGGCACCAGAGTTCGTTGGCGGTGAAGGATTTGAAGGGCAGGTTCGCGAAGCCGGTGTCTTTGGCGTTGCGGATCCTGTCTTCACAGCGGGCGCGGAGCCGGTGGCTGACGTCAAGGTCAGCGAGTTGGCCGTGTTCCTGGTTCGTCGCGATGGCCGTGTACCGGTGCCCGTCGATGTCGGTGATCCTCAACTGGGCGCCCACGTGAGGGATTTCCTTACGGACGATGATCCGCATCCCTGCCGGCCACGAGGACAGATCGAGCATGCCGGCAGGGAAGCGCACGACACCGAGCTCTGCAGTGGTTGCTTGATTTCGTGCCTCATTGCGCCGGGAGGCACAGGCTGCTCTTAGAGAAGGGGCCGGAGAGGAATCAGCACGGTTTCGCTAAACCGGGCAAGCGGGGAACGGTGCTGCCAGTCCGACATGGTCAATTCCTTGCAGTTCCGGCTGTCGATTTCGAATATTTCCTGCATGTCCTCGGCGAAACCCTCATCGTGAATTTCGAGGTTGATCTCGTAGTTCCCCGTCAGGCTCAGCCTGTCGATGTTGGCGCTGCCCACGGTTGACCAGCTGCCGTCGATGGTGGCCGTTTTCGCGTGGATCATCGCGTCGCGGTAGAGCAGGATGGTCACCCCGTCCTCGAGAAGGGATCGGTAGAACCCGCGCGAGAGCCAGTCGGAGAGGACGTGGTTGGAGTCCTTCGGCAGGATGATCCGCACGTCCACCCCGCGCCTGCTGGCAGCCTGCAATGCCCTGAGGATCTGCTGATCCGGGATGAAGTAGGCCATGGTGACGTAAATGTGGTCGTTGGCGCGGGTGATCGCGTCCAGGTAGACGCCGCGAATCGGGTAGACAAGATTTGCCGGGATGTTGTTGACCGCGCGGATCCGCGGTTCCCACACGTCCGGGCTGGTGTGGGGAACTTCAGGGGTGGATCCGGTCGCGTTTTCGTTCCAGACGTTCACGAAAGCCTGGCGCAGATCCCAGACGGACGGACCCACCAGCCGCAGATGCGTGTCCCGCCATTCCGTGGCGTACAGGGACCCGATGTTGTAGCCGCCCACGAAACCAATCTGGTCGTCGACAATCAGGAGTTTGCGGTGGTCCAGTCCGGTGCTGCGCAGAGTCTTGGTAAGCATGGAGGTGCGCAGCACTGGGAAGCGATGGACGTGGACGTCCGGGTGGAACTGGAAGAATGAGGATGGCACGACCAGATTCGCGAATCCGTCGTAGATGATAAAGACCTTGACGCCCCGGCCGGCCGCCTCATTGATGGCGTCCTTGAACTGCTGCCCGGTTTCATCATTTTTCCAGATGAACGTCTCGATCAGGATGCTTTCTTTGGCATCGCGGATCGCGTGGAGCATGTCGCGGTACAGGTCCGCGCCAAAGGTGTACGTCGTAATGTCGGTATCGTCAACGGTCTTGTTAAAAATGCCCGGGTGGGGGAAGCCCTTGCGCTTGCTCCGGTCCCGTTTTTTGACGATGTCCAGGACGACAAGGCCGCCTATAACTGCCCCTTGGACGACGGCGAAAGCAAATAGTGAGCGGGCCGCTGTCTTCCGGACGACATGAGCGACGGGCTCCGGCCACGATTCATTCATTTGCAGAGTCTATAGCCCTATAGTGGCCTTTTTTGCGATTCAGGCGGGACACGCCTGTGCACAGCCCGGAGGCACCTGGTGCTTCGCAGCGGGTGCCTCCGGGTTGCGCAATGACAAGGCCGAGTACAGCGAAGACCCGGCATTCCCGCATCAGCTCACACGCTGATGGGTCGGCAGGAGTTTCCTATTTTTTTTCTTCGAGTTTCAGCGCAATGCCCAGTGCGAAGAAGGTCGGGGCCCAATGCCCAACGAAAATGCCCCACCGGTCCGACTGGGCCTTCGAGTCGTCGCTCTTGGCTCGGCTGATGAGCCAGGACCCGAGTGACAACGCAATGGATGCAAAGCCGCCGGCGTACGCGTATTCGCTCTTGATACCCGAGTCGTGCAACATTTCAATCATGTTAACTCCCTCTCATGGTTTGCCTTGGACAAGCTCACAGTTTGGCTTGAACGTCTCGACTATTTCATATGTCGCCTCAAATTTGAAGAGGCCAAACTAACCGGGACGATCCGTGTCAGCTTCCAAACACCCGTCCCGGTCATCGACGGGGAGCGCAATGATGGCGGAAAATGTGTATTTGGCCGGGTACCGCAAAATGACTTCAAGCGCATTGTCACTTCTGGTTTCACCTTTGGTCCGCGCGAGTTCCGAGAATCTGGGAGAGAAGGGATTGGCGCTTGTGGGTCTGGGACTTCGCGAAGATGGATTTAGGGTGGGCCTGCACCGTTAGCTCCGACATGAACATCCGCTGGGCAACGCGTTTTGTATCGCTTCCGTCTGCGAGCATGCCCAAGAGTTCCATCTCGCGGACACTCATGCCGTGGGCCAGGGCGAATACCTCGAGGCGTTGCTCAGGCGGTGTGACTTCCAGGAAGACTGCGATTTGCGGTCCCATTTTCGCGGCGCGAGCGGTGATCCACGGACCTTCTAAAAGATGTACTCGTGCGAAGGCCTCATGTGGATCAACCTTACGTTCAACTGCAAGCAGCTGCGCAGGGCGCCAAGCTATGCTTCACGAACGTGAGTCTAGGTACAGGTTGGGAAGCAAATGAATGAATTTCTAATGAGTTCGGTCCGACCCTCGTCATCGGAATCAGCTAGACCGCCAAACCGAGGTGTGAAGAAACCGCCATTCCGAACTAACAGTCACAGCGTCGGGGCATGGCCTGACATCAGGGGCGGATGATTGACCCATCCCAGCCATGCTCTCCATAACCGAACCGCTCTATTCACCGGATGATTGTCGTACCCTTTGTTCATGATTGATGCTGAGCACTTCCGTTCTCTGCTGGAGGACGAGCGGGACCGTATCCTGAGGCAGATGGAGAGCCGACGCGCCGAGATAGCGTCCATCGAAGCCACCCTCCGTGACCTGCATGTCGATGATCAGAACCCGGAGGGCGCATCCACGCTCTTCGAGATCTCCCAGGAGACCTCACTGCTCGCACACCAGACTGAGCTCCTGGGAGAAATTAACGAAGCGCTGGCCCGGATCACTGACGGCACCTACGGGAACTGCCTGGAATGTCGGCAGCCGATCCCGCAAGACAGGCTTGAAGCCCGACCCTGGACCGGTTACTGCATCGACCATGCCATCCGGCATCGTCCACGGACACCCCAGCACTAAAGCCTAATCAAGCCCCTTTTCTGCCTTCCTGCGGAGGCGTTTTTTGCTGCGCATAAACCGCCGGATCAAGCAGGTGGGCTACGTGGCCAGCCAGCCCCCTAAGATGGTTGGCTATTTCTACTCTTAAATGGGGGTTTCGGCTAGGCGATGGAGACCTAGTCGGGTCCGTAGATGAAGGTTTTGGCGTGCTCCACTGCTTTTTTGAAGGCGTCGTTGCGCAGGGTGATGTGGTCGCTTTGTTGGGTTTCAATGTAGTCCGTGATTCCTGGCCGCAAGAGCCAGATGTCACCGGCTGGCGGGAGGTAGAACAGGGCGAAGGAGCGGTGTCTGTCATCCTCGGCCCATACCGGGACGACGGCCAGCGCGGCCCCCGTATCGACGTTGATCCACTGAGCCCGGGGCATGGGTTGTTCGTGTAGTTCCGGGTCAAGAAACGGAGCCGTGCCCTTTCCCCAGCGCTGCTCGAAGCGTTCATGGAACGCCGGCAACAAGAGAGAATCGTACCGCCGCCATGCACTCATCTAAATGCACCTCCTTACAGGTGGTTCCCACCAAAGCGGACCGACGATGATCGCCGGCTGAACAAAAGAAGTTGCCGGCCTGGACACCGGGGCCCTAGCGGAAGGGCCGGGACCGGACGCAGCCCCTGCCAGTTGACGGTCATAGAGAGCCCTTTGGACCGGATCGGCCAATACGGCGTGGGCATCCATAATCTCCTGCAGCAGCTCACGCTCGCGGCGGGCATGCGCCGGCGTGGCCGTCACAGGGGCGGTGTCCGGGTGATGGCGGCGCAACAGGGACCTGTACGCGCGCCCGACATCACCGGTAGTGGCGTCCGGGGCCAGGTGCAGAACCGCATAGAAATCCGGCGCAGCCGTCACGACGTCCCTCACTTCCTCTCAACTGCCAACGGTCCCTGACATCGACACCGCCCGCTGCGCCTGTGATCGTGGATGAAACCGATGGTCCCCGGCACCACTGAGCCGGGGACCATCGGTGCGGGAGGTAGGGCCAACAACCTCCACCTAATTTGCGTGTTGGGTGCTGTGGCGTGCCGCACCGGCTACCGTCTGGTTCGATTTCTTGGGCCCCCGCGACCCTGCCCCCGGCCCGGAAAATAATTGCCTTTCCTCGTCCGTAGCCTTCCAATCAAGTATCGCCCTGAGGCGTTGCTCACTAACTGGCGGGGCGCCGTCACCGATCAGGAGTTGATGGCCTGCTGGTCCCCTTCCTTGGTGGTGATCTCGATCTTGCGAGGCTTGGCCTGTTCCGCCACCGGAATGCGCAGCCCGAGCACGCCGTTGTCGTAACTGGCCTGGATATTCTGTGTGTCCAGGTTCTCACCCAGGACCAACTGGCGGCTGAACACCCCGCGTGGACGCTCGGCGGCGAGCATCTCCTTGTCCCCGTCCAGGGCCGGACGTTCGGCCCGCACGGTGACCACATTGCGTTCCACATCCAGATTGATCGAATCCGGGCTCACCCCTGGCAGGTCAAACTCAACCTCGAAGATGTCCCCCTCACGCCAAGCATCCATCGACATCGCTGCCGGGCGTGCCGCAGTCCCCAGCACCTGCGCGGCGAGCCGGTCGAGTTCACGGAACGGGTCTGTACGCATCAACATGGCTTTCTCTCTCCTTCACAACACCACTGGATCTCAGTGTCACTTGTTGCCATCTTCACTTTTTAATCTCCACCACAACCTGTTGCGGCGGGCATAGATTTTTTATAACACAACTGCCACACTGGTGCAAGAAGTCAATTCGTCGGCCCTAAAATTTCCAAGATAAAGGAAGGCTGCGCAGCATTGTGGTCCAGGATCCGCAGGCACGCGGGGTGTACGCGATCTCCGTCGCGGCCGAACTCGTAGGGACCGGCCAGCAAAACCTTCGCCTCTACGAACGCAAGGGACTCCTGGAACCGGGATGCACCGAAGGCGGCACGCGCCGCTACAGCGAGGAGGACCTGGTGACCCTGCGACGGATCGCAGAACTCCTCGCCCAGGGACTCAACCTCTCCGGCATCAGCCTGGTCCTGTCCCTGGAAACCGAAAACACGGCCCTCAAAAACGAACTCACACACCACCGCGCCCGAACCAGCACGCAAAGACGCCCCCGGGCCGACACTAACGCTGATACCCGCGGCCCTCCACAGACCTAAAACCACCTGGATCTGGGGCCGGCGGGCAAAAGGGCAGGATCTGCTAGTAGCCCAGACGCGAGGAAGAGACCGGCACCAATCACTAGAACAGACGACTTCGATCAAGTGCGGCTGCACCATTGCGAGCCACAAGATGGGTTGCGTGCCGACCTCAAAAGGCGGTCAAACTCAGACACTCAGAGTCGACTTGACGAGATCTCAGAGTATGGCTATATTTTTTCTCGTGAGAAAAAGAGAACGGAAGTTCCCCCGCCCACAATAGTTGTAGTTGCTTGTCCAAGGGGGAAGCACCGTTGCAGTAATAAACCGTTGCAGTAATAACTGGTCGTCGACAGCTTGAGACGACCAAAGCAACACCAGCAGTACCGGACCGTCAAGCAGTAGGAGGCGGACACTGCAACACCAGCAGCACTCGGTCGTCGGACATCTTGAGACGACCAAAGCAACACCAGCAGTACCAGTAATTCCTGGTCGTCGACAGCTTGAGATAACCAGAGCAACACCAGTAGTACCGGACCGTCAAGTAGGAGGAGGCGGACACTGCGACACCAGCAGTATCTGGTCCTCGGACAGCTTGAGACGACCAGCGCAACACCAGTAACACGCGGCGGGCAAGTTGAGAGCATTTCTATGCACTCCTTGCCCGCCCCTCCCGCTCGGGTCTGCTTGTCGGCATAAAAATGGGTTCGCCGTAGAAACGGCATAGATCGTACAGCAGGTTCAAGCGGTCATCGCAAAACCTTGTCAATGGAAGTCACCCAGAGCCTTGCGGGGAATCCCCTTACTACGAGGGCATGAAACCGCCGGTTCTGACCCATTCTCGGGCGTCGAGGTCGGCCATGCAGCGGTAGAGGGTGGCTCCGGACATGCCCAGGTCGCGGGCCACGTGGGTGGCCGGCTGTCCGGCGTGGATGAAGCGGCGTGCGTTTGCGATCTGACTGTCAGTGAAGGCCGGGCGCCTCCCACCGAGGTCGTGGGCTGCGGCTCGGCACCTGGTCACGAAGTCGGTGACACGTTCGCGTTTGATCTCCAGCTCCATTAGGGCCAAGGCCGCCATGACGGTCAAGACCATGGACCCCATCGGGGTACCGGTGTCCACGTTCCCGCCTCCCAAGTTCAGCACGCACAAGTTAACGTTCCGGCTGCGGAGCTGTTCGGATAAGCCGAGCATGTTCACGGTGGATCGGCCCAAGCTGTCCAAGCGGTGATGACCAGGGTGTCCACCTCGTCCAGAGCGCCCTACGCCCTGTCGAGGGCCGGCCGGGAGGCCAGCGCTCCGCTGACCCCGTGGTCGACGTACAGGTCATCCCGCCGCACCCCAGCCGTGACCAGGTGCGCTTGCTGCCGGTCGGTGGATTACTGCCTGGTTGAAACGCGTGCGTAGACGATCAGGTTCTTCATATCCCTGCTCCAATGCGTTTCGTAACCAACGATGAGTACACTGATTCAGCCAGAAGCCTGTGAGGCATGGTTACGAGAATCACCGGCGACAAGCCAGCGTGCATAATTCCGCGGAAACGAGCACCTTGTGTCATGGTGACCACCGGGGCGGTAAGACGTCTCGCATCCTTAGGGTTGTGAGGCACGGGCCTTAAAAGACCTTGCGGCAAGCTAGCTGGCAACATCAGCTCGGGATAGCAGCAATCCAGTCACCTAGGCTCGTTCGGATTCGAACCGAAACTGCTCAGTGGGATAGACACTCAAAATTGCCAGCTCCAAGACAAGCAGAAGACTACCGCCCCTGGTCAGAGCCAAGTTCACCACATGTCACATATCAACGCTTTTCAACGTTTATATCCCCGCTGTCCCGTCAGGGGTCGATTTCGAGCTGCCAATAAGCTGTTTTGACCTTTTTCTGCATAGTGCACTTGCAACAATAAGTGATACTAAATACTCTCCACTTTGCACTGATTAGGATGAGTTTTGTATGACGGGGTGGGAAGTCCCTGCCGACGGCTAAACGGCCTCCAGCATTGCCAGTTCATCACCCATGCTGTGCCTGTCATTCTACTCTTGAATGAATCCCGGTCGGAGACTGTTTTAGTCTGATGTTGAACCGGAACTCATGCTCGTGTCAACCCGATCATCCGCATCAGCAACACCCAATTCCCGCAGGGCGAGTTTCGTGTAAATGGAGATGATTGCGCTCATATCAAGCCGCCCGCCAGGCTTGTACCACCCTGCAATATGGGTGGCTTGGGCAACGATGCTGTAGGTGTGGATACGCGGGTCCAACACGACCGCCAACTGCGCTTGGCCTCCTTCGACTATCAGCGACTGGATGATGTGTTCGTACTCTCGACGTTTTTCAATCACGACCTCACGCGCATCGGATGGCAGGGAACGCAGTTCAGCATTTCCAATGAAAACTTCTTGGGCACGCTCAGCATGGAATCGAATGTGGCAATCCAGAACCCTCCGCAGTTTCTCGATGGGGTCACCGGGTCCTGCAAGTGCCTCCTGTTGAAGCACCAACAGATCATCGATAATGCCGCCCATTATTTGAAGCAGTAGATGTTCCTTGCTTTCAATGTGGTTGTACAGGCTCCCCACTTTCAACCCAACAGCAGCCGCAACTTGCCGCAAGGATGTGGCGTCGTAGCCGCGCTCAAAGAACAGCTTTGCAGCCTCTTCCCGTATTGCTTGAGCAGTGCCACGTTCTGCGACTACTGTCATCTTCACCATCCCCTTTTTCGAGCCAACATTTCTCCACATCACCACGAAACGGGTGAAACTCCAGACCACCCCACCAATCGAGGAGCTTGACAATATCTCAACACTGCCATTTATAATCCTGGCAAACAAGCGATTGTGAGGTCGTTCGCCACCAGACGCCTAGTTCCCAACCAGAACAAGAACTGCACCCTTCCCCGCGAGCCAGATAAGCGCCGCGGCGAGTGCCTGAACCATCGAACACCGGTTCTCGCAACACGGAAATCCCGGACCAACAAAGAGGAAGGACGCATTTTGCAATGACCGGTTTGGCTTGCCCAGCTCCGCGTTAGGGCACTTTAGGCCGGGCTCCACTTTGACAGGAAGCCCGGCCCAAAATATTGGATCAACCCTCGATCACGCCCTTAACTGGTCAGTAGGCGTGATCGATGACGAACTTGCCGTCCTTGACACTCAACACGGCCAGACCGGCCAATGACTTGGATCCGTGATAATCAGGGGTGAATGTATAGATGGCGTTGACCCCGACGACGTCCTTGACGTTGTTTTCCAACGCATCCCGAATTGATTTTCGAGCCGCATCCAAGTTGCCCGGATCGACCTTGCCAGCCTTGATGGCGTGTTCAAGAAGGATCGCACCGTCCCAGCCATTGGCAGCGTACTGGCCAGGCGGGGTGCCATGTTTGGCTGTGAAGTCCTTGACCAACTTTTGGGTGATGTCATACTGCGGATCATCCTTGGCCATGGAGTCGGCCGCCAGGACCTTAGACCCTTCCAACAGGGTCCCTTCTGCAGCTGCCCCAGAATTTTCAATGTATGCCTGGGAGCCGGCCCCCGGAGAATGAAAGAGCACTGGTTTGAATTTGATGGACGCTGCACTCTTTGCCACGATGGCATTCGCCGGATTGACAGCCCAAACAAGGACGACGTCAGGATTGTTGGCACCAAGCTTGTTCAGTTGCGCTGTGACGTCCGTATCGGTGGCATTGAACGATTCCTTGCCAACAACCTTGAGCCCTGCATCGGCTGCCAGCGCGTCGACGCTGGCCACAGGATCTTGTCCATATGCGTCGTTGGTTGACAGGAGCGCCACATTGTTCCAGCCACGTTCCTTGGCAAGGGCGAGCTGCGCAGTCAAGGAGCTTCCCGTATCCGTGTACTGCTTGAAAATATAGGTAGCCTTATCTGCTGGCTGAACAATCTTGTTGGACGAAGCCAATGCAATGACCGGCACTTTCAATGATGCAGAAAAAGCTTGAAGGGCAATCGACTCGCCGCTGGAGCTGGGTCCCAACACCGCGTGAACTTTCTCCTGGGTCGCCAATTTTCGCAACTGGTTGACTGCCGTGCCCTCGTCACTGCCGCTGTCCAGGACTGTCAGTTCAACTTTCTTGCCGTCGATCCCGCCAGCCGCATTGACCTGTTCGAAGTACAGTTCAATGGCCTGTCGCTCCGGTTCACCCAGCGCAGCATAACTGCCGGTGAGCCCAACCAACACGCCAACTTTGAATGTCCCGCCGCTCTCCGACCCTGCTGATTCCGCGTTTCCGCAGCTGGTGGTCAGCGCAACGGCCCCGATGGCGACCGCGGCAGCGATCCCTCGCGTAAAAACACGCCTGCTGACAATTTTCTGATTCATGATTTGGTTCCTTTCGATGTCCGACGGCTTTGTCGGCAGTGTGATCACCGGGCAAAACACTCATTGACATGTGCGCTTAATCACCCTTAGAGTCATTCAAACGAACAAGCGTTTGTATGTCAAGGTATTTCTTGTCGGGGAACTCCTTGTAAATCAGAAAATCAACGAATCGGAGCCCAAGTTGGAAAGTATGCTACAGCTGCTCTTCACGGCAATGTCGACGGGAGCTATCTACGGGGCGATGGGAATTGGCTTTGTCGTCATTCACCGAATGACCGGGATGGTCAACTTCGCGCAAGGTGACATCGCCGTAACCGGAGCATTTGGTGCTGTTGTCGCCTCTGCCGTGATGCCTCCACTGGCAGCCATTCTCGTCGGCGCAATTTGTGCGGCCATCATCAGCGTGGTGATGTACCACCTAGCGATCCGTCCCTTGCGCCGACAAGGACTGCTTGTACAAACCATCGTCACCCTCGGGGTTGGAATTGCGCTTCGATCCGCTCTGCAACTGATCTTCGGGACGGGCCCTAGGCAATTCGACCCCATCACCCAAGGACCATCCCTGAGCGTCGGGGGTGCAGCCATCCCTCTGCAGTCTCTCTGGGTCATTGCCATCACAGTGGTGGCCTACCTGATCCTCACCATATTTTTCAACAGGACAGTGACCGGCAAGGCACTCAGCGCCTGCGCGGTCAACCCTTATGCCGCCGGCGTCGTCGGCATCAGCCTCACCGTGATGGCGACCGTGGCCTTTGCCCTTTCCGGGGCCATCAGTGGTGCCGTTTTGGCCACACAGGTACCCACATCCTTCATCACCGTGGGCGCCGGGTTCGCGTTGGGACTCAAAGGCTTCATTGCAGCCATACTCGGTGGATTCGACAAACTTGGTCTCACACTGATCGGTGGTGTGATCATCGCGGCCGTGGAAACATTTGCCGCAATGAATATCTCAACGACGCATTCCGAAACCATAGTCTTTGCCTTGTTGATCCTGCTGCTCATCGTTCGTCCCCAGGGCCTGACTCGAAAGCTGGTGAGCGACCGTGTCTAATACACAGGCTCCAACCAAAAGCACTGCAAAAAACTCACCATTTTCCCGCCCATGGGCGGGGCCGCTCGGTCCTGTAGCGTGGACCATCGCCGTGCTTGCGCTCGGTTTCACTCTCAGCGACTACATCGCCGGGGTGGGCGCCACAGTGGGAATCATGGCCTTGCTGGCCCTCGGCATGGTCCTTGTGACAGGGTATGCAGGCCAGTTCTCGCTAGCCGTTGGCGCATTCTACGGAATAGGCGCATACGCAAGTGCACTGCTGACAGCCAACTTCGGCGTGTCTGGCCTGCTGGCGATAATTGTCGGTGCCACACTGGCAGCCATGGTCGCCTATGCATTGGGCCGGCCGATATTCCGCTTGCGTGGGCACTTCTTGGCGATGGCCACCTTGGCCCTCACAGAGGGTTTTTTCCTTCTGGTCAATAATTTTTCATTCACTGGAGCTTCCTCCGGGCTCGCAGTTGAGCCCCTGAACTTCTTCGGCCGCGAGTTGGTGAACACCAATGAGTTCTTCATTCTCAACTGGGTTCTCGTGGGACTCGTTGTGTGGGGATGCCTCAAGTTGAGCAAGGGCCGTGAAGGGCGAGCTCTGAAAGCCATTCGTGGACATGAAGCTGCCGCTGCTTCGGCCGGCATCGACATCGCTTCCTCCAAGACGCGCATCTTCACGGCGTCGGCGATTGTTTCCAGCATCGGCGGTTCTCTTTACGCCCATCAAGTGATGTACGTCAATCCGCCGCCATTCGGAGCATCCACAGCCATTGATGTTCTGGTTATTGCTGTTCTGGGCGGCTTGCGCACGCCCTGGGGTGCAGTTGTGGGCGCCATCGGGTTGGAAGTATTGAACCAATTTATCGAGGCCACATTGCCCAGCCTGCTCGGGTCAGCCGCAGTCGGGGCTGGACAAACCTTATTCCTTGGCTTGCTCCTCGTCATCATCCTGGTAGCCCGGCCCGATGGAATAGCAGGGGCAGTCGGAGCGCTTGCCCGACGGCTGCATAAGCGCAAAAGCCCACCTCCCTTACTCACTGAACCCGAGGACGAAGACGGCGCTACAAGCATGTCCGAACTACGCCGACGGCACGACAGCGAACATGCGGCTGCCCAGCGTGCGGACTTGGTCCCCGTACTGGAAGCCCGCCACGTCATCAAAAAGTTCGGCGGAGTTACTGCCGTGCACGATATCTCTCTGACCATCGGCGCCGGTGAAGTGCTGGCCGTCATCGGACCCAACGGCGCTGGCAAATCAACCCTTGTCAACCTGTTGTCAGGAAATCTTCCAGTCACAGGAGGGTCTGTCATTCTTGACGGGGAAGACGTCACAGGCATGCCTGCATTCAAGGTTGCCCGCCACGGTTTGGCAAGGACTTTCCAAACCCCCTGCCTCTTTGAAGACATGGACGTTGCAGCTACGGTAAAAGTCGGGGCACACCTTCGTGGGAAGGTCGGCATGGCCCGTTCAGCCCTGCCGACTCCAGGCGCTGTAAAGGAAGAACATCGACTCGACGAAGAAGCCGGCATCATTCTGCGCCGTCTTGGTTTGGCTCACCTGGCACACCTGGATGCCAAGAACCTTTCCATGGGTCAGCAAAAGCGCATCGAGATCGCCCGGGCCTTGGCCGGCCAGCCAAAGGTCATTTTGCTTGACGAACCGTGCGCCGGACTCAACAAGGCTGAAAAGAAGACACTCATGCGGTTGCTTCGCCAGCTGGCCGCAGAAGGCCTTGGTGTGCTGGTTATCGAACACGACATGGAGTTTGTGATGGCCAGCGCCGACCGAGTCCATGTCATCAACTTTGGCGAGACCCTGAGCGAAGGTTCTCCCTCTGAAGTCCAAGCCGATCCCGCGGTCATCGCCGCTTACCTCGGTGTGGCCCGAGAAGAAACCATACGCGAGGCAGAGGACGACACAACCAAGAGCGGGAGCCAGCCGGAGCGCCCGGCCACCGGAAAGGCAGGAGTGCAGGCATGAACACGGCACTAAAAGTAAGCAACCTTAACTTCGCCTACGGGCGCACCAAAGTCCTCCACGACGTGTCGTTCCAGGTGGAGGACGGGGAAATCGTCACCATCATCGGACCCAACGGCGCAGGAAAAAGCACCCTTCTGAATGTCATTGCACGCTCGCACAAACTCCGAAATGGAACAGTTGCGATCGCTGGCAAGGATACCGGGAGAATGTCACAGGCCACGGTCGTCAAACAGGGCTGTGTACTCGTCCCCGAAGGGCGGCAAGTCTTTTTCTCCTTATCAGTTCAAGACAACCTCGTTCTGGGCGGCTACACATCACGTCACCGTGGGAACGCCAAGGAATTGCAAGATCGAATCTTCGAAATATTCCCGCGGTTACTCGAACGACGCGGACAACTGGCAGGCACCCTAAGTGGTGGCGAGCAGCAAATGCTGGCCATTGGACGAGCGATGATGAGCGACCCGTCAATTTTGCTCCTGGACGAGCCCAGCCTGGGTCTGGCACCGCAAATCACGGCCCGCATCATGGACGTTCTCGGTGACCTGCGGCGCGAATCCGGACTGACGGTTGTGCTGGTGGAGCAGAACGCCCACGCGGCGCTGGGCCTGGCCGACCGCGGCTACGTACTCAACGCTGGTCGCATTGTGCTGGAAGGCACCAGCCAACAACTGCGCGAGGACAAGACGATCCAGCACATCTACCTCGGCGCCTCCCCTGACAGCGAGGCAGAGCTTCCACAATCGTAGCGAGGCACGACATACAGGAATGGGGCCTCCTCGAACATCAATGTTCGCGGAGGCCCCATTCCCATTTGCCAGACCTGTGGTGAATTGCTGGACCGTTTGCCGTGGTCAACTGTGAAGTGCTTCGTCGGTGGCATGGCCAGCTGGGAGGTTTCATTAAACGGCGAGCTCAGTCCCGCACCATCCCCGACCAAACGAATGCCCCGCTAGGGTTCCGGCGAGGCGATGAGACCCTGGCTATTCGTAATGTCGGAAGGCATTGAGGATTCGACCCCTTCATCCCTTCCAGTGTCCAGCAGTCCGGCTATCCAACAGTCGTGGAATCCTGGATGGCCTGCAACCGTTGTTCGAAATGGGCAGCAGGTAGATTCTCTTCTGCCCATTCTTTGCCAGTGTCCGGGACAGATCCTTGTGGCAAAAGGAGTTTTGGTGAGCGCATTATTTGACGATACAGCTACCTCGGGACCTGACGATGTGCGAGCGTGAATGCCCCGCCAGGAAGTTCTTGGCGGGGCATTCTTCGTCCATATGGAGCTTGATTCGCGTGCCTGGCGCGTTGTTTCTCGCGGCACACATCGCTGACTTACGAGGTTTTTTGACCTGCAGACCGGTCAGCTGAAGCAGTCGACCGTTGCGTCGCAAACTGTCGTACCGTCCGCTGCTTTTCGACACGGGCCGCACGGCAATGCACTTTGGCTACTGGCTGGAAGAAGCCGCCACGTCAGCTTGCTGGCCGGCACGGCGGAGCATCAAGGCAGTCCGGCGAACCACACATACCAGTTCGCCGTCCTGGTTGTAGCCGCGGTGTTCGATGCCGACGATTCCTGTCTCCGGGCGGGACTTGGATTCCCGCTTGTCGAGGGCCTCAGTTTCAACACGCAAAGTGTCTCCGAAGAATACAGGTTTGGGGAATTCGATGTCCCGGAAACCAAGATTTCCAAGCGTGGTGCCCAGGGTCGTTTCCTGAACTGGGATTCCGGTGACCAGGCCAAGGGTAAAGATGCTGTTGACGATCTGGCGCCCGAACATGCTCTTCTTGGCGAATTCGGTATCCAGATGGAGCGGTTGGACGTTCATGGTGAGCGAAGTAATGAGCAGGTTGTCCGTTTCTGTGACGGTGCGGGTTACCTCGTGCTTGATGACTTCTCCAACGGTGAAGTCTTCGTAATACATTCCGGCCATGACTGGCCTCCTTTGCTTGCGTTCGTCAGTGGTTAATGCGGTTAGGCATTGGCGAGGGCCAAGGCCTCGCGTGCATGGTTGGCATGTGCCAGATCAATATGGTCACCGCGGTAAGAGACGGCCCCGTGTCCGTTGCGCTGGCCTTCCTCGAAGGCCTCTATCAGACCCTCGTAGTAGTCCTTCAAAGTCTCGTTCAGGCCGTATTCCTCGTTCGCAATGGAAGCGTGCGAAGGGTGGATGAGCACCTGCCCGGTGTAACCCAGCCCGCTGTTGTCCTGCGCGAAGGTGCGCATACCATCGAGGTTTCGGACCTCCTGCCAGAGACCAAGAACTATGGTGCGGATGCCGGCGGCGCGCGCGGCAACCACCACCTTGCTGCGCAGGTATAGCGTCTCTACGCCCGCGGCAGTCCATCGGAAGCCGACCTCCCTCGAGACGTCCGCGTCCTTGGCCGCTGCCGCCATGACACCGCCAACCCGCGGGCCCGCAAGAATTTCGTCCACTTTGCTGATGGACGCTGCGGTTTCAAGTGACGGCACCAGTTCTACGGTTCCGCGATCAATACCGTGGTCCAGCTCTGCAGCAGTGACCAGGGCGTCGAAACGGACCACATCGTCACGGGAGAACAGTTTGGGCAGGAGGAAAGCTGTCAGGTTTTGGTGCGTCACCATGGCTATGTCGCGACCAAAGAACACTGTGTCCAACGCGTTGGGACGGATCAGTATCCCCTTCGAACCGTCGTGTGCTTCGAGAGCTTCGACTGCGTTGCTGCGCGCCAATGCCTTGTCCTGTGAGGGTACGGAATCTTCAAGATCGATGATGATAGCATCGGCGTCGGAATTCAACGCCTTGTCGATCCAGTCCCGTTTATGGCCTGGCACAAAGAGGAGCGAGCGGAAAGGCTTCATGCTGCGTCCTCCGCTGTGACCGTAGTCAGCAAGGTACCTGCGGCCAATGACTCGCCAAGGCCTGCGGCAATCTCCCCAACAACACCAGTCATGGGTGCGGCGATGGGATTCTCCATCTTCATGGCTTCGAGAACGAACATCACATCACCCTTGGCGATCTTCTGGCCCGGTTCTACGTTGATCTTGACGATGGTTCCCTGCATTGGAGCCTTCACGGTTCCGTCGCTAATGACCTCGCGCTTCGCGCGGGCCTTCCGCGTACGCCCCACTGCGGTTGCGGAGTCATTTGATGAGGAGTCTGCGGCAAGAGTGGGCGCTGCAGCGCCATATCCGCCAGCTGACCCGTAATCGCTGAAAGTGGGAATGATGAAGAATCGTCCACCGACTTCTACGTTGGCGCGGTCCACAGGTTCTGCTTCAGTGAAGTCAACTGTTTCCTCCAGCCATAGGGTGCTGAATCGCAGCTCCTGAAAATCCGGGTGGGAAACAATAATCTTGGCGGCGGGGACGGTGGTGGACAGGCCCTCAATCTGAAGCCGATCCAAACCATCCAGGAGGCGTTTGATGGCAGTGTCACGGTCAGGGCCGTAGGCGATGAGCTTGCCGATCAGGCTGTCATAGAGCGGCAATACCGTATCACCTGATTCGTAGCCGGCGTCGAAGCGAAGGCCTTCACCTTCCGGTGCCCGCAGCACATCAACAGGTCCGGGCGAGGGCACGAAGCGGCCCTCGGCAACGTCTTCGGCATTGATGCGGGCCTCGATTGCTACACCCTTGGGCCGCAGGTTGTCCATGATGGAGAGCTTTTCACCGGCTGCCACCCGGATTTGCTCAGCAATCAGGTCCACACCGTGCACCATTTCCGTGACGGGGTGCTCCACCTGGATTCGGGTGTTCATTTCCAGGAAGTAGAATTTGTCGTCTTCGACCATGAATTCAACGGTTCCGGCCCCCACATAGCCCACTTCTCGGGCCAGCCGTACCGCTGACTCGCCCATTGCCTCGCGCAGCGCATCGCTCAGGCCAGGTGCCGGGGACTCCTCGATCAGCTTCTGATGGCGCCGCTGCACCGAGCAGTCGCGGTCACCGATGTAGACGACGTTTCCGTGTGTGTCAGCGAAGATCTGAACCTCGACGTGCCGCGCACGGGTGAGGTAGCGCTCGAGGTAAACTTCGCCGTTCCCGAAAGCTGCTGTGGCTTCCCGCACGGCGGCGGCAAAGGCTTCCTCGGCTTGGGCTGCGGAGTCGATGCGGCGCATGCCGCGTCCGCCGCCGCCGGCCGAAGCCTTAACCAGCACGGGATATCCGTGTTCGGTGCCGAACGCCTCGACGGCTGCCGCGCTGGCAATGGCCCCGTTGGTGCCTGGAGCCAGTGGAACCTGAACGCGCGCCGCGACCTCACGGGCTGCCACCTTGCCACCCATCGTGGCTATGGCATGCGCGGAGGGGCCTATGAAGGTCAGGCCTGCGGCCGCAATGGCCTCTGCGAACTGCGGGTTTTCCGAGAGGAATCCGTAACCCGGGTGGATCGCCTGGGCGCCCGAATCCAGGGCGGCTGCGATGATCTTGGGGATATTGAGGTAGTTCTCGCTGGCCGGGCCATCTCCGAGGTCTACGGCGGTGTCCGCCACCCGGACGTGCAGGGAACCGGCATCCGCGCTCGAATGAACGGCTACTGATTCGATGCCCAGGGCGCGGCAGCTGCGGGCGACCCGAACGGAGATTTCGCCTCGATTGGCGATGAGGATCTTGGTGAACATGAGTGTCCTTAGTACTAGGGCTGGAATTTCAGCGCAGGATGCAGGTGTTGCGGCATTCGCCAATGCCAGAGATCGACGTGGTGACGACACTGCCATCGGTGAGGAATTCCTTCGGGTTGAGGCCGTCGCCGACGCCCCCGGGGGTCCCGGTGAGAATCACGTCGCCGGGATTCAGCGTGGTGACAGCTGAGATGTAGCGAACTAGTTCGACGGGGCCAAATACCAGATCCGCCGTGTCGGCCAGTTGTTTGCCGGATCCATCTACGGAGCAGGAGATACTGAGCCCAGGCGCGCTGCCTGACTCGTCAGCCGTGAGCAGGTACGGTCCCAGCGGCGTGGTGTCGTCAAAGGTTTTGCCTTGCAGCCACTGCGTTGTCCTGCGTTGGAAGTCGCGGGCAGAGATGTCGTTTGCAACCGTGAATCCTGCGATGGCTGCCGCGGCTTCTTCGTCCGTGGCATGTGAGACGCGGCTGCCGATCACCACGGCGAGCTCGGCTTCCCAATCAACAGCCACTGAGCCGGGCGGCAGGACAATAGGGTCATATGCACCAACCAGCGCGTCAGCGAACTTGGCAAAAAGGGTGGGGTAGGGCGGCAGTTCTCGGCCCATCTCCAGAATATGTTCGCGGTAGTTCAAGCCAACACAAACAATCTTTCCGGGCAAGGTGACCAGCGGCGCAAAGTCAGCCTTTTCCGCCGGAAGGCGCGCGCCGCCGTCGTACTGGCGCACGTCCGGCGACCCGGCACGCAGCCAGTCCCCCACGTCCACAAACGGCAGCAAAATCAAGGATCCCTCATCCTCGAGCGCGGCAGATGTGCCGCCTTCAATACGTACTGTTGCAAGTTTCATGCGCCCCACCCTAGACTTGATTTGAGCTGTGACTTGACGAGCTTTCCGGCCGCGGACCGCGGCAGCTGGTCGGCTCCCATGAAAACGATCTTCTTGGGTATTTTGTATCCGGCCAGGTGGCCCCGCAAGAATGTTGAGAGGTCCTCGGAGCTTGCGTTGGTTCCGTTTCGTAGGACGACGACGGCACGTACCTCTTCGTCCCACTTCAGGTCCGGGACCCCCATAACCACGGCCTCGAGGATGGCCGGGTGCATGTAGAGCGTTTGTTCAATTTCCGCCGAATAGACGTTTTCGCCTCCGGTCTTGATCATTTCCTTGAGCCGGTCGCGGAAGAAGTAGTAGCCACGGTCATCTTGCACTGCAAGGTCTCCGGTATGCAGCCAACCGCCGCGGAACGCATCAGCCGTAGCCTCAGGTCGGCCGTAATAGCCAGTCATCAATGAAGGCCCCCTGACACAGATCTCGCCGAGCTCGCCGGGGGCGACCAGCTCGCCGGACGGGTTCTGCAGCTGAGCTTCTGCCAGCAGGTACTCGGTCCCGATGGATCCGTCCACAGCTGGATCCAGCATGTCCTCAGGCCTGAGCCTGGTGACCATGGGACCAGCTTCGGTGAGACCGTACCTGTAGTACAACCCGGCTCCGGGCAACAGGTCGGTAAATTGCTGCTTGTCCGGCATTCGCAACAAGCCCGCCCCGGTATGGACGGCCTTGAGGTGGGTCTGGATGGCCGGATCCGCGAAGACGCCGGTCTCCATGAGCCGGCGCATCATGTTCGGAATGAGGAAGGTATTGGTGATCCGTTCCCGTCCCACAAGGTCCACCACAATTTCATCACTAAACTTTTCGGCGATGACGCTGGTGGCACCCGCGATGAAGTGCGGGACCAGCCAGCACAGCAAGGCAGCCGAGTGGAACAATGGGGTAACGATCAGGCCGCGCTCCTCGCGCCGGCTGCCCACTCCACAGTCATACATTTCATTGAAAGCATTGGCTGCGGCTGCACGGTGCGAGATGACAACACCCTTCGGCGTTCCCGTGCTCCCACCGGTGTAGATGATGCAGAGCGGGCTGTCGAGGGTGGTGATGTCGTCCAATGGGCCCGAGCCGGTGCGCATGGCTTCGACGCCTGCGCCTTGCACCACCAGCCGCGGCAGCTCATCCTCAGTCCGGCCAAGGATCTCCAACGCCTCTTCGGCATTGGGAACCATTCGGTCTTCGACGAGGATGATCTTGGCCCCGGTCTCTTTGATGCCCACGGCAAGCTCTGCGGGCGCCCACCGCCAGTTATAGGCCACATACGTGCCTCCAGCGGCTGCGACGGCAAAGAAGGCTTCCGCGTTGAAGACAGAGTTACCTGCCAGAACACCAACACTGTCCCCTGCCTGGATGCCTGCATCGCGCAGACCACGTCCCAGGCCCCATGCGCTTTCCGCAAGCTCCCCAAAGGTCAGTCGGCTGGCGCCGTCAACAACGGCCTCACGCGTCGGATAGCGTCGGTGGTTGAGTCTGATCCACTCACCAATCGTTCGCACTGTTCACTCCTCAGTCGGGCGGATGTGGGCCGTTTCTTCTCGGACGCCACCAAACTTATTCTTCAACGAACAAGCGTTTGTTCGAAAGCCTAACGTGACTTGGCTCATCCCGCAAGATCAAGGGTGGACTCCTTTAAATCCTCCCACCGCGCAGGCATATTCAGCTAAGCGTGTCCATGTAGCCCTCTTGCTACCTCCAGAAAGAAGCGCCTCTTGCGTGCGATGCGCATCACAACCTAGACTGCGTACAAACGCTTGTTCATGTGAATGGGCAGTGATCTCCCAACAGCCCGCAGGGCCTCGGCCATCTCAAAGAAGAGGAACCGGCGACTACCATGAGTCGCCTGCACGAGGACTGCCGGCAAATGCCCCTCCCTTTCCAACACTTCAAGGAGTATTTCCAGTGTCAGAATTGACGAAGCCTGTTCAACAGCTTCCATCCAAGCAGGGTGAAGCCCCATCCTTTGATCCAAAGACGGCTCGAACGGCCGTAGTGAGCGGAACTTTTGGCACGGCCTTGGAGTGGTTTGATTTCGCCGTCTATGGCACACTCTCGGCAACTCTTTTTCCGCAACTTTTCTTTCCCAGTTTTGACGAAAACACGGCCATTCTTGCCTCATTTGCCACCTTCGGGGCCGGCATGGTCGCCCGCCCCTTCGGCGGGGTCGTGTTCGGTGCGCTCGGCGATAAGATCGGGCGCCGCAATATTCTGATGTTCACCCTCGTACTTATGGGCGCAGCTTCAGTCTTGATTGGCCTCCTTCCCACTTACGCCATGGTGGGGATCCTTGCACCAACGCTCCTAGTTGTTCTGCGTTTCCTTCAAGGATTTGCCCTTGGCGGCGAAGCAACCGGCGTCCAGGTCTTGGTTGTCGAACATGCACCTACAGCCCGCAGAGGTTTGTATGGAGGAATTCTTGCCACGGGGTCACCTCTCGCTCAAACTTTCGCTTCATTAACGCTCACCGGCCTGGCGTTATTCCTCTCAGATGAAGCATTTGCCTCATGGGGATGGCGCATTCCTTTCCTGATGGGTGTTTTGCTACTCATCGTGGGTGTTTTCATCCGTCGCCGGGTCGAAGAAACCCCCGCATTCAAGGAGAACCAGAAAAAGGCTGCCGAATCAGCGATCCCGCAGGAACGTGCACTGTCAGTGATCGCGAAAAAGCCCGGAACTGTTATCAAGCTGGTCTTGTCTTGGGCAGCGTCAGCAGGCCTATTCTGGATCAGCGTGACGTATGCCGTAAATTACCTAACGAAGGAGCTCGGATACGACAACTCCATCACCTTCGGACTCATGCTCATCGCCAACATCGTCTCCATTCCGGCAGCGCTATTTGGTGGGAAGCTGAGTGACCGGATCGGCCGCAAGAAGACATTCTTGCTTGGATTAACCTTGCAGGGCATCGCGGCCGCTTCCATGTTCCCGATTATGAACTCGATGAACTACCCGGCCAGTGTTGCGATCATCGCGACTGCGCTGTGTGGCATTCAGATCGCAGCAGGAACTCAGGCCGCCTTCTTCTCGGAATCACTTCCGACCAGCATGCGTTACACCGGATCGGCCCTCGGCATGACGCTGGCGGGCTTGATCTTTGGTGCACCCATCCCATTCATCGCTGCATGGATTTTCCAGAACACAGACAACGGAACACTGGCCCTGACAGCTATCGCCCTGGGGCTCGTCTTGATCTCCGTTATCGCGACTTTGACACTACCCGAGCGCTTTAAACAGTCACTTCACGAAGAGCAGTAAGGGCCAACCTCGGACCCCGGTCTGAGTATTAAAGACCCCGGGACTAATGGCGAAACGCCCGGCTGGAGGATCCAGCCGGGCGTTTCGCTTGACGACAATGAGGAACTGGCCCCGAATTGATTAGAGCCGGCCGCCAATCGGTCCCACGCGTTCATCTGCGTCGACAACTTTCAGCTCCCGAAGAGCCAACCGCGTGTAGATCCGGACGATGTCGTTAAGCGAATACCGGCCACCCTGCTTGAACCAGCCGGCAATATGAGTCGCTTGGGCCACGAAGCTGTACACGTGAATCTTGGCGTCAATGATGTCCGCGAGGTCGTCGTTACCAGCTTCGGCTACCAACTTTTCCAGGAACAGTTCATAGTCTGTCCGCTTCTTAATAACCAGCTCACGCGCGTCTTGTGGCAGCGACCGCAGCTCAGCATTGCCAATGAAGACCTCTTGTGCCCGCTCGGCATGGAAGGTGATGTGCTCGGCAAGGGCCGCCTGGAGCAGGTCTACGCTGTCCCCTCCCTTGGCGGCAGCAACAGCGTCCTGGACGCGCTCAAGAAGGTCATCAATGATGCCCCCCATGATTTGTTGAAGAAGATGCTCCTTGCTGTCGATGTGGTTGTAGAGACTGCCAACTTTCAACCCGGCAGAAGAGGCCACCTGCCTCAGCGTTGTGGCGTCATACCCCCGCTCGAAGAAGAGCTTTGCGGCGCCTTCCCTAATATTCTGAGCCGTGTTTCGTTCAGGCCGCACAGTCATACCATCACACCTTTTCAACATTTCATTCGCCATTTTCTCTATCCTAACAAGCGTCCGCTCGGGGCCGGCAGCCATTGACATCACGAAGAACTTCAAATAAGTTCTAAGAAACGTACAAGCGCTTGTTAGTGGAGGGAAGATTGCCTTGAAATCAGGGAGTCAATTGTTCAACGGCATCGACATCGGCGGGCAGCAGCTTATGAATCGCATCGTCCTGCCTCCGTTGACCCGAAGCCGTGCAACAGATGACGGCATGCCCACGCCTCTGATGGAGGAGTACTACCGGCAACGTGCCGGTGCCGGGCTGGTGATCAGCGAAGGAACGGTCATCACGCCCCAAGCCTCGGCCTACGCGCGGGTTCCTGGGCTCTACTCGGCCGAACAAGTGGCGGCTTGGCGTCCCGTGGTCAGGGCAGCCCATCATGAGGGTGCTGTCGTGTACGCCCAGCTGTGGCATGTAGGCCGCCAATCTCATTCCAGTGTCCAGCCGGACGCTCTTCCCCCGCTGGCCCCATCACCGGTCCGAATTACCGGTTACCAGTACCGCAGCGCCACGGGAAGAATTCCGTACGAGACTCCGCGCGAACTAACGGTGGCGGAGATCGCCGGGATCGTCGAGGCCTATGGGACGGCTGCACGGAACGCTATCAGCGCAGGATTCGACGGCATCGAACTGCATGCCGCCAATGGTTATCTGATCGACCAGTTTCTGAACGACGGGTCCAACCATAGAACCGACAACTACGGCGGCTCCATCGCAAACAGGACACGGTTCCTTCACGAGGTCATTCAGGAGATCGCACGGCACCTCCCGATGGAGCGCATCGGGGTCCGACTTTCACCGTCATCGGACTGGATGGACGCCCACGATTCAGACAAACTCACACTCTATTCCACCGTCATCCGCCAACTCAATGGCCTCAACCTCGCCTATCTGCACCTCGTGGAGCCGGAGATCGCCGGCTCCACGACGGTGGATCGCCCTGCCGACTCGATCCCCACCGAGAAACTCGCAGCATTGTTTGATGGCGTCGTCATTGTCACTGGTGGACATGACCAAGCATCCGCAGAGCGGCTCCTGGCCGACGGAACAGCGGATCTGGTGGGGTTCGGCAGGTTGTTCATCGCCAACCCCGATCTTCCGCATCGGTTCCGCACACAGGCACCGCTGGAGCCCTTGCGCCTATCAGGAATCTACGGCGGCGGTCCGGAAGGTTACACAGACTACCCTTCTCTGGCTACCAGCAATACCTAAGCACCAGCCGGCCAGTGCAGACCCGCACCGACATAATCTATTGCAGGAGACACCGCAAATGACTACAACTCCCCTCACCGTCCTGGTCACTGGAGCGGGCGGTGGCATGTGCCGCGGTATCAACGCACGCCTCGCCGGCTCCGGGCACACCATCGTGTGCGTGGATCTGAATGCTCAGGCCAGCGAAGCGGCTGCCCAAACCATTCGAGACGACGGCGGCAAAGCCTATTCCTTCGCCGCCGACGTCGCTGAAGAGTCCGCCGTCGAGAATCTGAGGGCCGAGGTCACCTCGACGGTGGGGCCGGTGCATGCACTGGTCAACGCGGCAGGGATCCTTGACCGCAAGTTTCTCGCCGACAGCAACGCGGAGTCCTTTCGCCGCGCCTTGGACGTCAACCTCGTGGGACCGTTCAACCTCATCAAGGCCTTTTCTCCGGGCATGATCGAAGCTGGTTGGGGACGGATCGTCAACATCGCCTCGATCGCCGGGACCACCGGCTATCCCTACCCCAGCTATGCATCGTCCAAGGCTGGCCTCACCAACTTGACCCGATCCCTTCTGGAAGACTTTTGGGGCACCGGAATCACCATCAACTCAATCTGCCCCGGCGTAGTCAACACCCCAATGGTGATCCAGGAAGTCCGTGACCAAGTTCGGCGCCGCGTGCCCACACAAAACATCATCGAGCCAGCGGAGATCGGCGCCATGATCGCCTATCTGTTGACCGATGAAGCACGCAACGTCAACGGCGCCGAACTTTTGATCGACGGCGGCGCCACGCAACTCTTCTCACTGTTCAACAATCATGCGGAATAGCTCCGTCACGATCACAGGAACGGCCCAGCGGGAAGCCTGGCAACGCCGCATTCTCCCTCCGGCGGAGGAGGTCTCCGCCGGCATTGACAGCGTGCCGGTGGTATTTCCTGGAAATCCGATGCGCTACACACTGAGCTACGTGCTGCACGACGGCGACGAATGTGTGGTGGTCGATCCCGGATTCGATAGCGACGAAGGACATCGCCAGCTCCTGTCGGCCCTGGCACACCTGGATATTGGGCCCAACGAAATCACCGGCATTGTCGCCACGCATTTTCACTCCGACCATCTGGGCATGGCGGCCCGGCTGGCCAGGGACTCGGGTGCATGGATCGCACTGGGGAAAAACGAGCGCAGGAACATCTCCGTGTTCGAGGACGCCCATGAAGAGTCAGCACTTGACCGTGCGCGGATGCTGGCCTGGGGCGTGCCGGAAGCGCGAGCGGCCGAAGCCGCCATGAGCCCTCAGGGACTTCTGGATTTGCGCAGGCTGCCGGACCCCGACCGGAGACTGGGCGACGCTGACATCCTCTCCGTCGCTGGGCGCAACTGGCGCGTCATGGAGACGCCAGGGCACACTCCAGGGCATATCTGCCTGTGGGATCACGACGGTGAACTGGTGCTCACGGGGGACCACATTCTTCCACGCATTTCCCCCAACGTTTCCCTCGAAATCCGCGGGGATACCGATCCTCTTAGGAACAACATCGAGTCCCTGCGGCGGATCAGTGGCAACGACCGGTACGAGGCCTGCCCCGCCCACGAATACAGGTTCCAGGGCGTTGGCGGCCGGGCAAGGCAGCTCGAAGTGCACATTGAAGAACGTTCACGCGAGGTATTGGATGTCCTGAGCGCCGGTGCCTCCACAGTGCATGAGGTCGCCCGTCAGCTCACGTGGTCACGGGGATGGGAATCATTGGGCGGGCTTCAGTTCCGTCTCGCGCTGAGCGAGACGGCTGCCCACATCCGGTATCTGGCCACATCTGACATCCATGCCGGCGTCCCGGGGCTGACCCCGGGACGTTAGATTGCGCTAGGCCCCGGGTATCCAGTCGGGGTCCGGTGCAATCAGGTCCTGCATTGGGCGGTGCACCGGTTCACCCACCAGCAGATCGATCCTTGTCCTGACAAGCCGCATGGTCGCAATGCGCCAAACCCCGTTAAGCGGCCGGTATTCCTCCTCATAGAAGCCATAGCCGCGGATTCCATAGAGTCCAGGGATCGTGGCGCCCCGATATGCCCGGCTGTCGCCTGGCCAGATCAAATAGTCATGCATCGACCAGATCCCGTGGATGCAGTCATAGCCCATGGGCGCCAGCCGGGGCATAAACCCTTGGTGAACTGATTCGACACCTTGAAGATGCTCCGAGACACCACTGACGAATTCATCAGCATTGCCGCTGTCAAAGGGAAAACCACCGAACGTGGCATCGGCATGGAACAGAGATCTCAGATTCGACCAGCGTTTGGCATCCAGGTGCCTGAAATAGTCGGCCTTCAGGTTCCTGATGTCGTCAAAATCTTCCGGTCCAATCACTTGGCAGCCTCTTTCTTCATGACAAGGGTTTGCTGAAGCGCCCCAGAACCTGACTGTCCCAGAACAATCCCGCCGATAACCACGCCGGCACCAATGATCTGGTTCCAACTGATTTCCTCCCGGAGCACCAGCGCGCCCAGCGCTACACCCACCAGAGGCGTAATATAGGCGACTGTCGAAGCCGCGGTGGCACCCCACTGTGCAATGATCTGGAAGTTCCAGACATAAGCGAGGCCAGTACTGACTATGCCAAGCAGCAGCATGCCAATAATCACCGGTACCGTTATCGAAACTGGCCCCGTGGCAATGAACGGAGCAAGAACCAGCATCATCAGCGCCGCTAGAAGCATCTGCACGGCAGGAACGCCAATGGGATCGGCCCCGTAAGCAGACACGTATTTCTTCGTGTACGAAAAGACAATGCCGAAGCAGAGCACGGCACCTAGACACGCCAACTGTCCCCAGAGATCGATGGCGCCGGCTGAATAAAAGCGCCATGGTGAGAGCACTACAAGGATCCCCACGGCGCCAATCACGATGCCGCTGGCCTTCCGTAGAGTCACCTTTTCCTGGCGCAGCGCCACAGCCGTAACCACTGCCGTGGCCAGCGGCGTGCCTGAATTGAGAACGCTGGAGAGTCCGCTGGGGATACGTTCAGCCGCCCACGCAAATAGCAGAAACGGCAGAACACAGCCGATTCCAGCGGTTACCGCCAGATGCAGCCAGAGTTTGGGGTGCCGAGGCCATGCACGCCGAGTCAGGACTAAGAGCAGGCAAAGCGTCAGCGCACCCAAGCCAAGCCTCCCCAACACGACCTGCCCGGGCGAAAGTCCTCCCACCGCAAGCTTCATCATCAGGAAGCTGGAGCCCCAGGCTAGCCCGAGCATGCAAAAACGAATCACCATTCCAACTCGGGTCATGCCTGGAATCCTTCCTAGTGCCACTGAACATACGGTCGCGAGATGGCAATCTAGATGATGACAAGTTCCTCAGCAAGGTACACGTGAATCGTTGTCAGGGCCTCTGGCGCACTGTCCAGATGCAGCTCAACGCCTCGGACCGCCTCCCGCGCCAGTACCTCCTCAGAAAAGCCGATAGCAACAGCAACCTCCGGAATCTGGGCCTCGCTGAGCAGCGCTGACCGACGCAATAGTTCTGCCCCCGGAACTAGGACATTCACACCCCAGCCAAGGGCGCCGTCGTACTGTTCAAATTGTTGCCTCGTCCAACGCTCCACCGCGCAGGGGTCGGGCTCCGCCGCCAAATTCCAGCGAGCCAGCAGCCACAACTTATACGGCCAGCGTGTCTGTGCAGAACCCGCTGTTACCGGCCCGCCTGTCAGCCCACTGAGGAATTCCGGTTCGTCAATAATTAACTTGTCGGCAACCTCAGAAGCAAACCCGGCCTGCACTACTCCTTCGTCGGCAAACCATAACTCAACAATGCCGTCCACAAGGTACGGCCTATCGATTTTCGGCTCGAGACTGGACTCCAGCACGTGGTTCTGCCGGTAAGCTGACACTCCAGGAAGTTCACGGGCGATGTCCGCATGCGTGGTTGACCAATGCGCCCGGAATACATCCAGGTTTTTGTCCGTACGAGCCTGAAGATAGGTAATCCTTTTGGGCACGGCTCACTCCCCCGGAGTCAGTGGAACATCGACTTCTTCGGCCAGAAACCACTCCATGTCCGCGAGAAAGTGGTGCTCGTGATCAAAAAGCTCCTTGCCTTCGGGACCCTCGTAGGCAACTTTGACGTCGGCGACCGATGCGAACCACAACTCAGCCATACCGCTGTAGGGCCAGGGTTTTCGGTGATCGATCGCGGGATTCTGCCGGTACCGAAGGATCCCCGGCAGTTTACGCACGTAGTCGGGGTGTTCCACGTTCCAGAAGTGCAGGAATTCCTCCCGGGACAGTTCCGGCTTGGCCTTGATGACTGCCACGACCTTGATCATTTTCAATCTTCCTAGACCGGGGTCACAGCTTGGCGCCGCTCCACCGGAACCATCTTGCGCTTGGAGTACAGGCCCAGCCGCCGCGTCAGGTCGGAGCGCAGCTCGTTGGCAGGAACCACAGCCTCGACAGCATTGGCGTTGGCAATCTTGAAAACGTCGATCCCCTCGGCATACTCAGCCTGCTTTTCCGCGATGAAGGCCCGGCGCTCTGCAGGGTCCTCGATCTCGTGGATCTGGTTGTAGTAGATGCCGTTGACAGCGGCATCCGGGCCCATCAGTGCCGGCCGGGCCGTAGGCAAAGCGATGACCGCATCCGGGTTCATCGGGGCACCGGACATGGCTAGGTAGCCTCCACCGTAGGCCTTGCGCACCAGAACAGTAATGCGGGGAACCCGGCATTCGGATACAGCGAAGATCATTTTGGCGCCATGCCGAATGATGCCCTGGCGCTCGACTTCCGAGCCAATCATGTAGCCGGCAATGTCCACCAGGAAGACAATGGGGATGTTGTAGGCGTTGCAGATCCAGATGAAGCGGGCTGCCTTGTCCGAGGAATCGGGGAAGATCGATCCGCCCATATGAGTGGGCTGATTGCCCACCAAGCCAACGGAACGGCCATTGATTCGGGCGAAGCCGGTGAGCATTTCCGGTGCGAACAGCTCCTTGTAGGGGAACCACGATCCCTCATCGACGAGGGACTCGACGAATTCCTCCATGTCGAAGACTTCGGCTTCGCGGAGCGGAACAATGTCCTCCAGCGTCCGGCCAGGACGAGGTTCGACGGCTGGCGCCATGGGTGCCGGGGTCTCCCAGTTGGCAGGAAGGAAGGAGAGCCAGACACGGATGGCGTTCAAGGCTTCCTCGTCGTCCTCGACCAGAACGTCGCCAAGGCCGGAGACTGTGCAGTGCATTTCGGCACCGCCCATTTCCTCCAAGGTGACCTTTTCACCGGTCACCATCTCGGCCAGACGCGGTGAGCCCAGGTATGCGGTAGCGTGGCCGCGGACCATGATGGTCATGTCGCAGAGGGCGGGGACATAAGCAGAACCGGCGGGAGACGGGCCAAAGAGGGCACAAACCTGGGGCACACGGCCGGACATCTGAACCTGGTTGTAGAAAATGTTGCCCCACGCGTGGCGTCCCGCAAAGCTCTCGAATTGCTCGTCAATACGAGCGCCCGCAGAGTCAAAGAGGTAGACGATCGGGATGCCGGCGGCATCCGCGTTCTTCTGAGCCTGAGTAATTTTTTCAAACGTTCGGTTACCCCACGTACCGGCCTTGACGGAGTAGTCGTTGGCAATGACGCATACCTCGCGCCCATCCACACGACCGAAGGCTATGACCACGGCGTCACCGGGCAGGCCTTCCTCGTAACGGGCCAGCAGGCCGTCTTCAATGTAGTTTTCATCATCAAAAAGTATGGCCAGGCGCTGCCGGACCAGGAGCTTGCCTGAATCGACGATTTTCTTGCGGTTCTTCTCGGAACCGCCAAGGCGGGCCGAGGCGAGCTTCTCAGTCAGTTGTTCATGCACTGTGGGTGCCGGGACTTCGATGTCCAGCACAGGGGCGACGATCGTAGCTTCACTCATGTTGAGCCTCCAGTAAGAAGAGTTGGTGTTCTCTATTAGTATACGAACAAGCGTACGCTAGTCTAGTCTTACTGGACAGGGACTTATGATGCCGATGGGCGTTCGTCCCGTTTTGATCGAATAGGAGAGACACATGCAAGCCATTGACCCTCAGCCCACTGCCACCACCGCCCCAGTCCCGAAAGGCCGCCCGAACCACTTCTGGGAAGACCTGGTCACGGGAGACGTCATCGAGACAGCGGGAATGACGATCACCGATGCGCACCTCGTCCAGTGGGCCGGACTGACCGGTGACCTCGTTTCTCTCCACCTTGATGAGACCTATGCGGCAACGACGCCGTTTGGTCAGCGAGTAGCTCATGGTCCGTTGACCATGTCGCTGGGATTGGGACTCATGACCCAGACCGGTTACTTCAGCAATGTGGTGGCCTGGCTTGGACTCGATGAGGTGCGCGCGCTTGCCCCGGTCTTCATTGGTGACACCATATGTGTCAGCGCCACAGTGGATGTGGCACGCGAAACGAAGAAGCCGGAACAAGGCATCTGGAAAATAAATTACTCCGTACTGAAACAGGACGACTCAGTTGTCATGACTTTCAGCAGCAGCTTCATCATCAAAAAGAAGTAGCCATGACTATTCAAGAGAATTTCGTCCCGGCAGCTCCTGCCGACATCGCCGAGTCCCCCGAATTGGCAGCCCTGCGCAAGCGAGTCCGGGAAGTTCTTTCCGAACATGTCACTCCAGAACGACTCAACAAGTTCGACGAGGCGGAAGAGTACGATGTTGAACTCTTCCGCGAAATCGCGGCAGCAGGACTGCTAAAGCTCGACGGCGAACTGCACGGCCCCGGCCCCAAGCACCAGTCACAGGCCGTGGTCCTCGAGGAGCTCGGTGCCGGCCCCACGTCAGTGGGAGTCAGCATGGTGGTCCAGTATATGGGCGTCCAACTCCTCCATAGTTACGGCACTGGAGAGCAGCAGAACGAGTTCTTGGCTCCCCTGCACGCCGGAAAGGCCAAGATGTCGTTCGGGCTCAGCGAGCCCGATGGCGGGACCGACGTTGCACGCGCCATGAAAACTCGCGCCACCCTCTTGGAAGATGGAAGCTATTCCATCTCGGGTCAGAAGAAGTGGATCGGCGGGGCAATGGACGCGGATTACCTCATCCTCCTGGCGCGGACCAGCGAGGTCGCACGCTCCGCCATTGACGGAATCACCATGTTCCTCGTCCCCCGTTCCATGCCGGGAATCCGCACAGACGTTATCGACACCATGGGCATACGCGGGCTAGCCCAATACGATGTATTCCTCGATGACGTCCGCGTCCCTGCCGCGAATGTTCTGGGCGAAGTGGACAATGGGTTTCGTCAGGTTCTGAACACACTCAACGGCGAGCGCCTGAATGGAGCCGCCGTGGCTTTGGGGATTGCCCGCGGTGCAATGGAAACTGCCATTGGCTGGGCCCAGCAACGTCACGCCTTTGGCCGTGCTGTGGGTTCATTCCAAGGCCTTCAGCACAACCTCGTTGATGCCAGTGTCAAAATCGAGTCCGCCCGGCTCCTCCTTCGCCAAGCCGCAGAAGCATCCGACACCGGGCCGAGTACCAATGAGACTTGGTCCGCCATGGCGAAGCTCGCCGCTTCAGATGCGGCCACCACGACCACCGATGTTGGCATGCGAATCATGGCTGGCTGGGGATTCTTCCGGGGGTTGCCCATGCAGCGCTACTTCCGCGACGCCCGACTCTACACATTCGCACCATTGACGGACGAAATGACGCGCAACTACATCGGAGAGAAACATCTGGGCCTGCCCCGGTCCTTCTAAGCCGTGCTTGGGACCTGGGGAAGTCCAAGCCTGAAGAAAGCAGTGCAATGAATAATTCATCTCTGAACAAAATCAGGCGGCCCGGCGTCATCGCCACCGCCGCGCCCGGCCTGCCGCTCCCGACGACGCAACTGAAGATCCGCCGCCGCTGGAACGCCACTGACCTGGCCATGATCGCCGTCTTCGCCTCCCTGCTGGCCGCATCCGTGGCCGTACCCGGCATCAACGTTGGCCCGTTCGGTGTGGCGTTGACCCTGCAAACGCTCGTGGTCAGCCTGTGCGGCCTGGTGCTGGGCTTCGGCCGGGGCACGGCGGCTGTGTCTTTGTACATACTGATCGGCTTGATCGGGCTGCCCATCTTCAGTGGATTCCGGGCCGGCCCGGCTGTGCTGGCCAGTCCGTCCGCTGGATATATCCTGGGCTTCATTCTGGGCGTTGCCGTCATTGGTCTCCTGGCCCCGTGGGCATTGCGCATGCGGTTCAAGGGTGCAGCGCTGTTCGGCGCCGCCACGATCGGGATGGTGGTCACCCACGCCAGCGGGATTGTTGGCTTTATGGCCATGGGCATGGGCCTGGCGCCGGCTGTCATCGCCGATGCCGTCTACATCCCGGGGGATCTGCTCAAGAATGCGTTGGCGGTCATTATCGCTCTGAGCATTCATCGGGCCTTCCCCGACCTGCTGGTTCGCCGCCGCCGATGAGCACCATAGTTTTTGAATCGGCGGGGGTCAGCATTGCCGGCACCGGTGCAGCTGGCACGGAGCAGAAGACCATCCTCCACCCGTTCTCGCTTACCCTCACCGAACAGCGCATCGCCGTGATCGGGGCCAACGGCTCGGGCAAGTCCACGCTGCTGCGACTGCTCAACGGCTTGGTTCTGCCGAGTACCGGAACCGTTCGCGTCAATGGTTTGAACACATTGACGGAGAGTTCGGCAGTCCGGCGCACCGTGGGATTCGTGTTTACGGACCCGTGGTCGCAGTTGGTCATGCCGACACCGCTGGAGGACGTGGAGCTGTCCCTGCGGCGGCTGAAGCTGGCCAAATCTGCGCGCCGGCGCGCGGCCGAGGGGGTGCTTGCGGATTTCGGGGTCGATCACCTTGCCCACAGCAGCATTTACGAACTCTCGGGCGGGGAACGCCAGCTGACCGCGTTGGCGACCGTCCTCGCCGTCGAGCCTTCCGTCCTTGTCCTGGACGAGCCCTCGACCCTCCTTGACTTTCGCAACACCCAGCTGCTCAAGGACCGACTGGCAGTGTTGCCGCAACAAGTGGTCATGTCCACACACGATTTGTCGCTTGCGGCTGACTTTGATCGCGTGTTGGTGATTGACGACGGCGCCATCGCCTTTGACGGCCGGCCCAACGATGCCGTGGCGCACTATTTGCAGCTGGTGGGCTGATGCGCGGGCACTCCCACTTGGTGGCGGGCCATGTGCCGGGGTCCTCGCTGCTGCACAGGATGCCGCTGTGGCTCAAGGCCGCGCTCCTGCTGGCCGTCGCCGTCCTTTGCTTCACCTCTTCCGCAATATCCGTACTGACGGGCTTCTGGACCACGACAGCGGTGCTCGCCACCGTCGTCCTCGTACACCTTCGCTCCGGTCTCCCGGCGCTGCGCCTGTGGCGGCCCGTGCGCATGATGCTGGTCTTTCTGGTGTTGATTGCCGCGTATCAGTGCTGGCAGCACGGCCCCATGGTGGCTTGGCAAGTCATTGCCGCCATTGTTGCCACGGTGTTGGTGTCAAACCTTCTAACCGCGACCACTCCCGTGGACGAATTGCTGGACGGTCTGGCATCCGTTGTGAGGCCGCTGCAACGCTTTGGCGCCGACCCTGACAGGTTCTCGCTCACGGTTGCCCTGATGTTGCGCAGCATTCCTTTTGTCATCGGCGCCTTTGACGATGTTCGTGACGCTGCACAGGCCCGCGGCCTGGAACGGAACCTGTTGGCCCGGTCCCTGCCCGTCGTTATTGCCACGGTTGCCTATGCCCACCAAACCGGAGAGGCGCTGGCCGCTAGGGGGTTGGGCGAGCCCGCCGACGCAGGGAATGATCCCGCCGCGAGACGAAGCTGAGTCCTAAAAACTGCGCGCGGCGTCCGCCAATGAATGGATTGTGCGCAGCTCTTGGCGCCAGGAGGACATGGGGTCGGAGCGACAGGAATTATCTGCCTTGCCCGAGACTCCCATTCTCGTGACTGTCGTGACCTGCCCATGGGCCTAGGCCCAGTCCAAACACGAGAATAGGGGGTGGCTGCCCGTCGGCAGCCACCCCCTATTCTCGTTCCAAGGGATCAGGAGCGGTAGTCGATTTCGAGTTCCGCGATGTCTTGGTCGTGCAGATTGACAACAATGTTGTCCGGCGTCCGGGTAGTCATCCAGATCAGCTCTTCAGTCTTGCTGGCATTGCCTTCAATATGCGGCATGTAAGGCGGAACGAAGACGAAGTCGCCCTCTTCCAGATACACAATCTGGCTGTAGCCCTCGCCGTAGCGAATGAAGCCACGACCCTTGAGAACATAGCCACCCGTATTGGCTTCACCATGGTGGTGGGCATCCGATATCTCACCGGGGCCGGTGTAGACCTTGCCGAACCAGAGGCCCTCAGCTGGGCTGTTTTCTTTGCTAACACCGGAGATACGGCGGGCATTCAACGTCTGGCCGGGGGCCGCAGCCAAATTGTCCGCGCGATTCACCCGGAACATCTCTACATTGCGGTTAATATCAAACGCCACTTCGGTCATGGCAGGTCTCCTCCTAGGGCTGGGCAAAAGGCCACCGACTAGTGCATCCACCGGGGCATACTTCAGTATGGCTGCTGCATAACAGCGAGTCAAGACGTACGCTTGTTCGCATGGCGTAGTGATCCTGGCAACGCCCCGACAATCATCACTCGGTCGACGCAAGTGCCGGGTCCAGTCGCGATTGCCACATAGACCCAGGCTTCAAGAAAGGCGGCGGGCACGGGTACTTTGGCTGGGCTTGGCGTTGCGGCAGCAGTCGTTGCTGGTGCGTCCCTTCGTACTAAGTACTATAGAGCGCAAGGCCACCGCAGCCGAGGCAAGCGCCAAGCTGAAGGATTCCTTGATGGGACACCGGACTCAGAAAATGACAACGGCGAAGAAGGGTCCACTGGAAGTGGGCAGAACCCTGACGACGAGAACTAGTGATAAATCGATGCGGGTCCGTCTCGCATAGGCACCATGACAACACCAAGAGGCCCTGCGAAATGCGTCATTTTATTGCGCGGGCCATTGCCGTCTTATTGCATGACCGCCGGGGAACAGAGCCCTCTGGCCACACAGGAACAACGGTTCTACGATGGAATGAGCCCATTACTCTTCACAACCACCAACGGCACTGAGGCAATTGGCGCCAGCAGCGACAGGAGGTCTCGAATGCGCACAAACCCCAGCCTTGCCTCGTCCGCCCGCCACCAAACAGAAGCAGACCCAGAAAACTGGGAAGCTACCTACCGCCAGATGGTTCTATACGACCTCGCCGCGGACATCGAGCTCGGCTTCTTCCTCGCCTACTACCGCAACTTCGCCATCCCCAGCATCGCCGCAACATTGCAACGTAACGGCGAAATCACCCAGCGCCCCGTTAAGCGTTCATACGACACGGCCATCGTGACCTACGAGCTTATCTGCAACGGACTGAACAGCGACCGCGGCCGCCACATGATCCGTCTACTCAACCACGTCCACCGCCACGTCCCCGGCAACAACGACGATTTCCTCTATGTCTTACTCACGCTTCTCGTTGTCCCCATTCGCTGGGCCCGCGCATACGGTTGGCGAGTCCCACCTCCCGCAGAAGAATCGGCAGCAACTCGTTTCTACCAAGAACTCGGCGCCCGCATGAACATAGGAACTATCCCCTCGACGTTCGCCGACGCGGAAAAGTTCTTCGACGACTACGAGCGCAAGAACATCGCTTACTCCCCCGGTGGCGCCGAGCTGATGGCCAGCACCGTTCAAATCCTGAAATCCAGACTCCCAGCCCCCGTCAGTCCATTGACAAGGCCAATGCTCTCCGCGATGTTCGACGACGATCGCCTCACCGATGCCCTCGGTCTCCCCACCCACGGGCAGACGAAGCCGGAATTGCCGTAGCAACATTGAACCACCATGCTCAGCCTGTTTGCCCAGCGGCATGGACGACTCACCTCCTGCGAATGAGCACCGTCTACAACCCTCCGAACGCCGACAGAGCGAATCATGGTGAGGCGCAACCATCTGGTCTGGTCCATCGCCGCCTCGGCTGCATGGGTTCAATCCCACGCCTCGTTCAGTGTCCTGCGAGCTCTCGAATTCGCACCGAAACAGCCAGCGCCGCCCGGATCGAAGAACAACCGCATGGAACCAGCAATGAACACTATCGCAGCAGGTCAGAGCATGTTGAGCACTAAAGACCAATCATCAGTTATCAATGTTTATGAACCCCGCTGTCCTTGAATGTGCCTTTTTCACTCCGCCAATTGGTTGTTTCGACTTGTTTCTGTATGGTGCTGTTGCAACAATGAGTGATACTAAATACTCTCCACTTTGCACTGATTTGGATGAGTTTCGTATGACGCGGTGGGAACTCCCTGCCGACTGCTCTACGACCGCGAGCATAGCTAGTCAGCCCACAATGCTGCCCCTATCATTTTACTCTTGATTCACCCGAGCTGCCCGGCTGGTCTCAGAGACCGTGGGGAACTTGTCCGATAGCTCGCTATGGATCGTGGGCATAAAAATGAAGTGGCCAACCTATGAACTACTCTGCACGGTTGGCCACTTCAAAAAGAACACTACAGCGACATTCTAAGCGTTGGCCTGTCACCAGCTCGGCGGCACCTGTGGCCCGTCTAACGATCAACTCTTACACTCAACCGGCGTTGGCATTCGGCCACCGTGTGGCGCATAGCGCCCCCGCAACGCTTGCTAGTCAGTGGCGTCCACTTCCTTCTGCTCAATAGTGCCGCTCTCAACATGTTCTATCGTTGCGCTGATCTTCACCACATGATTGCAAGTCGCTTATTTCGCGGTGAACGCTAATAGATATACCGAATACGCTCGCCTTTGAGACAGAGCGTGCGGGAATCGTCGGACCTAGTGAGTGCCACCTGGTGTGTAGTGACCGGGAACCATGCGCGAGCTGACACCGAAACGGTTGAAGGCGTTGATGGCGACGATGACGGAAATAACCTTCACCATCTTTTCCTCTCCAAGAACCTTGGTAACACGGTTGTAGAGCTCATCGGGGACGAAGCCATTTGCGAGGAAGGTCACTGCATCCGTCAGTTCGATGGCAGCGACCTCCATTGCTGTATAGAAGTGCTTGGACTCGGACCAGGCGTTGAGCTGAAGCAGCCGTTCAGGGGTTTCGCCTGCAGCAAGAGCGTCTTTACTGTGCATGTCGAGACAGAATGCACATTGGTTAAGCTGCGAAGCTCGGATCTTGATCAAGTTGACCAGGCTGTCAGGAAGACCTTGTTTGGCCGCGGTGTCAAGGCGGAGCAACGCCTTGAATACCTCGGGTGCCTGACTCATCCAGTCGAAGCGGGCGGGGGTCTCGGGGAGGACGTTGTCATTTTTTGTCATGGATCCACGATATGAAGAAAGAGGAATACGGGTAAAGTCCATTTGTATGACTTATAACAAGACCACTTCTTCCAAGACGGCTCTCACGGAGTCAGGCGTTGATCTACACCTGGAACTGAAGGGCTCGGGGTTGCGTGTCGGTCTTACCGAAGCACTCCGGGAGGCGGTCCGCTCCGGGCGACTCACCCCAGGGACACGCCTTCCATCGTCACGCACTCTGGCACAGGATCTTGGTGTCGCGCGTAGTACCGTCACCGAGTGCTACTCGACTCTCGTTGAAGAGGGATGGCTCACGGCTAGACACGGGTCGGGGACTCAGGTTGCGGAGCGGGCTCAGCCGCTCCGGAAACCTGCTCCCGCTCCGCAGCCTCGTCAAAGTAAGCCAACTCACGGCCTCGGACCAGGGGCCGCAGACTATGCGGACTTTCCTCGAACTGCGTGGCTCGGCGCGGCTCGGCGCGCGTTTGCCGCAGCTCCCCATAGCGCATTCGGATACGGAGATGCACTGGGTCGCATGGAGCTTCGAGAAGCGCTCTCCAATTACTTGTCTCGCGTCCGGGGAGTTTATGCAGATCCGGGGCGCATTGTGATCTGTTCTGGCTATCACCACGGGCTAGGGGTGATGGCGCGAGCCCTCAAAGAGCAGGGCACGAACACTGTTGCTGTCGAGGCCTACGGCCTGAGTATCTACCGCGATTTGCTCAGCGATGCGGGGATGAGGACCCCGCCGATTGAGGTAGATGAGGGTGGTGCTCTCACCATTGAGCTAGACACGTTGCCACCAGCCGCAGCCCTCTCTCTCACTCCGGCGCACCAGTTTCCAAGTGGGTATGCGCTCTCAACCGAACGTCGATCCACTGTTATTGATTGGGCCCGTAGGACCGGCGGCATTCTCCTGGAAGACGACTATGACGGAGAATTCCGTTACGACCGCAAACCAGTGGGGGCACTTCAAGGGCTCGACCCGGATCACGTCGTCTACTTTGGGACGGCAAGTAAGTCGATAGCCCCTGCCCTGCGCCTGTCATGGATGGTCGTGCCCGAACGTCTGATGCCAGCCGTAACGCGCGCAAAGGGCCGGGTGGACACAGTGAGTGTTCTCGACCAGTTGATCTTCACTGAGTTCCTGACCTCGGGCGCATTCGACCGTCACGTTCGCAGTAGGCGGCACAGTTACCGCCAGCGCCGAGAGGATCTACTGCATGCAATCTCCATGCAAACCGAGGACGTCAAGCTCATCGGGATGGCCGCGGGCTTGCAAGCAGTACTGACGCTTCCCACAGGAACGGAATCATGGATGCTGCAAGCGGCAGCGCGGCAAGGGCTGACTGTCAGCGGTTTGTCTGAGTTCCGCCACCCCCAGGCCGATGGCCCAGGCCTATGGAGCGACGGCCTCGTGGTGAACTTTTCTGCAGTCTCTGACAGCGCATGGTCTTCCGCTCTCCAGTCTTTGATGCGTGTGTTGCCCTGACGCAGGAACACGCAAGTGGTCCGGCAATACAGGCATCAAATGGTCCTTATTTCTAGTCCTCTTAGCCTCTAATGTTGTTGCTAGCGGAGACCACCCAGGCCCCGTGGAAATCGATCCCCACCAAGGAGTCCTTCATGTCTACCCAGCAGTCAACGTTGAAAAGCTCGGGGGTTTCGCGGCGGGTGCTCCCCACCAGGTGGGCGCTGGGCGGAACCTCCGTTGCGTTCATGAGCCTCTATCTGGGCGCGGGTGCGTTGACACCACTACTTGTGGATTACAAGGAACGGTTCGCATTCGCTCCAGAGATGCTCAATGTCGCGTTCGCCGTCTATGCTGCGGGATTCCTCATCGCAGCTCTCGTGTTCGGCTCTCTATCCGATCACATCGGACGACGGCCGGTCTTGATCGGCGGCCTGATAGTACAGCTCGCCTCGAACGTCCTCTTTCTGACTGCAACTGACGTGTCCGCTGTAATCGCGGGGCGCATCATTCAAGGCATCGCCAGCGGCGCGGCAACCGCCGCATTCACCGCAGTGATGGTGGAGCTGTCCCCGGAGAAGCACAAGAGGCTTGGCACTGTTCTGGGCAGTGTGAGCCTCACAGGAGGATTGGCCCTGGGCTCACTGTTCACTGGCCTTGCGCTGGATCTGACCCCTGCAGCGAAAACGGTTGTGTTCGTCACCCTAATCATCCTGACCGTGGCGGGCCTCCTGGTGGCCATCTTTTCCCGCGAGACCAGCCAACGTATCCCCGGCGCGTTACGCTCACTGATCCCCCGAGTCTCAGTACCTGCCGTGGCGCGTGCGGAGTTCCTTTCCGCAGCACCCGCAGTCGCCGCGGTCTGGATGCTTGCCGGCCTCTCTGGCGGGCTTGCCCCCAACATGGTCCGCAGCGTGTTCGGCATCGATAGCGCGTTCTGGGGCGGATTTGCAGGCTTCGTCGCCCCGGCTGTCGCCACTGTAATAAGTCTCGTCTTTGCGAAGCTGGCCGCCCGTCAAGCGATGCTGATCGGCATCTATGCGGCTTTGTTGGGTGCGGTCGCGATCATTGGCGGCGTTTTCGCCGGGAGCCTCGCTCTCATGATCGTAGGCCAGGCTATCTCTGGTATCGGTTTCGGGGCCTGCTTTAGCGCGGCACTCCAAATACTCATTCCGCTGGTTAGCACTCACCAACGTGCAGGAATTGTCGCAGCCGTCTACATCGTCGCCTACGGCGCTTTCGGTCTGCCGATCGTCGTCGAAGGGCAACTCGTCACACTCATCGGAGAGATACCCTCCGTTGTTTGCTACACCGGGTTGACCGTAGTGCTCACCCTCATCAGCCTTATTGCCCAAATGCGGCTCCGCCAGCGGGCATAAGCCTCAAATTCACACCAACAAATCAAAGAAAGGCCAAAACCATGTCCAAAGTATTCCTCGCAGGCGCCTCAGGCGTTATCGGCCAGCGACTCATCCCCCTGCTTATTAACGAGGGCCACACTGTCGCCGGCATGACCCGCTCCAACAACAAGGCCGAACTCCTTGCCGAGCTTGGCGCGCAGCCTGTCGTTGTGGACGTCTTCGACCGTGACGCACTCATCGCCGCAGTTGTTGACTTCGCCCCCGACATCATCCTCAACCAGCTCACTGACCTCCCGGACGACGTGAACAGAATCGCCGAGTTTGGCGACCTTAACGCGCGCATTCGCACCGAAGGAAACGACAACATCATCGCGGCCGCACGGGCAGCAGGAAACCCGAAGATCCTGGCCCAGACCGTCGCCTGGGAATTGCCCGACGGACCCGATGCCGATGCTGTCAAGCAGCTCGAGTCCTCAGTGCTAGCCGAAGGCGGCGTCGTGCTGAGCTACGGCCAGTTCTACGGCGCCGGCACCTACAATCCCTTGACCATCCCGGCAGAGCCACGCGTACAGATCGACCGAGCTGCCGCGCGCACACTGGAAGTCCTTGACGCGCCCTCCAGTGTCGTCGTCATCACCGACTGATCCCTAACCGAGAAGGTTGGCTTTGTTTCCCTAACGAGGCCAACCTTTTCCCCCGCGCTCCACCGTGAACACGCAGTACCGCTACAGGTAACCCCCACAAGCCACCACCCACGCATCCCTGGAGAGTTCCCCATGTCTGATTCGCAGTCCAATATTCCCGCCACCCCCCACGCTCAGCACCGGCTTGCGCTCACAGCCGAGCCGCGATGAATGGCTCATCGCGATTGACCTCGATGGGACAACAATCGACGAAGCAGGGCAGGCGAGCCCTGCCGTGCTCGAGCAGCTGCGCCGCGTGGAGCAGGAAGGACATCATTTGTTGGTGACGACGGGACGGTCCTGGATCACCACTGTGAGCGTCATGCACGACCTTGACATGTGGCCGGAGTATCTCGTCTGTGCCAACGGGGCGGTAACCCTCCAACGCGACGCGAACACCCTGGATGGGTACCGCCGTATCCACGCCGTCGCTTTCGATCCTGCACCGGTCCTCGCGCTCGTCCAAGCATTCTTGCCAGACGCTAGCATCGCTATCGAGGCGGAAAACGGCACCTACCGTTAAACCGCTCCGTTTCCACCAGCGACAACTGAGCCAACAGAACAGCAGCGCATCGTAGCTGTCGAGGAAATCGCTGATGGCCCGGCTGCTCGCATAGTCGTGATCACCCCAGAGCGCGCCTTCTCTGAGTTCCGAGAGATCGTGGAGAGCATGGGGCTACAAGATGTGATGTTCACACTCGGCTGGACCGCATGGCTAGACATTGCCAGTGCGGGTGTCACCAAGGCCAGCGCAGCAGAGGTCCTCCGCGCCGCGCTTGGCTTCGGGCGGGACCGCGTGCTGGCTGTCGGCGATGGGTTCAACGACCTCGAGCTACTTGAATGGGCAGCCGCTTACGGGCGGGGCGCTGCAATGGGACATGCACCGCAAGAGCTGCTTGCCGTGGCGTCCGAGGTCACTGGGTCTCTCGCAGAAGACGGATTGGCGCTCGTTCTCGCAAGCGTGTAAGTGCTGCTGCGCGGAGCGCAGAATGGTCTATTGCACGAGGCTGAGCGCATAAAACACGATTTCAACCGACTGGTGCCGACTCTTCTAGGCTGCACCAGCTGCCTCGTGCACCGCCTGCCCCTTCGCCGCTACAAGCCGTTCAGCCAGAGCGTTAGTCTGTTTCCAAGGTATCCGGAAAGGACCGATTTTCGGACGCCGTCAAAACCCAAAGAACACTCACAAACGATTTTTTCCCTTATTCACAAGCCGCCCTACTAGAAAGGACTCCTCGTGCAAGTCCTTTCCACTACTACCAAGACCCCGGTTTGGCTTTTAATTCTCTGCGTGGCTCCCTCGGAGGTGGGTATCCCAGTTCTAAAAAAATGGGACACTCCCCTGCCGATGAAACATGCCGGGATGGCGCGTAACTTGCGTGTCCTGGTGCACACCATCACCGAGCTGGTGCTGGAGAAAAACAGGCTTCTCTCGAACACCGTGCTGACAGAAATTTCCGCCGCCGTGACCACCACACCGGCGACCGGCGGTTACCTGCAGCCCAGTCCAGATGGCGACAGCTATTTCAGATTGGGTGGCGTTCCACGAACTGGCTATGACCCAGGCCTGCATACTGGAGGCCCGTCAGGCAGGAATAACCCGTTCCGCGCGCAGTGTGTCGAATAAGGCTGCGAACGAGGCGAGCGTGTCGGCATGGCCGGTGAACCCGGCATTGCGGCTGCGGCTCATGTCGGTGAAGCATTCAACGGGGCGGTTAAGGTCGCTGTCTGTGTGCCACCAGGATGCCACTCGGGAGAGGTCTGGCTCGGCCAGACCCTCGCGTTCCACTAGCTGACGCCATGCATCGGCTTTGCCGGCCATCTGCTCTTCCAAGGGGCGTGGCCGTTCGCTGAAGCCCACGGCTTCCACGCCGAGTAGCTCCGCAATCCGTGGCCACATCCAGCGCCAGCGGAAGACGTCGCCGTTCGCTGTGTTGTAGGCCTGGCTCGGCAAGCCTGGGGTGGTTGCGGCCCAGACCATCTGGCGGGCCAACAGCCCACTGTCTGTCACATCCGTGACGCCATTCCACTGCACCTCGTTGCCGGGGAAGATAAAAGGCGTGCCCTCCGCGCGGGACAGTGCTGCCTGGGCGGCCAATGTCTGGCCAAGATTCATGGCGTTGCCGATGGCATGTCCGATCATGGTGTGCGAACGGTGGACGCTCCAACTGAAATCGTAGAGATCAGCGGCTCGCCACAGCTCATCTTCCTGGGCATAGTAGAAATTCGGTGCGTCCAGGCGGGGCTCATCCTCGTGGAACGGGGTGTCCCTTGTCGCGCCCGTGCCGTACGCCTCGAATGGTCCAAGATAGTGCTTGAGTCCGGTCACTAGGGCCACATGCTCCAGCGTCCCGGACGGACCGAGGGCGTCAAGGACATTGCGGACCATGCCGGCATTGACCGAGATATTTTCGGCCTCGGTGGGCATCCGGCTCCAGGCCGTGAAGTACACGTGCGCAGGATTCAGACCCGCCAGTGCAGCCTGCACAGACTGCGGCTCGGTCAAATCCGCCCGCACCGACTCGATACCATCCTGGGGAGAAACCTCACGCCGGGACAGACTGATGGTCCGCCACCCTTGGGCGACGAGTTCACTGGCGAGCGCACTGCCGGAAATTCCTGTCCCGCCGACGACCAGCGCCGTTCCCTGAGGGCCGATTGGTGCATTCATCGAAGGTCTCCTTGTTTGTCCACCCGCGTGTTTGGTGTGCGGGTTGTTGTCCGGGCCCAGCGGATGTCCGGCCTGGTCTTCAAAGGATAAACGTTGACGTTGACGTTAATGTCAAAAGCGAGACTTCCTGCCTGACAGCCGTGAAAGCCCTACCCTGTTGGTCGCAAGGAGCCGGCATTCGGTAAAATTTAGCGAGGACGTCAATGTTGGTCTCTAGCGGATGGTGGATCTGCGCATGAAAATTGGTGAATTGGCGTTCCGCACCGGTGTGACGCCGAGGGCCTTGCGGTACTACGAGGAGCAGGATTTGTTGCACCCCGAGAGGGAGGGCAATGGGTACCGTACCTATCCTGAGTCTGCAGTCGTTCAGGTGGAGCAGGTGCGCGATCTTCTTGCGGCAGGCCTGTCCACACGCGTCATCCGTGTGGTGGTGCCTTGCTTTGACGGTTCCGGGCCGGAGTTGCGGCCTCAGGTGGACAAGGAGCTTGCGGACAATCTTGCCCGCGAGGTGGAGCAGATGGGAGCCCGCATCGACGCTCTAACCCGCAACCGGGATGCCGTCCGCCACTTCCTTCAGACCGCGACCCCGACCGCGCCTGACTAAGTATTGACTTCACCGTGGTGACTGGCGCAGGAGCCGTTCCCCCATGATGCCCGCGTCATCACGGATGCGCACCACTAAAAAACCCGCCGACTCCTACACAGAACATCTTGAATGAGGTCCGAACCTCTGAGCCAGTCCATCGCAGGATCGACCACATGAGTTAAAGACCAAGCGCAATCCAATAGCCGGCGAGCTCACTCATTCGGACCGAAACAGCCCGCGTTGAAGGGCCGAAAAAGCAACAGCATGTAAATACCAACGAAAACTATCACCGCAGGCCAGAACATGTTGGGTGCTCAAAACCCCTCATAAGTTATCAATAGCTACGATGCCCCGCTGTCGCCTCGAGCGGCTCGATCCACTTGCCAAAAAGTCACTCCTAGTCTTTGGCCGTGCGGGAGGCGCGCAACAATGGATGGCACTGAAGAGACGGCAGTTGCCATCCAATTTAATGAGTTTCTAATGAGTCGGTTACATTCTCCCACTCAGCATCTGAATCGTTCACCTACAAGCAATTGCCCATGCTTGGCGTACAAGGCAGAAAGAACTCGGAAATCCGGAGGTCTTTCTGCCTTGTCTCACGTAGCTTCAGATTAATGCTTGGTTAGGTATAGCTGCGACTGTCAGGTGGCGGGAACGATCTTTCCGGCAACTTCACCCAGACTAATGACAGAGCCGTTGGGCCCTGGCGCTGTAGCCGAAATGACAATCTCGTGGCCATCTTCCAAAAAGCTGACTTCCTTGCCATTGTCCATGCGCAACGGTGTGGTGCCGCTCCAGCTCAGCTCAAGGAAGGAACCTCTCTGGTCGGCCTCCGGGCCAGAGACAGTGCCCGAGGCGAAGAAGTCACCGGGGCGCTGAGCTGCGCCATTAGCAGTCATGTGTGTCAACATTTGCGCGCCGGTCCAGTACATGAGCGCAACGGGCGGATGGGAAATTGTTTGTCCATCCAGCTGCACTTCCATGCTGATATTCAGTCCCCATGGTTCCGTGGAGGCGTCATCCAGGTACGACGTCAGCTGGTGTGAACGCTCCGGCGGACCCACCCGGGCGGCGTCAAGAGCAGCTATGGGCACCACCCAATGCCCAATGGACGTGGCAAACGACTTGCCAAGAAAGGGCCCCAGAGGAACATACTCAAAGGCCTGGATATCCCGGGCAGACCAGTCATTGACAAGTGTCACGCCGAAGATGTGCTCGCGCGCATCAGCCAGTGCCACCTCTCCAGCGGGTGCACTGGAACCCAAGACAAAGCCAAGCTCTGCCTCGATGTCCAGACGTCGCGACGGGCCAAAACTCGGCGGGGCACCGGGCTCAGGCCGCAGCCCCTTGGGCCGGATAACGTCGGTGCCACTGGGCACGATGGTCCCGGCACGGCCGTGGTACCCGATCGGCAGATGCTTCCAGTTTGGAGTCAACGGCGCTTGTTCCGGGCGGAAGATCTGGCCAACGTTGCTTGCATGGTGTTCGGACGCGTAGAAGTCCACATAGTCGGCAATGGTGAACGGCATATGCAGCTGCACCCCGGCAAGTGGATAGACATCCGGCTCCAAATCTGCCGCAGCATCAGGATCATTGAGCAGTCGGGTGAGTAGTTCCCGCAACGCGTCCCACACGGTGCGGTCCGCAGCGAGCAAGGCATCCAGGTTGGGCCCTTCAACTGCTTTGGCCAGGTCCGCGGAGACCGTGTCGGCAGCCGTATTTTTGTAACGTTCGACGGCGGCACGAACGTCCAGGACATGGTCGCCGATCCGAACGCCCAATCGGGTCCCTTGGCCCGCCGGCGGCGTGAAGGATGAGTATGGCAAGTTTTCCAGGCCGAAGCCTGTTGTGGCCAGTTTTGCGGCAATGCTGCCCGCGTTCACACTAGTCATGGTGGGCTGCTTTCAAAAAGATATGATTGGTAGATTGGTCGGAAACCAGCAGGCCAGCGTCTAGCAGGGCCAGGGCTTCAAGGCTTTCCGCCGGTTCCAGCACGCTGCAGGTGCCAAAGCTGACAAAAGATGCACGCCACGACGGATCCAAGGAACCGGCTGAATTTTTGTCCAGCAAGTCAAGTAGCCGTGCAGCATCGGTTTCACCTAGTGCCGCCTCAACTTGGCCCGTCGGGGCTCCGTTGCGGGCGGCAGCCGCAGCAGCTGCGATGTTCAGGAAGCCGTGGTGCGTAAACCCCGTGGTTGGGTCGTTGTAACGGATAGCCTGGTGCAGACCGGCAGTTAGCTTGAACGGGAGTCCGCGAGTCACTGCTGCCATGATGACAGCCCCTAGTTCGGACACAGTCGGAAACAAGTGCTGCTGTATCCCGCCGGTGCGGAACTTCAACCGAAGCCCCGCCTCGGCCAATGCATCCAGGGCGCCGTCGGCCACTTGTTCCGCCGTCAGCTCCACATACACGGCCACGCCTTCAACGGCCTTTGCCTCCTCGATCTGCCGAGTCCAGTCGGCAGCAGCGGTACTGACCTTCAATTCCAGAGCAGCGATATGCAGTTCCGGGCCAACAGTTTGCCACGCCGACAGGGCATCGGTGAGTTCGCCGGCAGGAACCACAATACTGACCACGACGGGGCCCGATGAAAGATCTTGGCCAGCAGCCAAGGCCTGCGCCTCCGCAATGGCCTGGAGCGGCAAAATCAAGGGCCCTACAGCCGTGTCCAACGGCGTTTTCCGCCGCTGAATGTGGTCGGAGATCGCCTGCTCCAATGGCGCCAACCCAGGGGGGAAGACTGCGGCATCATCGAAGAACCCTAGAAAAGCATCAGGAAATCGGGCACCGACACGCACATCACTCATTGATCCACCGCCCACGTGTCCACGATGAGGCATATTTGCCATCGTCAGTGGCCAGTGCTGCAGCACCCAGGTCGAGGGGACGGAAAGTGTCAACCATGACAGCCAACTCGTCAAAGTACTCAGCTCCAAGGCTTCCTTCGATGGCACCGGGCTGGGGTCCGTGCGCATGGCCTCCCGGGTGAATCGAAATAGATCCCTTGTTGATCCCGGATCCCTTGCGCGCTTCGTAGTCACCGTCCACGTAGAACATGATCTCGTCCGAGTCCACATTGGAGTGGTAATAAGGCACGGCCACTGCCTGTGGATGGTAGTCCACCTTGCGAGGGACAAAGTTGCAGATCACAAAGTTGTGGCCTTCAAAGACCTGGTGCACCGGTGGCGGCTGGTGGACCTTGCCGGTGATCGGCATATAGTCATTGATGTTGAAAACATAGGGGTACAGGCAGCCGTCCCAACCAATGACGTCAAAGGGGTGCTCGGGAACAGTATGAATGGTTCCGGCAAGTCCATTGGGCCCATTGCCACGGTGCTTGATGTAGACGTCCACGTCCTGTTCATCCACCAAAAGCGTCCCCTCAGGGCCGCGCAGGTCGCGCTCACAGTAGGGGGCATGTTCCATTAGCTGTCCGCGCTTGGAAAGGTACTGGCGGGCCGGGCCGATGTGGCTGCTGGCCTCAATAAAGTAGAGCCGCGCCTGGCCGCCCTCGGGGATGACCCAACGATGGGTTGTGGCCCTCGGAATAATGACGTAGTCACCCTTGGAAACCGGCAGTGCGCCGAAGACGGTCTCCACAACAGCCTCTCCAGCCTCAACGTAGACGCATTCGTCACCCACGCCATTGCGGTACAAAGGGGAGGTGACGCCGACCACGGCGTAGCTGAGGCGGACGTCGCCATTGCCAAGAATCAACCGGCGGCCGGTAACAGCATCCACTGTTACGACTTCTTCGTCGCTGAACAGCTCATGGAGTTTCAGGTGCCGCGGGATGAGGGGCGCGTTCGGGGTGAGCGACTGGTCTGGCAGATCCCAAATTCTGGCACCAACCAAGGATGACGGGATATGGCGATGGTAGAGCAATGATGAATCAGATGAGAATCCTTCTTCACCCATAAGCTCCTCATAAGCAATTGCCCCATTTTCCTGCTTCATGAGGGTATGTCGAGTCTTGGGAATGCTTCCCAGTTTGCGATAGTAGGCCATGATCCATTCCTTCCATTGGAGCGGGCTGTCACGCGTCCAGCTTGATGGTGATGCGCGACACTCTTGGTAACATCATAAACACATGTACTAAATTTTGCGACTTGATCTATAACAAACCTCAAACACGGACGTGAGCAATGACCAGCAAGGACCACGAAACCACGCCACCACGCAAAGCATCCACGGAGGCCACTACTACGAGTTCGCCTCCCACAATTGAGGCACCAGGCGTCGATCTGGACTACTTTTCCTTCGTGGAATTGGCCGGCCGGAGGCTCGATGAGGAAATTCCCGACAACGACAGCGGCGCCAACAGGGTCATCTTGACCCTCAGCCGGGCTGCGAGCCAGATTGTCTATGACCTCGAGGCCTCCGTACATCGACCCAACGGGCATTCTTGGGCCAGCTTTAGACTCATGTTTGTCTTATGGTTGGCGGGGCCCATGGAATCCGGACGGACTGCAAGCCTTGCTGGCATGAGCCGGGCAGCAGTATCAAATCTCGCCAACACCCTGACCAGCAGAGGGCTGCTGCGCAAGGTTCCCGGCACCGCTGACCGGCGGGCCATCACGCTGTCCCTAACCAAGAGCGGCCTGGACGAAGTCCAGGCCGCCTTCCGGGAACAGAACCAGCGTGAAACCCTCTGGGTCTCATCCTTAACGCCCATCGAGCAGCAGCTGCTAATCATGCTCCTGGAGAAAATGATGGGACACAGAGACATTGTCGGAGCACGCTCACGGCAGTAGTCTTCACGCAAAAAAGTCGGAAATTTAGTTCAGAAATATACAAAAAGCTGATGGTTGTGGCCGCGGCAAATCGTTGCCGCGGCCCTGACCTTCAACGTTTGGACACCTTTCCCATCAGGGAGGCTACGGGACGCAGGAAGACAGGCCGAGCCAGCACAACAGTTGCTGAAATGACCACCAGGGAACCCACGAAGAGACCAAATCCCAGCCAGCCGGCGTCGTCCGTTCCAGCGTAGATGTGGTTAAGATTCCGCAAGACTCCCGTGGTCAGCACCAGGAACACGTGCACCACCACAAACAGCACGAAGAACACCATGACGGGGAAATGCACAGACCTGGCCACGGCAATCGGATAGGCCCTGTTCAACCGGGCGGCCTGCTGTGGCCAGATGCCGGACATTCGGACACCCGTGGCAAAGGCCAAGGGCGCCGCCACGAAAACCACCAAGAAGTAGGCCAGAAGCTGCAGCGCGTTATACGAAATCCAACTGTCTTCCGTAGGCCAATCCAGCGAGGCATACTGCACCGCCGCTGACAACGCGTTAGGAATGACGTCCCAGCTGGTGGGGACAATCCTCATCCAATGGCCAGTGACACCCAGCAAAATAACAAATACCAGGCCGTTGATCAGCCACAGAATATCCACGGACAGATGGAGCCAGAGGTCAAGACTGATCTTGGCGGGACTGCCCTTGGTCCTGATAAAGCCCTTGTTATGGCGGGTCCAATAGGCATCCGGTCGCGTAGTCCGCCGCACCTGCCAACCCGAGCGGATGATCAGCACCAGAAAGAACATATTCAGGAAGTGCTGCCAGCCAAGCCAGGCCGGGAAGCCGGTCGGCGACGTCTCGGGAAGTCTGGCATGCCCCGGATAATCGGCCAGGAATCCATCAATGACTCCTGAACTGCGCAACCACTTCGCCGCTAGGACCACAGCAACCATGGCCACCACAACCGCCGTGGTAAGTATCGTCTTCCTGGCGTATGGTCCCATCTTTTTTTTCAAAGTTGTTTCCTTGGACGAGCTCTTCCTTGTGGTCACCACGAGGGCTCCTTTCATTACAACCGACGATCATTTCTCCGGTTCAAAATTTTGTCGGGCCGGAAGCGCCCTGCCCATATCGAAAATTGGGGTGGGCATCAACATCGATGCCCACCCCAAAGAATTCTCGAGACTACGCTGCTTGCTGCTGTTTGTGTACGTCCCGCAGGATGCGGTGATAGAGACCGCCGGAGGTAAGACCACCGTCAACGACTATTTCTGTTCCCGTGATGTATCGGGCCTTCTCTGAGAGCAGGAAGAGCACGACGTCAGCAATCTCACCGGCCTGCGCCAGCCTGCCCGCGGGCACGGAGATGAGGCTTTGGTCCACAAACTCTGTTGACCCCGAGTTGAGCAACGGCGTGTCCACCAGACCGGGATGCACTGAGTTCACCGTGATGTTCTTGTCCGCAAATTCCATGGCGCCAACCTTTGTCAGGCCACGCACGCCCCACTTGCTGCTGCCATAGCCGGCTGCGAAGTAGCCCAGCATGCCTGCGATGGATGAGATGTTAACGATGGCCCCACCGCCCGCGCTCTCCAATAAGGGAGCCATGGCCTTCATCCCATAGAAGACACTATTGAGGTTGATGTCCATGACACGGTGCCAGTCGGCAGGCGACGTTTCCATGATGGAGCTGCGATGGCTGACGCCGGCATTGTTGATCAGGCCGTCGAGCTTGCCGTCGGTCGCCTGGATATGGTCCGCCAATTCCTGCCAGGCCTGGAAATCTGTAACATCGAGGCGGTGGAACTGCGCTGATCCACCTGCTGCTCGGATTTCTTCCGCGACATCGGAGCCCGTTTCGGAGATGTCGGCAACCCAGACCTTGCCAGCTTCCCTGGCTACGGCCAGGGCCTCGGCTCGGCCCATGCCACTTGCCGCACCTGTAATAAGGATGCTTTTTCCGGCAAAGTCATTATGTTTTGGGGAGCTTTCCATGGACTAACCACCCTGCAATTCGACGCCCTTGGTCTCCTTGATGAAGAAGACCGTGATCAAGGTGAGAAGTGCACAGAAGACAAAGTATCCCGCTGGGGCCATCGTGTTTCCTGTCATGCTGATCAACAGTGTGGCAATGAACGGTGCCGTGCCTCCGAGGAACATGTTAGTGACATTGTTGCCCAGTGCGAGCCCGCTATACCGAACGGATGCCTTGAGCATCTCGGCGTAGGCCACATAGGAGGCCCCGTTGACGATGGAAACACAAATGAAAAGTGTTGACTGGGCGACGATGGCCTGCCAAACAACCCCGCCTGACATCATCATGAACATCGGGACACCGAGAAGAACTGCACCTGCGGAGCCGGTGAGAATCACGGGCTTGCGGCCAAATCTGTCGGCGCAATAGCCGGCAATGGGAAGGGTGATCACTCCCAGAATCAGGGCAAGGGACGTGGACAGGAAGGCCACCTGGGGAGTGAAGTGTCCAACTGTTTGAAGGTATGTGGCGGCATATACCGAGGCAATGTAGTAGCCACCAGTGATGAGTGCGCCCAGACCGATGATCTTGATGAGGCTGACCTTGGAGGTGCTCAGGAGTTCCTTGATGGGCAGCTTTGCGATCTCTCCCTTTTCTTCCAACTTCTCAAACTGCGGGGTGTCCTCCATCTTGTTACGGATGATGACGCCGATGATGCCGATGGGCAGGCTCAGGATGAAAGGTACACGCCAGGCCCAATCCATGACCTGATCGGAGCTGAACATGCTGTTGATACCCAGGGCAACCAGTGAGGCGATCAAGGAGCCCAGGTACGTGCCAGTGTTGACCATGGAGGTCTGCGTTGCCCGCCACTTTGCGGGGGCAGATTCGGCCACGAACGCGTTGGCGCCAGCCAATTCACCACCAGCTGCAAATCCCTGCAGGCAGCGGCAAAGGACCAACAAGATGGTCGCCCAGACACCGAGGGTGGCATAGCTTGGCAGCAGGCCCATAAGTACGGTAGCCGCAACCATGAGCAGGATGGTCCAAGAGAGCGCCTTCTTGCGCCCATATTTGTCGCCCATGTGACCGAAGAAGATGCCTCCCGGGACACGGAGGAAGAACGCCACGGCAAAGGCGGCGAAGGTTCCCAGCAGTGCCGCTGCCGGGTCATGCGAGACGAAGAACTGTGCGCCGATCATGGTTGCCATGTAGCCGTACATGCCGAAGTCGTAGTACTCAACGACCGTGCCAACAACTGCAGCCTTGATGACCGTAGATGTCTTTTGCTTCGGTTTTTCTACTTGCTCTGGGGGCAACGCTTTCATTGTTGAATCCATATTCATTCCTTGGGTGTCAGAGGCCAAATAAGACCACGTCCCAGCTAGGGCGTGTTTTCGGGAAATGGCGCCAGTTGGATGTCATACCGGGGCCAGCGCGAGCTGACCTGTCTATATTTCGATACGAACGAAGGCCGTTCCGCCAGAAAAATAAGAGTGCGGATAACGCAACCATGTTGCGATGTTCGATAGTCTATGTGCGCCACGTCACGAAAAGCAAGGCAGTTCCATCCAGTCACTAATTTCGAGCGACGGGCCGACTCGACAGCAGGCCGCCAGGTTTTGTGAACTCGCTCACTAAGGTACAGTTGTTTTCGCACACGGAGTGCGTTTATCGCAATCGTGGAAATTTGCTGAATACAACGTGATTCTTGGAGGCATTCGTGAACGGTTTTGAGCTGACCTTGCTGGCAGTGATGCAGCTGTATGGTGCACAATCCCGCGCCATTGACACCGGCGATGCACAGATGTGGGCTGAAACGTTCATTCCGGACGGCTGCTTCAATTCACCCAGCTATCCCGAGCCGGTCACGGGCAGAGAATCACTTATCTACTTTGCTAAAAGTTTCACCAATAAATCCCCGCGAACGCGCCACGTCATCACGAACGCCCACATCACCAGCATGGCGGCGCCGGGACAGGCTACAACATCCGCCTATCTGATGATCGTTCAAACACCCGTGCAGGGTGTCGCACAAATCCTCCGATTGACAACTATTGAAGATGAACTCATCAAGATCGACGGTGCATGGAAAGTTGCGCGTCGGCAGGTCATCTTGGAAAACAAAGGACAATAAAAATGACTGCAGTGATCGAGAATCCCACACGAAGCATCACCACACCAATGCTCGCCATACATCCCGAGATGGCCGGCAAAGTGGCTGTTATTACCGGCGCAGCTCGTGGCATGGGCGCAGTGTTTGCCCGTGGTCTGGCCCGTCAGGGCGTCAACATCGTTGCGGCCGACATCAACGAAGCTGATGTCCTGCGAACCGCTGCCGACATCAACACGGAGCTCGGCGACAACGAATCCGCGGGCAAAGTGGTGGGCACCGCTGTTGATGTGACAAACCCGGATGACCACGATGCTGTGTTGAAGCACGCCCTCGACCAGTTTGGCCGGGTTGATTTCTGGATAAACAACGCCGGCATTTTCCCCCAGGCAGACATCCTGGACATCACTCCCGAGCAGATCAACTCTACCTACCAGGTCAATCTCAACGGCGTGCTGTTTGGTGCACAAACGGCCGCTCGCCACATGAAGGAAAATGGTGGCGGCGCCATCATCAACATGGCTTCTGTCGCTGCGGTCCGGGTGCGTGTGACCCGTGGGGCATACAACTCAAGCAAGGCAGCCGTCAAGCACCTGACAAACTGCCTCGCCGTCGAACTGGGCCCACACAATATCCGCGTCAATGCAGTGGCGCCCGGCTTCATTGACACGGAAATGACCCGCTGGGTGCACGAACAGCCCGGCGCTCTGGACAAGGCCCTGGGCAGCATTCCCCTGCGCCGCATCGGCGCTCCGGAAGAGGTCTTCGGCACCCTCCTGTTTCTGCTCTCGGACAGCGCCCGCTACGTCACCGGAACCACTGTGGCGGTCGACGGCGGCTCACAGCACATCTGATTGCCGCAACTGCAGGCGTCAAGGATAGACAGGAAAGTTCAATGGACTACGACCTCATCGTTATCGGCGCCGGTGGCGCAGGCCTTGCCGCAGCCGTAACTGCTGCACAGGAGGGACTATCGGTTATCGTTTTCGAAGCCGAAATGGAAATCGGAGGCTCCACCCAGTTGTCGGCCGGCATGTTGACGGCAGCTGGAACCAGCGTCCAGCGTGAGTTGGGCGTGGAAGACACCCCCGAACGGTTTTACCAGCACTACATGGACCTCAATCAGTGGCGCGTCCTTCCTGGCCCAACCATGGCCTACTGTACGGAAGCGGCATCCGTTGTTGAATGGCTGAAGGAAATCGGGTTGGAACTTCCCGCGCAACAGTCCTCGAGCGCCCATGAACCGGGCCTGACCCGTGCCGGTGTCGAAGATGTATGGCGTGGGCATGTCCCCAAAGACCAGGGCTATGGCCTGATTCAGACGCTCGACCGGACACGTCGCAGCCTTGAGGCAGACTTGGTGGTGAACACCCGGGTCAGCGAAATCCTCATCGAGGACGGGAAGGTCAGGGGAGTCATCGCAGACGACATCGAAGTGACCGCCCCAAACGTCCTAGTGGCAAGCGGTGGATTCGGGCAAAACCCCGAACTGGTCGCCAGGTTATATCCCGAGGCGCTCACGGCCGGGTCCCACGGATTCTCCGTTGCAGCCCCCGGGAGCCGGGGTGATCACATTGGATTCGCCGAGCAGAACAATTTGGCCCTCTTCGGCCACGGCTGGGGTCTGTTGCTGGTGACAGCCTCCTTCCAGCGCTACCACCATTGGCAAAGCGGATTTCCGCCTGCCTCCCGCATATACCTCAACGCCGACGGCCGCCGGTTCATGGATGAAGACGCACCGTACGCCGTCAGTCCCGGCATCCTTAAGGACAACGATGGATTTGCGTGGGCGATCTTTGACGAGACAGCGCGTCTGGGACTTCCCTCCGGCTATGCGGACTGGAATGCGGAAAATATCCTTGCCCAGATTGAGACGGGCTTGGTACACAGGGCAGACACCTTGGCGAACCTGGCAGCGGCGATTGGTATCAACGCACGGGCTACTGAGGCCAGCACGGCCCGCTTCAACAACTTGATGGCCGACGGATTCGATGCGGACTTCCTGCGGCACGGAACACTAGCGGCCAAGGGCGCTGACACGCACCTGGCCTCCATAGAAACTGGTCCATTTTACGCCGTGAAGATGGTTCCCGGGGAACTTGTATGCACCCACACCGGATTGCAGATTGACGCCCATGCCCGCGTCCAAAACGTCTATGGGGAACCCGTTGAAGGGCTGTATGCAGCAGGTGAAGCAGCTGGAGGTGTCTTGGGAGAACGCTACGTTGGAGGCGGCAACTCCGTGGCGCACGCCTTGACCTTCGGTCGAATTGCCGCCCTGCATGCGGCCAACCGTGGAGCTGAAAACTAAGAAAATTCCCGGCATGTTCCGGCCGT